>JBILKM010000009.1:0-71735 GCA_044376695.1 Silvanigrellaceae bacterium
TGATCAACACTGCAACTATCCGCGAGAAGCTGGCCAAAGGAGGACATCCCTCTCTTGTGCGCGACTTCATTGTTCAGGGCGGGCACAGTGGCATGCAGAGCTTTGATCAGCACCTGATTCAACTTGTCCGAGCGGGTATCATCGAATACGAAGAAGCCCTGCGCAATGCTACGAATCGTGATGATTTTGCGCTGCGTTTCAACGGAGTAGATGATGGACGCGCCGTCTCCTGAGCAGGATATCGGCTCTGAGCGATATGGTCTTGTACTCAACGGCAGAACCTACCAGGCGCTGTTTTCGTATACTGTTGATGAGCGCTGGGAGCCTGGCCCTGCAACGATCGTCCCTCACGATGCTCGCGAGAAAGTTTTTTTTCGGGTGCTTCCAATTGGAAGTCTTGTTCCGATTCTCATTTTGGCTTCCTCGGTTGCTCTGTTGTCGATTTCTGTTTGGCAGGGTTGGATTCCTAATCTCGCGGTGAGCCAGAATCTAATTTTCGTGCAAAGTGAATTCTGGCGAATTTTCTCCGCTCTTTTTCAGCATGCAGACGCGAAGCACCTTCTCAATAATCTGTTGCCCTTCGTTGGTTTGGGATGGTTGTTGTGGGGATATTTCGGTTCTCTTGCATTTCCTATTGTGCCGATTTTTGTGGGTGCTCTTGCAAATTTTCTCGCAATTTTGACCTATCATCCTCAAGTTCAGTTGGTTGGCATTTCCGGAACTGTATTTGCCATGGCCGGTATGTGGAGTGCGCTTTACATAAAGAACGATAATCGTTTTTCAGTCGGCAAGCGCATTCTGCGTGCGATGGGTTTTGTTTTGATTTTATTCTTTCCCCTCAGCCTCGAAGCCAACATAGCCGATCGAGTTCATATTCTAGGCGGTGTCCTGGGCTTTTGCGCAGGCTATCTCGGTTGGGGGAAGTTGCTGCCCGAGCGCGTTAACGCGCAGAAAAACTCCGTAGGAAGGGTGCGAGTTCTGTGAAACGGAATTCCCAGCGGGCAGAGGTACCGCTGTGTCCACCGGAAAATTCAGTGATGTGATTCTCAATCCCCAGCGCGTTCAGTGTTTGAGCCATCCTCCGATGGCCAAATTGAGCACCGAATTCATCCTCCGAGCCACAATCTAGGTGCAACCACTTGAGCTTTTTAAATGCAGCAGAATGCTCTTGCACAATGCGACTTGGATCGTGTGCCAGCCACTTCTGCCAAATCTCGGGGATAAGTTCACAGGTTTCAATGTTGAATGGAAGATCGCACCACAATCCAGTGCGTTGAATATTTGGGCTGTAGCACGTACCCATCGCGATGGTCATGAGAGCATGGAAATCTTCTTTAGAACATTTTTCCGGACGTGGCTGTGCGAAAAAATATTTTAGAAACGCTTCCGGACTACCGTATTTTTTGAATTTCATCGCGGCCATGGGAAAGGATTGAGTCATACTCAGATCAAAAGCGCTATCGGCAGCAGATGCAATGCAATACGAAAAATGCCCTGGTTTGAGCATGCACGTCATTAGAGCTCCGTATCCACCGCTCGAATGGCCGCAAACAACACGCCCATCTGCATGAGCAAGAGTTGAAAATTGGGAATCAACTAAAGGAACGAGCTCCTCAATGAGGTGGCGCATGAATGGGCCGCATGCGGTTGAGTCGATGAACTGGCTACCGCCAAAACGGGTCGTTGGATCAGGGAAAACAAAAATACATTCTGGAAAAGCGTCGTTTATTTGAATGCGGTGGAGCTGAGCTCCGAGCGACTCGCCTAGAAATCCACTCTCGGACATGAGGCTGCGTCCTGTGCCCAGGTATCCGTCGAGCATCCACACGGTTGGGTATCGCTTGGTCGGAGTATAGTTGGGCGGCAAAAGGATCGGCAACATGCGCTCGGTTGATGATACGAGGGGAAAACCTTTGAGCAGAGATGATTCTATTTTCAGATAGCGCAGATGTTGTTGGAACATGCTCGTCTTTCGCCATTGGGTTGATGATCGGCACGTTTTGCCGAGGCTGCGCACACCAGTCTGCCGAAAGGCTCATAAGAGACCGTGAGGCAAACCATGCTGCGTACATTCAATCTGCAATTTCCGGACAAGCTGGGCAAGTGGCTCGGTCTGCTGGTCTTTGTCGCGGCATGTCAGGATCCTCCCAAGACTCCGATACGCAGGGTCACAAAGCCTGAAAAGCCTGCGGCACCCGTTCCGAGTGCGAATCCGTTCGGGCAGTTTTCGCCTGACCAAGTTTATTCAGCAATGCAGAAGACGTTTTTGAAGTCCCGGATTGCAGACTCTGCGAAGCTCGGCGCGACTGAAAAATGTGAAATTTTTGATGGAACTCAGGTGGTTTTGAAAACTCCACCTGGCGCACCCGTAGACAAACACTGGAACGTCGAGCTGCAGATGAAAATTCCGGGTTGTTCTCTCGAGCGTGGCTATCTTTTTGTGGAACATTGGCAGCAGGCACCTGCTTCTGGTGGCAACAGCGCCGACCCGTGCGGATTTCCTGCTGACCTCGATCAAGAGCGCGGAAAGCAGCTCGCTCAGGAAATCAATCGGCTCAACATCGGTCGGTTTACTGGTCGCTGCTACGAGTATGCAGGCATGGCAATTGAAAACGTTGGTCTTATGCCGAAAGGTCCCGGGGCCTGGAAAGCTGCAGGGGTTCCGGTTGAATCGGCTGCCGATTTTGTCCAGGTAGAAAAGAGCACGGTCGCAGACCGATTCGTGCGTTTGCGGCCACAGAGTTGGGCGTGTCTCCCCGTGGGTACCATAGTGGTCTGGAACAGGAGTGTGTGTGGATTCAACGCTACCCATGGTCACATCGAAATTGTCACAAGCCGGAATGCCGCATATCCCTCGGAAACGCGCTTGTGCTCCGATGGTTGCCAGACCCTGCAGACTAAGTGTTCTGTGAGTTCTGGAGTTTCGTTCTTTTATCCCAGAAAAAAATATTAATCGGCCTCAAGATTCGAACGGCGAATAGAATTTTCCACCCCGAACGAAGTCGAACCAGGGCAGTAGCAGCGGATTCTCCCGCTCAATGATGGCCCGTGCGTTTTGGCACGAGCGCGCTACCCAATGCTCAACCAGGAGCGACTGCTGGTCGGCGGACAGTGCATGGGAGATAGTTTTGGGCAGCCATTGGCTCCGCAAAGCGTGCAGCAGAATTCCCGCGCAAACAGACACATTCAAGGACTCCACAAAGCCATTCATGTCGACGTGGAGGTAGCCGTCCGCGAATTCGGCCCAATTCTCGGAAAGTCCGAATTTTTCATTGCCGGAAACAAGTGCAATGCGTTTGTGACCGACAAGTTCTAAAAAGGGCGGGGTGCCGATGTCCTGCGCTGCAAAGCTGGGAAGTTCGCCTTTGTAGTAGACCGATGTGCGCGCAAACGATGGAAGCGAGACAAGAAAAATCAGATAACCGGAATCCTTTAGAGCAGCCGCGCACGAGGCTATTGACGATGTTCGGCGCGCCGAGAGCCACGTGCTTGAACCTCTCTCTACGCTGTCGCTGAGTCGGAATTTCATGTCCGGCTGGTGATAAACAAAACTAACATCCTGAAATCCGAAGGCATCAGCGGTTCTGAGGATGGCGCTGATATTGTGGCAGTGGTGCGTACTTTCGAAAACCGGCATGACCGCACGGGTGCGGGTGCTCGCCACGGAAGCAAAACGCTTGAGACGCTCTTCGGTCAGAGCAGCGGAGAGAACTTCTTTTACTTTGCCGAAGTCCACTTGCAGGTCTGCAGGAATAAAATAATCTGTTCGCAAAGTTCGCGAGTTATCGTCGGGGCCAGACCATTTCCCGTTGTGCGGGTTAAGGCTCACTGCAAAACTCCAAGTTTTTTGTCATTTTGTCCGAACACAGATGCGGTGGGTTTTGGCACAAAGCCGCTGCAGCCGCAAGCAAGAAGGATTCCTCTCATGGCTTCACTCATCAAGACCTTCAAGCCAGGAGCACCTGCTCCCACTGGTAGCAAGCTTCACACCAAGGGGTGGTTGCAGGAAGCTGCACTGCGCATGTTGCTCAACAACCTCGATGCCGAGGTGGCTGAGCGCCCGGAAGATTTGGTGGTGTATGGTGGGCGAGGAAAAGCTGCCCGGAGTCCCGCCGATTTCGATCGTATCACGGCTGCGTTGCAAGAGCTGGAAAACGACGAATCGTTGCTGGTGCAAAGTGGTGCAGCTGTTGCGAGAATCAAGACACACAGTGATGCTCCCCGCGTTTTGCTCGCCAACAGCAATCTCGTAGGTCGGTGGGCAAATTGGGATCACTTTGACCACCTCGAAAAACAGGGCCTGATGATGTACGGCCAGATGACGGCCGGAAGCTGGATTTATATTGGCTCGCAAGGGATCGTTCAGGGAACTTATGAAACTTTTTACGAAGCTTTTCGTCAGCATTATGCAGGCCAGAGTCGCGGAAAGTTTGTCTTCTCAAGCGGACTCGGTGGAATGGGCGGCGCACAACCTTTGGCAGCGGTTCTGACAGGCGCCTGCTTCCTCGGAATTGAGGTTGATCGGTCGCGTGCAGAAATGCGTGTACGCACGCGCTATCTCGATGAAATTCACGACAGCGTTGATACTGCTTTGAAGTCATTGCACCAGCACATGCAGGCGGGCAACGCAAAAAGTATTGCTATCGTGGGGAACGCGGCGGAAATTCTTCCTGAGCTTGTCAAGCGTTCCGATTTCACTCCAGCATTGGTGACCGATCAAACCTCCGCGCATGATCCATTGTATGGATATGTTCCGGTGGGATACTCAATGGAGCGCGTGACTACCGAGAGAAAAACCAACCCGCAGAAGGTGCGGCAGGATGCAATGGCGAGCATTGCCTTGCATGTGCGGGCATTGCTTGAACTAAAAAAACGCGGCATTCCCACCTTCGACTACGGCAACAACATTCGCGCCATGGCACAGGAGATGGGTGTTGAAAATGCATTCGACATTCCTGGTTTCGTGCCAGAGTATATTCGCCCTTTGTTCTGTGAGGGGCGTGGTCCTTTCCGATTTGCATGTTTGTCGGGAGATCCGCGCGATCTGGAGAAGGCAGATCTTGTTCTGCGTGAGATGTTTGCAACCAATGCTGGTGTTCAGCGTTGGCTTGAGCATGCACCCAAGCGCGTCTCCATTCAGGGATTGCCTGCAAGAATTTTGTGGTTGAATTATGGCGAGCGTGCGCGCGCAGGATTGAAGCTGAATGAGATGGTGAGAACCGGAGAGCTCAGCTGTCCGATTGTCATAGGGCGTGATCACCTCGACTGTGGCAGTGTTGCCTCGCCGAATCGTGAAACCGAAGCCATGAAAGACGGAACCGATGCTGTTGCTGATTGGGCGCTACTCAATGCTTTCGGAAATATCGCAAGCGGAGCCACCTGGGTCAGCTTTCACCATGGCGGTGGTGTCGGTATGGGTTACTCGTTGCACTCTGGAATGGTGGTTGTGGCCGATGGAACGGTACAGGCTGCACAGAGACTTGAGCGAGTCTTGAGCTTCGATCCCGCCATGGGGGTCTTCCGGCATGCCGATGCTGGTTATGATATTTCGAGAAAAATTGCAGATGAACGTATGAGTTCCGAAACTGTGACAGCAACCCAGCCGCGGTTCTATCCACGCTACAAGTGAGATCCATCACCAAGGGAGAGAGCCTCATGACAAACCCTCTTTCAGCAGGCCCAGAAATCATTTCTGTGAAAGAAAATGAACGCATTGTGATTCGCAATGCGTTGGTACTGACCATGGATTGCGACAAGCCCGATGAGGTTGAGAGCACGTCTGCGGTAGTGCTGGGGGCGCAGAAAGAGTGTGATGTCGTCATTGAAAATGGCATTGTCAAAGCCATCGCGCCGAACGCGGGTGCCAACCAGTCGGGTGCTCGTGTTATTCAGGGCCGGGGCTGTGTTGTGATGCCTGGTTTGATTGATTCACACACCCACCCTGTCTTCGCGGGATCTCGTGCAACAGAAACTGTTTTGAAGGCGCAGGGGCTTTCTTATGAGGAGGTTGCCGCGCGAGGCGGTGGTATTGTTGTCAGCATGCGCGCGACTCGTGCTGCCTCAACTGCAGAACTCAGAGCCTCTTACATTCAACGAGCTCGCCAGGCGCTTGCACGTGGAGTGGTGGCCTGGGAAGCCAAGACAGGATACGGACTCAATGTTGATCAAGAGTTGCGTCTTTTGGAGTGTCTCTACGAAGCCCACAAAGATGAAAAGACCGCGGGCTCACTGCCGGCCATGTCCCCCACGGTACTTGGTCCGCACGCGGCGTCACCTGAGCAGCATGGCCTCGACAACTACATCCAAGCCTTGATCGATGCGTTGCCGCAGTTCTCATCCCTGGCTAAGAAATATGCCGGCCTCGAAACAGTCAAACCAATCGCGGTCGATGTGTTTCTCGAGCGCAATTATTTCACACGCGAACAGGCCGATCGCTGGTTGTCGGCAGCGTTGCAGCATGGAATGGATGTGCACCTGCATGCAGATGAATTCTCTCGCAGTGGTGGTTGTGAAGTGGCCATCGCACTCGCACAGAAAATGGAACAGACACAGGAGCGCGTCAGGAGCCGCGGCCGGGTATTGAGCGTTGATCACCTCCAATACGCAACCGAATCCGATCTTCTCAAGCTGCAAACTCTGGGTGTTATGCCCGTGGTTTTGCCGCTGACAAGCTTCTTTTCGAATCTGGCATATGTTGAAGGTCGAAAGTTACGCTCCGCAGGAGTTCGCGCAGCGATTGCTTCGGATTTTAACCCTGGAAGCGCACCCATGAATTCGCTGTGGTTTGCTGCCTTCCTTGCACTCGTGAAAGGTGGCTTTGCCATTTCTGAAGTTCTTACAGGACTGACTCTTCACGCCGCCAAGGCCATGGGAGTCGAAGCAACACATGGCCTGCTGCGGGTCGGACGTCCTGCACAGATGATTATGTTCGAAGGAAATTGTCCCGAAGACTTTTTTGCGACTCCGCTTGGAGATCATCTCAAGGCGGTAGTTATTTGATCCAATCGGCCACGAGTGGCTTTGTGTTCACCTGATTGTGAGCCTCGGTCAGTGTGAATGCTGCTGCTGCGGCGAGTTGAAGTTTGTCGGCGTGGGTATCGTTCTTGCGAAGCCTTAGGAAACAAAGTGGCTCGCCTTTGCCGATGGTTTCGCCCACTTTTTTCATCTGCACCAGACCAACCTTGTGGTCGATAGCGTCTTCTTTTTTTCTACGCCCAGCTCCCATTTCTATGAGCAGAAGTCCGAGTGCTCTCGTATTGATGCTTTCAACCCGACGCGATTCCTTGACCTCTCCGTAAACAGGTACATCAATGGTTCCGCTTTCAATCCACTCACTGTTGCTGCGTTCAAGTGCCGAAAGATGAGCGCCCTGCTGTTCGGCAATTTCAAGAAACACCTCGTAGGCACGGCCACTCTCGAGGTGTTTCTTCATGCGGACATATGCTTTTTCATGAGCGCCTGGTGAGGTGTCCTGGTGCCCGAGAACCGCTGCGCGGGCAGCCAATTGGAGGCTTAATTCACGTGTATCCTGCACCCCATGGCCCTGCAGGATGTCAAGGCACTCAACCACTTCACAGGCATGTCCGGCAGTGCGCCCGAGGGGTTCGTCCATATTTGTAAGAGCTGCTTCGACCCTGCATCCGGCCATTTTACCCGCATTGACGAGCGACTGCGCGAGCTCACGTGCCGACTCGTATGACTGGAGAAAGGCACCCGATCCGAACTTTACGTCGAGAATCAGGGCATCGAGATCTTCGGCGAGTTTCTTAGACATGATACTTGCGGTGATGAGAGGGATGCTCTCGACCGTGGCGGTCACGTCACGCAGGGCATAAAGTTTTTTGTCAGCGGGCACAAAGCTGTCTGTCTGCGCACCAAAAGCACCGCGGCGGGCCAGAATCCAGCTGCGGAATTGTTCGCTGTTGGGTTGTGCCATGAACCCCGGAATGGCTTCGAGTTTGTCGACCGTTCCGCCAGTGTGGCCAAGTCCACGACCCGCGACCATCGGCACAGCAAGTCCATCGGCCACGAGCAAGGGAAGGATGATGAGCGAGGTTTTGTCGCCAACGCCCCCGGTGGAGTGTTTGTCAACACAGGGGATGCGCTGCTTGCGCAGAGGAGTCCAGTCCATTCTTTCGCCGCTGTTGATCATCGCGGTTAAAAGAGATGCGGTTTCTTCGTCGTTCATCCCATTGAGGACAATTGCCATGGCGAGTGCTGCCATCTGGTAATCGGGAATTGTTCCTGTTGCAAAAGACTGCACGAAGTAGTGTATTTCTTCTTTAGTCAGAACGATTTTGTCTCGTTTCTTGCGAATTATTTCTTGTGGCAAAAACATAAGGCGAGTTCCCTCTCTCTAAATTTCAATAGGAACTGTTCTGCGGAGTATTTAAGCCGCTGACCAGGATGACTCCTGCACTTGTTCCCAAACGTGTTGCACCGAGTTGAATCATGGTCAGCGCATCAGTGAGAGAGCGGATGCCTCCACTGGCCTTGATTCCTAGGCGGATTCCGAATCTTTTTTCATGTTCGCTGGTCACTCGCGAGAGAACTTCCATATCAATTCGGCTGGCACCGCGCGATCCAAACCCGGTTGAGGTCTTCAAAACATGAACGCCACCCTGGGCAGCTGCTACCGCAGAATGGAAGGTTTCCTCTTCGCTGAGAAGAGAGGTCTCGAGTATCACCTTAACCAATTTTCCTTGAGCAGCCCCGACGATTTTCGCAGCCTCGGCTGTAAGCTTGTTCCAGTGGCCGTCTTTCACCCAACCGATATTCTGCACGTAATCCAACTCCTCAGCACCGTGAGCGAGCGCGGCCGCAACCTCAGCGACTTTTGCGGCCGTAGAGGTGTTTCCGTGCGGGAAGCCGATAACCGTACAAAGCTGCGGCAACGTGTGTTTGTCTCTTGCGGCATTGATTTTTGGTCCAAGAAATTCGAGCGCACTCCCACCGACGCAGATGGCTCGAAATTGATGTTGGTAGGCCTCATCAAGGAGGAGTGCGAGGTGTGCTTCCTGCGCATCCATTTTCAGGAGCGTGTGGTCGATCAGGGCCGCGAGGGCCGCTCTGTCCGAAGGGTTGAGCACGAGTTGTTCCCGTGCGGCAAAATCAGAGTGAAGGCTAGGATGTGCCGTCTGCATGTCGGAGTCTCGCTTCATTGTTTATCGCAGATACCATTTTCATTCACGTCAACACAATAGACGCGTGTGAAGGCAAATGCAGGCAATTGTCGGATGCCGTACATGAATTCTGGCAGATAGCTTTGCCCCCACGATGCAAAGCTCACATTGAAATCGCCTTGCAGAGTCACTTTTTCATCTATCTCTATGGTTCGGTACTTACTCTTGTCGGAATTAAGGTTGACCGTCCATTGCTTGTAGCGCTCACCGTTTACGAACATTCCAAAATTCTCGGTGGTGTCTCCTGGTGGTATCAATAGACGCACCCGGATGTGTTGCTGTGGGCCAAGGGTCAGGGGCGAGCCAACGTTTGCAGGAACGGGCTCTATCCACTCAATTGTTGCTCCGTTTGTGACAATCGCGTCAGCCGTTTCTGTGCGAAAAGTTCGCCCCTCAGGTGATTTTAGGATCGTTCTGAAGGTCAGTGGCACGACACCTTCAAGTAGTCCTCGCTCAGTTATTCCTGCCATAGGAATGACCTGACTCAGCGCCTTGCTCTGGAAGATTCGATTGAGCATGGCATCAACATTGATGCTCGACTGAGCTGTGAGAAGGCGGGCAAAATTAGCTCGACCGAGATTGTCGTCGACATTGAGACGTTGGCTGATCTTGAAGTCAGCGACAAAGGGGCCCTCTGGTTGCTGTAGTTTCTTTGCCGAAAAATCTTGGAGCAAGGGTTGCAATAGAAATTGTCGCTGCTGCTCTCTTTCATCAACAGCTGGGCCTGCGCGCATCAAACGAGTGATTCCATTTTTCGCAAGCCATGCGCGAAATGATGTCTGAACAATCAAACGCGATGGAAAAAAGCTTCCGTCAAAAGAGAGATTTTTCAAGGGTGAGGCGTTGATTGGGCGTGTTTCTGTGTACAGTCGATTCTGTTCGGAAATACGCGAGCTTTCCATGTTCGGCTCGCATGCAAGCAGGGCGCTTTCACTTGAGGTGACAAGCAAACGAGCGGCACAGCGGTACATTTCGCTGTTACGCCAGATGCCAATAGCGTATTCGCCCGGATCAAGTTGAATAGTAAGCTCACGTCTTTGTAAAATGAGCGATGTGAAAAGATATTCTCGAACATCTGAGTTCTCAGAGGGCGTAAGCACTGCGCGGAAGAGGTCGTCTTGAATCTGAATGGGAACCTCGGGCAGAAGTTCTTCACTCTGGGGTGCGGGTTGCAAGGCTGTGATTCTGCCAATCCGCAGCAGATCGCCATACTGGAGGCCAGTATCCTTTCCGGGGCGCAACGTTAAGCGCGCACGCGCATGGTGGCGGATTTCTACTGAAGTTGGTTTTCCGGATTGCGCGGAAAAAAGCTTGTGTGTCCGGGCCTCGCCAAAACCCGTGGAGAGATACCAGCGCCCAGCAGGGAGCTGGCAACTTGCATTGCCTTTGTCATCGAAAAAACCGATTGCCCGAACAGCACGGGTATTTTGTTCATGCAGGAAAAAGAGTTGGCCTGAAGCGTTCGTTTGTGGCTCACCTTTTGCATTGAGCAAGATGAGAGAGACGTCGCTTTTATTTTGAGAGTCAGAGGAATTCTTGTTCGACAATGTGCCGATGGCAGCGGTGTTTGGCATGAAATGACAGAGTCCTGCTTCAGGTATCTGAGCTTCAATCGCACCCATTGTATTTGCTGTTCCAAGGACAAAGTCACGGTCGGTGAGGATAATGTTTGGGCGAAGTGGCAGCAGCAGTGGGTGCCATTGAGCAGGTGAACCGCGGGAACTGAGACCTTCATAGTCGTCGGCTGTGAGGCTCAACAGGCTCGCTCGGGTGGCCTGATCGCGCCAGTCGGCGGACAGACTAGGCTGCAGATCGAGCGGTTCCATCTCGTTATCCCAAATGGGTGTTTTGCACCCATTCAGTGCAGGGCCGCTCAAGCCCCCAATAATCATGATTTTTAACACCCGCCGAGCGAGTTTACTTGTGTTCACTATCATTGGCCCTAATGACTTTGATCAATGATTTGCCACTCCCGCTCAGGTATCACTACACAAGTGCCCAAGAGTTGGATGGTCTGTATAGCAACACAACAGCATGTCGATATTCCAGACTACACCCTGTGCATTGGATTGACACCTTTTCAGAGCGTAAGCCATCGGGTTGGCAGGCGAATTGTTTAAAAGGACGGAATTTCAAGGATGAGTCCCTGAACGGCACGCCTCTTGCAAAGAGCCGAGAGTGCCGCCGCGTTAGGGCGTCTCAGAGAGTGAGGGAGACTTATGTTTAGAGGAAAAACTTCCATTTTCTTGAATGACACCACTTCGACTGGTGCCTCTGGAGGAGATTCATCTGCGTCTCTCGATGCGGGCGGGATCACCACCTCCGACGGACTCAAAATCAAGACGCTTCCCCCGAGTGTGGTGAAGGATATCGAGCAGAAGAATATTGCTCGTCGTTTGGCTGGCTTATCTGCAATCGTGATCAAGGTTCGTCGCTGTATTGCATGCGGTGCGCCGTTTGAGTCGGCTGGCAACCGAACCTGTGGATGTTCCAGCCGAACCGCGGGAACTATTGCTGGTCGCGAAATCATCTAATTCCAGCACTCAAGCTCCGGCAAAATTTGCCCGATACCCCGTTTAAGGACGGGGTTTTTTTTATGGTTCAACGCGTGTCGCAGGATCGCACTCCCTACAACGTGCGCTACCGGACTTCGGATGGCGAGTTGAAGGTCATTCGACGCGTTCCGCCCGCTCGACTGCACGACCTGATGCCGGATGACATGGTGACCATTTCCCACAGGAGAAGTGAGAATTGGGATTCGGGTGAGGAGGTGCGGGTTGTAGGTGTGAGCAAGCGCCAACCTAACACGCTCTGGGTCGAGAAGAGCGATGGCCGCCGTACCTTCCTCCCGTACACAGACGTTCAAGGCCCTCCTGGCGGAGAGTCCGGCGTTGAATTTGCCGAGGAAATTCGCGAACGCCGCCGCGATCCGATTGGCAGTGACTACCTACTTTGGCCCTGAAATCGCCGCTTTCAGAGGCTCCGATGCTGTCCATGAAACGAGCTGGTGCGAGCGTTCGCTGTACCATGGATGCTGAAGAAGCAAGACGTGTGCTTTGGGATAGTGATGTGTTGGCATCGATGGGAAGAGATGATGCAGCAAATGATAGGCGTCATTGCGCGGGAAAAATACCCAATTGAGTAGTTGTGTTGGCAATAGATGATTTCTGCTCCGATCGAGTGGATCGTCTTTTCCGTAGAGAAAAAGATGATCGGCCGAATCCGAAAAAATTTTCATCCATTGATATGCAGCGAGATATGGCAGGAAAAGATAAAGTGCCGCAAGTTCGCGTGTCGCCGGAATACAGAGAGTAGCAAAAGCGGAGGCAAGATAAACCGTACGAATAAGGTTTACCCACAGCGGCGATTCCTTTGTCCACACACTAGGTCGCAGAATATGCAACCAGAGTGGAAGGATTGTGGCACACATACAAATGTTGTTGAAAAGGCGGAGAACGGGTGCGCCTTTCGGGTTGAGGAAAGCGCGCCGTGATTTGTAATCAAGATCCCTCTCAGGATTGCCAAGATAAGCATGATGACTCACATGCTGCTTCACGTAGTCGGTGAAATCGGACAGATCGAGGGTTGAAATGAGATTCCCAAAAATTGTGTTATCGCGGGCTTTTTCTACGAAAATTCCGTGAGCGCATTCGTGCATCATGTTTCCCAGTGCACGCCAGCGCGTTCCGATGAACACAACACCAATCGAGCGCAGGAAAATGGTGGCTTGGGGATAGAGCACAGCAAGAATTTCACACAACCAAGCGCAGCCGATAGCCAGAAAGATATTGGCAAAAATAGAGAAAAGGCCAGCGGAAGAAGACTTCCGTGACCTGAATTCGCTAATGACAAGAGAGTTCAATTCAGAGCGAATTGAATTCACTTATATCCTTTCATTATCGTTTCAGACCGATAATTTCCTCGAGCATGCTGTCAGAGGTCGTAATTGTTTTCGAGTTCGCCTGGAAACCGCGCTGGGTGGTAATCATGTCCACGAACTGTCCTGCAAGGTCCACGTTCGATTCCTCCAGAGAGGCGGAATAAACTGAACCACGCGTACCAGTTTGTGGAACACCCACGCTCGGTTCGCCCGAACGGTAGGTCTGGCCGTAACAGTTCTGACCAGTTTTCTGCAAGCCCCCGGGGCTTGGGAATGTGGCCAGTGCGATGGCGCCGAGACGTCGCTCCAGACCGTTGGTATAAACCGCGCGGAGGTTGCCTTCCTGGTCGACCTTGAGTGACTTCAGGTAGCCGGCCTCTGAACCATTCTGCGAGTGATACAGTGTTGAAGAACGAGCGGCCAAACTGGTTGAGGTGGTCTTGCCCATGCGGCCATTTTCATCTTCAATTGCACCGAAGTTGAATTGGATTTTTTGTGGAGCAGAGCCGTTTGCAAATCGAACCTCGTGCGCGTCAGATTGCTCCATCACGTCATTAAAGCTCGGTTTACCTTCCTTTGTGCGGAAGTTCATGATGGGCTTACCGCTCTCATCGAATGCAATCTTTCCTTTGCCGATGACATGGGGCAGCGGTCGACCGAGTTCATCGAAGGCTGCGGCGTCTTTGATTTCTGCACCATCGATGGTCGCATACCAATTCCAGCTGCCCGCCTCCTTTCGGTCTTTGGCGAAGTAAACGGTGGCCTGGTGTGACTGACCGAAGTTATCGTAGATGGTCACCGTTGAAGCATAGTTGGAGGTCTCATTTGGTTTGCGCGGATCGAATTCCTCGATCAGCACAGGTTCGCGTAGGTCGAGGTTCACATTCATTGCAACCTTGGTTGTCGGGATTGGTGCAATCGATGTCGTACTCACCTGCATGTCTTGCATTCGTGTTTCGAGCTTGCCGTCTGCGCCCGTCAAGAAACCTTGGACTTTCTTTCCATGAATGTCCGAGATGTAGCCGTCGCGGTCGAAACGGAATGTTCCCTGGCGCGTGTAGGTCAATGCCCCCGAGTCGCCGCCATCTTTTCCGCCTGTGCGCATGACGAAGAAGCCTTCACCCTGAATCGCCATGTCAGTGATACCACCCGTATGCGAGAGCGCACCCTGGGTGAAGTTGGTGGTGATGCTGCGCAGACGTGCACCACGACCCAGCTGGGAGAATTCGTTGAGGTTCACCGCAAGAAGGTCTTCAAATTCGGCGCGGTCAGCTTTGAACGCACGCGTATTTGAGTTGGCGATGTTGTTGGAAATCACACCCATGGCGTCGGTATTGACCGAAAGTCCGGACACACCACTGAACAGCGCATAGTGAATTGCCATTAAGTCATTCCTCCATCAAACGAATGAAACTTCAAGAAGCCTTCCTGGCATCTCCGGAAGCAGTTTGTTTTGTTTCGATTGCTTTGGTTTCTGGTGCCTTCACGTTGGTTGCTTTGCTCTCAACCGGTGTCACGTCGGTGGCTTTGGCCTCTGATTTTCTGGAATCAGTTTTCTCAGCACGAGGAGCGTTGTTTCCAGCCAAGGCCGATTTCTCTGCTTGCGGCTTTTGTTCAGGACGTGGACGTTCACGTTTTGCTGCAGGTGCTGCCGCTGCTGCTGCTGGTGCTGCTGGTGCCGCTGGTGCCGCTGGTGCTGCTGGTGCCGCTGGTGCTGCTGGTGCTGCCGCTGCTGCCGCTGCTGCCACAGGGTGATGATCCGGACGAATGGCGAGAATATCTTTTGCCTCAACTTTGCCTGTAGGAGTGTCGAGGCGCCCACCATTAGCCAAATCAGTGATGGCCTCGACTTTTGCAGTGAACGAGGTCTTGACCTGCATCTGCTTGCCGTCTTGTGCTGAAGCCTGCACTTCAAATGTGTAATCGCCTGGTTTTGCGTTCGCGCCGGCGTCGGTCTTGCCGTCCCACTCAACGGTGTGACGCCCTGCACCCTTCTCGCCCAAACCAATCGTTCTGACGATATTTCCTGAGTTGTCTTTGATGAGGATACTGACGCTGCCAGCCTTCGCTGCGAGATCAACTGCACCTTGGGTGACCTTCATGTCCTCACCGACGCGTATCTTAGCGCCGTTCACTTCAACCAGACGTCCGAGGTATGGAGTGAGTTTGTCGATGTTGGCTTGTGCACTTTGGTTTTGCATCGACTGCAAGGTCTTGTTGACACCAATCAACTGCTCAACCGTATTGAATTGTGCCAATTGCGTTGCCATCTCGTGATTTTCAAGTGGCTTTGTCGGGTCTTGATATTTTAGCTGTGTCACCATCAGGTTTAGGTAGTCATCTTTGTTGAGCTTGTTCTTTGCGGCTTCTTGTTTTTTACCGCTCACACGCTCGAGCATTTCACGGAATTCTCTGTCGTTTTTGCTTTCACCAACCCTGATTTCCCCGTTTTCTCCAAGGGCCTGTTTGTCCTTCTCGAGTTGCTCCGCAATCAGAGTATTCGATTCGCCCAAAACGCTTTCGAAGTTGAACGACTCTTTTTTGCCATTACGGGTTTTTTCGGCATCAACAAAGGCCGGGTTGTTGTCAGTCTGTGGCGCAACAAATGGGCCAGCTTTGTTAGTCACACTGAGCATTGTCGTTCCTACCCCCGTCTAAGAGACACTCGATTCAGAGTTTGACTGAATTACGCTGTCACCTTGAGTGAGCCGTTTGCATTGCGTTGTATATTTGTCTGAGATTCATTTTTGCCGGCATAGCTTTTCTTGGCCGCGCCATTAACGGGCGCAGCGTTGTTCAATGGAAGAGTAGGTGCCTGAAAGAATCTTTCCTGACCAAACCCTTGCTGACCCGCTGAAGATTGGTTCTGTGAGAAGGAATTGAATCCCTGTTGTTGCTGCTGCTGCTGTGATTGTTGATTACGGTTCTCGCTCTGGGTGGAGTTCTGGAAGCTAGAATCACCCAACTTGGTGTCCGTTCCGAAGCTGACTCCCTCGAGAACAATTTTGTGTTTCTCGAGTCCTGTTTTCAGTTCCTCTGATTGCTTTTCGAGTTCCTGTTTAATGCGTTCGGAGTTTGCAACCAGCTCAACTTTGAGTCTGTTGTCATCCGACATGTTGATTCTTAACTCGACGACACCCAGCTGACTATCTTTGATCTGCACCTTAGCAGTACCACCGCCTTTGACAGCGAGCTCAGCAGCCACGCTTTGAGCACGCAATGCAGCCGCGCGAGCCATTTCTCGGGTTCGCTCAGACTCACGTGCGCGTGCTTCTTTCTTTTCTTCGGCAGCATTCGTCATGTCGCCGCCTTTGGCCGCTTCAGTTTTTTGTGCAGTTACTCCTCCCATGGCGGTGGTTTCACCACGGGATGTGTTACCCGACATGGACGAGTTGTTGCCGCTGTTTCCCTGAGAATGACTAGGCGAACCCTCGGAAGCGAGACCAGCCAATGTTTGAAGATTGTTCACTGCATCTTGCGTGATTGCCTTGCCGACGGGTGCATTCGATTCAGCACCTACCAGGCGCGAAGTGATTGAGGAATTTAATGAAGTGCTTTCGCTCCGAGAACCCAATGCGGCTCCCGTCTCTGGTTTTGCACCCGCAAGAGTGTCGAGCATGGCGAGTTCATCAGGTGATAATTCCTTGTAGGATTGCCACTGTGGTTGTTTCGATGCATTGAGTTCCTGGAGCTGTAGCTGCTTCTCAAAGACGACATTTTCGAGGTTCTGCAGTTGCATCCGGTCGAGTTGGGTTTCCTTCAGTCGGCTCATTGCCTCGAGCCGATCAAGGCTAATTTGTTCCATCGCTGATTCTTGCAATGCATTTTGGCTGACCAGATCTCGCAATGCGAGGTCATTTTGAGCCCACTCTTGTTCTGCAAGTCTTTGCATCATCTCTTTGCTTTGCATTTCCTGGAGAGCTTGATTGTTGTCCAGCTTGTTGAGTTGTCCGGGCTGCCCTTGATTGGTGCTGAAATCAAACTTCACGTCATCAAACTTTGAGGCAAGATCCATCAGCTCGTCTTTTGCTGCCGTGGGCGCTTGGCTCTGTAGGTTGGAATTGATTTGGCTGAGATTATCTATCTTTTGATCCAGATTCCGCATCACTTCATTTAAAGTGTTGGGGTTTTGTTGCAGAGTATTTTGCTGCTGCAATTTGGGAAGATTGAGCTTGTCGGTTGCGTTCGCCGCCACCAGATTCTCTTTCTGATTTTTCAATGGCTCAAACGCTCCAGATTGCTGCTGGGCAAGCAGCTGAGCGAGTGCGAGTTGCTCGTCGGTGGCCTGTTTCTGATTTTGGCCACCTTTAGCTTTAGTTTCTTTCGCTGCCTTTTTTGATGTTCCGGTGTCTGATTTGGCTTTGCGGTCGGTGTTGTCGTTCCGTTTGTCGCCTTTGTCATCGGCTGCAGGCTTGTTGTCCTGCTTAGTTGCTATCACTTCCTTCTTAGGATCGAGCTTTGTCATTTGAAGCAGTTCGTTGAATGAGCTTGTTTTGCCGAAGTTGCCAGTAGGTGCGATCATACCTCCGGCAAGCAAGCCATCGGATGGGACGAGATCGTCATCGAGTTTTCCAAAGCCACGATCCAGCGCCTTTGCATCATCCAACGCAGGGCGAGTGGTATTGATGTTTGCTGATTGAGGAAGACGGGATGAGTTGATCATGGGGGGAACCTCCTTGGCTACTCTCGGAGAGTAAAGCAGCCCACGCTCTCCCTTGAGTGACGGGTTTGCCGGGCAAACTGCGTTTTTTCGCTGCAGACTTTTCAGAGTGCGGCTTTTTTGCGCAGCAATCTCTGCCTGGAGTGTTTTTGGTGTTTTGTGAAACCGTTTCGGAATTTTGTTTTGTTTTTAGTTGTTTTCTTTTGGTGTGAAAGCGCTGCCCGATAAAAGCTTCCGAGTCATTTGACTAGCTGGCCATTGCCACCTATTCTCCGTTTCACTCACATACGGAAAAGCAATGGCTTGCGACAACCTGCACACGGATTGTGCCCGGGTTTTCGCAAAGGGCGCGACAGGGAATGCGCGTTCTGGTCGTATGTGTTCTATCCGAAGGGAGTCGGTATGAAATTCTCTGCACGGTCTTGCGCATCTGTCTTCGCCGTTGTGGCCTTGTCGTCAGTTGCTCTTTTGAATCAGGCGCAGGGTAGCCGTACCCCCAAACAGATTGCTCTAACCGAAGATGGTTTTCCCTACGTTCGTGGAGAATATCTCGTCAAAGTTCGCTCGAGTGACGCCCTCGAGCGCCTGCTCGACAACCAATATGAGAGCGTCGGTGCAGTTTCCCACAAGGTTCCTGTTCTCAATGGCAAGTCTGGAACATGGTACAAAGTCAATTTGTCGGATGATTACAAGCTGCGCGAAGCAATTCTCTCTGCACGCGAAAGTGCAGACGTGATTTATGCAGAGCCAAACTACGTCTACCACACAACAACTTTGAATGAGAAAAACATTCCAGCTCCAGGACGCAACGGCAAGGGCGGCCCTGACTACAAGGAAGTGCCCGCGCTGCCTAATCCTCCCGTTGCTGATCCTCAGCTCTCGAGCCTCTACGGGTTGAATAAGATTGGTGCACAGCAAGCATGGCAGGTGAGTTCAGGCAGCTCGAAAGTGCTCGTGGCCAACATCGACACGGGTGTTGATTACAATCATCAGGATTTGATCAACAACATGTGGCGCAACCCAAATGAAGTGGCTGGCGATGGTGTTGACAACGATGCCAACGGCTACATCGATGACGTTGTTGGTTGGGACTTCCGCGACAAAGATGCACGCCCATTCGACGACAATTCGCATGGCAGCCACACAGCAGGAACAATCGCAGCAACTGGCGGCAACGGGATTGGTATTTCTGGTGTTGCGCAGCAGGCAAGCATCATGGGATTGCGTTTCCTTGGCGGTTCTCAGGGATCTGGCACATTGGAAGACGCGATTAAGGCCATCGAGTATGCCACAGAGAACGGTGCTCAGATTATGTCCAACAGCTGGGGCGGTGGGGGTTACTCACAGGCAATGTTCGATGCGATTTCTCGAGCGAATGACAAGGGAATTCTGTTCGTGGCTGCCGCTGGTAACTCCGGCACTGACAACGACAGCAAGCCTACCTATCCTGCGAGCTACCAGCTTCCGAACGTTTTGACGGTTGCTGCAACTGATTCCGCCGACAAACTTGCATCGTTCAGCTGCTTTGGCGCGAAGGCTGTGCATTTGGCTGCACCTGGCGTGAAGATCCTGAGCACAACCCCAGATGACAAGTATGCAAGCCTCAGCGGAACATCGATGGCAACTCCTCATGTGACGGGTGCTGCAGTTCTTCTGAAGGCAGCCTATCCCAAAATGAAGGCCAAGGAGCTCAGGGCTGTCCTTATGGATTCCGTTGAGCAGCTGAGCAGCCTGTCGGGCAAGGTCAGCACTGGCGGACGTCTGAATATCTCCAAGGCATTTGCAATTTCGCGCACGATGTTTGGAGAGCCGAACTCTGGGAACTGATTTCCCACCGACATCTCTATTGAGGGTGGGCAACCCTTCCGCACACGCACCTCAATTCACTTTTTAGAATCATCGGAGTGTCCCAAAGGAGACTCCGATGTTTTTTATTTCCGCTTCTGTTCGGCAATTTTCTCGGCTTCTCTTTTTGGCCACGGGTGCGAGTTCCCTGGTTCTGCTAGGCGGTGCACCGACGGAAATCGAGCCTGAGATAGCGCACGAAAGAGCAAATTTGTCTGGTGAGTTCCTGGTCAAAGTGAAGTCATCCTCACAGCTGCTTTCATTTGCGCGCGATCAAAATCTACTCGTCGTACCTCAGCCGCTGTTGAAAACAGAGGCTGGGCTCTGGTTTAAAATTGTAGATACAAATGCTGTTTTTGATGAAACAGAGCTCGAACAGCATGGCTTGGAGAGCGGTATTATTCATGTTGAACGCAATCTTGTGTGGCGCAGCATCGATTCTTTGCGTGGTGGCGGTGGCAACAGCGATTCACTTAACCCGGCGCCAGAAAATCCCCCGAGTCTTCCGCGGCGTCCCAGGAGGGATCCACAAAACAACAAAGTTTGGGCCCTAGCAAAAATCGGAGCACCCGCGGCGTGGAATATTTCTCGGGGTGGCACTCAAGTTGTGGTTGCCGACATCGATTCTGGGGTCGACTACAATCACGAAGATCTGATTAACAATATCTGGCGTAATCCGAGAGAGATTGCCGGCGATAACATCGACAACGATGGAAATGGTTTTGTCGACGATGTTGTTGGTTGGGATTTCTATAACCGAGACAATCGCCCTTGGGATGACAACGGTCATGGAACCCATACAGCAGGAACACTCGGCGCCACGGGAGGCAATGGAGTTGGAATCTCTGGGATCGCCCCGCGTGTGAGCATCATCCCACTCAAGTTTCTTTCTCGCCATGGCACCGGCACAACCGAGGATGCGATTCGTTCAATCAATTATGCTGTCGATGCCGGTGCACACATTCTTTCTAACAGTTGGGGTGGCGACGAGTATTCTCAGGCACTCGAGGAGGCGATTGTGGCCGCAGGCGAAAAAAATGTCCTGTTTGTGGCCGCTGCTGGCAACGATGGAACCGATAACGACTCGACCCCTATGTACCCGGCCTCGTATGACCTTCCTAATGTGCTGTCGGTCGCTGCTTCCACGAGCGATGAACAGCTCGCCGATTTCAGCAACTTTGGGTTCAAGTCGGTTCACCTCGCAGCGCCAGGTGACGTTATCCACAGCACAATTCCTCAGAGCCGCTATGGAATCATGAGTGGTACCTCCATGGCCTGTCCTGCTGTGGCGGGGGCAGCGGCCCTTCTGAAGGCCTACCGCCCGGGCCTGAGCGCCGTTGCGTTGAAGGAGACCCTCCTCAGCACAGCTGAACGCAGCCCGGCCTATGAGGGCAAAGTCGTGAGTGGGGGACGTTTGAATGTGGAGCGGGCGCTATTGAAGGCTGGGGAAGCTCCCCGTTACTAATTTTCTCATCATTATTGAGTCTTTAGTTGCAATCTTAAGGATTCTGGCCTGTTCTCCAGCATGCTCTTTCTTGAGCAATCCCCTCACATTCGAGGCTTGACCTCTCCAGCCTTTGTCGCTAGGGTGCGCCCCTGCTTGAATGCGGTACAACCAAGCGTTTCTTGCATACAACTAAGAAAGGTGTGCGATGCCAACCATTAACCAACTCGTAGAGAAGGGACGTCATCCCAAGATCTACCGCAGCAAATCACCAGCTATGGTGGAATGCCCACAGCGTCGTGGCGTGTGTACTCGCGTGTACACAACCACTCCAAAGAAACCGAACTCCGCTATCCGTAAGGTGGCAAAGGTTCGTCTGACTTCTGGTTTTGAAGTCATCTCCTACATTCCTGGCGAAGGCCACAACCTCCAGGAGCACTCTGTGGTGCTCGTTCGCGGCGGTCGTGTGAAAGACCTTCCCGGTGTGCGTTACCACATCGTTCGCGGTTCATTGGACACCGCCGGTGTTGCTAAGCGCCGCCAGTCACGCTCCAAGTACGGAGCCAAGAAGCCCAAGGGAGGCGCAGCAGTCGCCGAACCAGCAAAGAAGGGCAAGAAGTAACACCCCTTCAGTGGTGTGTTGCTTCGAGCAACCAGCCTCCCACGTTTGGATGCTGCGTTGCATGAGACAGCCGGCAGATGTTTTTCAGTTTCGGTCTGCCAGCTGATGTAAGGAACTCTCTTTCTGAAAAGAAAAAGAGCAACTGAAGACTCTTGAAAGGATTTTTTTATGTCACGTAGACGTCGTCCGATACGCCGCGAGATTCTCCCAGATCCGGTCTTTGCTGACACCCTTGTCACAAAGTTCGTGAACTGCATGATGATCGACGGCAAGAAGAGCGCTTCCGAGAAAATTTTCTACGGCGCTCTTGAAATCGTCACCAAGAAGGCTGCTGGTGAAGATCCCCTTCAGATGTTCAAGCGCGCGCTTGAAAACCTGAAGCCACAGGTCGAAGTGAAGAGCCGCCGCGTTGGTGGTTCGAACTACCAGGTTCCAGTCGAAGTTCGTCCTGAGCGCCGTCAGGCTCTCGCGATCCGTTGGTTGATTGGTTACTCTCGCCTCCGCAACGAGAAATCCATGGTTGACAAGCTCGCCGCTGAAATCATCGACGCAGCGAACCGCCGTGGTGCAGCGATGAAGAAGCGCGAAGACGTGCACAAAATGGCAGAAGCAAACAAGGCTTTTGCTCACTACCGCTTCTAATCCGCGAGCCGTCGCATTCAAGCAAACAGCGCCTTGTACCGGGCGCTGTTTTTTTTTGCCCGCATCGTTCGAGTCTGATACAACCCCGGCACATGTGAGGCTTCAAGAAAGCCTTCTCCCAGAAGAGAGAAATCCCTCATGAGCCACGACCTCAGTCGCTTCCGCAACATCGGTATCATGGCGCACATTGACGCCGGTAAAACCACAACTTCTGAACGCCTGCTGTATTACACGGGAAAGAGCCACAAGCTTGGTGAGGTTCATGAAGGCACGGCCACCATGGACTGGATGGTTCAGGAGCAGGAGCGGGGCATCACCATCACCTCCGCAGCCACCACTGTGTTTTGGAAAGACACCCGCATCAACCTGATCGACACGCCCGGACACGTGGACTTCACCATTGAGGTGGAGCGCTCATTGCGTGTTCTCGATGGCGCCGTTGCCGTTTTCGATGCGGCTAATGGAGTGGAGCCACAATCGGAAACAGTGTGGCGCCAGGCAGAGCGGTATCAGGTTCCCCGCATTGCCTTTTTGAACAAGATGGACAAGGTCGGCGCTGACGTCGAAATGTGTCTTGAATCCATGCGCAACAAGCTCAACGCCAAGGTTGTGCTTGCTCAGCTGCCAATTGGTTCGGAGAGTTCGTTCTCAGGTGTTGTCGACCTCGTTTCTCAGGTGGCCTGGGTCTGGAAGGGTGACGACAAAGATTCGCCGTTTGAGCAAAAAGCTATTCCTGCAGATATGGCCGATGACGCCGCGCTCTATCGCCAGGAGCTCGTTGAGGCTTTAGCCGATTACGACGACGCACTGGCCGAGGCCGTGTTGAGCGATGCTGATGTTAGTCCCGAGATGATCAAGGTTGCGCTGCGTAAAGCTGTCATTGGTTTGAATCTTGTACCTGTTTTTATTGGTACAGCCTTCAAAAATAAAGGGATTCAGCCGCTGCTCGATGCGATTGTCGACTACCTTCCTTCGCCTCTGGATATTCCTGCTGCCGAGGGTGTTGCTGTTGAAGGGATTGTAAAAGAAGGAAAGCGCGCGCGCACTGCAGATGCGCCTTTCTCAGCGATTGTCTTCAAGATCATGAGCGATCCGTTTGTTGGGACTCTCTCTTTTGCACGCATCTACAGTGGTAAATTGAAGGTTGGCGATGCTGTTCAAAATGTTCTCAAGCAGAAAAAAGAACGGGTCACGAAAATTTTGATGATGCATGCCAACGATCGCGCCGAAATTAACGAAGCTTCTGCTGGCGAAATTGTTGGTCTGGTGGGTCTGAAGTTCGCTGTGACAGGCGACACCCTTGCCGATATCGAGGCACCGATCGCATACGAGGCCATGAAATTCCCAGAGCCGGTCATCTCTCTCGCGGTGGAGCCAAAGTCGACGGCCGACCTCGACAAGCTCAACCAAAGTCTTGCCCGCCTCGCAACTGAAGACCCCTCATTACGAGTCAGCACATCCGAGGAAACTGGACAGGTTCTCATTTCCGGAATGGGTGAGTTGCACCTTCAGATCATTGCCGATCGCTTGCTGCGCGAATTCAAGGTGCAGGCGAACATTGGTAAACCGCAGGTGAGCTATCGCGAGTCGATCTTGAAATCAGCTGCTGCACGTGAGGAATTCAGCCGTACTGTGCAGAACAAGAATTTCAGCGCTTGGGTTGCACTCAAGGTGCTCTCGAGCGACCAACGTGGTGCTCCGGGAATTGAGATTGTCAAAAAGAACAATATCCCTGCCAACGTCTATGCGGCTCTCAAGGAAAGCCTCGATGGTGCAGTGAGTAGCGGTCCGCTGTGTGGTTATCCACTTGTGAATTTGAAAGTTGAGGTCACTGACTTCTCCTTTGATCCTCAGCTCACCGACGATGTGTGTTACAAAGTTGCAGCTTCGAATGCCGTGCGTGCTGCACTCGAAAAATCTTCGCCTGTCATGATGGAACCATTCATGAAGGTGGAAATTGTTGTGCCACCTGAGTCGAGCGGAACAATTGTGTCCGATGTGAATGGGCGACGTGGCCGTGTTCTCGGTTTGGATGCCCGTGGTCACCTTCAGGTCGTTCAGGCTGAAATTCCTCTGGCCGAGTTGTTTGGCTACGAAACCGATATCCGCAGCCTTTCGCAGGGGCGTGCGAGCAGTACCATGCAATTTTCGCACTACGAGCCGGTGCCAAAAAACTTGCAAGACAAAATCATGGGCTTGGTCTGAGCCCGGACCGTTTCTCCCCTGATCGAATGCATCCGTGCTTGCTTTGAAGAGAAGCAGCGCGGATGCTGCAAATTTGGCACTTGGGTGCCACGCCCCCCATCCGTTACCATTTGATAGCATTCACTGTGAGCGGTTGGTTTGTGTTTGAGGTGATATATGTATTTGGGTCGGTCGAATTTTGAGATCAAAACACGCATCTGGGCATCTGTTTCCTGTGCCGCATTAGCCGCAACATTGTTCGCCTTGTCTGCGTGTGGAGCTCTTTCGTCTAAGGAGCGTGAGGAAACGCCATCGGCCTTGATGTTGAAGGCACAAACAGCCTACGATAGCGGAAAATACGCGGATGCGATTGCTTATCTGAATAAGGTTGTTGAGAAGGATCCGAGCAATCAAGATGCGCGGGTGCGTTTGGCATTTTCTCTAAATGCCTCGATCGGTGTGACGCCTTTGAATTTGCTTAAATCACTCACCACAAGCAACACGGGTGGTGCGGGAACAAATAATGATCTTGGAAAACTCACCAGCGGTGCGGGTTTGTCCAAGTCCAAAACCGAACAGATAAAACAAAAAAGAGCAGTGCTCACAGACATAAACAAACTCCGTGAGCTTGTCCCTGAATTCCAAACATTTCAAAATGCCTTTCTGACTTTGTGTCCATTGCTTTCGCAGCAGACGCTTGCTGATTTGCGTGCGAAGTCTCCGAGTGCGGTGACTCTGATGCAGGTCGATAAATGCAACGAAGGTTTGCCCGTGAGCAATGCCAATGTGAGCATCGCTGCACTCATCTTGGCCATCGACCAATTTGCAACGCTTTATAACTCGGTTCTCGACACCAACGGAGATGGGGTCATTGATGTTCAGAAAGATGCGCAAGATGCATCTTCAAAGTTGTCGAGCATTAATCCGGCCGAAGGTGCGGCAGCTCTTGCAAGCCTCAACAACGCCACGCAAACTCTCACCACCGTTTCTGCAACCCTGAAAGGCGATGTTTTCAAGCTAGCCACTGCGCAATTCAGTATTATTTCGTCAGTTGTTAGAGGTTCGAATCTTCCTTCAAATATTGCAGATCCGTTGAATAAAGCTGTGACTGCGCTGGAAGGCTCACTGAATACAATCAACGGATATCTTGATGCGGGCAAGACAACGGGCTCTTCCACGAGCAGTGGTCAGTCAGCCGTGACAGCAGCAAACAACGCGAACACCAAGGCCGATGCGATACTTGCGTCTAAATCGCCCGCTGAGAAACAGGATACATGCAAAAACGTTTATTGCTTGCGTGATGCCTATGGTCTGCCCAAAGGCGACGCCGACATGCCCACTCAATGTAGCGGCGTCACCTACTCAAAAACCTGTACCCAGTGAACAGCACACAACCCACCGATCATTTTGCTGCGCTTGATGCAGAGCTGATACTGTCGGCCGCCGAGTCCACCGGGCTCCGGTCGACAGGTCGTTTTCAGCAACTCAACAGTATGGAGAACCGCGTTTACGCAGTTGAGGTTGAAGACGAATCGAACCTTCGAGGCGTTGCACAAATTATCATTAAATTCTACCGCCCCGGGCGTTGGACACCGTCCATGCTTGTGAGTGAGCATGCACTTTTACGGCTTCTCTCCGAAGAAAATATTGAAACGCCTCAGCTCATACCCATCCATGATCCTTCATTTGTGCATCCCGAGGCTCTCACTCTGAAGAGTAAGTTACGGGGTGAACTTCCGCTGAATTTTCCGGATAGCCCCACTCTTGGAAAGTTGGGGCCGTTTTGTTTTGCAGTGTGGAGGAAGATTATCGGTCGTGTTCCGCTCGAGCTCGAGGAGAAAGATCTGCTTGGGATTGGGCGAACAGTTGCACGTATGCACAATCTCTTCGAAAGGCATATCAACCCCGAATCTTTCGTGCGTCCGCGGTTCGGTCTTGATATGTATGTTCACACTCCACTGCAGCATTTGAAGACTTGGGGGCGCATCCCACAACAATTTCAAAGCCCACTTCTCGACCTGATCGAGAACATTGGCAAGCGCCTCGAATGGCTTCCTGAGGCCGACAAATTTATTCCTGTGCATGGCGATTTGCATCGTTTGAATCTCGTTCAGATGAATGATGGTGGTCAGTTCTGGTTTGTGGATTTTGATGATTGTCAAATGGGTTTAGCTATGCAGGATTTGTGGCCGCTCGCGTCGACCTGTGGCATCAATGTGCCCGAGCACATTTCCCTCGTGGAGGATATTTCACCCACCGATTATGCACTGCGTACGCTGTGTGAAGGTTATCGGGATTTTCGCGGGCTCCCGCAGGACTGGGAGATCTTTGTTGAGCCTCTTCGGACTCTGAAGATGATTCATTATCTCGGATGGATTGCCGGTCGCTGGAGCGACCCCTTCTTCAGACAAACATTTTCATTTTTCGAGGATGTTGATTACTGGGAGAAGACCTTTTTCGACATCTCAGATCAATTCCAAATCTTGTCGGAAAAAGGTCTACTCGAGTAGGCCGCGTTTAAGGTGTGCATTTGAACAGGCGGCGCTTGCTCTGCGATGCATCTGTAAAGAACGAGGAAACGCATCTGCTGTCTTCACCAACACAGCGCGACCCAGCGATGTTCTCCGTCAACGCACACTGAGGGATACCTGCAATCTCAGCAAGTGGCTTGTCTCCCATCCAGCGGTAGAAGAGTTGACCTTCCACGCCTGAGGTCAGGCATTTAAAAACGCGGCGTCCGCAATCAGGGCCACTACCGCTCGTACAGAAGCTTGAAAGACAACGATCATTGACCGCCGTGCAGGGAGAGCCGGCGATGTTCATGCCGAGACCACACTGCGAGAGTCCGGTTGCTGAAGTCGTAAAGCCGTCGCCCATCGGGAACCACACGAGAGAGTTGGTTTGTCCGGTGGTGCATTTGAAAAGGCGCCGACAATCCGGCGAGGAGCAGGTCGTCGCAAAGGTTGACCGACAGCGAGAATTTTCTCCTGAACACACGGAGCGCTGCTGTGTGCCTGCTGCGCAGTCGGGTACAGCACCCAGAGATTCCAGGCCGAAATCGCCCATAACAATCCAACGCAAGTTCGGACCAGCAGGCATTACGGGCGCACCTCCACCCCCAGCTCCGGCCCCAGCTCCACCCCCAGCTCCGGCCCCAGCTGCACCTCCAGCGTCGGGCCCTCCACCCGCGCCAGCCGCCGCGCCACCTCCACCGCCCGGATCACCACCACCTGGATCTCCACCGCCGGCAGCAACACCACTCGGGTCAACGCCTCCCGGAGCGACAACTGAATCGGTTGCTCCAGAGTCGGTTTCCTTGTTAGCGTCTGAACTCTTCTTCTTAACGACATTGGCGCTTACGGACACCGCTCCTGCCGGTACTGCCGCATCGCAACCCGCGAGCGCACCGCAGAGCATCGTCGGCAGCGCGCAGACAATCAAAAGTTTTTGATTCACGGGAACCTCCACCTAACATTTTAATACGTTTCGACCGCGGGGGAGGATTTATTGAGTTTTTCTCGAGAAATTAAAAAATAAACGACGATTTCGGCTATTTATGAATAGACCTGGAAGCGGGCCTATTTTTGCCATTTGTGAGGAAACGCAAACGTTTAGGCCGAATCCTGAGACGTAAAAAGCCGCCCTTAGACCATGCACATCTGGAGTCTCAGGACGGCTTTAATAACGCAGGAGCTCTTGGCTTAGTTGTAAAAAGGACGGAAGTCGAAGCGGTAGCTCACGCCGTTCATTGTGTAATTCACGGCAATAGCCTCTGCATAGCAACCACTCGGGCTGTTGTTTGAGTAATTGGAGTCGGGGAAGGTAGCGCCGAAGCTGCTGACATCAAGGGTCTGTGTGGCGCCGCTGCCGGTCAGCTGATTGTAGACCGATCGCGAACTACAACCTCCGCTGTAATCCGCAATTTCAGCTCCTGCTTCTGAGACCACGCGGGAGAAGGTATCCGTAGCAGTGACCTTCTCATAGGACTGCGAGGCCGAATTCCATAAAAACCATTCGACATCGATGCGTGTGACCTTGTTGGAGCCATCAAGAACGGCCTTCACACTCGGCACATACACGGTTGCCTTGCCTGAGGCATTGAGGGGATTGGCTGCTGCGAGATCATAACGTCCAACCTCACCGCCGTTGAGCTTGAGTGTCCATACACCCTGCGCCAGCTGACCATCGTAGCCTCCACCGCCCCAGTTGAACCCAAGCGGGCGCGTCATGCCACCGGTGTTAGCTTCTTTGGCGACATAAAAGTTTCCATCATCGGCTGCAATTGTCTGCCCACTCATGTCACTCGAGCACGAGCTCCGACCGTTGCCTTCTGTTTCCACGGATTTGGTTTTGAGGTTGGTGACTTCTGAGTAGTTGCGGCACTGGGTCGAGTCGTTCTCTTTACAGAGTTTAAGTTGAGTTCCGCTGGGCGGAACCAGAGAGAGTTTGTTGCTCGCACTCGCACCGCCACACAGCGACTCCATGGTTAGGCCCGACCACTTCGCAATGAAGTACAGCCCGTAGCCATTGTAGGTGAGGTCGGTGGCTGCAGAGGCAGTGTTTTTGATCTTTTGGATGTTACTTTTGAACACCATATAGGGCTTGGCAAAAACGAAATCACCGTTGTCTTTGATGTTGGCCACGACGTTGATAAGCCCGCGCGCCGAGTCGTCGGTTTTTGCAATTTCTTTCATTTTTGAAACATCGAGCGAGAAAGAGCTGGAGACTTCATCAGTCTTTTTGTTTGATGTGTACTCTTTCCCCGAGGTATCGCTGCTGAGTGTTCCCATGTCGAGGCTGCCTGAACCTTCGGCTGCAGGAATCTTCATGAGTGAGCCGCTATCGTCTTTGAGTGATAACACTCCACGAATGCCATCGAGGCGATTGGCTGCATTGGAATCCACAGCCACGAGGAGCGTATCGCCAAAGCTCGTTTTAACATTCGCTGAGAACTTTCCGTCGGCGCCGATGGAAAAAGTTTCGAGCATCGATTTGTCGAAGCTGTAAATATTTTCAATCACTTTTGCAGGTAGTGCATAGACCACATTGGGAGCTGAACTGGCCATTTCAAGGTTCGATTGAATGGCGAGTTGACCTGATACCGCAAATCTTGAAGAAGAATCATTCGAGCCAGATGATTTTTTCTTTCCGCAGGCGGAATAACCTCCGGCAACACATGTGAGCAGTGCATAGGCGACAAGTTGTGTGTTGCGCTTCAACATCAGCGAGTTCCTCCATTCAGGACAGTTCAGAAGTATCTTCTGCTTGAGAAGATAAATTCACCCAGGCAACAATATTATTTTATGAGGAGGAGAGATGCGCGGTTTCTTGCCAAATCAGTGACGCGCAGCATACAGAAAGCCTGCCTGAAAACACTCTGATATTTTAGAGGTTGCAATTTGGGTTCGGAAGGCTTGGCGCTTCAGTTGCCATGCAATGTTTCAACCACTGCCTGATGCGTGAGCTTGCGGGCGTGCACTCTGCTGTGGCTTGGTAGGGTGTTCCTCTGAGCGAGCTTCCCAAAGAAAGCGAAACCGAGACTGTATTTCCGCTGCTCGTTCGTGGCAGATAGACAGTGCCTGCAGCCGCAAACTTCCCAGGCTTGAGTCCGGGAACGCGTGAGTGAATTGAGATATTTCTTTTGACCTGATCCTCACGGAATTCAATCGTTGGGAAATAGTATGAGCCCTGAGAGGGCATTTGCCCCGAGTAGAAAGCTGGAGCAGGTTCAAGCTGCACAGAGCTGAAGTAAAATGCATTTCCATTTGTATTGTCCTTGAGCTCTCCGGCAAAGCCACTGATGAACGTTTTTCCCGACTCGAGCTCACGGCCGCGTTCATCAGTTAGACGCCAGACAGCATCGATAGCGCCGTTTTTTCCACATTCGTAGATGCGCAGATGTTTGAACTGGGTGTCATATTCGGACGGGCGAGCAACGGGGCGAAAATCACGCACAATCAGGCTCGGAGTTGGCTTTGGTGTTGGAGCTGAGACCGAAGCATTTTTTTGCGAAGCCATCATTCCAAGAATCTCAGTTGTGGCTGCTGTGCGCACAAGCGAATTCTGGGCGGCACTCAGTGCAGAGGTTTTGGGTGCAGGGAGAAAGAGTTTGGCACGCGACCCCCGATTGGAATCGAATGCAGCTGAACCGTCTTTTCGCATGAAGGTACTGAGGCGGGCACGAACTTTTTCGTTGATAGCCTGACAACTGAATTCGTGAAAACCGCCGCCTTCAATGCGCAAATAGTAGCGCGTACTGTATTCCCCACCAATCACAAACTTTGGCACGAGCAGTTGTGCACCTGTCACATCGGCAGGAATCATTTTCTGGGAATTGATTTTGATGAAGGCCCATTCTGCTTCCTGTTCGTCATAAGGAAAAAGCAATGAGTAGGCCGTATAACTACCGAGCGGGAACTTAAGCGGATTGTGCACGGGTGGTGCAGCGAACCTATCGTCCTCGGCAGCTGTCATACTTTGGAACTCAACCAAGGTGCCTTGAAGTGAGCGGAGCGAGCCGCTGAATCCTACGACAAATGGTGAAATTGATTGTCCCTGAGTGTTCTTCAGGCGCCAAATTAAATTGAGGGAGCCCGTATTGCGTCCGTCGGAGTCGATGCACTTTGTGAATCCTGTGGCTTCCAACTGATCTGCGAAATCCTCTTGATTCAGAGATTGGATGAGGTTGCCTGCATCATTTCGCTGAGGAGTAGACGTGGATTGACACCCCAACACGATCATCAGGAGTGCGCTAACGATTCGTTTGTTAGAGATGTTTTCACGCATGAAGAAGTCTCGCCCTATTCTCGCCTATCAAATTTTTAGAAGATCACAGCAAGCCGAACATCGGCTATGGGCACAGCACCCATTTTTTGCTGTGTGGTTTTGCCCGAAGTATTATTTTTGACCGAGGTATTGCCAGCGAAAAAACCGAGCGACGGGTCGATTCGAAGAAAGCCCGACGCAACTCCAAGAGGCATGCCTACTGACCACCCAAAAATTGTCTGCACTCCAACCAATGTGATGTCAGCATCGTCTTCATTGAAAAACCTTTTCGCATAGCCAGCTTCGCCACTCAGTTCGAGACGAACGAACAATGATTGTGCGGGAGTGTATTTCCATCGTCCGTGGACGTGGGACGGAAGCCAACCGTCGATGCGCAGCTCGGGAGAAGGCTGCCATGAGCCACCTAAGAGCGGAAAGAGATTTGATCTGCGTGAATTGTGACTCCCAGCAGCACCAATTCCAAGGCCAATTTCATCGCTGAACGACCACATGGTGTAGGTTGTCAGCAGTGCTGTTGTTTCTTTGGTGGAGCGTCCATCTGCTCTGAGCTCTCTCGTACCAATGCCTGAGGCAACGAAAAGCGAGTGTTCCTCGTTGAAGGCATACTGGCCTGCGAGTTCCAAATTCAACTGAGTGTTTTGAAATGAGCGGAGTTGATTTTCAGCAAGAACATCCTTTACTGAAGCAGAGCCAGCACCGACAATAAAACCAGCGACAAAATTATCGAGCAATGGATAAAGACCGAGCAAGTTCGCACTGGTCTTGCTGAGCTGTACCTCTGCCTGCTTGGGTTTCCGTAGGTATGCTTTGTATCCCACCTGCGCAATTTCAGCCGAAGGCGCCTGACCGAAGATCTTGGGCTTCTCCCACTCTTCGAGATCGACCCAAGCGCGAGCCTGCAGGCTCACAAGGCACAATAAGTAAGTAAGAACGTGCAGAAGCGGGTAAAGCTTTTCTGTGCGCATGACAGACCATTTCCTTCTCGGTGTCTCTCAGGTGACTGCAAAGGAGACATCCGCCTTTATGAATTTGCCATGTTGCTGTGCACGGGCAACAGTGTGACGTCAGCCTCTCAACAGGCATCTTTAGAGATTTTAGACTGTGGAACTGCGGCTGAGCTGGCATAGCTCCAGGTCAGAAGAGAGAGGGCAATACAGATTCGTCCCATTGCTTCTTACGCTGTGCTCGACGAGGGGTGGTTGAGTTGTCCGTCGTGGAAGGGGCAGTGGGTGGTCGGTGATGCTCAGCCGGTGTGTGTCCCACTTTAACCTGGGTTGCAGCCTCCAGCGGGGGATTGTGTTGTCTGTCCTGCGCCGACAACGAACCGAGGATTTCGGCGGCTCTAACAATGATGTTTTCGGGTACTCCGGCAAGTCGGGCCACGTGAATGCCGTAGCTCTTGCCCGCGGCTCCTGGAAGAAAACGATAGGTGAAGATGATCTGTTCGCCTGCGGCAGATTGCTCTTCCACAACTTCCATACGCATCGGCACGACATCGGGGCGCTGGGCCACAGCATCGACCAGTTCATGGTAATGAGTGGAGAAAAGAGCACGTGCGCGCACGCGGTCGGAGAGATCTTCCAAGATAGCCCAGGCTAAACTCAATCCGTCGAATGTCGATGTACCTCGCCCAATTTCATCCATCAGAAGGAGGCTTGAGGGTGTGGCAAAGCGAAGCATATGTGCCGTTTCGAGCATTTCAACCATAAAAGTCGACTGATTGCGGAGGGCGAAGTCGCCGGATCCAATACGAGTGAAGATCTTGTCACACATGCCTAAAGTGGCACTGCGGGCTGGAACATAACAGCCCATTTGGGCAAGTACGTGTGCCAGAGCAACCTGGCGCATCACGGTACTTTTACCGGCCATGTTCGGACCTGTGACCAGGAGAACGCCCCCTCCGAGAGCAGCGCTACCAAAGCGGTTTGATGGAATTTTCGATGTCTCGCCCAGGACGATGTCGTTGGGTACGAATTTCGCTTGGGTTGTCCGCAGCCCTGCAAGAATTGGGTGAACACATTGTTCGAGTGCAGTGACTTGTCCATCAACCAGCTCTGGTTTGCACCAGCGGTTTTCCTGGGCGAGATACGCAAAGCAGCGCCAGACATCGAACTGTGCAACGATGCGCGAGAGCGCTGTGAGTGGCTCCGCATAAGTCATCACATCGAGACGCAGGGTTTCGAGGAGTTGACGCTCAATGGCTGTGCGTTTCTCTGAGGCCGAAAGGGCTTTTTCTTCGAGTTCCTTGAGCTCGGGCGTAATAAATCGCTCACCGTTCACAAGAGTTTGCTTGCGCTCGAAATGTGCCGGAGCTTGAGCAAGTTTGCCCTTTGAGATTTCGAAATAATATCCGAATGCGCGTGTGTATCCGATCTTCAGGGTAGGGATTCCAGAGCGGCTGCGCTCGTGGGTCTCCAGCTCGGCGATTTTGGTCTCAAAATTATTTTCGAGGTCACATAATTCATCAAGTTCTGCATGATAGCCGCTACGGAAGATGCGTCCGCCTTTTCCGACCATCTGCGCAGGCTCATGTTCGAGGGCATTGTTGAGATGTTCACTGAGAGGACGAAGCTGAGAAAGGATTGCAGTGCACTCGGCATTGCTCTCCTGCCACCCTGGGCTCGCATCGTTCAACTGTGCGACCAGCTCATTGACGTAGGGGACTTTCGCAAGAGTTTGCCCAAGCCAGGCCAGACCTTTGGGGTCGATGCTGTTTTGCGCTGCGCGACCGAGTGTGCGTTCGAGATCCGCAAAGGTGCGCAGGATATTGAAGAGCTCTCGCTCAAAAACGTTGTTCTTGAGGACTGTTTCAACACACTGCAGTGAGGTTTCAACCTTGTTGCGCGCCTTTTCCGGGTAATTCAATTTCTGGGCTAGCATCCGTGCACCGCAGGCCGTGGCACAGTGGTTCAGATAATGAAACAAACTCCCTTTGCGTTCACCAGTTGATGTGATGAAGAAGTCGAGATGACGTTTGGTTGCTTCATCCAGCACAAGATGTTTCGAAACATCGTAATATTCTATTTGTGTGAGGTTTTTTACAACCCCGCGCTGGGTTTCCTTAAGGTAATTCAAAACGCCAGCGACAGCTTGTAGGGAGCTATCCACCGCGGGCAAGCCGAATGCGTTTAGTTTTGTGAGCGGAAAAAAATCTTCAAAAAGACGTAGCGCATCGGAGGGCGAGCGGAGGATCCAGCCTGCAATCGCAGAAACTCGCGGAATTAAGGTGAAATGCGAGCGCGTGAATTCTGCAAATCGTTCGAGGTGGGCCCCAGGAACAATCACCTCGCGCGGTACGAGCGTTACCAGTTCCTGCTCCAAATCGGTGAATGAGAGCCGGCCGGTAAAACGAAAAACGCCCGTTGAAACATCGACAAAAGCCAATGCCCAAAGGCCGCTCTGAGCGGGCACAGCGCAGGCTAGCCAAGTGCCGGAAGGAGAAGTGGAGTCGTCGTCTTCGCCCAAATCCCCAGGAACAGCCGGCGTCGCAATCCGGACGATATCGCGTTTGACAAGACCTTTGGCGAGTTTGGGATCTTCGAGTTGGTCGCAGACGGCAACCTTGAATCCAGCTGCGAGAGCCTTCTTGAGGGTCACCCGGTGATTGACAACCGGAACGCCCGCCATCGGTACAGGATTGTCCGAATTGCGGTCGCGTGATGTGAGTGTGAGCTGGCAAACCTCCGCAGCAATCACAGCATCGGCGCCGAAGAGTTCGTAGAAGTCGCCCATGCGGAAAAAGAGCAGTGCATCGGGCACTGCGTCCTTTGCCTCTTTGAACTGACGCATCATGGGTGTTTCCATTTGCGCCAGAGCAATACCAGAGGCGTGTTCGTCGGAGAGTTTTTCAAAAGCTGTCTTGAGGTGCGGGGAGAGGTCGCTCCCTTGCGCCTGGAGGGTTTCAAGAAGGGTGAGAGTTAGAGGATGATGTGCCATGACAAAACGCTCCCAGCATACCTAGTTGTTTTCAACTGAAGCCCGGCAGAGTCCCTTCTGCTCTTTCCTCTCGACCCTTCAGCCTTTTACTTGCGCGAAATGCTGCGCATATTGGCCTGAAGAACACGCTTACGGATACGGATGTTCTTCGGCGTGATTTCAATCCATTCGTCTTCGTCGATCCAGTCGATAGCGCTCTCGAGCGACATCTTGGTGATTGGCGTGAGTTTGGTGCTGTCGTCGGTTCCTGCAGAACGCATGTTGGTGAGTTTCTTCTCGCGAATAACGTTCACATCGAGGTTGTTGTCGCGGTTGTTTTCTCCCACGACCATGCCTTCGTATACTTCCTCACCTTCGCGCACGAACAAACGACCGCGATCTTCCAAGCCATGCAATGCGTACTCGGTGGTTTTTCCGTTGCGGTCGGCAATCAGTGCGCCGTTCTGACGCACAAGGAATCCTGCTTTGACCGGCTCCCAGCCTTCAAAGTAGCTGGACATAATACCTTCGCCCTTGGTGTCAGTGAGGAAGGTACTGCGGTAACCGAGCAATCCACGAGTTGGCACCGAGAACTCAATGCGCACGCGATTTGTGCCGATTGTCTGCATGTTGACCATGCGACCTTTGCGCAACGACAATTTTTCTGTGACCACGCCGACCGAGAAATCGGGAACGTCGACCACAACGCGCTCGATGGGGTCGTGTTCCACGCCGTCGATCATTCTGGTGATAACCTTAGGACGCGCGAGCATGCACTCACCGCCATCACGGCGCAGGTTTTCCATCACGATAGAAATTTGCAACTCACCACGCGCTTTGAGGAAGAACACCTCTGGCGTTTCGGTTTCTTCGATGCGCAAGGCCACATTGTGCATTGCTTCCTTGGTCAGGAATTCGTGCAGCTTGCGGCTTGTGAGGGGTTTGCCCTCGCGTCCGGCCATAGGCGAAGTGTTTACAGAGACTTCGACGCTCACTGTGGGAGGGTCGACCTGAATGCGCTCAAGTGCTTCGGGTTTGTTTGCGCAGGCAATCGTGTCGCCGATTGCAAGGTCAGTGAGGCCTGTAGCAACGATTGCGATATCACCAGCGTCGATGCGCTCAACGTCGACCTGCTCCAGACCACGATATGCACGCAGCTTCACAACTTTACAGTTCTGAACTTTGCCGTTCTCGCCGAGCACGGAGATGTTCTGGTTGGTTGTCAGGCTGCCACGCTCAACGCGACCAATCACCAGACGTCCGAGATAGGGATTGTAAGAAAGGTTGTTCACCAACATCTGCACAGGACCGTCGTCTTTGATGCGAGGTGGCTGAACATGTTCCAGAACAGTGTCGAACAGGTCACCGAGATTTTCTGTTTTCACATCGAGCTTTTTGCTCGCCCAACCCTGACGGCCGGAAGCATAAAGGACAGGGAACTCAAGGTGGTGATCTTCGAATGAGAGTTCGAGGAAGAGGTCATGAATTGCTTCAACAACCTCTTCGACGCGTGCGTCAGGACGGTCGACCTTGTTGACAACAACGATCATCGAAAGGTGGCGTTGCAAAGCCTTTTGCAACACAAAGCGGGTCTGTGGGAGGCAGCCTTCGGCTGCATCCACGAGAAGGATAGCGCCGTCGACCATCATCAGAGTGCGCTCGACTTCTGCTCCGAAGTCGGCGTGTCCGGGCGTGTCGACGATGTTGATGCGGGTGTCTTTGTAAACCATCGAGGCGTTCTTGGCCGCAATCGTGATGCCGCGCTCACGTTCGAGATCCATGCTGTCCATGACGCGCTCGGCGACCGTCTGGTGAGCCTGGAATGTACCAGCCTGTTGAAGCAGACCATCAACCAAGGTGGTTTTGCCGTGGTCAACGTGTGCGATGATAGCGATATTACGGATTTTTTGATTGCTGCTCATAAGGCCCTCGAAAAGTCTGGCAAACCCATACCCCGCGACAGGGCGGAAAACAAGCAAACATTTGTGGAGGAATTGTGTCGGGAAATCAGGAGTCTTGGGCGAGAATCTCTGAGTAGATGTTGAGCATGTGCTCGCCTACCTGCTGCCAACTGAAGCGCTGCACCTGGTCATAGCCCTTTTCAATCAGCTTGAGCGCGACCTCGGGCCTGAGGGCAGTTTCAATTTTCTCAGCGATATCTTGGGGTGAGAAGGGATCGACCAGCAGTGCGGCATCGCCGACGACCTCAGGCAGGCTCGAGGTCTGGCTCGTGACCACTGGGGTGCCCGCGGCCATTGCTTCCAGCGGAGGGAAACCAAATCCCTCATAAAAAGAGGGATAGACAAGCGCCCTGGAGCTTGCGAACAGTTCTGCAAGTTCGCGGTCGGAAATGTAGCCCAGGAATTCGACATCGTTGCTCACGTCGGTCGTATTGATACCCGCGTCAGCAAATAGAGGATTTTCACACCCCACCACCGTCAGACGGGTCTTACAGCCCGGATTGCGTTGTTTAAAAATAGAAAAACCCTTCAGGAGTCCTCTCAGGTTTTTGCGCGGCTCGAGCGACCCAACGAAAATGATACGATCGTCGCGGGAGTCGTATGGTCTGCGGAACTGGCGGAAAATCGGATCGACCGACCAATAGGTCAGGCGAATCTTCTCGATATTGAGCTTAAGCAGGCTCAGAATATCGTTTTTTGAGTAGTTGGAGTTGGTGACGACCAGTGAACTATTGCGCGCAACCTGAGGTACAAGCCACCTGTAGATCGAGCGGAAGCTAAACGAGAACCAGGCAGGTTGAACGAGAAAGCAGAGGTCGTGGATGTTGACGATGCTCTTACCGCGAAAGGCAATCGGAGCAAGGTTCGCAGGGCTATGAAGAAGATCGACATTGTATTTCTTGGCGAGCCTCGGTAATTCGACCTGCTCCCAATAGTGATTGCGGAGCACCGTGCGCTGCGAAAGCGGACTAGTGACCAATTGTACGTTAGGTCGTTGCCATTCGGGTGCGAAGATCTCGCTGTCACCTGTGAAAAGAACGAAATTAAATTGCGTACCCATGTCGATGACTGTGCGAAAGAGCTGGTAGGCTGAACGTTGCACTCCCGTCCGTTGCGCCACCAGAAACCTGCCGTTGAGGCCGATTGTTTTTCGGTTGGGATCCGCGAATTTGAGCTCAGCCATTCCCGGGCTCCTGTTGCCATTGTGCCGGGTGTGCTTGAGGGAGTGCATCGGCTGAGGAATTCAGCAGGACGCGCAAGTAAACCGAGTGGGTTTCTGTTGCTGCTTTCGCCCATGAATAACTCTTGGCGAGTTCGCGACCGCGCTGGACACGCAGCATCTGCTCATCCGAGCGCACAAGCGCGTTTTCGAGTGTCCGGGCGATTTCTTCAGTGTTTGATGGATCAACGTAAAGAGCGCAGTCGCGCATTACCTCGGGTAGCGAAGAACAGTTGGATACAACGACCGGAACACCGCATGCGGCGGCCTCAAGCGGTGGAAATCCAAATCCCTCATAGATGGAGGGGTACACAAACAGTTCTGCGCCCGCATAGACCACGGGCAGGACATCGTTTGGGATAAAGCGAAGGAAATGAAGGTTATGTTTTTTATGGTGCTGCTCTGCAATTTTCAGAAGGCTCGGGTCGAAGTCAGAAAGCAACACGAGCGGCAGTGTCACACTGCTTTTGCACCAGGCTTCAACTAACCGAGCGATGTTTTTGTGGGGCTTTCTGTTGCCAATCGACAAAACATATTTTTCGGGGAGCTCGTACTTTTTAAGTATCTGTTGCACCTCGGGGGTCAGCGTTGTTGGCGGATTCTGAAAGTTTTCGCTGATGCCGTTGTGGATGACTCGAACATGTTCGCGCGGAGTATGGAAGAAATTAATTATTTCCTGCTGCGAGAACTGTGAAACAGTAATGACCGCCTTTGCTCGCTTGATTTTACGCGCAAGCAGCACGCTGTAGTAGAGGCGATGAAAGATCGAATAGTTTTCCGACAAAACCACGTGGTTGAGGTCATGAATAGTGGTCACGAGCGGCACGCTGCTCAGGAATGGCACGATAAAGCTGGGTGAATGAAATAGGTCGGGTTTGATGCGACGCAGGTACCACAACAGTTCTAGCTGTCCGAGCCAGCTGATCCAGCTCGTTTTGAGAATTTGGAATTGAATGTGATCGGGCCAGCTTTGTTTGAGCAGCGGTGAGCTTTTTGTGACGAAGAGTGTGAACCGGAAGGGGCTTTGAATGTTACGCAGGTTTCGCACGAACTCATCGGTGTAGCGCGCAATTCCGTGGCTCTGGTTTGCGACCACAACCCGCGCGTCAATGACTACATGTTTCGCGTCATTGGTCTTCAAGGATTTTCACCTCGTCGGTTGACTTGTGCTTGTGAGAAATGCGCGAGCGAGCTGCGGCGCACGAAAAAGAGTGCCTTGAGATAGAGCGAGTGTTTGTCGGTCGCAAGCACGGTGTGATCCGGTGACTGACGGCCCCGGCCCAGATAGACCCAGTCGTCGGCGATCAAAGCTGAGCTGACAATTTCATAGAAATCTTCTTCACCGATGTGGCGCGAGCAACTGCAGGCCACGAGCAGGCCATTCGGAGAGACAAGACGCGACGAGAGTTTCGCAAGTCTTTGATAGGCGCGGCGTGCCTCCGGCACGTGTTTTGATGACTTGGTGAAAGCAGGTGGATCGGCCACCACGACGTCGAAACTCTTTTCTTCGCGATTGAGCTTCGAGAGAATCTCGAAAAGATCGCCATGCAGCAGTTGGATATTTGGGGATGAGGCTGAACCTGTGACGTTGTTCTTGATGTTCTGCTCACACAATTCAAGAGCGTCTTTGTCTTGGTCGACGGCTGTAAAATCAACAACACCTGCTTGCGCGGCGGCGCAAGACCAGGCACCCGCGTAGCTGCAGAGATCCAGCATGGTGCGTGATTGTTTAGATTGTAGCATCTTCTTGAGCAGCAGTAGATTTTCGCGTTGGTCGAGAAAGAGGCCGGTTTTCTGGCAGCGTTGAGGCCGAAATATCATGGAGAGACTTGCAAGGCTGGTGTGAACTTCTTCCTGCTTTTGTCCGGGTGCGGGGGCGCGCACCCATCGGGTTCTCTCGGGAAGTTTTTCGAGGGCCCGTATTTGGCCAGAGCTGCGTTCAAAGATGGGTTTGTCAGTGACTCTTCCGAGTGCACTGAGCAGATTCGGCAAAAGGAAATCTCCGGCGTGCGAGCTCGACTGAACCACTACGATCTCGCCGTAGTCGTCGACCACTATCCCCGGCAGGCCATCGGCATCGCCATGCACCCAGCGATAGGCTTCATTTGCTTCTGCGGCCAACATTTTCTTGCGCTGGCGCAAGGCCTGGAGTTCCGATTCGATGAGATTTTCGAGGGTGGAATCGTCGAGTTTGCGCGCATTAAAGTGCGGCGTCCAGGACTTGGGTAGAAAGCGAACAGCCAGGAGATGATCGCGTGAGTAGATGCCGGGGTGGAGGCCTGCGACCAAAACAAACCCGCAGCGCTGTTGGCTCAGGAGCTCTGCGTGCAGGTGTTCGATTTGATTGCTGTAGAGGCAGTTCTGGCTGGCATGAAAGCGCTGCTCAGTTTTGATTTTGATGTCGTGCAGGTCAAACGTGTTGGCCATGTGCCTCAGGATACTCCGTGTCGCAGATGTGGTCTTGTCAGGCCTTTTCCTTGCGCCGAGGCTAAGTTAAGCTGGCTGTTTCCGCAAGGGAAGGGAGAAACAGACATGCGTAAAATAATTCAGAGTCCGGAAGAGTTGAATTTCGATGTGAGAACGACGCCAACGATGCCCGTTGCGCGTCGTATTTTGATGGTGAGGCCAACCTATTTTCATGTCGATAATCCTATCAATCCGCACATGCGAAAGGCCGACGGTTCACTGCATCTTCTCGACAAACCGAAGGCTATGCGGGAGTGGGATGCTTTGCGCTCGGCCTATCGTAATATAGGGCTCCAGGTCTTTGAGGCCGACCCTATCGATGGCCTTCCGGACATGGTGTTTTGTGCCAACCAATCGCTCCCGTTTTTAACCCGTACCGGTGAGCGCAAGGCGATTCTCAGTAATATGGCCAACGAGATCCGTCACCGTGAGGTTCCCGGAATTGCATCAGCCCTGCAACGGGAGGGCTATAAGACTGTGGCCCTGCCTGAGCGCAGCACGACCACGTTGTTCGAAGGTATGGGTGATGCCCTTTGGCTTCCGGGATACCGTGTACTCCTAGGTGGATACGGTCACCGAACCCACAAGGCCATTTATGACACAGTGGCAGAACTGGTCGATGCGACAGTTATTGTCTTCGAGCTGGCTAACCCCCGATTCTATCACCTTGATACCTGCTTGAGCATTTTGGATAGCCAGTCGGCGCTTGCCTGTCGCGACGCCTTCACTCCGGAGGGTTGGGAGCTCGTGAACAAAATTTTCCCCAACCTTATTGAAGTGCCCCTGTCGGAGGCTGATTCCCCTGCGTTTGCCTGCAATGCCCACTGTCCCGATGGCAAAAACGTGATTCTTCAAGCGGGTTCCAAACAGACTGTTGCACGTTTGCGGGCGGCTGGCTTTGAGGCGGTGGAGCTCTCGACCGAGGAGTTCATCAAGTCGGGTGGATCTGTCTTCTGTATGAAGCTGCAGTTCTTCTAAAACACTCAGTTGCAGCCCCTGCGCATTTGGCATAGCGTGTCGGTTCCTCGCACCCGGGCGGTCGAGGGATTGACCACAAACATAGGAAAAACGCCGATGCCAGCGCCAACAAACGCACAGCTCGTCGAGTTTTACAAAGACATGCTGCTTGCCCGTCGCTTCGAAGAGCGGTGCGGCCAATTGTACGTACAGCAAAAGTTCAGTGGCTTCTGTCACCTCTATATCGGCCAGGAGGCGGTCTCCACGGGCAGCCTCAATGCCATTCGTAAGGGACAGGATTACGTGATCAGCGGTTACCGCGACCACGTCCAACCCATCACCCTGGGCATGACACCCCGGGAAGTCATGGCGGAAATGCTGGGCAAGGCCACGGGTTGCGCTAGTGGTCGTGGCGGTTCAATGCACATGTTTTCGTCTAAACTTCGGTATCTGGGCGGCCATGGCATCGTAGGTGGTCAGGTTCCTCTGGCGGCTGGAGTAGGCTGGAAAATTAAGTCCATGAAAGAGGATCTCGTCATTCTGTGTTTCATGGGCGATGCCGCTATCAACCAAGGGCAGTTCCATGAGGCGCTTAACATGGCAGCCATCTGGGATCTCCCCTGCATCTTTATTATCGAGAACAACCTCTACGGCATGGGTACGGCAATTTCGCGCACATGTTCATTGAACGTGTTGGCCGATCGCGCCAAAGGCTACAACATGCGCCAGGCTGTGGTGGATGGACGCAACGTCCTCAATACCTATGCTCAGATGTATGAAATTGTCGAAGAGACACGCAAAACCAGCAAACCAATTCTGGTTGAAATGCAGACCTACCGCTTCCGCGGGCACTCCATGTCCGATCCGCAAACCTACCGCTCCAAAGAAGAGGTCGAACGCGAACGCCAGCAAGACTGTCTTCAAACACTGCGTGACCACATGGTTGCCCAGAAAGTTGCGACCGACGATGACTTCGACAAGTGGGAAGAAGAAATTTCCGAAATCGTCGAAGACTCTGTCACCTTTGCGGAAGAGTCGCCCGAACCCGAGCTCAACACGATCTTTGATCACGTGTTGGCTCCTTGAATTGATTCATCGAAAAAAGAGGTTTGCGAAAAATGGCAATCATCAGTTTGAGAGAAGCTCTTCGCCAGGCGATGACCGAAGAAATGGAGCGCGACCCAACAGTCTTTCTGATGGGTGAGGAAGTGGGCGAATACAACGGTGCCTATAAGGTATCGAAAGGCATGCTACAGCAGTTCGGCCCAATGCGTGTTGTCGACTCTCCCATCTCCGAGGCAGGTTTCTGTGGTCTCGGTGTTGGTGCTGCGATGGTCGGCATGCGTCCCATCATTGAAATGATGACCTGGAACTTTGCGATTCAGGCCTTCGACCAAATCATCAACCACGCTGCTAAAATGCTTTACATGAGCGGTGGTCAGTTCCCCATCCCGATGGTCATCCGCGGTCCGCACGGTGCAGCGCACATGCTTTCCGCACAGCACTCGCAATGTGTTGATCACATGCTCGTGAACGTGCCTGGCATGATCGTTATCAGTACTGTGATTCCTGCTGATGCCAAGGGACTCATGAAGTCGGCAATCCGCAACAACAACCCTGTTTGCTTTCTCGAAAGCGAAATGATGTATGGCAAGGAAGGCGAAGTGCCTGAAGGCGAGTACCTCATTCCAATCGGCGTCGGGGATATCAAACGCAAGGGCGAACATGTCACGCTTGTGGCCTGGAATAAGATGGTCTACCTCGCGTTGGAAGTGGCTGAGGAATTGGCTCAGGAAGGTATTGAGGTTGAAGTCCTCGATCCACGCACTTTGCAGCCGCTTGATGAAAATATGATTTTTGAATCTGTGCGTAAAACTCACAGACTTGTTGTTCTCGAAGAAGGCTGGGGTATCTCAACTATCGGCAACTACATCGTCGATCGCACAGTCACTGAGTGTTTCGATGACCTCGATGCTCCTCCTGCGCGCGTGCACAACCACTTTGTTCCAATGCCCTATAACGAGACATTGGAGCATGAGGTTCTGCCGAACAAAGAGAGAACAATCGCAACGATCAAGAAAGTACTTTACCGTTAATTTTTCAGCATCCAGAGAAAGAGGCTTACTGCTATGGCAACTGTAATGGAAATGCCCAAGCTCTCAGACACCATGAAAGAAGGTGCTGTCGCCCGTTGGTTGAAAAAAGAAGGTGAAAAGGTCACTGCCGGAATTCCGGTGGTTGAAATTGAAACCGACAAAGCCACAATGGAGTTTGAGTCTCCCGCATCAGGAACTCTCATCAAGATCATCGTTGGCGACAAACAAACCTGCGAGCTGAACGCCCCCATTGCAGTTATCGGCAAGCCCGATGAAAACTGGCAGGAAGCTGTAGACAAGTATCTGAACAAGAAAAAAGGCGGCGCGGCTGCAACCAAAACCGCAGCTCCGGCCGCGGCATCTGCACCTGCGGCAGCCACTGCACCTGCCGCTCAGGCAACCGCCGCTACTCCAACCCTGGATCGCCTTCGTGTCAGTCCACTGGCAAAGCGTGTGGCCGCTGACAAGGGTATTGATCTTCGTTCGGTTCAGGGCTCAGGCCCTAACGGCCGCATTATTGTCCGCGATGTCGAGAATCTCGGCGGTGGGCTACAGGCTCCGTCCGCTACGGTTGCCGGTTTTGTAGGTGCACCAGCGGCTGAAATGGAAAAAGTCAGCCTTAGCATGATGCGCAAGACCATTGCGCGTCGTCTGGTCGAAAGCACGACCACAGCGCCGCATTTCTTTCTCACCATCAGCCTGAACATGGGGCCGCTGTTGGCCTGGCGCAAGGCCACGATTGCCAAGCTGCCTGAGTCCGACAAGTTCTCGGTCAACGATCTGATCGTGTTCTTGGTGTCGCGCGCACTGCGCAAGCACCCCAACATCAATTCCTCCTGGCAGGGCGATTATATTGCGCAATACAACTCCGTTCATATGGGTGTTGCGGTGGCGCTGCCTGCAGGGTTGGTTACCCCCGTGGTGCGTCATTCTGACAAACTGAGCCTCGTCCAGATTGCACAGAAGAACCGCGAGCTCATCAAGCTGGCGCGCGATGGTAAACTGCAGCCCGACGATTACTCCGGTGGTACGTTCACTATTTCAAACCTGGGAATGAGCGGCATTGAAGAGTTCACAGCCATCATCAATCCGCCCCAGGCTGCAATTCTGGCGGTCGGTACAACTCTGGCGACGCCGGTTGTCGATGAAAATGGCGATGTCTCGGTTGAGCAGCGTATGAAGGTGACCCTGAGCTGCGATCACAGGGTGATTGACGGGGCACAGGGCGCTGAGTTCCTGAAGACCCTGAAGACCTTCTTCGAAGATCCGATGTCCTGCCTTTTCATGGGTTGAGTTGCGCACGATGCGTTCCATCGTGATCCGCCATTTAAATGCTCTGTGGAGCCCTGTGTTCCGCAGAGCATTTTGGTTTATGATATTAGGTGATTGATTTGTTGAGGGAGAAACACATGAGCAACGAACGCACAAAGAAGCCACAGCCTGAGGCCCTAACCGGGGTGCGTCTGAATGTGTTTTTGCAAGAAAATGGCGTCGCATCTCGTCGCAAAGCTGATGAGCTGATTGCCTCGGGTGCTGTGAAAGTCAACGGTAAAGCTGTCACCCAGCTCGGCACCCGGATTTCCCGTGATGACAAAGTCCATGTTCATGGAAAATTGGTTGGAACCAAAACACTTCCCAAGGTCGTGTACGTTCTCAATAAGCCAGATATGTGTCTGACAACCCGCTTTGATGCGAAAATGCGTCGCACGATTTTCGATTTGGCGGCAGTAAAATCACTTCCCCCGAACGTTCAAGCTGTGGGCCGACTCGACTACCGCAGTGAAGGTTTGTTGCTGCTGACCAACGATGGCGATCTTGCCTACGCTCTCACCCATCCCCGCTTTTCTGTTGAGAAGAGCTACGCCGTGTTGGTTTCGGATGGTGTGACCATCGAAGATGTTGAAAAGCTGAGAGCAGGCGTCATGCTTGATGACGGTCTTGCCAAAGCGGTGAGCGTTCGGATGGGTAGCAAAGAACGCATGGGTGCGACACGTGGTCAGTGGCTCGAAATTGTGGTCACGGAGGGGCGCAATCGGCTTATCCGGCGTATGGCCGAGGCCATTGGCCTGAAAGTGGTTCGGCTGGTGCGTGTCGGCATGGGTGAAATTCTTTTGCCTGCGACCTTGAAACCGGGTTCCATTATTCCTATCGACGCAGCAGGCAAAGAACAGCTGGAACAAATCAAAAACGATATGCTGCGCACTTTGGGTGACAAGGTTCCACGTGTGAGCCTCGACGAAGAAACTCAGGCAAAACGGCGTATGAAGCGCCAGCTCAAACTCAACGATGAAGAGTATGCTCTTGAAGCATCCCGACGCTCAGCGGAGGCTGCTGAAAAACGCAAACAGCGATCCGGGGTCACACGTAATCCTAGCGCTGACGACCGTCCGGTGCCACGTGTTCGCAAGTCGCGCTCCGAAGAGGACAGACCATTTCCGCGCACGGAAAAAGCCCAGCCAGAGAATGATCGCCCAGTTCCGCGTCCACGCCGAGAGAATCCAGGCAAGCCGAGCGATGCGCCACGTCCACGCCGAGAGAATCCGGGTAAGCCGAGCGATGCACCACGTCCAAGGCGCGAGAATCTGGGTAAACCCAGCGATACGTCGCGTCCGCGCCGTGAGAATCCGGGCAAGCCGAGCGATGCACCGCGTCCACGCCGTGAGAATCTGGGCAAGCCGAGCGATGCACCGCGTCCACGCCGTGAGAATCTGGGCAAGCCGAGCGATGCACCGCGTCCACGCCGTGAGCAGTCTGAAAGAATGGGTGAAGCACCCCATGCACGTTCACAAGACTCACGTCCGCAACGTCGGCCAACACGCACTGGAGAATCCAGGTCACACGCGCAAGGCAAATCCAAACCTCAAGGGCGCGGCAAGTCAGGCACACCGCCACGGGGCAAATCGAGGTCTCAATCGCGCTGAAAGAGCTCCAGCTGAGCATTGAATGTTGGTTTGCCGAAGACGTCGGTGAATTGCAGTTGGGGTGAGCGCAATCTTAAAAATTCAAAGAACACCTGGCGCAGATCGCTGGTCGTGGCCAGATCTGAGCGCCCAAAGAGTTTGTCATGGCTCAGTCCCGGCCATTGTCCATGGAATCGCCCACCTTTCACTTTCGATCCGAGCAGCATGACCACATTGCCATGACCATGGTCTGAACCCCGACTCGCATTTTCTTTAAGTCGACGACCAAACTCGCTGAACACAATGGTCGTAACCCAAGCATCGGTGGTGCTTTGTGTCTCTCTGTGAAAATCAGCCAAAGCTTTGCTGAGAGTGGCCAGCTGCTTCGCAAAATAACCTTCTCCCGTGGTTCCCTGCTGGCGGTGAGTGTCCCAGCCTCCGATATCGAGGGTCACAAGTCCGAGTTTTTTGTCGTGTTTGATGAGCTCAGCTGCAAGGATGAATTTCTGTGGAATTTCGCCCGTTGGCAGATCGGGGAGATTTTTTGCAATTGAAGGCAACGCAAGATTTTCGATCTCATCGAGCATGTTGAGTGCTGCGATTCCATAACGCGCATCGCCTTGAGTGTTCGCATAAATATTTCGTAGCGCTGTGCGCATCATTCTCTGTTGAGTTGGCGGGCCATCGAGTCCGAGGCCTTTGAACCGAGGCAGTACCAGAGGTTCGTCGCTGCCGAGAAGCGATGCAGGCTTGAGCGCACCAATGGATGCTGTTCTGCATGGATGTGCCTTCAGGAATCGAGATAGCCAACCGGAATTAAACTCACCCTGGTTCGTGCTGCCCAGATCGACCAATGATTGTGCTGCAAAGTGACTGCGTGATGGTGTTGCGAGTCCGCAAGCATGAACAAACCCCAACTGCTTCTGCTGGAAAATGGGAAGCAACGGTTTTGCTGCTGCATTCAAAGCAAAAGCTTCCGTGAGTGGCAGTGCAGCATCGTTACCGATCAGGGGCAGACCAATGTTGGGACGCGCTGCTTCGTACAACGTTCGGTCGGGAGCCTGGGTCGGGCAAACCAGACCTAGACCATCGAATCCCCCGCGCAAAAACACCACAACGAGAACTTGCCGAGTGCGCTCAACGGGGTTGGCAGAGGCTCGCGATTGCAAACCGTTTTCAATACGCGGAAGAAAAAAACTCACACCCAATGAGCTCGAGGCAAGAAGAAAATCTCTGCGTGTGTAACTGTTTTTCATGTCACGACCTCACCTGAAATTCCGGGCTCAAGACACATAGCTCTGCGACAAGCTGTATGCGTTCTTCGAGGAGTTCGCTTGGCAGAGGTGTATCGGAGCGTCGCCCACCCGCAGCCACGGAGGTCAGTGTCTCAAGAAATTGTTTCTCGGGAATGCGCAGCAGAATGGCCTGGGACAGCGTCTTTGCGAGGCTCTCGGGTGAGATTATCGCGCCTTCGAGAGCATCGGCGAATTTGAAACTGCAGCCGGGGATTTCCTGTCGAATTATTTGTTGAGCAGTTTTCCAGCGGTCGAGAAGGCTTTGTGGAGATTGCCAGGGGGCAGCCACGTCCGGAGGGCCATCGGGGGTTTTCCAGCCGAAAAGACGCTGCCCGCTCTTTTGCGTCGCTTGTATAAATTTTTCAGAGGGCGAAAAATCGGAGCTTAGAATTCGCAACAGGCTCGCGAAGTAATCGACAGGGCGCTTGAATTTGGGTTCCTTGCTTTCGAGAAATTCCGGTGAGTGAAGGAGTTGAGTGAGTGTGTCTCTAATTTGTGTGGGTGAATCTTTGCGGGCCAGCCAGAATTCAGCCAGCCGATTCACGAAGGATTCGGACGGTGTGTCAGATACGAATCGACGACAGAGTTTGCGCATCATGTGTCGTGCACTCCCAGGATGCGCAGCGAGTGCATTAAGCACATCCTCGCCGTCTTTCAGGGGAGCTTGGTGTTCGGGAATTTTTTGTCCGAGTACAACTTTCTGAAATCGATCGTGCCATGGTTCGTGGTAGAAAAATTCGCCCGTGTTTTTGTCGAGTCCGAAACCGCCATCCGAGACTCGCCAGCCGGTGAAAGCCCGTGCTGCTTCATAGACATCACCGTCCACATATCCTGCGACGAATCCATCGCGATCTTTGGTCACGCTTTCTCGATCGATGGTGCCGAGATAATTCTCTGCGCCGAGTGTGTGCAACTCAAAAAGCTCGCGAGCGAAATTCTCGTTTGGATTTCCGCTCTGGTTATAAGCGTTGTCGAGATAGTAAAGCATGGCGGGATTGCGGCACATCTGACCGAGGAGAGTCCTGAAGTTGCCCAGTGCGAGCGGCCGCACTACATCGCGGTTCAGTGCAAGGATTCCTGGTGCAGTTCTCTGTTCGAAACCAAAAATGTTGAAATGATCGTGCCAGAATTCAACCATTTTTTCTCGAATCTGCCAGCGCGAGTGAACGATACGGATCCACGTGGCAGCCTCGAGGGCTAGGACAGGTTCTAGCGCAAGGTCACGCCGCTCTCTGCGTGTGGCCTTGTTGTCTTGTTTTGTTGTTGGATTTTTTTCAGGCGCATTTTGTTTCATCGTGCGTGCAGGAAGGGTGTGCTCACTCCAAATCTGGTTGAGTGGCTTATCAAGAACCTTCAGTTCCAGAGACGCGATTTTCTTTTCGAGGTTGTCATCTTTGAAATTTGGCGAAGAGAGCTGCTCGTCGACAAACTTCTTCCAGCGTTCTGTGTCGTCTTTGCCGAGCGCCACGAACGCCTGGACAAGATTTTCATTTAGGCCGAAGGTCACCCGGCTCAGCCAAGAGTGTGCACTGCTGGAAAGCAACGAAGTCGTCATATCATTCCTGGCTCATGGTTGGCGTGCATAGAGCGGGCATGAAAAAGGCAGCCCAGGGTGGGCCGCCTTTTTGGTTGGGATGCTGCTGGTCGACCTCACATGTCGAAGTCGCCCATGCCTCCACCCATGCCACCCATGCCGCCCATTCCACCCATACCGGCTCCTGTGCCTGCAGATTCCTTCTTGGGCTTCTCAGAGATCATGGCGTCTGTGGTCAGCAGCAGGCTCGAAACAGAACTTGCGTTCTGGAGAGCGCAACGGGTCACCTTGACAGGGTCGATGACGCCAGCTGCGAGAAGGTCTTCGTACTTCTCGGTCAGGGCATTGAAGCCCCAGCTTGCGTTGTTGTTGGAGAGGATTCTGTCAACGACAACGCTCGACTCGAAGCCACCGTTGGTTGAGATGATGCGCACTGGCTCTTCAAGAGCGCGGCGCACCAGTTCGATACCTGCATTTTGCTCTGGGTTGTCGCCCTTGAGCTTGGTGAGTTCCACCGAGCTTCTCAGCAGTGCCACGCCGCCGCCGGCAACGATTCCTTCAGCCACTGCAGCGCGGGTTGCGTTTAGGGCATCTTCGACGCGAGCCTTTTTCTCTTTCAGCTCGATTTCGGTTGCTGCGCCGAGACGGATAACCGCAACGCCGCCTGCGAGTTTTGCAACGCGCTCTTGGAGTTTTTCACGGTCGTAGTCGGATGTGGTTTTCTCGAGCTGAGCGCGAATTTCTGCCACGCGGCCCTTGATGGTTGCGTCGCTTCCCTTACCGCCTGTGATGATGGTGTTGTCTTTGTCGACAACAATCTTGGCAGCCTGGCCAAGCTCTGCGAGGCCAGTGGTTTCGAGCTTCATGCCAACTTCTTCAGAAACGACAGCACCACCCGTGAGGATCGCGATGTCTTCGAGCATTGATTTGCGGCGATCGCCGAAACCAGGTGCCTTGACCGCGCAGATCTTCAGGTTGCCAGAGAGACGGTTGAGCACGAGAGTTGCAAGCGCTTCGCCCTCAACATCTTCAGCGATGATAAGCAATGGGCGACCGCTGCGTGCAATTTGCTCGAGCAGAGGAATCATGTCCTTCATTGAGGAGATCTTCTTGTCGAAGAGCAAAATGAAGGGGTTATCGAGAACCGCCTCGAGACGTTCTTGATCGGTCACGAAGTAGGGCGACAGGTAACCGCGGTCGAATTGCATACCTTCAACCACGTCAACATAGGTGTCGATTCCCTTGGCTTCTTCAACCGTAATGACGCCATCTTTGCCAACGCGATCCATGGCTTCTGCGATCATTTTGCCGATGGTTGGATCGTTGTTGGCGGAGATAGTAGCAACCTGTGCGATCTCGTTGTTGTTCTTCACAGGGCGTGCAACCTTACGGAGGCTTTCAATGACGACAGCGCATGCTTTGTCGATGCCGCGCTTGAGTTCCATTGGGTTGTGTCCTGCTGCGAGCATCTTGAAGCCTTCGCGATAGATGGCTTGTGCGAGCACAGTTGCAGTTGTCGTTCCATCGCCGCTGTCATCGTTGGTCTTGGAAGCGACTTCCTTAACCATCTGTGCGCCCATGTTCTCGAATTTGTCTTCGAGTTCGATTTCCTTTGCAACGGTTACGCCATCTTTGGTGATGAGCGGCGCACCGAAGGACTTTTCAATGAGAACGTTGCGACCTTTTGGTCCCAGGGTCACCTTCACTGCGTTGGCGAGGGTGTTCACCCCAGACAGAATCTTCTTTTGAGCAGATTCGTTGAAGCTGATCATCTTGGCTGCCATGTGACATTTCCTTCTTAAATTCAGAATCGTGGTTGGTGCCTTGCGGCGTGCGGTTCTCGGATCAGTTTTCCATGATAGCCAGAACTTCTTCTTCCTTCAGAAGAAGCTGCTCGACGCCATCAATTTTGATTTCCGTTCCGCTCCATTTGCCGAACAGGATGCGGTCGCCCACTTTCACTTCCAAAGAGCGGCGGCTGCCGTCTTCGAGGATTTTGCCGTTGCCCACAGCCAGCACTTTACCTTCAGCGGGTTTTTCTTTGGCATTGTCGGGGATGAGAATTCCGCCAGCTGTCTTCTGCTCGGCTTCAATGCGTTGAACGAGAATACGGTCATTCAGTGGACGAATCGACTTAGCCATAGGGCCTCCCTAGAAATTCAAAGAGATGCTTCTTTTATGCGGGGCGTCATACCCCAATCCTTTGACCTGCGAAAGGCTAAGCGGGCTCAAAGTGCTGTCAAGGGCAGGCTCAGCAGAGAACTGTATCTTTGCGAAAATTGTTCTCGTCGGTTTGTGGGTAGTCCAGAGAATAATGAATTCCCCGGCTCTCCTTCCGCGCGCGGGCGCATTGAACCGTCAATGATGCAACTGCTGCAAGGTTGCGCACTTCAATGAGCGCACGGCTCGGCACAACATCCCAATAGTAGTTCTCGATTTCTTGGGAAATCTGTCGGATACGCGCATCGGCGCGCGCAAGACGTTTTTCAGAGCGCACGATACCAACGTAGTTCCACATGGTTCTACGGATCTCATCCCAGAGCTGACTCACAACCGTCATTTCATCGGGCTCGCACGCTTTGCCGAGTTGCCATTTTGGAACTCGCGGCAGGGGTAGGTCACGAATTGCGCCCCAGATGGAACTGACATCCTGGGCAATGAAATCGGCAAAGGCGAGCCCCTCAAGCAGGGAATTCGAGGCTAAACGATTCGCCCCATGCAGACCTGTGCAGGCGACCTCTCCGAGGGCCCAGAGAGATTTTATGCCCGTACGACCGCGACCGTCGGTCACCACGCCGCCGCAGCTGTAGTGTGCCGCGGGAACCACGGGGATTGGTTCGCGAGTGATATCGAGGCCAAGGTCGAGACAGGTGGCGTAGATGTTCGGGAAGTGTTGCCGCACGAATTCGGGGGGCTTATGAGAAATGTCGAGAAGCACAAATGGCTCGCCGGTTCTTTTAATTTCTGCATCAATCGCGCGCGCAACGATATCTCTTGGTGCAAGCTCTTTGCGTGGGTCGACCCGCTCCATGAAACGCTCGCCTTTACGGGACAAAAGAACACCGCCCTCCCCACGGATGGCTTCGGTAATGAGAAAGTTCTTTTCCTTAGCGCTGTAAAGGCAAGTGGGGTGAAATTGCATGAATTCGAGGTTGGCGACTCGTGCTCCTGCGCGCCATGCCATTGCTACACCGTCACCTGAGGCGATGTCAGGGTTCGACGTGTACAGATAAAGTTTTCCGTGGCCTCCGGTGGCAAGAAAAGTGCATTTCGCGAGAAAGGATCGCACTTCTCTTTGGCGTTCATCCAGAACGTATGCCCCAAGGCAGCGGTTGCGGGAGAAATCGGGGCACGCCTTGTCGGTCACTATCAGGTCGATACACGTGTGAAATTCGAAGATGTTGATACTGGGATGCTCGCGAAGTGCCCTGGTAAGGGCGGTCTGAACGGCCATGCCAGTCATGTCGTCGGCATGAATGATGCGTCGTTCGCTGTGCCCACCTTCGCGGGTCAGGTGATATTCAAAATCTGGGCTTTTGGAGTCGGAAGGGGTGAACTGCACCCCGAGTTCGATCAGTTCTTTGATGGCCTTGGGCCCTGCCGCAACGACCCTGCGCACCACGTCTTCATGGCAGAGACCGGCGCCGGCCGTGATTGTGTCTTGGGTGTGAGATTCGTAGCTGTCGTGTTGGTCGAAAACGCTTGCAATACCCCCTTGAGCGTAGCTGGTATTGGTTTCTCCGACCGTTTCTTTGCAGACCACCGCAACACGTCCGAGGCCTGCAAGTTTAAGAGCAAGTGTGGCACCAGCGATTCCGCTGCCGATGACCAGGAAATCGAACGAGCCATCTTCACCGACGGACAAAAACTTTTCACTTTGCATGTCGATACCCCGAAATCTGCCGGTGGGCTTGCTCCCCCGGAATCCGAACAGATATACTCCTCTCCTCTAGAAACGCTTCCACCCGGAGAGGTCGAACTCTATGACACAAAATCTCGCCCAGCGCATGTTTTCAGGTTTCGTTTTGGCGTCTATTGCTCTCGTCTCGGCTTGCCAGACCACCCAGGGCAACTACGCCGACCCGGATAAAATCGAGATTGTGGACGACAAATGGAACGACTCCGACGCACGCCTGGTGGGCGAGGAAATGATTCGCTCCGCTCTTTCGAAACGCTGGCTCACTGAATACAGCCGTGAATTTCAGGGCAAACGCCCATTTGTCTTGGTGGACGATTTTGAAAACCGCACATCTGAGCAAATCGACACCAAGGCGATCTTTGAGGCAGTGCGCAATGAGCTCATCAATAGCGGGAAAGTGCGTTTTCTCGATGGTGCACAACGCACCAAAATTCTCGAAGAGTATAAGTATCAACAGTCGGGAGTCGTAAAGGCTGATGCTGCCAAAGGTCCCGGCAAACAGGCCGCGGCGGATTTCTTCCTGGTCGGAGCTCTTTCGAGCATCGTCTCAGAGGCAGGCGGATACAAAACAGTCACTTATCAGGTGGAAATGCGCCTAACCAACATCGAGAGCTCGGAGATTGTTTGGACCGAGGTCAAGAAGCTGAAAAAACAGTTCAAGAAGAGCAAGTTCGGCCTCTAAACTGGACAGCCCGCGAAGCTGACATTATTAAGCCCCGAATGGGGCAAACGAAAATTGAAAGCCTGAGGAAGTTGAAATGGACAAGAATACCCTGATTGCAAAAGTGAAAGAAGGGATGGAGAAATCCATCAAATCGCTGCAGGACGATCTCACCAAAATTCGCACGGGTCGTGCCTCCACCAATCTTCTCGACGATGTTCGTGTTGAATCGTATGGTTCACGCGTGCCCCTGAATCAGGTTGCAACTTTGGCAACTCCCGAGCCGCGTCTCATTACGGTCAACCCGTTCGACAAATCCCAGCTCACGGCCATCGAGAAGGCGATTCTGACCTCCGGTCTTGGCTACACTCCCAACAACGATGGCAAAATCATTCGTGTGCCGATTCCAGCTTTGTCGGAAGAGCGCCGCAAGGATATCGCCAAGCAGGTAAAGAAAATTGGCGAAGAATCCAAGGTTGCTGTTCGCCATCACCGCCAGGAAGGCAACACCAAGGCCAAGAGTTCCCAGAAGGAGCATGGATGGTCTGAAGATGAAGTAAAACGCGCAAACGATGAAATTCAAAAGCTGACTGATACCTACACGAAGAAAATCGACGAACTCTGCGCAGCCAAAGAGAAAGAAATTCTTTCGATGTAAGCTTGATGGCAATCTTTCCTGCGGAAAGAATGTTGTTAACAGCCGCCCCGAGAGGGCGGTTTTTTGTTGGTTTTATTCCAAAGCGTCCTGTTCGGGGAATTGCCACTGATACATAACTTGGGCGAGGTCTTGCCAGTATTTGAGTTTCGCAGAGCTGCTCAAATCGGAAAGAGGCACTCCGTCCCAAACTGTTTTAGCGGAGGTTTGTCCGAAAATTTCGAATTCTCGAGCGATGCCGAGTTTGTGGAGGCGCGAGAGGGATTTGTCACTGACCTGAATGGTCAGCAGCTCTTCAATATTGAAACAATGATCTGATTGTGTTTTCCAACACCAGCCACTGAGAAGAGTAACAAACTTACCTGAGTCCCAATTGTAGCGATCGAAAATAGACTTCCACTGCGAGAACCTAATTTTGAGTAAGTTGTCCTCAACCCGTAGATCAATCGGCGCGGCAGTGTGTGTCACAGTGAAACTACCCATTGCGTAGTACATATCGCTTTGAGCTGGTGAGGAAACCAACAACCATGCTCGACCCATCGGGCGGTGGGTGCGCCAGATGCCCTGCGTGAGGTCAAAGGTTGCTGGAATTTTTTTATTTCTAAGCAGCGATGCGAAAGTCCCTGATTCCGATTTGAGATTCAGATTTTTTGATTGAACAGTCTGCGCGAGTGAAATGAAAATATTGAGACGGGCGAGATGATACGCTCTTTCACTGCGGGTCATCGCTGCAAGTTTGCCACCCTCATTGTCAGAGATCTGTTGCCCTCGTTTTTTCATTTCAACTTTGAGCGCCTCAGATTCAATCTGGATACCGACAGGATCGGGAGAGGTCGCAGTTTCAGACTGCCCCGCTGCGCTCAACAAATTCAAAGAGTCGTTGTGTGAATAGCGCAGTGGTTTGCCTGAATTACCGAGGTAGTGCTTCATGTGGCGTGATGCTTTTGAGTACTTTGCCAGTGCCGCAGCATCAGCAATACGACTCCAGATTGCATGGTAGAGGAAATCTTGTGGCTTTCTTTCGCGCGCAAGCACTCCGTGCGTGCCAGAGCCTTCTGTGCGTGCCAGTGTCATGGCTGTTTCGATGTTCATGACTGCGAGGTGATCAGGATTGAACATCAAACGCAGTTGGTTGAGCGGGGATTTGGGATTGCTGCGCTGCGTTTCAAGAATCTTTTTTGCCCATGCATCGAAGATTCTGAGGGCCACATCGTTTTCGAGTTTCTTAACAGAAGCCAGAACTCTGAGGGGTGGTACAGACTCAGGCTCCCAGCGCTGTTGCAATTCCTGCACATCGGCCTCAGTCCAATCAGCAGAGCTGTTGCTCTTGCATGCCGAGAACTGAGCCAGCGAGAGGATCGACAGGCCAGGGATAATCCAATATTTCAGCACGTTTCTTTTCATGGGAGGTCTCATACGCCACAGCTTTATGAAGCATGCTTTTGTTTGCGGTGAAGTTTGGCCCCAAAAAAAAGGCCCCGGGGTATTGTTCCCCGGGGCCTTTTGCAAATCAAGCAGGCATAGAACAATCAGTTCTTGCTGCTTGCAGCAATCTGTTGTGCCACTTCAGCGGCAAAGTCGCCCGACTTCTTCTCAACGCCCTGGCCGAGCTCGAGGCGGACAAAATTCGCAACCTTGAGACCAGCAACGCCCGCCTGTTTACCAGCATCTGCAACGTAAGCAGCAACGGTTTTGCTGTCATCCTTCACGAACATTTGTTCGGTCAGGCAGTTTTCCTTGTGCCAGGTGTCCATGCGGCTCGAAACGATCTTAGGAAGAGCAGCTTCGGGTTTGCCTTGGTTCTTGTACTGGGTCCAGAACACTTCGCTCTCAGACTTCACGACGTCAGCTGGAACTGCTTCGCGGTTGGTGTAGAGAGGCTTCATCGCTGCAACCTGGAGGGCCACGTCTTTCGCGATTTCGCTGAGTGCAGGGTTGCTGCGCTGAGCTGTGAGGCCTTCAGCAACGAGCTCAACCAGAACGCCTACTTTTCCGCCGCCGTGCACGTAGGAAGCAACCAGGTTGCTACCGGCGCCGAGGGACGCAAAACGACGCACTGTGATGTTCTCGCCGATTTTGGCTACGAGGTTCGTGGTGGCTTCAGCAACCGTTCCGCCCGTGGTGTAGCCCGCAGCTGTGAGTGCTTCGAGGGTCGTTGGGTTGTTCTTGACGATGATGTTCTGGAGGTTTGCTACGAAAGCCTGGAACTCTTCGTTACGTGTCACGAAGTCGGTTTCGCAGTTCACTTCAACCAAATAGCCCTTGCCAAGGTCGTTCGTGATGACTGCAGCAACAACGCCCTCGCTGGCTGCGCGCGAAGATTTCTTAGCAGCTGCTGCGAGGCCGCGCTCACGCAAAACCTTGAGAGCTGCTTCCATGTCGCCAGCAGCTTCGTCGAGCGCTTTTTTGCAGTCAGTCATGCCTGCGCCTGTCGATTCGCGGAGTTCCTTCACCATTTGTGCGGTTACGACTGCCATTTGTAGTTCTCCTGATTTTTTGAGTTCAAAAAGGATACGTTTTGCTGCCCTGGAAACGCGAGAGCTGCTTACTTCGCAGCGCCTTCGCCTTCGTCTTCACCGTCGCGTGAACGCAGGCGCTTGACCTTCGGTCCGCGCGCTGTGTCGCTGCTCAGGTTGGAGTCTTCACGGACGATGTCGCTCTTGCGGCGTTGTTTACCGGCGATTGTCGCGTCAGCAATCAGGGTTGCGTAAAGTTTGATGGCCTTGAGGCTGTCGTCGTTGCCAGGGATGACGAAGTCAACTGCCGATGGATCGGAGTTGGTGTCTGTGATGGCAACAACCGGAATGCCGAGGCGGTTTGCTTCAGCGATCGCAGTGAACTCTTTCTTGGCGTCGATGACGACCATGATTGAGGGCAGGCCATTCATGTTCTTGATGCCGCCGAGCGAACGGTCGAGCTTCACGCGCAGACGCTCTTTCAGAGCCACTTCTTTCTTAGTGATCGAGTCGTACGTGCCGTCGGTCGCCATCTTTTCGATTTTTTTCAGTTTGGTGATGCTCGTCTTCACGGTTGCGAAGTTGGTGAGCATGCCGCCAAGCCAACGGTGGTGAACGTGGAAGATGCCAGCGCGTTCGGATTCTTCTTTGATGATGTCCTGAGCTTGCTTCTTGGTTGCAACGAAAAGCACGTTGCCGCCTTCTGCAACTGTGTTTTCAATTGCAGTGAGAGCGTTCTTGAACAACTTTTGGGTTTTCTGGAGATCAATGATGTGGATGCCGTTGCGCTCACCATAGATGTAGGGGCGCATTTTTGGGTTCCAGCGGCGAACCTGGTGACCGAAGTGAACGCCTGCGTCGAGCAGGTCTTTCAGTTGAACGTCAACTGCCATTTGAAAATCTCCTTGCCGGTTACGTGGATTAACCCCAAGCAAGACCAGGCTGCAGAGCTGCCACCGGCAATGGCCTTGCTGAGTACACAAAACGAAGATTCTCGCTTAACCAAAGAATGGCCACAAAGGCAAGCGGAGGAACCGCTCTTGCCAAGGCCTCAGGATTCGAGGAGGGGCTCGGAGAGTTCGGCCTCTGGCTGGCTTTCTGCAGGGCTAGCAATTTCAGTGAGTTCTGGCTCAATGGAAAGTGTTGAAATTTCTTCAACCCAGGCTGCAGCCAAGGCCGCAGTCTCGACCCCTGCCTCAGCCACGGCCTCAGTCTCGGTAACTACCTCGGTCGAAGCCACGGCCACGGCCTCGGCTTCGGAGGAATCAACGGGGTCTTGGAAGGAGAGGTCTTGTGCGTTGAGTTCCAGTTCCTCCGGCGCCTCACCATTAAGACGTGCCAGTGCCTGAGCCATCTGTTCCTGGTCTTCGGCTTTCATCTGGAGTGACCGAAGCGATGGCAAATCTGCCAGAGACTTAAGACCGAATGTCTCAAGAAAACGTTGGGTGGTCTTGTACTCCATCGGACTGCCCACCTCTTTGCGCTGTCCGGCCACGGCGATCATGTCTTTTTCCTTCAGCGCTGTCATGATCGATGAGGAGTCAACCTGGCGGATGGCATTGACCTCGCTGCGTGTCACAGGCTGGCGGTAGGCAACGATTGCTAAGGTTTCGAGAGCTGATTTCGATAAGCTGCGCGGTTTGCTCGCAAACTGTTTCTTTACAAGCTCTGCGTATTCGGGACGAGTGCGGAGTTGGTACTTTCCGCCGCATTCAAAAAGAAAGAAGGATCGGGGCTGATAGTCTGCCATCAAATCGCGCAACGCGAGGCGAACATCGGAAAGTGAGACTTCTCCGATAACATTGCGGATGTCGCTGACTTCCATGGCGTTCTCAGCCGCGAAGAGAATGGCCTCAACCTGCTTTTTGAGTTCCTCAAAAGGCGAAATGCTTGCTGCGCCCTCGAGTGTGCGCGACACTCCCTCATTGGTGAGAAATTCCATGTGTGTCCCTCGAAGTGGAAAGAACTGGGATATGGATACGCGATTGCTGCGGTTGTGGTCAAATTGGTTGTTGGCGCGTTGGGGCTCGCAGAGGCATTTTATTTGTCTCTTCAGCTTGTTGGCTTTGCTCGGTGCGTCCAATCAGGCTTTGGCACAAGAGGGGCAGGAACCATTGTCTCAGGTTCGCCTGACCTGGAATTCTGCAGCCAGAAAGTTCATCGGAGTTCAATACGTTGCTTTGCCCCAGTTGGAGCTAGCAACAGTTTCCACATCTTCTGCTGGAACGACATCTTCCGGGAGCGATCGCGCTGTTGATTTTTGGATGCTTCCCAACCGTGATTTGCTTGAGTCCACGCAGCAGCGATTGACGCGAGAGCAGCGCGAATTCAAGGCCGCAGCTCCCACCATTGAATGGCCTTTTGCAGATGTTGGCCTCGGCGTGCTTTCCGTGCGGGAGGTCTTGAGTGCATCCACTTCTGAAATATGTCCTGACTCTCAAGAGAGCCTTTTTGATGCAGTCGAGACCCTCAAATGGAGCGGCAAAGCTTTCGAGAAGCATAACTCAGAGAGACATCTTCGGGTTAATCTAGCTGAAAAAACGGATGCGAAGTGTATTTTTCTGCGCCTCAGATTTGATTTTGAGCCCCGTCCAGGTGAAGGTAATTTTTCAATTAAAAATGATGGCACAGCACATTTTTCTGGCCCAATATTCCCTATTCTTAGACAGCGACCAATCTCCAGTCGTATCGTTTTTATGCCGGGTAAAAGCAAGCTCCTGATGTCTTGTGCGGAATGCCGCACAACGGAAAGTCGGGAAACTGTGGTCGACTTTTTTGGACTCTCTCCCGCTCTAAATTTTGTTCCTGAAGGTCGGGTTGTGGATGTGATTCGCATCACCGATGTTGCATTGGATACAGGGAGTTTGAAGCAAAGAGAGGAAATTGAACAAGAGATTCTCCTTGGTGTGCAGCTGTTCCACGATGCAGTCCAGGGGGCACTGAGCAGAGAGAGGCAGAGTGGAGGAAATTCTTGGCAGGTTTTGTTGCGCAGCAATTCTCTGCTCGAACGGCTGGTGATCGAGCAGGTCGGCGAAATCCAGTTGCACTCTTCTTATGGAAATGTGAGCCCATTGTTGGCCGGCTACCACCGCGCAGCACTTTTTCGTGCGCTTTCGAGAGATTTTCTCCGCTTCTCATTGGCTAGGAATCGTGCTGCGGTTGATTGGGAGGTTCAGGGTGAAAATGAAGTCGTTGCCCGCATTCTTGCAGAACTGTGGCTGCAGTCGTCTTTTCCGAAATTGAACAGTCTTAAAGAACTGTCCAACAAGCTCGACTTCTTGCCCTTTTTTCGAGCCATCCAGCAGGGCAACGCGTTCTTGAACAATTCCGTATTTGTGGGATCCGAGGAGCGCACTGGCGATCTGGATTTCTCTGTGTTTCACGAGTTTTTTGCACCTTTAAGCGGTTCTGATCTTATTTCTCGCGTGAGGAATTGTTCGCAGTCGGGCGCATATGAATCGCTGCAGCAGCTCGCAGCCGACGTCGCTCAGGGAAAATCCTCAATTCAAGGCTTTAAAGAGTACCTCAAAGGGATGAAGCCAGTTCCGCAATGCTCAACCCCAATGCGTGCGGGTCTTATTCCTGATTTTTTTCCTGAGGAGAATGTTCAGATCGTTGAAGAGAAGCGGAATTTAAAAATCAAGCGTAAGGTTCTCGATGCTCCACCATCGCATGAGTTTTTTTTCTCGAACCGAAGAAAATTGCCACGCGAGAATCTCAGAGTTGCTGTCGTGGATGTTCTGGTGGGCGAGAACGAGCTGGTTCTTTCGGCCAAGGATTCGGATGAAGAAAGTGTGAATCTGTCTGAGACTGTGAAGGCTGCACGAGTCGTTGCTCCTCACCCGAGTGTGAGTTCAGACCGCCTGACTTGGCCACGGCCGCTGCGCACAGTACTGCAGGCTTTGTCTTTGAATTACGATTCGCGGCGTACAGATTTGGTTTTGCGGAGTCAGTTGCAAACCACTCAGCTTGGCGACGAATGGGGGCGTGCACTTTTGCTGGGTTACCGGAGGGAGTTTTCGGAAAACAACGTCGACCTTCAGTTCAGCTCTCGGTTGCCTTCTCTGGTGCCTGAGACCTCCGCTTCGCTGACTCTTGCGAGCACAACTCGTGTTCAATCGGCACCACCAACTTACATCGCAACATCCTATGCTATTGAGAATGGGCGCGGAAGTATTCTTTATCCAGAGGGAATGGGATTGAGGGTCTGGCTCAGGCGTCCGTTGAGTCTGGCAGCTCTGAATGAAAAAATGGCCGACCCTGCTCAGGAGTGGATTTTTAATTTCAACACGGGTCTGGCTCCGCGTCTGACCTGGTCTGAAACGATATCTTATGGTTCGAGCGAGAATGAGGTCGATGTTGGGTTGCGGTCTGTGCCTGCCTGGCCAACAGCTGAATACATGTCGAAAGAGTATGCGTTGGTCAGGAGCGAATTGCGTCATACCTTGACCCAGAATCTCAATGCCACGGTAGCAAAATCACTTTTGTTTCAGCATGCCCTGCTTTATGGAGCGCACGTGTTCGCCTTCGATCGTTTACGTGCTGAGTCGACCGCAAGTGTGGATGCAAGAGTTGCACAGTCGCTCCTGATGGGATTTCGCCTCTACGGAGCTCTCTTTGGAGCAAAAGATCAGGCCGTTTCTTTTGAAATCGCCCGCGCACTCACCGATCCCGCACGCACCTCGTTTGGCTTCAGCCTGGGCAAAGCGCTGAACTGATCTCACACGGCAAAATTTATCTGCTCGCATGTCAACCTTTTCGGGTAACCTTGAGAGGGGATGGTAAGGCTCATGGACGTATCACGCTATCTGCAAAAAGTTGCTGGTTCGGTGAGAACCAAAAAGTATTTGCTGCTGCTGCAGAAGTCGCGTTATATGTCGGAGCAGGAAGTGCGCGTCATTTCAAAGGCTGTTGAGCATGGTCTAAACAGCCACATCTTGATTCGACTCGATGACCCCAATGAAGGCTTGAAAGTTCTCAATGTGAAGAATGTTGAAGTTGTGGTTCTTCATTATTCACTCATGAACAACGAAGGAGATCTGGTCGATCTTGCCAAACAGCTCAAGGAAAGAAAAAAGGTGACCGTTCTGTTTATTACGAACAACGAACGGGCCCTGATCGATGCTTATCGCGAGAAAATGTCACTCTACGAGGAGCTCGACGATTTTGTGGCCGCGCCCATTGATCCGGCGGAGCTCTACCGCAAACTTCAGAAGGCAGGTGCGGTTGAGGCTCGGGCTGCAAAACGCTTTTCAATAGACGTGCCCGTGAAGTTAACCCGGGTCGACAACCTCGAGGAAGTTGACGCGACTTTAGCAGACCTAAGCTTAGTAGGGGCGGGTCTAGATGTTCGCTCTGATACGCCGATGCGTCGCGACGAGCAGTTGCGCGTGCAAATTCCGATTTATCAATTCGGCATCTTTCATCCTCAATATGGCGACTTCCTGAAACTTTCGCTGCGATTGCGAAGGATTTCTATAAAGGGCGACAATATTGGGTGCTCGATCGAGCATTTGACGCCGATGCAGCACGATTGTCTCGTAAACCTGCTCGAGGATGTATCCCGAAGACAAAGAATTTTTAGAATGACCAACAAAGATAAAAAAGGAGCACAGCTCAATGCGAAATAGTGGGAAGCTTGTTTTCCGTGTTGAAGCCTTAGTGGCACTCTCGCTGGTTTTTCTTCAAAGCTGTGTGAATCCGCCTCAGCGCGCTTCGGGAGTAAATCCAGCGCCCGCGAAACCTCCTGTTGATCAGCCCATTTCCGATGACTCCGGAAGACAGACAGGCGGTGGTGACGTCACGGGCGACCGTCCGATTCTTCCACCTGCGAATGCACCGGTCGGGGCACCTCCAGCCGAGAAGGTGAAGGTGAGCTACTGGCTCAATCCAACCGCCAACAGCAACTGCCTCACGTTACAGGTTCAGGGTGCGGCATCACCCATCTCAGCTCCTTGTACGGGAGTCACGCGCCCCTCTGAAGTGTGGGTTGATAACCTGTTTCCAAGCACGGGGAGTTCAGCCTTCAAACTCAGCGCCAAGGTTGAGACAACTGAAAAATCCAACACCAAGTTCGAATCAACAACGGACAATCCAGGAAGCCAGGCGTGGCGCTGGCGCTGCTTCTCGGCACAGGGTGCTGATGCATCAAAGAACGTGCACATGCTTTGCTATGAGGATGGCAATGCGTTGGCAAAGACTTTCGAATCATCCGATCTTTTCGTTCAGGTGGTGGGAGCTGCGAGCGTCGATCTGGGCGGTCTTCAGTGTCAGAAGGTGACTGCGGCGACTCCTGAAGTGTGTAATCAGAGATGAGCTGAAAGGCAGACAGCCTTGAGCACAAAAAAGGCCCGCGCCTCTGTAAGGTGCGGGCCTTTTTTCGTTTGCACACTGTTCTTTTTCAGCTGTGCTCGACGATTTTCTTCAATTCTTCCTTGAAGAGTGGAACTGCCTGGAACAGATCCGCGACAATACCATAGTCGGCTTTCTGGAAGATCGGTGCATCGGGGTCGGTGTTAACGGCCACGATGATCTTTGAAGTGCGCATTCCTGCGAGATGTTGAATAGAGCCAGAGATTCCGAAAGCGATGTACAGATTCGGGTTGACGGTTTTGCCCGTTTGACCAACCTGCATGTCATGAGGTGCATATCCAGAATCGACTGCTGCGCGCGAGGCTCCCACGGTTGCTCCCACAACGTCGGCAAGCTCGTGGAGGATTTTGAAGTTGTCAGCGTTGCCCATCGCACGCCCACCCGAAATGATCAGGCTGGCTTCGGTGAGATCGGGTTTTTCTGACTTGCCTTTACGCACTTCTACAATCTTTGACTTGATAGCGGCGTTGTCGATATTCGGCTGGAAGTTTTCAACACTGGCTTCTGCGGTTGCACTCAGAACTTCAGCGGGAATAACGTTCGGGCGAATTGTGACGAATGTTACAGCTGTTTGGCTTGCTACTTCAGCGATGCATTTGCCCGCGTACATCGGACGACGCGCGACAACCTTGTCACCATCGAGTCCTATCGAAATCACATCGGTGAGCATTCCTGCCTTGTGGCGCGCTGCAAGACGCGGGAAGAAGTCGCGTCCTGTAGGCGAAGCTGCACCCAGTACAATTTTGTATGAGTTCTTCTGGATAAGCTGTGAAATCGTTTGGATGTGAGGTTCACACTGATAGGTGTTTGTTGTGGCGTGGTCGACAACAAACACTTTGCTTGCACCATAGCTCGCGAGAGTTTTGGCGTGTGCAGCGCAGCCTTCACCCAGGAGCACTGCGTGGATGGAATCTGTCTTGCCGCCGGTGAGTTTGCGGGCTTCGGTCAAAAGTTCGCCTGCAGTGGATTTTAGTTTGCCGTTGCGCACTTCTGCGTAAACGAGAATATTCATGGTTCTTATCTCCCTCTTCAGCGTCGTTTTCAGATGACTTTGGCTTCACTGCGCAACAGGCCAACCACTTTCTTAACCATTTCGGGCAGCGGCTCTCCTTTGAACACCTTTCCTGGTGTTTTTTCGGAGGGCAGCGCGTAGCCCCGCACGGTTGTCAGAGGCGCGTCGCTCAGCACTTCGGAGAGTTTCTTTTCTGCAAGAGGCTTCTTCTTGGCCTTCATAATGCCTGGAAGAGGTGGGAAGCGCGGCTCGTTCAGGCTCTTGTGTGCACCGAGCACCAGAGGTGCCTTTACGTCGTAAACTTCGATGATACCGCCTTCAACTTCGCGCTCAACTCGAGCCGTCTGGCCTCCGTCCTGCCATTCGACCTTCGTGACGACCTGAACATGCGGCATGCCGCAGAACTCAGCGAGCATCGGTCCAACGTGCGCGGAGTCGTCGTCGATGGCTTTTTGGCCCACGAAAATAACGTCTGGCTTCTCTTCAGCTACGACTTTTGCGAGCGCCGCTGCGACGCAGTAGGAATCCAGTTCACCGGCATGACCTTCGGTGTTGATCCAGACGCCACGGTCGATCCCCATGGCCATGGCTTTGCGCATGGCTTCCTGAACCCGTGTCGGGCCGAGGCTAACGACAACGCTTTCGCCTGTTTGTTTTTCCTGGGTGCGCACCGCTTCTTCGATCGCGAATTCGTCGTAGGGGTTGACCATGTATTTGAATTCGGAATCGTCAAGGTTTTTACCGCCCGCTGCGAGTTTGACCTTGGTTTCCGTGTCCGGGACATGTTTGACGAGAACCAGAATTTTCACGTGTTCCTCCGTTGTCTTTCAGCGCTTTGATCGAATCGAAGTCTACATATTTTCCCAGTCCAGTCAAAAAAATCTCTGCGAATCTGGCGACATGTTTGCCGAAAAGGAATTGAACAGGATCGTTTGGCCCAGGAGTGTGGCAATGGCAAAGGAAAATCCACTGAAACTGGCTCTGGCATCGCTCGGCGCAATCGCTGCGCTTGGTTACCTTGCCGGCACCATGTTCGGCATTGACCCACTCGAAAAACTGACCACTGGTCTGAACAGTTTTTGGAGCGAAGATGCGCCTGCCGAGGATCCTGCTGGGAATCAGTTCTCGCCTGAGATTTTAGATAAAAACCAAACAAAGGCGCAAAAGCTCGGTAAGAACGGCGCAGTCCTGGCAGATGAAACCTTAGATTTGAGCGGGGGAGACAATCTCGACCTACTGGGCGAAGAGCTGATGGAAGATCGCCTCTGGGAGGAAGGAATTACTCGCAGTGGAAAGGAAGGTGTGCGCAGTGGCGCTGCCGTGCTCGATGCGCTTGCAGAAATCGAGGGCTGGACTCCCGTGGAAAACGGTTACAATCCAACAAAACTTGGCGTTTATATGCGTCATCCTAAGCTTTGGGTGCGCATGAGTGCATTTGCATTTGCATTGAAAGCGGGAACTCTCGATGAAAGACAATCGAAGAAGGCTGCGCGGTTGATTGCTCTCAAAAGCCGAGAAAATCCATCACAGGTGAGTCGCTTCCTCAAACGCTATGAGCGCAAGGATCCCGAGCTATTTGAACTTCTGTTGAACCACCTTGTTGAGACGAAGGCCCCCACGGATGAGACCCTGCCGCTTGAGATAGATGAAGACGGCGAGGACGCTTCCTGACATCAGTGCCAAAGCTAGTCCCAAAAACCATGTTTCTTTGAATGGCAGGAACTCGAAGTTCATGCCGAAGAAACTCGTCCAGAAGGCCAATGGAAACACTATGGTGGCCATGATGGTGAGACGTTTGAGCTGATTGTTTGTCGAGGTACTCATTGCACCCCAGTAGGTGTCGAAGAGAGCCAAAACTTCGGTGTGAATGGTTTCGGTCTCCTCGCGCAGTCTCTCTTGGTGATCCAAGATATTTCTGAACATCAACTGGCTGTCTTCGTTGAGTTCAAGAAGCTCGAGTAACTCCTTCAACACCGGAAAAACGGCATTAACTGAGCGCTTGAAATGCGATGCGTTGCGCTTCAATTTGATGATAATTTCTGGTGAAAATTTTTCTGCGAGAATAAGCGTTTCAGCCTCGTATATCAGGTCGGTGATATTGGCTGCTCGTGCTAGCGCACTGTCGATGCAAACATCGAAAATATTGTGGATGCATTGCTCGAGGGTCAGCTCTGGCTCGAGGTTGAGTAAGTGGTACCAGTTCTGACCCTCAGGAGCCGGCCTGTTTGCAAGAAAAATGAGACTCTCGTGCGTGAGGACAACATGGAGTTCGGCGATCGCATTTGATGTTGGTTCGAAATAATGCAGAACAACAAACAGATATTCAGGATAGATTTCGAATTTGGAACGCTGTTTTCCTTTGCGACAGTCTTCGAGGGTGAGAGGGTGCAGTTCAACGATCTTTGATGCGTTTTGAAGCTGAGAGTTCAGCAGCGATGCATCCCGGCTGAGAACGAATTCATGGAAAGGTACGTTCTGGCGGGACAGATCAGCCCGCTTGAGGCGAGCTGTCTGATAGGCCACCTGCACGGTCATTCCGGATGGCCTTCGAGTGCCGTGAGGTTCGCGCCTGTAATTCTGACTGGCACGGTCAGACCAACAATATGACGCGGCGTTCCCACTTTCACCAGGCGGCCTTCATAGGTTCTGCCGTACCAGGAGTTCTCCTCTTTTGGGTTTTTGTAGAGAGCGAGGACTTCGCGGGTTTGGCCGATTTCTGCTAGATTTTGTCTTTCGGTTTCCGCGCGCTGAAGGGCAAGCAGTGCCTGTAGGCGCCGGTCTTTTTCTGATTCAGGAATTTGGTCGCGGAATCGGGTTGCAGGAGTTCCCTTGCGAAGTGAATACTTGAACGCATAAATGAAAGCATACTTCATTTCGCGCACAAGGCTCATTGTGTCCTCGAAATCTTCTTCGGTTTCGCCCGGGAATCCAACAATAATGTCGGTGCTAAAGGCAATCTGTGGACGCACTGCACGAATCCAACTGACCCTTTCGAGATATTCTTCTCTTGTGTACTGACGATTCATGCGCTCGAGGATTTTGTTGGAACCAGACTGCACCGGTAGGTGAAATGCATTGCAGAGCTTGGGTAGGTCAGCGAACGCTTGTGCAAGCGACGGTGTGAAATCGTGTGGATTCGATGTGGTGAAACGAATTCTTTTTACACCTTCAACTGCAGACACCTTGTAAAGGAGGTCTGCGAAAGGAAGCGTGACTCCCTCGGGTAGTTGAGCACCTGTTGGTGGTTGCTCGGGAAGAAAATCGAGCCCATAAGAATTTACATTCTGACCCAGCAAAACGATTTCTTTAATACCGCGCTCAACGAAGTAGTTGACCTCGTCAATGACCTCTTCAGCCTTGCGGCTCTTTTCTCGGCCACGAGTGTAGGGCACAACGCAGAATGTACAGAAGTTGTTGCAGCCCTTAATGATGTTTACATACTTGCTGACTTCATTTTTGTTCTCATCGACGTAGGGTGGAATGACGTCGACCGGAATACTATAGCCTTCTTCCTTGATAAATTGTGCATTTACAAGAGGCTGATGCACTCCGAAGGCGCGTTGCTCTCTAGCTGTCTCTACACGTGTCACCACATCTTCAAGGAGCGCAGGAAGCTGCTCGATTTGGTCGGGGCCGATGATCAGGTCGACAAAAGGAACTTCTTTTGCCAGCTGCTTCGACTCCGCTTGAGCGACACATCCTGAAATGGCCAAAATAAGATCCGGATTTTTTTGTTTGAGCGGCCTAAGTTCGCCGAGGCGGCTAACGACCTTGTGCCTCGCCTTTTCGCGGATATGGCAGGTGTTGAGAAGAATGAGGTCGGCTTCGTCGACGGTCTCGGTCGGGCGGTAATTGCACTTGCCCAACAGACTCAGCATTCGTTCGGTGTCGGCCACGTTCATTTGGCAGCCCCAAGTTTGAACGTAGACCTTCTTCAAAAAATTTTGGTTCTCGGCTCCCACGTCTGGGTAGGTGACCTGAGGTTTCGGCATGTATTTAGCGAACGGATTTTCATCCTGGCCGCCGCCTGTACCGTCGAGGTGCTGCACTATTCTCTGTGTTATGAACATGGGAACGGTTCCTTCATCGGTAAGAACATGCGCTTAGCGGCGGTTCTTTGCTCGTGCCTTCTTCTCTTCTTTCTTCTTCTTTCGCTGGCGGTTGATCTCAGCGAGATCTTGTGTGGAGAGTCCGCCCGTGCGTCCACCACCCATTCCCGGCATTCCGCCCATCAGGCCACCGAGGCCAGGCATTCCGCCCATGCCACCCATTCCGGGAAATCCGCCCATGCCGCCCCCTTTCATCATTTTGGCCATGTTGGCAAGCTGATTCAGACCTCCCAATCCTGGGATTTTGCCCAGCAGCCCGCCGCCAAGCCCACCTGTGAAAAGGCTCATCATTTGTTTCATCTGCATAAAGCGTTCGATGAGATCCTTGACGTCTTTCTCAGTGCGCCCGGATCCCCGAGCGATGCGTTGCAGTCGCGAACGTCCCTCGGGAGTTTTGGGGAGAAGGATTTCAGGTGTACCCCGCTCCTGCTTGGTCATCGAGTGAACCATGGCTGCGATACGAACCATCTCGCGATCGTCGACTTTTTCAAGATCTTGTTGGTTGAGTTGTCCGGCGAGCGGTGTTTTGGAAATAATGTCCTTCAGCGGCCCCATTTTTTGGATGCTCTGCAACATTCCGAGGAAGTCATCAAAGTCGAAATGACCTTCCATCATTCGGTTGGCACTGCGAGCAGCTTCATCTTCGTCGATGGCTTTGCTGAAGTCTTGCATGAGTCCGACAACATCACCCATACCGAGAATACGGGTCGCCATACCTTCAGGTCGGAATTCCTCGAGTCTTTCGAGGCTTTCTCCAACTCCTGTGAAGAGGATATTTTTTCCAGTGACCTTCTTGATAGAGAGCGCTGCACCACCACGAGTGTCGCCATCGAGCTTTGTGAGAATCACGCCAGTGAGATTGACACGTGAATCGAATGCACTGGCAGTGCGCACGGCGTCTTGACCGATCATCGCGTCGATCACGAGCAAAACATTTTGAGGTTGGATCGCCGTCTTGATGTTCTCGATTTCTGACATCAAGGTTTCGTCGATCGCTAGGCGGCCGGCGGTGTCGACGATAACCAGGTCGAGCCATTCCTGACGCGCGTGCTCAAGACCTTTGCGAGCGATTTCGACAGCGTCGTTGGTGTCGAGTGTGAAAACAGGAACGTCGATGCGTTCTCCGAGCACTTTCAGCTGTTCACGCGCGGCTGGACGATAAACGTCAGCGGCGACCAGCAGCGGACGCATTTTGTGGGTTTCTTTGAGAAGTTTGGCGAGCTTCGCAGCGTGTGTGGTTTTACCCGCACCCTGCAGACCGACAAGCAAAATGACTGTTGGGCCTTTGCTGTTGCGCACGATCTCGGTTTGCTCGCCCCCGAGAAGATTCAGCAATTCATCGTGGCAAAGTTTGATGAAGTGATCCCCTGCGGAAACCTTCATCTCAGCCGATTTGGCCTTGGTGTGCACGACGGAGCCGAGGGCCTGACCACGGACATTTTCAAGAAAGTTTTTGACAACACCGTAATCCACGTCGGCATCGAGGAGACTCCGACGCACAGTGTCGAGGGCAGGCGAAATGTTGTCCTCGGTGAGTCGGGTCTGGCCTTTGAGTTTGAGAGCAGCGTCTTTGAAGCCTTGGGAAACGATATCAAACATAGAGATAACCTTTACTCTGCACGTGACGGCAGGCGAAGGTATAGCCTCAGCAATCAGGGCGGTCAAACGGGAAAACCCAAGATTAATACGCTGAAAATACGGGATTAATTACGTGCCCTTAATCACCCTAAGCTTGAAGGTCTGACCGGAGGGTGGTGGGACGGGGTCCCGAGCCTCTTCGGGGTCGTCTTCGGCCTCTTGCTCGTGAGCGTCGCTCTCTAATGCTGAGGAAACGGCTTCCTTGAGAGCATCCATGAAAAGCTGGGTTCCCATTATACTTTCACGGACTGCGTCGACCCCGAGAAGTTCCTGAACCTCTCTCACAAATTGGTCTGCAAAGGCAGCCTGGGTCAGGAGATGGCGAGCGAGTTCGTTCGTAAATGCAGAGTCGTTAAGCTTGAAGGCTCGTGCGACCTCCACAGCATGGGTTTTCGAACAACGCTGCTTTGACTCTTCCGATGCATCGCGGAAATAAAATGACCAACAGCGAAACTGATCGTTGCGGTTGAATTCCACGCAGACATCAAGTTCCTCTTCTGAGCGCAGTATCATGTAGAGATGCTCATCGAGTGATGTGCGCTCAAAAGCGTTGATCATGTCCTGCAGCGTGACGTTCATACGCTTGCGTTCCCAAGTCGACTTTGCGAGAGCCGTTGATCCAATGTTTCAAGAATGGTTGCGCGCATGTGTGCATGTGTTGAGGTGATCGCTTCCTGAATTGTATTCAGATCCCCTGCGGTGAACGAATCGCCGGTTGTATTTGCTGCGCCAGCCCTGCGGCTATTCACGCTTCGAAAACATTGCTCCTGAAGATTCTCAAGATAAACGAGTTTGCTCAGATACAATTCATATCTTACGTGTGAGTCCATCGAAGGTTCGATCGGGGACATGAGTTCTTCAACGATCTCCCGATAGAATTCGTAGGACAGCTCAGACGGTGCTTGGTGCGCTGATCCTTTGGCCATAATGTTGCCCTCCCGCTCAGGCACTGGGCGGTGTTACCTTCCCAGGCGCTCTCCTGATTCATCGGAATTAAGCGGATTTTATTGAGAAAGCTGCCGTCAAGGAGACAACTCTGGGCAAAGATTTTTCAAGAAAGAGATGCGGTGGAGGGGGGTTGGCCCAAGTCGGGAGAGCGCCTGGCGATGCGCTTCGGTGCCGTAACCGCGATTTTCATCGAAGCCAAATTCCGGAAAAGATTCGGAATAATTTTCCATCCAGCGGTCTCGCACGACCTTCGCAATTACGGAGCTTGCTGAAATGGATTTGAGATGGTCATCACCCTTTACGACGAGCAGCTGAGGGAGCCCACACCAAGGAGCCGGAAGGGAGAGAGGCCGGTTGCCATCAAAGAAAAGCAGGGT
>JBILKM010000127.1:0-3000 GCA_044376695.1 Silvanigrellaceae bacterium
GTCCTTTATAAGCTTTGACTGGCGACAGGCCGAGCGCACTGGCGCTCCGCGTTGGCAAGGACTTCACGTCACTGAGGATCTCCCACGCATCAATCAGCAGCTTGTCAAATATGGACGACTCGATCCAACGGTTGATGCCGAAGGGTGCGCAATCCTCTCTCCCGAGGGAAATTTTCAAGGAAGCCTCACAGGAATTAATTCCCTGCGCGAGGTGAAAGAAAATGCATTGAACATTGCTTCGGGGCGCATGCCTTTGCCCCATGAATTCGATGCAGTTCCTGCGCCACGCATCGCTCTCCTCGGAAGTGATGCCGTGGACAAACTCTTTCCCAAAACTGCACGCAACCTAGCTGCTGGCCCCAATCTGATCATCGGGCAGACCGTTCGTGTTCGAGGCTGTGAATTCGAGGGCATTCTCAAGATCATTGGCACCCTGGAGCCACAGGATTCTCTTTTCAATCCTGAAATCAATAGCTCTCTCTATGTGCCAACTTCTACGCTCATTGCTGGTGGCACGGAGATTTACAACACTCGGTTTGTTGCAGTCCCGAATCAGGACATGAATCCCACCTGGTTTGCACAATACGTGGTCAATAAACTCAAGATCAGAACAGGAAACAAATTTCCGCTGCGCTATTTTTCATTCGAGCAAGAACTAGAGAAATTCAACCTGATGATGGGAATTCTCATGGGGCTGACCCTGGTTATTGGCGGCCTCTGCACCCTGATAGGCGGCATTGGGGTCATGAATATCATGCTTGTCAACGTGCACGAACGTATCCAGGAAATCGGCATACGTAAGGCAGTCGGGGCACGCGACCGTGATGTCTGGAGACAATTCCTTCTCGAATCGGTCGGCCTCTGCTTTCTGAGTGGTCTGCTCGGAATCGTGTTCGGAATTGCTGTCAGCTCACTCGGTTTACAGATTGCTAAATCAGTTCTTCCGCGTGCGGTCTCGTTGACCTTCGGGGTCGACCCCATTGCACTCGTGTCAGCGCTTTTGGTGAGTCTTGGTGCGGGCCTGGTCTTCGGCACCTGGCCTGCACGCCGCGCAGCAGAACTGCAAATTGTAGATGCACTCAAACAAGATTGAGATAAATATGAAATTAAAATTTCTTCTTCTTTTGTGTTCTACCTCTGTTCAATTGATGAGTGCATGGACGTCGGCTGCTGCAAGCAGCTCGATCGATAACACTCTGCCCACAGAGCTTAATGATCTACCGATCGAACTCATTCCCCTGAAAGCAGAACTTGCTTCCATTTACCAACACTTCCGCTCGGCCGACCCGACACACGGTCGCATGCTCGAATCAGAAGCGAGCCGCAATGCACAGAAACAAAGGTGGCTACCCGTGTTCGCGCTACAAAGCACTGTAGACCGTAGCGAACAAAAATTCTTCGCCAACGGCGCCGAAATCAATTCCACCGCTCCACAAACAAACCTGCAATATGGTTTTAACATCAAGCAAAATCTGTTCTCCGGAGGACAGGATCTCAAGAAGGGTGAGATGTTGAAATTGAGTGAGACTGCCGCTCAGCTACGTCATCAACTCGCCTGGAAGACGACAGCAAAAAATTGGATTCTCGATGCTATTCAAATTCAATTTTATAGGGAACTCGTTGCGTTCTCGGAAGAGGCACACCAGCAGGCACTACAGCTCAATCGGCTTGCACAGAGAAAAGAGGCCAGTGGTTTTCTCGGTAAACGCGATCTTTTGGAATCTGAGCGAGAGGTTCTCAGAACCTCCGAGGAGTTGCAGAAAAATAAAAGCAATCTCCTTCAGCTCACGCAGACAAGTTTTTTGAGATACGGTGCACGCAATGACCCACTCTCAAAAAATAAGGTTCTCGCACCACTTTTGCGCGTCTCAGACTCTCTGATCTCTCTTCCCACAACTCAAATTGTTGACACGCAGGCTCCACAGAGCCTTCCGTGGCGCATTGCTCAAACCGAAATGAAGATAGCAGAGCAAGATATATCCAGAGCTCGATTCACGCGGTTCGCCCCAAGCATCGATGCGAGTGCCGGATTCACTGAGTCGAAGGAACTCGATGCAAAAGGTTCAGCAACCTCCACGACAACGAATGCTGACAAGTCCCAACAGTGGTCGGTTGCACTCAGCGGTACACTGCAGTTGAACCCTCCGCTCACATTTGGAGCTGTCGAGGAAGCGCGCCAGAGACTCCTAACAGCAAGACAAAACGAGACGAGAGAGCAACGCGAAGTTTCACTTTCTCTGTCAAGTTCGATCGAGCGATTGCGCATCGTGCTTGAGCGTTTGAAAGTGACCACAAAGCTTGTGGAGGCAACCACAAAGATCCGAGAACAAAATCAGCGCCTCTTCGAAGCTGGAGAGATCTCTCTTGACCGCGTTATCCTCTCGCAACAGGAGCTCGATCGCGACAGAAAAATTCTTGTAACACTCACCAACGAGGAGAATCTTCTGCGCGCAGAAATGGGCCTCAGCACTCTTTGGAGTCTTCCCCCCAACAGCTCTTCGGCAGCAGGCCTATGAGTACAACTCTTCTCCAGCTGAGCCAGGTTGGCTTTGAATACCAGAGCGCTGAACGCCGCTTCAGTGCGCTGCAGGATATCAATTTATCGATCACAGCCGGTGAATTTGTTGCCATCATCGGTCCCTCAGGTTCGGGCAAATCAACCCTTCTGAATCTGCTGGGTCTGCTTGCACGCCCAACCTCCGGCCACCAGCAAGTTTTCGGGCGACCACTCGAAACACTCGATGATACCCAGCTTGCAAGCCTACGAAACACTGCCCTCGGTTTTGTTTTTCAAAATTTCGCGCTGGTTAATCGGCTCACAATTCTCGAAAACATCCTACTGCCGACGACCTTCCTGCCGGAGCAAGAGAGCACCCAGCTACAGTGGGAGGAAAAGGCCTTGGCGCTGCTCAGTCGCTTTGGTCTTCAGGATCTCTCGAAGCGTTTTCCGAACGAGCTCTCGGGCGGACAGAAGCAGCGCGTAGCTCTCTGCCGAGCACT
>JBILKM010000041.1:0-26121 GCA_044376695.1 Silvanigrellaceae bacterium
GCTGGTCTGCCGGATTTGAGCTCAGAACCTTTATCAAATTGCGATTCTCGACCTACATAGAACCCAATCTTTTCTTTGATCGGCTGAACAATCAGCGCGTTTGGGTCGTGTCTGCCGGACTTTGATTTTATCTAATTTTTGGTCTTTGAATGAGGTTTTCGCGATGTACTTGAGTTCGAAACAGCAAGCACGCACACAGCAGCTGATTGTCACTTGTGTTGTTGCATTCGCATGGCCTGTTCAGTTGGGCTTTGCTGCCGAGAAAACACCGATTCCTTCTGCAGAATCAGCAGAGAACCCTCCAACACCAGCCGTAACCCCCTCGACTCCGCAGGCTGAGCCGGCGGCCGCAACTGCGGCTGTATCGGCAAACAATAAGACAAAGGATCCAATTGAATGGGTTTACAATATGCGCGCAAACTTTGGTGCTGCGCGCTCTGCGAAGGTTTCGTCCGAATTCAGCTCTGACCGTATGGGCGGGGCTATTTTTGCTGGTCATGTGCTTCCAGATTTTGAGCTACCGCTGGGATTTGTGAAGACCAAGGAGTTCACAGCCGGATTGGCGTACAATTCATTCACTGGGGTCGATGTTATCTCGGACAAGAGTTGGTCGCTCCAATCGATCGGTGCTCAGGCTCGAGTGATTCTCGATCTCGGCCTGTCGCAGGGCATGGATGTAGCCACCCACGCAGGAGTCGCTGCTCAAGTGCTCGTCGGGGAAGAGCAGAAGTCGCGCCAGAATGCAGTGAAGTACGGATTTGCCCTGACCGGCGCATCCTTCCTACGTTGGCCTTTGATGGATTCGGTTTATGCTTTGGGTGGTGTCGACGTGACCCTTGGAACAGCCTCATCCTTTGCAGTAGCTGCAGGGTTGGAAACAAACTTCTGAATTACTTCGGAGCGGCTGCTGACCTCTTAACCTCATCGAGGCTCTGCCGTTTAAACTCTTCGATTTCAACTGAGCCCTCGATGGGCTGACCACCACAGTCGAGAGTTCCACCATCGAGAAGCCCTGCCTGCGACAGCGATGCCTTTGTTCCAGGAAGCAACAAGAGTTTGCCATCGGCCGGGATATTGATTTTTGTAACATTCGCAGTTTCGAAGCCATATTGTTGCAGCGATTTCTGAACGTTTTCGTTTTCGAGCGAAAGTTGCTGCAGAGCATTGAAGACACCATTGGTTGTTTCGATAATGAAAAGATTTCGGAGTTCATGTCCTGTGTTGAGCGCAATTGAGTATTCAAATCCGGCAATGGTTTCTTCATTGAGAATATAAAATTTTCTATTTCGGTAATCCACACCGTTGCATTGTCCTGGACAGGCAACCCTTAGCCCGGATTTCGAGCTAGGATTTGCGCCTTCAACACCGGGAGGGATCATCGCGCAGAGGGTAGCCTGGCCTTCCTCGCCGCCCACAAGTTCCTTGGTCTTACCTTGATTGTATGAGCGGGGCTTGCATGCAAAAAAGCTTCCACCGAACACCACCAGTGTAGTTGCCAATATAAGCCTCTGATGAACCATCTTGACCCCTCCTGCAAACACAAACTCAACGCGGTGTTCGGAATGCCGGATTCTTTGAACAAGGAAAAAATTGCTCCATGCCTTGCCACAATGACGTTGTTATAAGCCTGCAAAATGGAGAAACCTCAGATGCAACTCAAAAGATTAAAAAAAACAAAAACAATCAGTTTTTTAAAAAATTCATTGTTTGTGTGTTTGATGCTTTTCTTTGGCCTCTACTTTGGGTTCCGAAATGTGAGCGCTGCAGTCGATGTTCTCCCTTGGCCATCCCCAACTGCATCGCCGACAAAACGCCCGCCCACGTTGCAGCCTATTGCCGTCCAGCGTCCGACACGTCCGATGTGGATGGGTCAGGGAGAGCTCCTCGCTCATGATGATGAATTTGTTTGTCGTGTGCGTTGTGAGCGCAGTTGGGTCGGCTTTGATATTGAGGTGTTGCAAGCAACTCGTGGCGCCGAGGACTGGACTTCATTTGAGGGAGAGAGAATTAGATGTCAGGAGGAGGGAGAAAACTCCGGGCGGTGGTATTTGCATGCCGGCAGATGGAGCACGGCTTCCCATTTGCCCGAGGATACTCTGTGCTTTCTGGTGCTCACAGGAAGTCGCCATGTTCCCTGATGGGCTGAAAAATCTTCAGCGTCGCGGCGGGCGCAGATGTCGATATTCTTTTTGAGCGCAGAGCAGGGAGTGTCGGTACCGATGATCGCGTTTTCCGCTATACATTACGCAGGATTTCTATTGCTGGCAGAGATTTTATTCTGCCTGCTGCTGCTGCGCAGTGAGCGACTTCGTGTTTGGGCGGATGTTCTGTGTTGTGGCCTTGTAGGTGCTTTCATCCATTTTGTTCTTCTCCAGTTTGGGAAAATTCGTGCTGAGGAATGGGAGATCCTTTCGGCTTCTATTTTGGTTTTGGGCTTTGCCTTCATGGGGTGGTCGGCAACACGCACTGGCGTGTATCAGAATCCCAACAAGGATCTTGCAGAATCTTCCGATCCCTTTCTCACACCCACGCCGCGTGAGAGTGGGCACTCAATGCATGATGAGCGTCTCAAGAACATGGGCGAGATGTCGGCCAGGTTCGTTCATGAGATTAGCCAGCCATTGTCTGTCATGATGCTCCGGATTGAGGAGATGAAGCGTGCCCGCCGCAATCTCGACGACAAGGCTCTTGAAAAATCCATGAATAATATAGAAGTGCAGCTCCAACACCTGATCCGTCTTTCGAAGGCACTCAAAGATTTTGCCAGCTCAGATGCGCAGATTCAGCCAGGGTTTGTGCAGCTTGAAGAGGTATTCGCACTGACTAGAAATCTAACAGATGCTTGGACAATGTCTCAGGGTGTTGAGTTCCGCTGGCCGACCAAGGTTCCTCTGATTGAGGTCTCCGGAGGAACCACGCTCCATGCGCAGATTCTTTTGAACCTAATAAAGAACGCTTTTGATGCTGTATCTGAGCTTCCTGAAGGAACAAAGCGTTGGATAGACGTGAAGATCAACGAGCGCGGGGGAGGAGTTGAAATTTCAGTTTCGAACGCCGGTGCTCCAATCAGCAGAAGAGTTCAAATCGGCCTGTTCAAGCCTTTCTTTTCTACCAAGCGAATGGGGCAAGGGCTGGGTTTGGGTCTCTCCATTTGTCAACAGTTGGTTCACTCTGTCGGCGGTGAAATTTGGTACGACGAACGCGCGCCTCATCCATGTTTTGTGGTGCGTTACTCCTTTTTGCCATCTGTGCGTGGGATAAGTGCTGAGCAGGGCAGTGAGCTCGATGCGCACACAGTGCAGAAAGTGGCCTGAAAGTTCTCAGAATCTGTAACCTACACCGACCGAAAAGCTCAATTTTTCAATTTGTGACTTGCTCTGTTGCTCATTGATGAGCGGAAGAGCAAGCTTCACGTTAACATAGTCAAAATTGGTTTCTGCAAATGCTCCGCGCCAGATTGGAAAACTGAAATTAATACCCGCAGAGAGTGGAAGTCCCTCGGTTGTGAAGTTTTCAGTCGTGTTGGTGGAATCACCATCTTCGAGAACCGGCGTTTTAAATTTTGTTCCCAGTCCCAAAGCTCCCGAAAAAGACAGCCGGTTGTTGTCTCCCACAACAAGTCCCTGCTCTACATAGAGGCCAAATCCTTGTCCGTTGAGTTCACGAATGACAGGAAACAAGGCATCAACGTCCGCACTCGATTTTGCAAGAGTGGATTTGCTAGAGAGCTTATCAAGCAGAACGACCCCAGCTTCTGTCCAGAGTCTCGAATCTGAAGTTAAGGCACGCGCTCCCGCTCGCAAGTGCAAAGCGGTGGTTGCAAATTTCTGTGTTCCGATAACCTTCCCGTCTTTTACAAGGTCAAGGGCCGGAGTTGTTGCACTGCTGGAAAAAAGCGCGCCCACTGCTCCCTGCAGTGCGAACTTTCCCAAACGTATTGGCTGACGCGGAAATGTTCCAGAGCCACGAAATGCAAAACCGCGTTGCGTGTATCCGGGGCTTAAAAATTTATTAAGTGCGAGGCCGGGGAGCGCAAATTGATGCACCAGGAAATGCGCTGCAACTGTTGCAATTGAGTCGGTGGCAGGAGTGGGGGCGGTTGACCCCGCAGCTGGAAAGGATGACAACGGGCGGATTGTATATCCGCTCAGTGATGAACATTTCTCCTCACCAACGATAACCTGCGCCGCGAGACGGCCTGGTGGTCGATCTAGGCGCTCAAGCCGGACAATCGCAACACGATTTTGGGCCGCATCAATGACTTCTGCGAGATCTCCGGCGCTCATGCCACGGATTTTCACCGGGACAAGACAGGTTTTCTTCTGCACGTCACGCTTGCCTTTACCTATTTTTCCAAGGCTGGTGTTTTGGGGGATGTTCTTTTTCGAGAGGTTTTGTGAAAACGCAGTAGAGCCCATAAAAAGAGATGCGATGCAACCGATGCATATGACGTTCCGCAGCACAAATTCTGTCGGATGCTGCCAGGTGTTGCGCAAGTTGTTTTGTATGCGGATAAACTCTCGCTTCATGAAATAATTTTCTATAATTGCTGGGAAATCAGCAAGGTAAAAAATTGCAGGGTTTGCCTCGACAGATTCGGATAGATTCGAATGGAAGGGGGGATCATGATTTTCACGAACGGCGTGTTGTCGAAGGCGGCTGCTGCGAGCTTGTTTGCCTCATCACCGTCTTTTCTTGCTGATCAAGACTCCCAGGCGTTGCGTCTGCAGCCGATGCTGCACGTAGAATCGCCCGTCATGGGTATCGCACCCGGCTTTTCTGTCGTGCGCACAGGAAGCTGGACGTGGGATGGTGTGAGGATTCACGACACCGCCTTTAAAACAGCATCTGTCTCAAAAGATCGACCACCGGAATGGTTCGCAGGTCATTCTCTGAATGGGGATACAAATCTCACCACACTTTCGCTTTCTGCGGGCTTTGCTTTCGATCCGGAGCAGGCGCGCGATTTTTTTGCGCAGCGGCTTTGGCTGGGGAGCTGGGAAACTCCTCTCCCAGAGCCCGTTTACGTTCTTCACGAAAGACAGTTCGAAAGCTGGTGGCGCCTCGAACTCCCTCGGTCTGGCATTTACTGGATGCGGGAACATGATGGGAAGTGGGGCCAGGAGCAGATTCAACCTCTGCATCTCACTGCAAAAGCTTTGCTGTACCGTGAAAACAAGGTTGTATCAGCGAGTACTGGTCTTGAGGAAATTGAGCTGAGCGATTTGCTTGATGTTTCCTATTTGCGTTCAAAGTTGTTTCGTGTGCTCAATTGCATGGGTGCGGCTAGAAGTTTCAGAAAGTGTGGAAATTTTGCACGTTCGAACAGTGGTGTTTATCGATATGGTTTCGATACACCTGAACATTCTGAGATGGTCGCGTATTACTCAATCAATCGTGCAATGAAATGGCATCAGGGTATTCAGAGCACAGCGCAGAAAGATTACTTTGGTGAATTTGGACTCAAAGGACCAATCGATATTTTTGTTCGTGCAGCTGATACTCAGGCCTTTTATCAGGATCCACCGCATAGTCTCGACAGCCCGAATCCTTACATAGCTGTAGGGATTGGTGAAGAAACCGATCAGGGTACCTCACTGCGGTACCTGACCAAAGATTCAGACGTCTACATTCATGAATTTGCACATCATGTGCTGTTTCGTTCGATCAAACAGAAGAGTGTTTCGAAGCAGGGGAGAATCATTCAGGAGGGCCTCGCTGATTATTTCACGTACGCGATAACCGGCAATAATTTTCTGGGTGAGAGTGTTATTGATCTCGGTGGGTCGTTGCGTCAGGGAAACAAAACAGAGGTACTCGAAGAATCTCGTTTTCCGCCCTCTGATGAATTTGTAATGTATGAGCAAGGTGCTCTTCTGAGTTCTGTGATCTGGAGCATGCGCGAGAATTCGCCCGAATGGAGAGACGGTTACCGCCGGATCGACAAGGTTCTGTGGGATTCCATCGACCTGCTTCCTGCATTTGCGACGCTGTATCAACTCGCCTGTGCTATGTACATTACGGCAGGTAATTTCGAGACCTCAGAGGGATTGCCTGCTGGCGATGTGCGCACTCCTATGACCAACATCTTTGTGCAACGTAATTTCTTTGCAAGTAACACCCCCGCCAGTGGTGAGAGTTGCCCTCCCATCAGCGCGGTTCTCCAAACTGCAGATTCTCGCGAGGGTGAGCCGAGCAGTTTACCCCCTGTGGAAACTCCACGCACCCCCGTGCCCTTCACTGGGGAGACCGTTCCTGCTTTGCCGCCTGTGGGTGGGAGTGTCTATTTGCCGCTTCAACCGCGACGGCCTTTCTGTGGCAGTTTGGCCGCCCGCAGCGGGGCTGCCAATGCAACGGCCCTGCTTCTCGCATTGCCTTTGCTTTTTATCGGATCGAGGCTTCGTAGATTGTTCCGATGGCTGCATCGCTGCCTGTGAACGCTCCTTTTTGCTGAAGCCAAATGAAATCGGGCCGCGCATCCTGGAGCCAAACTCCACCGCGGATCCGACCCTGAGCGTCCACTTCTAGTCGATATCTGTAGACGACAGAGCCAACAGCAGGGCGCTCGACGAGTTGACCCAGCGCATTCCAGTGTGGTTCTACCTCCATTCCATAATGCATCTCAGTTTCCACTGAGATCTCTGTTGTCGTTCCGGGTGCTGAGCCAGGAGATGGGCCCTGACGTGCGATTTCGCGGCTTTTGAAACGATAAATGGGTTGGTTCCACACCTCTCCCATGCGAGCGATATCTGCAATAAATCCCTCTCTAAGAATTCCAAGTTGATTCGCCAAAACGATGTGAAATGCTCCTGCGTTCGAATCACGGCATGGCGGACTATTGAGTCCGAGGACTCCAAATGTGTTGCAGCGTGCCCCTAGCCCCACAGCAGCAAGCGTGTTGCGTGTGGCCATGTGCCAACTTAACAGAGCCTTTACATCAGATGAGCCGAATGGAACTTTAATGCCACCGGGCCCTTTCAGAGTCACAGGTTTGGGTTCAGTAAATTCAAGCGCTGCAGGAGCCCATCCGTGACACAGTCCTTCCCAAGCTGCAGCTCCTGGATAGGTTCGTTTGCGTTCGGATTTCACCGTCGGAAAATCAAAGCGCCCTGCGAAGATATCTAATTTTTCGGCTGGTGAGAGCGCTGCGAGTTCTGTTTGAGACATGGCGGCCAACGTCTGACGTGAGTGAAGCTGGTATGCAAAAGGGCTTCCCACGGGATTCATCCAGCGGAAGGCAATGCCTGCTCTTTGTGTAGCCCAGTAGGAATCAGACCAGGGAATGCGATTCAGACCACCTGCTAACGGCAGTTCACGAAAGCGTACCTCGTAGTTGCGTCCGAATCGTGTCGGTTCATTAATGACATCCCACGCTTCGAATATTCTCGCACTTTGTTCCGGCTTTTCATGTGAGCAAGCTAAAAAAATGAAACAGGTGACACCGAGCAGGGCCGATTTGACAGCGTTCCTCTTGAGACAAAGAAACGGGTTGTTATAGGGCCATAGATTCCAGATTGATGTCGTAGGTGCTCTCATGACCTGCGCCTCCTCCAGAAAAAGACGCGCGGGAGGAGTCCTCGCACGTCTCAGGAGAGAGTAACCGCAATCTCTCGGTTTGCCGATGGGATAATATTTAGGCTTGAATCAGATTGTGTCGCCTTGGTGGCAGTCGTGTTCAACTGCGCTTTACGCAGGGTTTGGCAGACGCGTTCAAAAGCTTCCACCGCACTGCGGTGATCCAGGTAAGCATCATACGGAGAATCGTACGGGCTGAAATATTTATGCACATCGCCATCGTGCGAATACTTGATGCACATATAATAGAAGTGGTCGCTCGTTTGGAGCTTTCTCCATTGTTCTGTCAGTTCAGTAGAACCAATCGCGCGCACCAGTGGCTCGAGCGCCATAACACGGTCGAGGGCTTCTTCCTGAAGGGGATTGCTTAGCCAAGCAGATAAGTCGCGTTCGGTGTCTGCCCAACTGGTGGGAACTGGAACGGCCATCGGACTGCGTGCTTCAAGGTGGAGAGCCTCCTCCACACCCACGAAATGCATGCGCGGATGAGACACGACTCTATGAATGAGATCTTCAAAGAAGTGGAAAATTCCGGAATCAGCCCACTGGTGCTCACCGAACGTTTCGTAGTCCATAAAGAGACCAATGAATTCGTGTTGGCCATCGAGAAGTGATTCCAGCCAATTCACATAGCGATCAGCCGTGAGTGGCCAGCTTGCCCAGTTTCGATCCGAGAAACGAAATGCCATGTCGTCGGAGAGTTTGTAGCTCTTCGGCAGCAGCTTAAGAGAATTTTGAGTGGGGTGCCGGAAGATATGATGAGCGTTCCAGCCCTGGGGCAGCCAGGGATCCCACCCCTCGAGCAAACATCCTTCGAATCCAAGTTCAGACACAAGGCTGCCGATGGCATCGGAGTATATCAACTCGGTGTTGCGAAAGACGCGGGGGCTTTTGTTGAACAAGGTTTTGAGCGTGTTGAGCTGTTCGCCAACTTGGCTGCGGAATTCATCTGCCGAGCGCAGCGCGGCTAGGGAGTGGTGAGATGTTTCGCAGATGATGTGTGCGTTCGGAAGTTGTCCCAGAAAAGTGTAGAGCGCGTAAAGATGGGGGTCGTATTCTTTGCATTGGCTCAAAAATGTTCCGCTGAAAGAAAATGAAACACGAAAATCATTTGGGTACTTCAGAAGAAGATGTTCGAGTAGTTTTCCCATTGGCCAATAGCATTTTTCTGCAACTTTATGAAAAACACTGCGGTTCTTCTCGTCACTAAAAAGATGCTCTGTCGAGGTGTGTTCGTCGACTCTGACCTGACGCAAGCGATACGGCTGATGCACTTGGAAATAAAAACAAAGAGCAACCATAGGAGCAACTCCGGAGCTTGATTTTGTCGGGGAGTGTACCCGTAAATCTGTCCGGACAACATTATTGGAGCGTCATCTTGATGCTGTTGTCAGAAAGCGAGAGAGCTTGACAGCGCAGTGGGTGTCGCTATCCGAGGCCGAACACGGCAAAGGAGCCTGCAGAAGCTTGCGAACATTGAGGATTCCAGAACCATGGCGTTGTGTATTCCATCCTGGAGGAACATCCGTGGCAAAGTTTTTCGCAACAGCAAGGAATAGACGACTGATGTTTTTTTGACCATAACGCTGTGCAAGCAAAGCTGGATTGTGATGTTGCAGCCAGAGCGTGGCCGCTCCAGCAGTGAAAGCCGTGGAGTAACTTGTCCCGCTCGACATGCGCACAAGGCCCTCGACCGTCATGTCCGCGCCGCCGCGCGTTCTAAGCTGAAATGATTGTGCATTCGGGTTTTGGAGAACTGTCGTGCGTCTTTCCTGAATTCCCAGGTGGCAGACATTTTCGCCTGGCGCGGCCCATGCAATGTTTTTACCGCTAAATGCTGATTCCCAGTGATTCCGAGAACGAGTCGAGGCGGTCACTGCGACCACACCGGGCAACTTTGCTGGAAGTGGGATCACATCCATCGGAATGGTTTGTCCTGCGGCGGCAATGACAATGCTACCTGCATCCAGAGCTGAATCTATAGATTTGCGGATGATGTTCTGGGAATCGAAGATCGCCCCGAGACTGATGGTGATCACGTGCGCGCCCATTTGCGTTGCCTTTTCAATCCCTGCTGCGAGGTTGGAAAGATCAGCTGTTCCTCGGGTTGAAATGTTTCCCACCATGACGACACTGTCTGTGACTTTGATGGGATAAAGTTTGGCCCAGGGTGCAAGTCCGCGCAACGACCATCCGGTGATGTTGGTTGTTGCAAGAGAGCCTACAATCAGACTTGCGGTTTCGGTGCCGTGTCCAAAATTCAGCCCTTTATTATTGTTGTCGAGAGGCGGCAATTGCGGCTGCACGAAGTTGAATATGGTATCCGAAATGCCGGGTTCAGCCCTATAGTAAAGCCCCGCGGAGGTTTTGCCGGAGTCAGAGGAACGCTGCAGAGCTGGAAAGGGAATGACGCCCGTGTCGATGTGCGCAATTTTTATGCCTGAACCGGGCAAGGCTTTTCCATTTTCAAACAGCAGACGATGCGCTGCATCTACCTCCAGCTCTTTCCATGCCCATTCACAATCATCCCGTTCCGGGGGTAGTGCCGAGCGCATCTCAATTTCATCTGTCTCAAGTTCGGATTCTGAACGTTTGGGTTGTTCCGCATCTGCCCAAGCGATGCTGGCTGTTGTGAGAGCAAATAATGCCAGATTGAGGACACTGAATGTGAACTGAGACGGGTTCATCATTGACCTCCTGCGCTTTTTAAAACTTACGGGCGAGGGAGGAGACCTTCAAATTGTGAGAAGTCTCCTCCTGATTTGGCAGGTTGGCAAGGCGGGACGTTGTTCATGAGGAATCAAAACATCTCATGGGATGTATTCCGTTAATTGAACACCGTGGTGTGGGACTATTTTTAAAGTAACAGAAAAAAATGGAGTGTTGTAACTGCAGATTTACTTGAAAAGGTAAGGATTAATTTTGTCTAGCTGTGGTGATGTGTTGTTGGAGATCGTGCACAGAGGCGGAGAAGCTTTCAATGATTCGCTCGACAATCTCTTGGTTGATTTTAGTAGGGTTGGTTGAGGCTGATTTTTCTAGCTGTGCACAGAGCGCGGCCATATGCTTGGCTCCAATATTTGCTGCCGAGCCTTTGAGCCTGTGGGCGAGTCGGCTGGCAGTAGTTCCTTGGTCGTTTTTCGCTGCCATGCGCAACTCGGTGAGAATGACTGGTGTTGTATCTGTGAAGATGTGCGCGAGTTCAGCAACAAGACTGTCCGCTCCGGGTGAGCCTAGTTCTTCCAAACCGCGCAGTAGTTCTAGATCAAGGTAAATTGAAGATTCTGTTTTCTGCATCGTGGTTTCACTAAGGTTCATGGAGTGTCAACGCCCTTTCACAGAGCGCTGAGCATGGGGGTCACACTGGTTTGCACATCCAGACTCAGACCAGCACCATAAACGGATTGTATTTTCACATTGCTCGATACGCCCTCAAGAGCTCTCCGCAATTCAAAAAGTTTGCGGTAGAAGGCATTGTCACTCACTCTGACAGGACCCCATGCCTCACGTTTGAGAGTCTCCTTGGGCACCACGGTTCCCTTCGCCTTGATGAGTTGAGCAAGGAGGAGGGTTTCGACCGGTGCAAGAAATTGTCGGCCGATAGGTCCTGTGACCACTCTGTGCGCTGTGTCGAGGCTGACATCCCCTGCCTGAAGTGCGCTCTTGGCTGCTCGATCTTGAAGATGAGCAAGGCGTGTTTGGAAGCGTGCTTGAACTTCGCGGGGTTTAATGGGCTTGAGCAGGAAATCGTCGGCACCTTTGCGGAATGCATCGACCAGGAAGTCGTCGGCTGGGTCGGCCGTAATCACAATGATTGGACAATAGGGCCAGCGGGCACGCAGTTGCGGGACAATATCGAGTCCTGATTGGTCGTTTGCGAGATGAATGTCAACGAAAACGGCAAGCGGCTCAATGGTGGGTACACGCGATGTGAATTCGGTGAGCGTGGAGAAGGCCAATGAGCGCAATGAAATTGATTTTTCGATGATCCGTGAAACCATCGGATCGTCGTCCAGGGTGATCACATATTGATTGCCTGCCAGTTGCTGCATTTTTCCTCCGAAATTTGCGTGCTGGGAAATGTTGTTTGTTTCCTGGAAGGTTTTTCTAATGAATTGTTCCCGAAACGCCACAAATTCGGCCGGACGCTTACCCAAATGTAAGATAGCTCGCAATGAGCAAAAAAAGCCGAAGCATATCGATTTCTTGCTCGGCTTTAGGCTGGATTATTAGTTCTCTTCAATAGCTCTTTTGAGGAAGGAGCGTGCCGAGGCTAGATTCCTTCGGCTTCTGAGGACGGCATTGAGAATATTGCCCTTACTGTCGGTTGACCGGTACAAATACTTCCACTCTCCATTCACTTTTACATACGACTCTTCAACATTCATTCCAGAATTGCGTTCTCGCATCGCCCGGCGTGGTTTTCTTGAGATAACCTCCCCGAATTTCTGAACCCACTCAAATACGGTTTTGTGTGATACTTCAACCCCATGCAGCATCAGCTTGTCTGAGACAGCCCTGTAGGTGAGATTGTCTCTCTGGTACCAAATGACGGCCAATTCGATGACTTCCCACGGATAGCGGTGTTGCTTGTCCAGTCTTTCAGCCATTTGTTTGTTCCTCTGATTAAGCCGGGCTGCCCACGCCGACCGCTTCTCTTTTCGTGTCTTCACGGACAAAGTTTAGATTTTTTTATTTAAATAAAATCAATATCTTGAATAATGCATTCCATAACCGAAGTTGGGGACGATCGAGCAAGACTGCAAGCTCGCGAGATTGACTCTCCCGATCCGGAGGGATTGCGGTACTCTCTGATGACTGAATCAAGGGGTGATGCAATGTTCTGCCGATCGAAGCATATGTTGCTTTATTCCAGCGTTTTGTCGTTGGTATCCTGGCCCTCTGTGTGGGCCCAAGCCAACACCGCTGCCGGTAATACTGCAAGCAGAACAACTTCAGTATCAAGTGATCAAAAGGCTGCAGAATTGCTGGTCTCGGCCCGCAACAAGATTCGCACCGGTGAATTTGCGCAGGCGCAAGCTGAATTGAAATTGGCTCGGCCTCTCATCAGCGATGCTCTGCTCCGCGTGATTTGGAGTTCGCTGAATGTCGAATTGAATGAGGCGAAAGCTCTTTGGAGCGAAGCGGCCTTTTGGGGCGCCAGCGCGTTACGTGACTACTCAACTCTTGTCGGTACCGACCAGCGCACAATGGCTGTTATTCAGTGGAACTCCTCCGTGCGGGATCTGTTCTTCCGGACAGTGAAAAATAATCTTCAGGCAGGACTCGTGCTTGAAGCATTCGCTTTGGTTGACAAAAGACGCTCTGAATTGTCCCGCGAAATGTTACTGGCTCAGGAAGAGGTTGTTCTCAAAAAGTTGTCCGATGAACTCCGCAGGGTCGATCGGGAAGTTGATGCGCAAGCGGTTGAGAAGATCATCTTTAGAAATTATCCCTTTGTCAGCCAGGCCCTCCGCGAAATGCTGACTCCGGACACACGTTGTCGCCTCGATGAGGAGTTCAGTAATCTCAAGGATAAAAGATCAGCAGCAACAACCCTCATTCAGCGTCTCGGGGCTCACGACGACCTGCGTCAGTTTGCCTATTCGCTGATGGGATTGCCAAATGCATTGCGGCTCATCAATCTTCCTGTGGATTCGCTCTCCGGGCCTAACAAATCTGAGCTCCTAGATTTGGTGGAGTGGTTGCACTCCGTGCGGGAATACAATCACTCCTACGAGATCACCAGTCGACTCATTCAATCGCAGAGTTTTGAACCCCCGTTCACACGGGAGCGTCTGCATATGTTGCATGCCCGTGCACTCAATGGTGTGCATCGGCCCGTGGAAGCAGCTGCCTTTTATAGAGGTCTGATCCTGCAATATCCTCAGACAGACATCGCCAATACGGCGCGTCCTAGATATGTTCTCTCGCTGCATTACGCACAGAAGTACACCGATGTTGCCAGGGAGGCTGCGACTCTCTCGGGCCTTCTCAAGCCTCGTGATGTGGCCTGGCGAACATTTTGGGCAAGGTATTTGAGCAAACAATATACTCTAGCGATCACTTCAACCGAGCATGAACAGAATCAGGATCAACGTGCGCGGATACAGTATTGGCGAGGACGTGCCTACGAAAGCGAGGGGCTACACCGCGAGGCCAACGAAGCATTTAAGCGCGTTCCTTTTGTTGACAATCCCTCATACTACGGGCTGTTTTCAAGCTGGCGCACGGAGCCTGCTCCTGTTCAGCCGGTGTCAGTGCAACGGCCTGGCGTGGCTCTCGCGGCGAAGAAATTGCCTCCGATCCACAACGAAGAAATTTCGATGCTTCGCACGCAGAACAAATTGTCTGCTCGTAATGGGAGCTATGGAACACTGATTTCCGGAGGTTTTGGGCACATTATGCGCGGCCCATTGCGCAAGCGTCTTCAGACTCTCGGTGCCTCTGGCACCGAACTTGCCGAATGGCTTGTGCAGGCGGGCGACGCGCATGCCAGTGTTCAGTTCGCATCGAATCAGAGAAGAATTGTTGGCAATGTCCCCGTGGGTCGGAGCAAGGAATGGAAAGGCTTCGTGGATAAGAACAAGGAGACCATGAAGCTCCTATATCCATTGCCCTACACAGAGCTTGTGGCTGAGGCCGCTGAGAATTTGCGGATTAGCCCGTGGCTCATTTTGAGCATCATGCGCGCGGAATCATTGTTTCAACCGACAGTGGTGAGCAATGTTGGTGCCCGAGGGCTTATGCAGATCATGCCAACTTCAGGAGCAAGGATTGCAGAACTCAGTGGCTATCCCGATTTTGAACCAGGTCACCTGGATCGGCCCGAGGTCAGCATCGGCTTCGGGGCGTGGTATCTGGCTCGTTTGCTTGACTACTACCGTGGCAACCTTCCGCTTGCAATTGCGGCATATAACGCTGGACCCGATGCCGTAGACCGCTGGCTGGAGAGGAATTCGGGAATGAGTCTCGACGAGTTTCTCGAAGATATCCCTTTTGACCAGACTCGAAAATACGTGGCGACTGTCCTGACGAATATGGAAATCTACAGCCGCCTCTATTCTGGTGGTGTAAAAGGAATTTCGGTCAATATGTTTGTCAAGCTTCCAAAGCCTCGAGAAGACTTGGAAATGTTCTGATATAAGAATCTCTGGCCTTTTCCTGCGTGCTGATTTATACGCCCTCCTGCCCCTTCCAAGGGGCGCGTTTTTTTTGAACAAAACAGGAGAAATGGTGTGTTTCAGCCACGCGCTCTGGCGTCTTGGAAAATTTCATCGGAAGAATCCGCATCACAATCTTCCGATGCGCTGTCCCCCATTCTTTCCATCCGTGGGGTCGAAAAGACCTACCCGAATGGAACTCGCGCACTCAAAGGTGTGAGCTTCGATGTTCCGCGCGGAAGTTTTGTTGCTGTTATTGGTCTCTCGGGTTCCGGAAAATCAACCATGTTGCGTTGCATAAATCGGATTCACGAGCCCACCGCCGGTTCGATTCGCTTCGATGGAAAAGAAATCACAACTCTCTCTCCGAAAGAGCTGCGTCAGGCAAGGCAGCAGATTGGTATGGTTTTCCAGCACTTCAATCTCATCAAACGCCGCGACGTTCTCACCAATGTGCTCTCTGGAAAGCTTGGGCAAATGGCGGAGATGCCCTTTGGTGGCATCTTCAAACGTTGGCCGAAAGAATGGATTGACGAGGCGCACGAAGCGTTAAAGCTTGTTGGAATTCCCGACAAAGCACTGGTGCGTGCGGATGGTCTTTCTGGAGGTCAGCAGCAGCGAGTGGCCATTGCCCGCACGTTGATGCAGAAGCCAAAGCTTCTCCTGGCCGACGAGCCTGTTGCTTCGCTCGACCCCTCAACCAGCAATTCGGTGATGCAATACCTCAAGATTCTGAATGAGAACCACGGCGTGACTGTCGTTTGCAACCTTCATTTTTTGAGTCTTGTGCGTGAATACGCGACCCACGTTGTTGCGCTGCGCGGCGGTGAAAAAGTGTTTGAGGGCAAGCCTACTGACATCACCCCACAGTGGTTCAGAGATATTTATGGTGAGCAGGCCAAAGAAGTGGAGATTCACTGACCATGCGTATTCCATCCTTTGTTCCCTTGGTTGAAAGCGAACGTCGCTCCCGCGAGCGGGTTGGTTTTGTCCTTGAAATTTTGGTGTGGGGCTATCTTGCTCTCGTGGGCGCCCGTATCATCTGGTGGGATATCATCCTGCCTTTTATCGAGGGTTACGCGATCGACGATGTACCACGCGCGTGGGCGGTCTCGATCGTCGAGAAACTCGCATACGACAGCCGATACTCTGAATTTAGTTGGTCAGCCTGCGGAATTGTATTTGCTGTGGGTGCCGTGATTGGAGCAGCAATCGGTGCCACCGGTCGTGGTTTTGGGCCTTGGGTTGCCAGCATTTCAAAACTCCAGGTCAACAACCCGGAAGACTCCATCCGCATTCGAGAGCATTGGTCATTCGCAAGGAAGGAAGGCGCTCTTCTTCTGGCACTCACCATCCTGACTGGTTGGGTTCTGACCAAGGTACAGCCCGGCAAAATGGTCGAGGTGATCGGTCTTCAAAGCTTTGCGCGACTGGTCATGCAGCTGGCGTGTGGTTTACCTGTTATTGGTCAACCTCTCTTTGCTGTGCTCGAGTTCACGTTCAACGGCATAGTCGCCCTGCACAACGCAGTATCCGGAGTTTTTGGTGCTGCGGGTGAGCCATTGCCAAAGTTCTCTCTCGAATGTGTTCCGACCGATGCTTCTTATTACGGTAATGCTGTGTCGAAGTTGCTCGAGAGCGTTTACCTGGCATTCATGGCGACTTTCTTCGCGGTTCCCGTTGCGTTCGTGCTTGCATTTTTCGGGGCGCGCAACCTCACTCGCCATTCAGCCATCACTCGTTTCTCGTATGCTGCAGTGCGTCTCTATATCAACGTCACGCGCTCCATCGAGCCTATCATCTGGGCCATCTTGTTCTCGGTCTGGATCGGTATCGGCCCATTCGCGGGCGCTCTTGCACTTATGGTGCACAGTGTTTCGAGCCTGGTGAAGCAGTACTCCGAGGCCATTGAGGGTGTAGATGATGGCCCGATTGAGGCGCTCGAGGCCACTGGTGCAAGTCATGTTGCAGTGGCTTGGTTTGCGGTGGTTCCGCAAGTTATTCTTCCCTATCTGGCATTCACGATTTACCGTTGGGACATCAACGTACGTATGGCCACAATCATTGGTCTTGTTGGCGGTGGTGGTATCGGCGGCTTGCTCATCCAAGAACAGGGTCTGGCACATTGGACCCAAGTAGGAACCTTGGCGGCGCTCATCTTCATCGTTGTGTGGACGATGGATTTCCTCTCTGCGAAGGTACGCGAAGCTATCCAGTAAGGTTCGTGTGAAATGAAAATTCTTCAGCTGGGGCTGATGAAATACGATGAGGCGCTTGCGCTGATGGAAGAACTCCATGGCGCAGTCGCCTCCGATCCTTCTCACAACGAGACTCTCATTGTTGTTGAACATCCTCCGGTTGTGACTATGGGATTGCGCGATCGCACAACCGATCTTGTCACCCCTCTCGCGTTGCTTGCTGAGCAGGGTGTCGACTTTCAAAAAATTGATAGAGGCGGAAGTGTCACGGTGCATGAACCGGGGCAGCTTGTGCTTTACCCCATTGTGCGCGTTGATGCGCGTCGGATGACAGTGCGCAGGCTTGTCTGGGCACTCGAAGAAATCATGATTCTAGAGTGCGCTCGCTGGGGGGTAACCGCAGCGCGCGATGAAATTAATCCTGGAGTCTGGGTCGGGCCCAATAAGGTCGGTGCAGTGGGTGTTCGGGTGCAGAATCACGTCAGCAAGCATGGCCTTGCACTGAATATCCGCAACAGTCTCGGTACATTCTCCCATGTCGTTCCTTGCGGAATTCATGGGCGTGGAGTGATCTCATTGCAATCCGCTGTCTCAACTCCCATTTCGGAAATGAATCTGCCGCGCATCGGTACCCGAATGGCGGCAGATTTTGAGAATATGGTTGTTAATTTCAGAAGGGAGTGACGCGACCTCCTGGTGGCATCAGCTCCGCTTCAGCAATCACTTCTTGGCAACAAGCTTCAGAGCGAGTTCGAATTCATCGCTGATGATTTTGTCGGCGGTGAGTTCCTTGAAGAAATTGCCTGAGCCATACTTCAGGCCCCATTTGGTGCGGTCGATCTTGATGGTGGCTTCGCCGGTTGCGGTGCCCTTGTCCATAACGATCTTGGCGGGGAAGCTGACCGGATTTGTTTTACCGATCATTGTGAAGTCGCCCGAAATGATCACTTCATCATTCTTTTTGGGATCAGCCTTGACGCTGGTGATCTTGAAGGAAGCAGTTGGATATTTGCTGACATCAAAAAAGTCAGCACTCGCCAGATGGCCTACAAGCTTTTTCTGATAGTCAGGGCTGCCTTTGAGGTCTTCGTTGGCAATTGTGCTCATGTCGATCACAAAGTTTCCGGCTGTGAGCAGACCCTTTTTGTCGAACGTGACGCTTCCCTCTTTGACGTTGATTGCACCATTGTGTGCGCTTCCCATTTTCTTGGTGCCTTTCCAGCCGACAACGCTGGACGTTGGGTCGACCTTGAGAACATTGGAGGCAAACGCGGGAAGTGAAACCATCGTGAGGGCGAGAGCAAAAGAGGATGTCTTCAACATAGTAAACCTCATGCAAAAAAAAGAGTCCCCCATTTCGGGGTGACTCAATTATCCATGCAATTGCGAGGTGGGCAAGTCACACTCGGTCGATCGATCGAGATGACCGGCAAAAAAATCACAGTGGTTGTGGGGGTTGTGGTGCTGGCGCCTTGTATTCAAACAAGCGCTGTTCAACTTTCACCCCTTTCCACGAGTAAAATTCTTTTTCGAATTTCTTTTTGTTGGGGGCTGCGTCCTTTTTTCCAGGAAGGGTAACGTTAGCGTAGCCAAAGATGCGGCCATTGAACCCTTCGAACAGATTGTCGACGGTGACCTCCTTGACCTCAATCTTGAAACCACGCGCCAGGCCTGCAGCGCCGTTGATGTCGAGTGTGTTCTTGGCGAGCGTTATCGCTCCCTCAACACCCGCGTCTCCAACACTTGTTGGAGACGATGCAGCCGAAAGATAGCCGTCGGCCAGGATCTGAGGCTTGAAATTGAGACTGAATTGAGGTGCTGCGCTGTTCGATGGAGTGGGGTTCAACTCGAGGTCGAGATTCACCGTTCCACGGACTCCAACTTTGGCTTCAATTGAACCTGGTCCAACTGGAATGGTGATGTTCTTGAATGGAACATCGAACGCCGTGTTCCAAATGCGCGCCTCTTGATCGTCGATACGTCCGCGCCGAAAGACTTGTTTACCGTTCACGAAGATTTGGGTTTCTTTTTGCTCAGAGCCATCTTCTAGGCGAACCACGCGTTGGACAACGGAAGCCAATGAAGGCAGTTGTGAGTCGAGCAAGCGTCCTGACATTGAGTGGGTTGTGGTGCGCTCGGAGTTCTTTGTGCCAGTGCTTGCCGATGAGAGTTCGCGTTGGAAGATGTGTCCCGAGGATCGGATATGAGCGAGGTCGTGAGTGAGTTCATGACTCCAGCGGGTGTTCTCGGGAGAGTCTTCTCTGGTGGGCAAGGAATTGTGAAAAGTTGGCTGTTCTGCAGCTGATACTGCAACAGTGCCAAGATCTTGCTGGCTCGTGCGCAAGGTCGCTCCGAACGAGTTGAGCTCACGCTCTGTTTGATTGAGTTCGTTCAGGTAGTCATCCAGAGCAACGATTCGTCCGTCGTCGAGTTCCACTTCAGCGCTCGACATTGGTGCGTTGGTAAGCACGTCGTAGCGGGTGAACGGTTTAAACAACACTCTGCCCGCTGCTGCGCTTGGTTTCAATTTAATTTGTGAGAGTGTGTCCGCAGAGGCATCGCTGGGGTAGATTGCGAGTGCAGCGAAAGCGAGTGCGCTGAGCTGCAGGGTCACGTTTGCACGCTGTTGCATCGGGAAAGCCTCCTGAAGAATTATGCAATCATTTTAGCGAATTGTGTTTTACGGTCAACATCTGGACGGAGCTTACTGTTTCATGTGAGCTGTGGCAACTTAGAAACTCTTGTGCCTGCGCAACCTTTGGTCTGGAGAAACTCCACAGGAATGTTACAACCCCCAGTGAAGAAAGATAAAAATAATTCGCTCGAAAGGCTCAAAAACGAAAGACGCAGACGGATGCGGTGGTCTGTTGTGGTTTTGTTGCTCGTGGGCGTGCTTATTGTCGCGCTCAATTCTCGCCGAGAAGGTGCCCCTTTTTCTCGGTCGGTCACCGAACTTGAGACCTCTTCGCAGCGTTCCTCGGGAGCGGTGGCCGACGACACAAATCCGCAACAACAGCAGCACCCGCACAGCGACGCCAAGAACGATGCCAGCCTCGGAGGCAGCCCCGACACCAAGCGTGTTCTCATGGAGGGAGAATTCTCGGCCATCGTAGCTGCTGCCAAGAGCTCAGATGTCCTCGTGCGCAACAGAGCTCTCAACCACTTTCAAGTGCTTGCTGGGCTCAATTCCAACCTTAAGACAATCCAAGAAGAGTTGGTGCGCTTAGATTCTACCGACGAATCATTCGCACCGATTGTTTCAGCCTTGGCTTCAGTCGGAACACCCGAGATTCAAGAATTGTTGCGAGGGGTGATTGAACAGCGCAGCGGTGATTGGAGATGCTACTCCGCAATAGTGCCTTCACTGGGTCTGCTGACACAGCCTTCTCAAGCCACTATTGATTTTCTGGTCATGCAATCGAGATTGCCTGATCCGGATTTTTCTTCAACGGCTGCGCTTGCGGTGGGATCGATTGTACACACTCTGAGCAAAACTGACCCGCGCAAGGGTGAGCAGCTTCTGAGTAGTTATATTGCCAAAATTGAGAGTTCCGAAACATCACTCGATGACCTGAAGGAGAGCCTTGCGGTTGTCGGCAATTCTGGATTGGTCTCAGCTGCTCCAAATCTTTTGAAACATATCGATAATCCACGCGCTGATGTGCGCGCTGATGTTGTTATGGCATTGCGCTTTATGAGAACCACTCAAGTTGAAGACGTGCTTCTTGCGCGTCTTTTTCGTGAAACTGATCTTGAAGTGCGTCTGCGCATCGTTGACGCGCTTATTCATGGACCCGTCCCTGAAAAGGCACTCGACCTCATTGCGCCTGCATTGAAGCAGCGTGGCAAAACCGAGGCAGTGCTCCGAGAAAAGTATTTGGAACTGTTTTTTCATGTGAATCTGGGTTCAGATTCCAAACGGAAATGGGCGGAGTGGCTGACCCGATATATTGAGAATGAGCCCGACGCGCCAGTGCGCAGCAGAGCCAGTGCTGCGCTGCAGGAGCTGCTCCGCGTCCAGTGAAGTGTTTTTTAACCTTCAAAGATAGGTGAGGCAGGGCGCTGGCTCTGAGCGCACTCATCTTGTCCAATCCATGTTCCCAAATTTTCCGTACTCGTTGTTTGGGGTGCTTCAAAGGGAAGAACCCAGAGCGGAATGCCATTTTTTTCTGCAATCTGAATGCAGCGTGGCTGCAGAACCTGTGCACCTGCCTGGGTGATAGCCAGTGCTGATGCAAAAGACATGTGATCAAATTTTTTCGCTTGGCTCGAGCTTTTTGGGTCGGCGCTGAAGATGCCGTCCACATCTTTGTAAAACTCAACATGTTGCGCGGAGAGCGCTGCAGCAAGTGCAACGGCGGTTGTGTCGGATCCGCCTCGACCCAGAGTTGTTATGTCTCCTGTTTTTGTCGACATTCCCTGAAAACCGGCGACAATTGCAATTTTATTATTGTTGAGTGCCTGCAGTATGCGTTGTGGCTTAACCGCAAGGATGCGAGCTTCCGTGTGCGCTTCGTCGGTCAAAATTCCACTCTGACTTCCGGTGAAGCTTACTGCATCGATGCCCACACGTGAGAGAGCCATTGCAAGCAATGAAATGCTGATTCTTTCTCCAACCGAGACCAGCATGTCGAGTTCACGCGATGGAGGTGAAGGGTGCACCTTGTGGGCCAGGGCAATCAATTCATCGGTCGTGTCGCCCATTGCGCTGACCACAACCACCAGCGCGTGATTTGATTTCATCTTGTTTTTGATGATCTGCGCGATACTGAGAAATCGTTCGGGGGAGCTGACAGCAGCTCCCCCGAATTTCATCACGATACTTGCTTGTGGAGTGACCATTCTATCAGCCTGTCCTGTTGAGAAGTTCTCTCACTGTGCGTTGGATTTCGTCGACGTCGAAGGGTTTAGTGATGTACTCGTCGCAACCTGCTTCGAATCCACGGCGAATGTCTTCTTCGGTTTTGTTGCCAGAAATGAACGCCACCGGCAAATCCTTCAGCATCGGCTTTGATTTGAGAAGCCCGCACAGCTCATAGCCGTCGACCCAAGGAAGTTGGATGTCGAGTAAGATGAGGTCAATTCTCGTGTCTTCGATGATTTTGGAAAGCTCCATGGCGTCTTTGGCAACAAGAACGCGATAGTTTTCTTTTTCGAAGATTCTTTTGATCGCGTTGCGCATGACGAGTTCGTCATCGACAACCAGGATGGTTTTGGTTTCGAGCCGTTTAGAAGCTGCTCGATAATCATCCAAACTAACGACCTTGTTCTGTGCAACTGCTCTTTTATTGAGCTCTGCCACCTGTTTCGATAGCGATTTGTCGCCGAATCTGCGCCTGTTCATATGTACAACCTTGTTGTTGAACTCCATCTGAGCATCCTCAGTGTAACCGAGGCCTTTGGGCCGACTCGATGGGCGCTGTGTTCCATGTTGTAAATTTGACTGACAATTACTGCCGAGCGTATAATCCGCACCGCTTTGGAAAATCTCTACGTAACACAAAGCTCATTTGAAGTTCTCTAGGGTTAGGAGGAACAATGATTGAGGTTAAAGACCTTGTGAAGCTCTACGGAGAGCGAAAAGTTTTGCACGGTCTCAACTTTTCGGTTGGCGTGGGACGAGTTTGTGGTTTCTTGGGCCCGAACGGTGCCGGAAAGTCAACCACGATGGACATTCTCGCAGGGCTTCTTGGTCCAAGTGACGGTACTGCGAAATTGTGTGGATTCGATGTGGTCACCCAGACCCGTGAGGTCAAGGAAATTGTCGGGTACCTTCCAGACAACCCGCCGCTCTACAAAGAGATGACCGTCATCGAATTCGTGAAATACGTTGCCAAGCTCCGCGGTGTCGCGAGTAATCAACGCAAATCAGCTGTTGATCGCGCGCTGTCCGACTGCGATGTGACCGACGTGGCAGATCGCCTTGTGGGCAATCTGTCGAAGGGATACCGGCAGCGTGTGGCGCTGTGTGCAGCTCTAGTTCATCAGCCTAAGGTTCTCATTCTCGACGAACCCACTGAGGGGCTCGATCCTAACCAGATTCTTCTGATCCGCAGTCTGATCCGGAAGCTGGCCAAGGATCGCACGGTCATTTTGAGCTCTCACATTCTCTCTGAAGTTCAGGCGACCTGCGATGATGTTATCATCATCAACCAAGGTCAGATTGCAGCTCAGGCGTCTTTGGCTGATGTCGGTAGCGGTAAACCTTCCATTATTTTCTCGTTCGCCGATCGCACAGACGCAGCTCTCAGCTGGTTCAAGGAGCGAACCTTCGTTTCCAAAGTTGAGCTCTTTGCCGAGAAGCCGAACAGCGTTGTGGTGAACTTTAAAGACGACTTTTACGGCGACGCAAAGACAGCGAACATGGTGCAGGTCAACAGCCAGCTCGTGCAGCAGGGCTATGGGCTCACCAGTGTCTACGAGCACCGTACTGGTCTTGAGTCGCTGTTCTTCAACGCCATCAAGAATCAAACTCCAGTTGTCGGAGGGCAAGCATGAGTGCTGCATTGACCATTGCACAACGTGATTTTCGTGGATTCCTCGGCACACCAGTTGGCTGGATTGCCGCTTGTATCCTGTTCCTTGTTTCTGGTTTGCTGTTCACCATCGTGACCGGCCAATTGCTCCTGCGCGGGGAATCGGTTGATCCTGTGGCTGAAATCATGGGCAGCTTGATTGGCTTCCTGAATTACATCAACATTTTTGTCGTACCCATATTTACTATGCGTGTCATGAGCGAGGAACTCGCTCAAGGGACATTCCGTTTGCAGGCAGGTGCTCCTATTAGCTCCGGGCAAATTATCGCAGGTAAATTCCTGGGCATCATGTTTTATTTTGCGGTGATTAGCCTTCTGCTTCTCATCTATCCGATCTACGTTTCTGTCTTTGCAGAACCCGACTATAGGGTCATGTCTGCTGGCTTTCTGGGTCTCATCCTCAACATCGCAGCGATCGTCTCAATTGGACTTTTCGTTGCATCGCTGACCCAAAATGCGGTCATCAGTTACTTGGGCTCTGTCTTTTTCATCATCCTTTTCTTGTTCAGCGCCTACATTAAAGGTGTTCCCGAATGGTATCAGCGTTCGGTCAATATACTTGAGTTGGGCAACGAACTTTCACGAGGGATCCTCAAAACATCATCAGTGGCTATCTACCTCGCGATTATCGCCACTTTCCTGTTCTTGAGCCGCTTGGTGGTTGAAACTAAGCGTTGGAGAGTTTGAAATGAAAAAGTATCGTCTTGAACTTTCAATTGGACTCATTCTTGCATCTCTTCTCGTTCTGCTTTTGTGGACCAATTTGGCTGCAGTTGCGCCGCAATTGCCCATCGGTCTGCTTGCGGCTTGTCTTGTCGCTTTGATTTCTGTGGTTGCACCATGGCCAGAGCGCGATTCTGAAGGACGTGTCGTTTCAACTCCCACAGAGCGTTATGCGCCTAAAGAATTTGCTTTGGCGGCTGTCTGGAGTGTTCTGGGTATCGTCATCATTATCGGTGTAGCGACTCTTTTGAACCGCGATCGCTTCAGCAAGACGTTCGACCTCACCCAGCGCAAAGTGAATTCGTTGAGCACTGAGACCCTGAATGTGCTCAAGGATTTGAAGACGGATATTCAAATCGTTTGTATTCCGTCACAGAATCCTCAGGAGCGCTACTGCGATGAAAACGCCCAGCTGCGCCGGCTCTTTGCCGAGAATTCTCCTAAGATTCAGCATTTCGCGCTCAGCCTGGGCGACCCCGAGGCTTTCCAGCAGGTGCGTCCAACTGGCTACAGCCGTCTCGTGCTTCTGACCAAAGACAAATCGCGCAACGAAGTGGTGGGAGCCGTTACGGAGAGCAAGTTGACCAATGCGGTTTTGAACCTCACGAAGTCGAAACGAGCTGTCTACTTCCTGACCGGAAATGGCGAGCATTCAACTTCGATGGAAGGTGGCCGCAATTTCTTCAACGTTGCGGAAATTCTTCGTAACCGCGCCTATGAGGTGATCCCACACAAAATCACCGAAGAGCTCCCTGCTGATGCACAGCTTGTGATTGCAGGGCCCGCACAAGGGCCATATTCCCAGCTCGTTGAGAATATGTTGCGTCGTTTCCTCGCGCGCGGCGGACGCTTGATTTTCATCCTTAACCCTTATCGTGAACCTGGCATGCCCAAACTCTTTGCCGATCTGGGTGTAAAGCTCGATCCCACGCTGCTCATCAACAATCGTGGTGCAACCCAACTCGGTGCTCAGCTGGCACAATTCGACCCGATGCGGCCGCCCCTCATCATCGGTGAGTTCTCACGCAATTCTCCGATTACAAGCCCATTCCGCACAACTGATTTCGGTATTGCCGACGGTGCTCGGGCGATGAGTTTTGTCGCACCAACCTCAACCGATGCGAATGCACCGAAGATCAAAGGCACGGATCTGATGACCGCCATCCACGCGGCGCCCGTGACTCTGACCGAAGATCAACGCAATCGGCTTCCTTTGGAAGGAGATTTGCGTCTTGCTCCCAACGCTGGCTTCGAACCAAGCAAAACCTACACGGTGGGTCTGGACATCGAAGTTGAGAATCCGGGCAAGCTGGCCGAAGGTGTGCCCAGCGTAACCCTGGCGTCCAAAGATTCTGCAGCTACCGTGGGAATCGATGGTAGCTCTGCTGCAGCTGGAGCTGACAAATCCAAATCGGAAACCAAGAGCCCGGAGTCAGCCACAGAAAAGGCTCCCGCAGGTGTTGTTGTGCTTGGCTTCGATCCGGTTGCTTTTGAGCGCATTCAGCTGGTCACCACCAACATCATTCCGGTTGCTGTGGCACACCTCTACAAAGAGCGCGACCTCATCAGTATTCCCAATAAGGATTTCGCCCCCAAGCGGTTCAAGCTGGAACGTAATCCTGGCAACTTTGTGCTGCTGTTCGCGTTCATACTGCCACTCCTGACGGCTCTGTCCGGACTCTATATCTACGTCCGCCGGAGGTCTGCATGAAGCCGTGGCTCAAAATGACTCTCGCAGTCGTTGCTGGTGCTGCCATTTGGGGAGGGCTGGTTCTCGACCAGCACCTCGCTGAAAAGGAAGTGGCGAGCAAAAAACAGGAGGTTAAGGTTCTCGATTTTGAGAGCAAGGATGTTCTTAAAATTTCGCTTCAAAACAAGCATGGACAGTTTGTTTTCCAGCGAGAAACTGCAACCTCAGATTGGAAA
>JBILKM010000010.1:0-70716 GCA_044376695.1 Silvanigrellaceae bacterium
CGGGGCTGAGCTGATGCACCGGAAGTAGTGGACTGGCAAGTGCAGGGAGAGTAAGCGTTTATGCAGAACAACCCGTATCGAGCGTATCAGAAAACTCAGGTCACAACGGCAAAGCCTGAGAAGATTTTGTTGATGCTCTACGAGGGCGCCATCAAGTTTACCAAGTTGGCGATACTCCGGATGCGCGAGAAAAATCTTTCTGAAAAAGGAAAGTACATCAGCAAGACGCTTGCGATTATCTCTGAGCTGATGAACACCCTCGATCATGAGAAGGGTGGGCAAATCGCATCTGACCTTGAAAACTTGTACATGTTTATGATGGATAAACTCATTGAAGCCAACATGAACAATCGTGTTGAGGAGCTGGAGGTTGTTGAACGGTTGCTCACCACGCTCTACACGGCTTGGCAGGATGTTGTGAACAATCCTCGCCCCGACGGAGTGCCGAGTCCGACCCTTCAACCCGAACTGAATGCGCTTTATCAACAGGCCCAGACTTTACCTAAAGCACGCTGAAAGAGGCGGGGCTTTCGGATTCTTAGGCGATATGCCCAGTTTACACAGATAAGACGCTCAATTTTCGCATGATAAGTGCCGATACTGCTCAAAAGAGTAAGGGGCACCATGCGAAAACGTTTGAAATTATCCCGGAATGCGACCCAATTAAGGCTATGGGGGCCTCTTGCGGCAGCAGTCACCCTCCTGGGCTGTATTGGTGGTGGCCTTGGGCTGTCTGCCTGCTCTAATGCGCTGAAGGTCAGCTCTCAAGCTGGTCCGACGACAGTCGTCCCTGCCGGTTCGGTCGGGCCAATCGCGTTTTCATCGTTTAATCTTGAGGGACTCAGTATTGATTCCGAAGTTGTTGGGCTGAGCTATATTACGCGCAACAGGGCCATAATTCTTCTGAACAACAAAAGTAGCATAGGGCTCAACCTTAATGAGGATAAGATCCAAGCGGTGCTGTACGCGCCTACTCCGCAATCTGCCGACGCTGAGGCGAGAATCTTTCCATTCGGAAAAAACAAATATTGGGCATTGAGCGATAAAAAGGTCGCACATGTGGTTGAGGCCGATGATGGTAGCGCGGTTGTTTCGCGCGCCGATGTTGATTTCGGCGGAGAACCTGAGGTCTTGGCTGTGGATCGGAATGCGATCCTCCTCCGGGTCGGAAATTTATTTAAAGTTTTGCGAATTCAGGGGAAGTTCGAGTTCGTTTTTGATGGGCCTCTTGATTTTAAAGGGCGAACTGCACCACTCGCAAAAATCGTGGGTGCGGGGCTGATCGGAGAAAATGGATTCTGGTTGTCAGATGGAGAGCGTGTTATTAGCTTGATTGTTAGAAATCCAGGTCAAGATCCTGAAATTATACCGCAAAAGTTTACCTTCGCAGGTGCGGGCAATGTTTCCTTTTTGGCCCTGCGTGTGGTTGAAAAAGATGGAAAACTGAAGCTCCAGGGAACTGGTTTGGCATTTCGGTCGAATGGAAAAGTTCTGTTGAGAACGCGCAATCTGGATTCCGAACACTCCTCCAGCAACGATACGATTTCCGATACCGAAGTGGTGGGCCTCATCAACAGCAACTGCATCAGTTGTCACGCCGCAAACGCGAGCTACACTTTCAAGGATGCGCTTAAGGTGTCTTCCTGGAAGTCATCGGCTGAGAAACTCAAATTTCATCTGGAAGCCAACAGCATGCCTCCTGGAGGCGCTCCGCTCGAAACTCGTCAGAAGCTGGCACAGTTCCTGAAATCGGTCAGTGGCGTGGAAGTGAACATTGTAGCTCCATCAGCTACATCTACACCTCAAACAGCTCCAACGCCGGATCCAGTCAAAGTGAATGAATTCAACAACACCTACAGGGCACTGATCCGCACGAGCTGTGTGAACAACTGTCACGACCATGTATTTGATGAGGCAAACGATGTCACATTCGATGCAGTGAAGCGCAATGCCATTGGCATGAAGGGACGCCTCGACAGTGCCGACCCTGCCAGAAGGATGCCGCGTGCACCCGTAACGATTTCCGCAGGAGACCGGACAAACCTGTCCAACTGGCTTGGAACACTCAATCCCTGAGCCTCAGGTTCTCTCTTTTTGCCCCATCAAACATCCCGGCTGCGAGAGCATCCGGGGTTTTGTTTTTTGCGCCCTGGTTAAAAAAAAGAGCAGTGGCTAATGCGCCACTGCTCCAGTGTTGGTCTGTGCCCATCGTCCAAATCAGGACTTCGGAAACAGCAGACGCGGCCGGCCGAGTTCCTCGACGGCCTTGGTTTTGCCTGTGGCTTCCGCGATCACCTGCGCCAAACCAATGCGCTGCACGTCCTTGTTGACACTGCCTGAACCCATGGGCGATCCCTGTGCGGTGAGGACAGAGCCCTGCGCAAATGCTGCGGCCTGAGCATTGGTGTCGTTAAGGACAGTGGGCGCCAGGAAACTGCTGCGGTAGCGGCTGAATTTTGGACCACCCACGAAGGTCACAGCACTCAACACTCCGCTGTCGCCCATGCCGAGGCTGCGTGAGAGCTCCGATTCAACCTGAATCACGTAGCTCTTGCCTGCTTTCTTGAGGGCCTTAAGAAGCAAGTGCAACCCAATTGCAGTTTGCTGGATGGCATCGACCGCATTGAGTGTGGAGTCACCACCAATGTCCATGTTGTTGCCGTTGAGGTCGATCGTGTTCACTCCAATCGCAAAGTTGGTAAACAGACCAGTGGCTGCGGCGCGTCCCGCGAGGCGGAAGTAGGCAATGGTTTCGGCAGTGCGCCCGGCTTCTTGCGAAGTCGGTACACTCCACGCCTGCGATTCCATCGGTTCCACCTCACGGAACGAGGCAACCTTTGTGCGCAGGTCAATGATGCTGGCACGGACGCGATCACGCAGCTGAGCGGCATCGCGGGCACGAGGGCCAGCAACGCTATCAAAAGTCGCAGCGAGGTTGGAGCTTTCGCTCTTTTTCACATAGGCATCTGCAGTGAGCGACGCAATACCCTGGTTGAAGACTGCCGCAGTCACACCGTTTGCGGCTGTGCCCGCAACGTTCGAAATCACTCGATTGCGCGCTCCGAGCGCAACAACACCCATTGGACTCGAGAGAATTCCCTGATTTTCGAGCAGGTAGTTGATACAACCGAGACCCATAGCTCCAGGGTTGGAATCGAAGTTGATGTTGAAGGTCTGTTGGTTGTGCGCGGCGATACCGCCGAGACCGGTGCTCCCGAAAACCTGATAGTCCGCGAGCATCTCATTGCGCTCCGCCTCGGTCGCAAGTTCAGCTGCAGTGCCCGCAATCACATTGGTGGCGCCTGGAGCAAGTCCATCTATGGTTCCGAAATGAATCATATTTGAAACGTATTCGTTGAGCGATGCCTCCATGTGTTTTGGGCGGCTTGCGCGGCGGTTGAAGCCTGCACCGCTTAAAAAGTTTCCAGCACTGGGCACTTTGTTCATGATGCTGTTGTCGCCAATCTTCATGAAGTAGTTACCGTTCATGCCCATGTAAAACTTTACGTTCACAAACACCACATCGTTGCTTGTCGTTTGGGCCAGTGCCGCAAAAACTCGATCTGCTTCGGGGCCGCCCTGAAAAGCGCGGAGCATATTTTGCACGGCATCAACGCTGGCGTAGTGCTTCGGATTCAAAATCACACTCGGATCATATTTGAAGAGGGTAGCACCCACACCTCCCATCATCATCAACCGCATCGCATCGCGTCTGTTCATCTTGCTCATTTTCATGTCCCCTGACCTCATGCTTGCTCAGATTTTGTTTTCTGTCGTTCAATTCAACGTTCGGATTTCAGGAACAGCCACGAACCGAGAAAGCTCGCGAGAGCCACGCGGCTGTTGAGATTCTTTTCATCGGCTGTTGCGCCTCTATCGCACTCGGCAGCTATTTTTTCCGGAATGGTTTTTCCATCGATAATTATGTTGAGTTGCGCTTGAGTGATTGTCGGAACACAGCGCACAATGAGCGCACGTGCTGCCTCCGGAGTGCGGCAATAAGCCTTCGAGGTCGCAGTTCCTACGTCGGCGTTGTGAGCAACTATTTCTGCAACTAGTGTCGCTGCATTTAGGTAGGATGCTGTTGCCTCGGGTGAAGCGGCCGTTTCGCGGCCTTCAGCGGCAGGGTCGAAAAGATCGGCTTTCTTGGCATCAATGATATTTGAACCCACGGCAACAGAATTAAATGGCAGAACCCGTGCTTTGCCCGGCGAGGGAGCCGCCTGTGCTCCTTGTGGATTTGAGCGAATTGCGTCTGCGGGAACGTTCAGGAGTGCAGCCACGTTGTCGCCCACGCAGTTCAGCGTTCCACGCAACAATTCGGAGTCCTTGACGCGGAATTTTTCACCCGTCAGGCTTCGGGTTTCCTCGCGTGTCTGAGCGCTGATGCTTGAGCCTGAATTGGCTTTTCCCGATGACGATTTGGTGCTGCCCGACTTCGACATCGCTTTTGTGTGCGCAGCTGCCGAATCACTGCTGGCCGGCGAGGCGACACCGGTTTGAATATACATTTTGTCTGCTGTACAGCCGACAGCAGCCGCGGCCGCAGCAGTACTTGCCGAGAGCACCAGACCCAATCTCAATTTCATTTCACTCCTCCTGACACGCGAATGTTTCTGTCGATAAATAAGCTGCAATCATGTTGGACAGCATGCCTTGCACAGGTTTGCTGGTGCTAGAGGCCTTGCTGACCTCCATTACGACCTCTTGGTTTGTCAGCTGCGTTCCCGCGATGGATTTAGGGATTGTGCGCGCAAGGCCGCGGGCAACATTGCCGTCCGAGCCCACCACAAACTCCGACATCTCTTTGATTGAGCTGACGGCCTTTATCGTTTTTGAGTCGACAGGGATGCACGTCCCCTTTCCGTCAGTTGTCTCTGTGAGCAGCTGCTTGAGAAAAGCCACAGTCACAGGAACAGTTTTGTCGAGCTCCGGGCCGCGAGATTTTTGCGAAGGAGCAGCTTTGTTGAAACGCAGGTGGGCTGCTTCGTAGGTTCTCTTGTCTGCATCAATCGCCATCCTGAGGTCGCCGCTGTAGGGATTGTTGGCTGGGAACTGGCACACGCCATTCGTGATTGTTCCGCACGCAGCATCGAGCGTTGCCGCAGTTATTTTTTCGCCGAACTTGCCAAACGGGCGGTATACTTTGGAGCCTGCGGCCAGGCCGCGACGTACATGGCACCCCTGGCAGACGTTACCGAAACCTGGGACTGTGAGCGATCCGTACGGGCCCGACAGCGGTTCGTCGACACCCTCTTTTGCTGCGGGATTGACGCGTCCCCGTGCGTCTTTGGTTGAGGTGGTGAGGCATTCCGGCAGACCAGTGACCTCCACACCCACCGGACCGTTGGTCTGGGGCAGAAGTGCCTCACCCGAGGAGACGATGAACATCGCACCGGCACGGCCATAGTTATTGCTGTTCTCGAGGAACGACTGCGGCTTTGCGCGCATGTAGCTCACTGAGCCAAAGTAGTTGGCACGGTCGGAAGGCAGTGTGCACTCACTCCAGGGCTCTGTTCCCGAAAACGTGCATCCCTCGTAGAGCGGTGCTGTGCGTGTGGTCACCATCACCTTGTTGAGAAGCAAGATTTCCCGGAAGGATTTCTGTTTGTAATATTTCTTTACCAGCTGATAAAATTCATCGCGCAAATCCGTTTGAATCTGTGCACGGGTGGCTTCCGGATCAATGTCTGCAGGTGCAATTTTTGAGGCATCGGCAATTTTCTGTGCAAACTTTTTCAAACCCTTTTCTTCGAATTCTGCAATCCACGGATCAGGAGTGCCATCCTTGGGTACGATTCGCGATGCAAGCTGCTCACGTTTTGCTTTGGATACAGGTTTTTCGGCCTCGTCACCGAGCAGCGAAAATTCTTCGTCGGTTGGATTGCGGTTGAACAAGCTAGAGGTGAGTTTGGTCAGATACGAACGCCCAGTGCGCACCTGTTTACATTTATAATTAAAAGTGATTTTCACGTCGGATGACGTCACTAGCGATGTACCAGAACTGTCACGTGGATAAAGTGAGGCAGCATCCTGAACAACTCCAGGAAGTTTCTCAGCAAACCACTTAAGTGCACGCGCCGCATCCTGCTTTGCCTTCGGGTTAGCTGCAAAATCAACTCCTAAGGGCATGGCAGACGGTGATGCACCTTCATTGCCATCGTACTTATTGACTATCGCCTGGAACGCGCGTGTGATCCCCGCAACTCCCTCAAGCGTACTCGCGGAGAGCTTGTCTTTTGCAGGCATGTCCCAGTTCGAACGGTAAGCTCCATCGGGTCCGTGACAGCCTCCGCAGGATCGCCAGAGATAATCGAATTGTTCCTGATCCGAGAACGCAATCACGCCGCCAGCCCCCGAGGACGCTCCATTGTTCCGAATCCCCTGGGTTGAGGCTGTGCTCTTGATGATTTCGTCGGAGCTGCTGTTTTTTGTGCTGCATCCCCAAACGACGAGCAGCAACGCGGAAACCGAGAACGAAGACAAAGCAAAAATGTTTTTTGCAACGTTCTTGCGGTTGTTTCTCATTGCGCCCCCGTACATACCTGCTTATTCAGGGGCATTATCGGTAAAGTAGGCAAAAAGTTTAGCTAAAGCTTATTTTGTTGTTTATTTTTAAGTGATTTTAGAGCTTTTGGAATGTTGATTTTCGGCCAGAGTTTTTCAGCCGTTAGGGTTTTGGCCGCTGTAGCTCTCGGTGGTTTGAGGCTTAGAGGAAGAGGGACTCGGATCTTTGCGGCTTTTCTTGGTTTCAAAGCGATAAATGTATTCGCCAGGCTGCACATAACCAAACTCTTCTTTTAGATAGCGGAGCTGCTCTGTCGTGCTCGTTTTTAAGAGTTTTATTTTTTCCTCGAGCAGTTGGTTTTCGATCCTCAACCGCATGTTCACATCAACCAGGACATTGCGCTTGTTCACCAGCTCAACGTAGTTGGCGATCCCTGATTGCCCTGATGCCATCGACATGAGCAGTGCCCAAAGCGCCACCACCAGCGTCCAACGAACGGTCGACTGGAATCGGCGGGAGGTGAGTTGTCCATCGAGCACAGGCATTTTGATGAATCCAAAAAAATAAGTTTCTGAGGCGGGCTCGGCGCAGCCTGCCTCCTTCGAAATGTTAGCACGTGAATTTGCGAAGCTCGTGTCAGGGGCTCGGCAGAGATTTTCCGACAATGGGCTGACGCTGCCGTTCAATGAAGGTCAGAAGAAGAGTGACCGCCGCGGGCGTAATGCCGCTGATTCTCGACGCCTGCCCGAGCGTGCTCGGAGAATGTTTGCGTAGCTTTTCGACAACCTCGCGCGAGAGTCCGGAGATGCCCGCATAGTCGAGTTCACGTGGAATCCACACACCGTCGAGTTTCTGCAACCTGTCTGCAAGGCTCTCTTCACGGCGGATGTAGCCATCGTATTTGGTCTCGATCTCGATAGAACGCAGCACACGATGGCCGAGTGCAATGTCAACGAGGCCAGCTGCGCACATGCGCAGGATGTCGACCTCCGGACGCTTGAGATAAGCATCTAGGCTTGAGGCTGTGTTGTTGAGTTCAGGCAATCCTGCCTCTGCGAGACGCGCGTTGGTTTCCGGGGTTGGGTTGAGCCATGTGCTTTTCAAGCGCGTGCGCTCTTGAGTTATTTTGTCCTGGCGCTCCTTGAACTCCTCGTGTTCCGCAGCGCTCACGAGTCCGAGCTTCCACGCATGACTACGTAAGCGCGCATCGGCGTTGTCTTCGCGCAATTTGAGCCGATTTTCTGCACGGCTGGTGAACATCCGGTAGGGCTCTTGCGTGCCGAGTGTGGTGAGATCGTCGATCATCACGCCAATGTAGCTCTCCTGGCGGCTGGGAACGAAAGGTTCTTTGCCCTGAACACGCAAGGCAGCATTGATTCCAGCAATGAGCCCTTGCGCAGCGGCTTCTTCATAACCAGTAGTACCATTGATTTGGCCAGCGAAATAAAGATTCTGCAGCGCCTTGGCTTCCAGTGTTGGATGCAGTTCGGTGGGCTGAATGTAATCGTATTCGATAGCGTAGCCAGGCTTCATGATCACGGCCTTTTCGAAGCCGGGAATTGTGCGCAGGAATTTCTCCTGCACGTCGATAGGAAGGCTTGTTGAGATGCCATTGGGGTAGATTTCGTGTGTGTCGTAGCCTTCTGGTTCAATAAAGATCTGGTGTGAAACTTTGTCGGGGAATTTGATCACCTTGTCTTCGATGCTGGGGCAGTAGCGCGGCCCGATGCCTGTAATGATGCCGCTATAGAGTGGCGAAAGATGCATATGATCGCGGATGACTTGGTGGGTCTCGGCGGTTGTGTAGGTGATGTAGCAAGGCAAAAGCTTTTGAGTGATAGCCTGTGTGCGCAAACTGAATGGAACGAAATCTGGATCGGAATCTTGGCGTTCGAGTTTCGAGAAGTCGATGCTGCGTGCGTCGAGGCGGGGTGTGGTGCCCGTTTTCATCCGACCCATTTTGAAGCCGTAAGCTTTGAGAGCATCTGCAAGTTCAATGCTTGCCGGTTCACCCACGCGTCCGGCCGTGATGCGACGGTCGCCGATGTGAATAAGACCATTCAGGAAGGTTCCTGTTGTGATGATCACACAGCGGCTGATGAGGCGTTGATCCAAATTGGTTTTTACACCCACGACGGTGTCGTTTTCGATCAGCAGACTCGCAACCGTGTCCTGGTGCAGGTCGAGGTTCTTGGTGTTTTCACACACCTTGCGCATGTAGCCGCGGTAAAGTTCCATGTCAGCCTGCGCGCGTGAACTCCAAATTGCAGGCCCCTTCGAACGATTCAAAATGCGGAACTGTATTCCCGCCGCGTCGATCGCTGAACCCATTTCGCCACCGAGGGCGTCGATCTCTTTAACGAGATGTCCCTTAGCTGTGCCGCCAATTGCAGGGTTGCAGGACATTTGCCCGATACGGTCGATGCTGATGGTTAAGAGGCAAGTGCGCAAGCCCATGCGAGCGCTCGCGAGAGCCGCCTCGATTCCAGCGTGTCCACCACCGACAACAACCACATCGTATTCAAGTGAACGCATGAACGACTCCCCGGGCAAGTGCATATCGCGCGGGCTGAAGCCTTGCTCCAGCCGCAGAGCATGTGGGGAGGATTTAGCCACTCAAACGGGTTTATTCAAGGTTTTTCTGGTACCCGTCCAGGGTTCTAAGTCGCTGGGAAAGCTGGAGGAAAAAAGCATGTGACCAGGCCAGAGGGACAACCCAGCTCGGGACACTCGACTGAGGGTCGACCTGCTCGGGCAGATAACCCAGCGAGGTTGATGCGGCAGCGGCCTGCCTCAGCCCCATTTTCATTTCGTCGCGCGCCTCGGTTTCCGGGAGAATTTCCCGAGCTCCCAGGGCAAACCAAAGGCCCACGAGAGGCCAACATCCACCCCCACGATAGGTATCGTCGGCATAGCGACGATACCCAACACCATGCTTCAAGGCTTCTTTCAACCCGTGGAACAGCGTTGTGCGTTGTGCTGCGCTGAGTGGAAATTCAGGGACAGGCATAAGACATGAGAGAAGGCTTGCATCGGGTGTGAAATCGAGTTGCCCTTGCGGAGTGCGCGTGCGTGCCGGCCAGGCATGAAGGGGGCTGAAATGACTTTGTGCGAGCCGTGCAGATTCCGAGGCGGCAGCTTGGTATCTCTGAGCGGCGGAGTCGGTGAGAGCATGTTCAACGCCACGCTGCAAAGCGCCAAAAGCAACAACGAGAGCAAAGAAATGTTGTCCTTCACGCTCTTCCCAGAGGTCGAAACCAGAAAGAGCTGTCGCGGGTGAGGTCAGCAGCTCATCGGCCATGGCGCTCAGACAAGTGTTGAGTTTCAGCCGTAGCTCTGCGCGCATTGTGTCGCGTAATTTTCCTGAATTGAGAAGTGCAATCCAAAGCAGACATGCAAGCGGGCGTTGGTCAGGCTGCCTGTAACACCAGCTTGGCGCCGGTTGTGCCGCATCGGTGTAACGCTGTTCAAAGTCGTTCGATTCCCCAAGCGCCTGCGAAAGAAAAGCTGCAATCCGGGCGGCACGTTCAGTTTGTCCGCACTCGAGAAGGGCAAGCCCGGTGAAGGCCGCATCACGTGGCCACACAAACCCATATCCACCGCTGTAGCGCATATCCCAGTCGCATTCGGCTGAAGCCAGCAACGCTCCATTGGGGGAGGTGAGCGCATCGAGAACTCTGAGCGAAAGTGAACTCTGCAGAGTGGAGCTTTCGGGTGTATACGGGAGGCCCGAAACCAAAGGCAGAGGTTTTGAAATGTGTTGACCCGTGGATTTCGATTCGAGGGTTTCGCCCTGATGTTCTTCGAGGCGTACGCCCGGATTCGGAAACTGGGTGGCTGCCGCTAGATCTAGGCGAATGCTGAACGGATGTCCCCAACGTAGAACCGGCGAGAGTGCGAGCGCCGCGCAGCGTCCCATTTCGATTTTGCGAAAGGCCCCCGGATGGTTCACGAACGACTGCACGAGATGACCCAAAGAATGCTGGGCATCAATTTGCACAGCAGCAGTGTGTCTAAACTCACTGCCGTGCACACCCTGAAGGGTTAGGGTGAAGGGATCGGAATCGCAGCGGATGATGTTGGAGTGATCGGTTGCGCGCACACATTGGAATTGACTCCTGCGTCCGGCAATCTCCGGAGCCATCAGCAGCCATAGCCGTGTGCTGCGAATGGTGCTGTGTTCGTGGGCATCGATGATGTACGTGTGCTCAAGCGTCTTTTCGTTGATGAGCTTTGCCTCGAGCCTGACACGCAGCCCACGAGCTTCTGGATGATGCACGTGCCATTGAATTTGCAATTGCTCGAGCGGAGAGAGCCAGCTGAAGGAGATTTGATCCCGCTCTGGATCGAGCCAAATCGCCTGGTCACCTTGCACAAGCCCAACGATGAAATAGCGCAGTTGGTTGTGAAACGCATCTTTACGCGGCCAGCACCACGATTTGAGCTGTCCGTCGCTTTCATAGGCGGCCAGAGATGTCTGTGATGCGAGAAGCGCGCTGTACAAGGTCAGACTCATGAATGCAGACGGCGGTGTGAGGATTTCTTGTAGACATCAACACAGCGGCGAGCCGAGAGTTCCCAGTTGAAACGATCGATCTCTCTCGCGCCGTTGCGTTGTAGCTCATTGCGGAGTATTGGACGACGCACCAAACTCACGATTCGGTCGGCCATGAGATCGGTGTCCCAGAAGTCAACTTTGAGTGCATGCATCAAACACTCGGCCACTCCTGATTGCTTTGAAATGATGATGGGAATGCGCTGTGCCATAGCCTCTAGCGCAACAATGCCAAAGGGCTCGGATACGCTCGGCATCACGAAGACATCGGATTGTGCCAGCAGGGTTTCAACCTTCTTGGCAGACTGGAAACCATGGAAGGTGAACCTGTCGAGCACACCGAGTTCCCAAGCAAGTTGTCGCATCGAGGGAAGAAGGTCGCCCGTACCAATGACCTGAAAACGCAGGTTGGGCTGAAGCTGGAGTGCTCTGTGAGCAGCCTGAACAAAATATGCAGGCCCTTTCTGATAGGTCACGCGTCCAACAAAGGAAATGACCGGCGTGGGAGTGGCGCTGTTGGCCTGCACTGGGCCAGGAATTGCCAGAGGCTCTGTGCCGCTGCGTTCATGTGCAAGATTGGATGCGTTGTAGACGACATCGATTTTTTCGCCGGGAACACCGTAGTGTTCCATTAGGATTCTGCGGGTCAGATTTGATACAGCAACGAGGCGGTCTGCGAGATGAAATCCCATCCGCTCGAGCGATTGGATTTTTTGATTGCCGTGGTGTCCTGCACGATCGTACTCGGTGGAATGCACGTGAAGTACAACGGGCAAAGTCGAGGTTTGTTTGAGTTGAGCCAGGGCCTTCAAGCTCATCCAGTCGTGCGCATGCACAACATCAAACAGCGATCCGTGCGCTCCGCGTATGACATCTACGGCGAGGAGCGCGAGGATTTCAGTTTGCTCAGAAACTTCGCTGCGCTGCGGAGTCCAGGAAGTCTCTTGAATTTCAGCTTGAAGCACGCTCGAGCGGTTGAGCACGAGTTTCTGATACGCGATTAAGCGGGAGCGCAAAACCAGCTTTTCCTCGGGCGACAAGGAAAGAGACTCGATATTGGCCGTGTCGTAATGGCTCAGCAACTGCGACACGGTTTTGGGATCGTTGAGATCGAGAGTGGTGTCGGCGCGGCCCATTGAGAGCCACTCTGAAAGCTGGACGGAAGTAGAAATGGTTTCTGTGAATGCGGAAGAATCAACCGGGCGCATTAGGCGTTCGGGCTGAAAAGGGTGTTCAGGGCTGATGATGGTCAGGAGCGGATTGAGCTCCTGGATCTTCTCGGCAGTTTCGTATGGAAAATGCGGCAGCACGAGGGCGATCTGGTGACCGATTTTGGTCAAGCCAGAAACGAGCCCTTCGGTGGCTGTAGCCAGACCACCGGAAACAAGAGGAGGAAATTCCCATCCGAGCATCAAGATTTTCATCTTACCACCACGAGCAGTTGGAAGCACGGTGACACAATATTCAGTTAACGACGCTGGTTTTACCGAATAGGCCTATCGTGCGACAAGTTGCAGATCAAGAGCTTCCGGAAAAATCCGAGTCGACGGAGTGACACGCAAACCAAGCGACAGCATGCAGGGTTTGTGAGGAGTGAAAATACATTCATAAAGATAAGTATTTTCAGTGTTGCCACCGCGGAACTGAAGCGACAGAGTCTCGCCTTTTCCTTGTGCAGGAATGAGCTGTACGTCGAGCCACTCTTGCGGAAGATGAGTACGGATTGTTGCACGGACAGCTATGGATTCACCCACCAGCGAGGTTCCACGCGGTGTCATTTCCACCGAGCTGATTTCGAGTTTGCTCCACTGTGAGCGCAATTCGATCAGATTTTTTTCGTGTGTGTCGAGATTCTTTTTGGCGGCTTGAGAGTTCAAGCCAACATCCGCTGCGTTGGTCACTGCGGGTGCATAGGCCGTGTTGAAATAATCGAGCACCATGCGTTGAGCACTGAATGCAGGTGCATAACGCACCACTGAGCTCTTCATCTTTTTGATCCATTCACCGGGGACTGGCGCGCTATAGTAGAGGGGAGCCATTTCATGCTCCAGCATGTCGTAGAGCATTTCGCTTTCGCGCTCATCGCGGCTGTCATCGCTGGCATGTGAGTCTCGGTTACCGATGGCCCATCCAGCATCAGCATGATGTGCTTCGTCCCACCAACCATCGAGAACTGAAAAATGCAAACCACCGTTGAGTGCAACTTTCATGCCACTGGTGCCCGAGGCCTCAAGTGTGCGCACCGGCGTGTTGAGCCAGACATCCACGCCACGCACGAGTCTATGGGCTAAATTCATGTCATAGTTTTCAAGGAAAATAACTCGGTTTGAGAGCTTCTCTCGTTCAATGATGCGAACCACCTGTTGGATGATTTCCTTGCCGTGATTGTCGTTGGGGTGTGCTTTGCCGGCAATGAGAATCTGCACAGGGCGCTGCGGATCGTTGAGGATTTTCTTGAGGCGCTCGATGTTTCGGAACATCAGCGTTCCGCGCTTGTAAGCAACGAAACGGCGCGCAAAGCCAATGGTGAGCGTTTGCGGACGAAGGTTTTGACGCAGTTCTGCAACGGCATGGGGAGACATGCGTTCGCTCTCGCCCATGCACTTAAGCACGCTGGAAATGAGTCTGCTCTTGCGCAATAAATGCAGATCCCAGATTTCAGAATCCGGAATGCTCCAAACCCGTTCCCAGGTTTCGGGTTTCTCGAGATGCGTGTCCCAACCACGACCCAGATACATGTCACACAGGTCAGCAAGTTCGTTGGACATCCAGGTGCGGGTATGGACGCCATTTGTCACATGGTGCACCGGAACTTCATGCTCATTGAGATGTGGCCACAGGCTCTTCCAAATGCGTCGCGAAACCTCTCCGTGCAGTGCGCTCACCCCGTTGCGGAAATGCGAAGTGCGCAGCGCAAACACCGGCATCGAAAATTCCTGAGTGTGTTCAGGATGTCTGCCAAGAGCGTAGAATTCTTCATCGGGAAGGCCATACAATTCGAGTGTAGAGCCCATGTGGTGCTTGACCTTGTCCACAGGGAAACTGTCATTGCCTGCAGGCAGCGGCGTGTGCACGGTGAAAATCTGAGTTGAACGCACCTGATGTAGTGCCTGTGACCAAGTCAGCCCCTTGTGCACTGCCTGCTCTACTCGTGCGAGGGTCAGGAATGCAGAGTGGCCTTCGTTAAGATGATAGACATCCGGGGTGAGGCCCATACAGGCGAGTGCCTTGACTCCACCAACGCCGAGTAGAATTTCCTGACGCAGACGGAGATCCTGACCACCCGCATAAAGTCGGCTGGTGATTTGGCGTGCTTCGTGCGAGTTTTGCGGCAGGTGTGTATCGAGCAGGTATAGAGGAATACGTCCAACCGCTAAACGCCAGATTTGAACGTGAACAGTTTCTGCACTCACGCGCATTTGGAATGTGACAGGATTGCCCTGCGGATCGCGCACGAGTTCCATGGGCATATAGAAGGGGTCGTTCGCAGTGTAATTTTCGCGCTGCCATCCGTCTTTGCCAATGCTCTGGTTGAAGTAGCCTTCATTGTAGAAAAGCCCCACACCCACCAGTGGGAGCGATAAATCACTGGCCGTTTTCAAGTGATCCCCCGCAAGAACTCCGAGGCCACCGCTGTAGAGAGGAATACTTTCGTGTAGGCCAAATTCCATTGAGAAATAGGCAATCCCATTGGTTCTGCACTGTGAGATCTCTGGGTGTGCAGAATTCGGCGTCGACAGCATTGATTCATATGCGCCTTTTACGCGTGCCAGATGGTCAAGAAAACCCTGATCATGCGAAAGACGATCGAGCTGTTCGGCACTCAGATGATTGAGCATCCGCAGTGGGCACGGACCGCTTTGTTCATATGCAACGGGGTCGACTCGGCGAAAGAGATTGACTGCGTCAACGTTCCAAGACCACCAGACGTTGCGGGCAATTGTCCACAGCGGTTCGAGAACCGTTGGTAACTGAGCTCTGACATGGATCTGCAAGACATGATTCATCGCGGCCACTCCCTTGCCCGTGTGCTTTCGAGGCACTGTTGTCCATCTGTTGGTCGATGGCTGGAATGGTTGCAGTCATTGTCGGGAAGATCAAATGACGAGAGTCAACAAGATGCGCATCAGCCAGAAGCTGTTGGTTGGATTAAGTGGGTCAGCGTCGGCCCAGGCATTGATCTGTGAGAAAACGCCGGTTGCTCGGGTCCGCGAAAGCTGCCCTGCTTTTAAAGCTTCTGATGTTTTTTCAACAAGAGCATCACGCAGCAGGGAGCCCGCATAGCGACGGCCGACCTGGTCAGCCCATTGTGTCCATTCGACAAGGGTTTCGGTAGCGAGCCGAGGATTTACCTGTGCAGTGAGCGTGTCCGGTGGAAAAAAAGTAGAAGAATTAGAATTTGAGAACGTGTCAAAGAGTTTGTCGAGAAAGAGAGAGTCCTCTTTTTCAAGCTGCTCGCCTGCGGATTTGAGGGTGTCCCAAGTGGGCAAAAGAATCTTTTGGCATCGGCTTGCAACAGTTGGAGGCAAAGCATTTGGGCGTGAGGTCATTAATACAAAAACACAATCAGCCTGAGGCTCTTCGAGTGTCTTGAGAAGTGCATTTGCACTTTGATTGTTGAGCCGCTCTGCACGCTCAATTAAAAAAAACCGGCGACGCGCCAGTGTTGCTGGATAAAGAGAACGTTCCCGAAATGTCTCGACATCTTCCTTGCGGAGAATGGAGCGCTCCGCGGGTGCGCGGAGAAGATCGGGATGGCGTCCAAAAGCTTCCCAGAAAGCCTCGGGTTCGACCGCAGCCATGTTTTCAAAAAGTTTGATGCCGGCGAGTCTATCAAGCAGCAACGAGGTCAGGAGCACCGGTGTGCTATCGCCCGCAAATGAGCGGCTGATGAGGAGATAACTGTGGTGCTGTGCGGCACCCAAAGCCTGCTCGAGTGCAGCGCCGACTTCTTTTAGACTCATTTTAGGATTTTTCCGAACACATCCTGAAGTGCATCTACGATGCGCGCGTGGACTTGCTCAGGAGTTCCCTGCCCATCGAGAAGAACCCGGCGCGGGACGCGTCCGTCGGGGTAGGGGGTGGATGATTTGACCAGGGCCTCAAACGCCGCATGCAGGGAAGCATCTTTGAGCAGCTCGCTGTCGAGGCGATCGAGCTCAGTGCCCGGACGAGATGCAACCCGATCGTGTGCGGTTTCCGTGGAGACCCGCAACACCAAGGTCAGATCCGGCTGCAGTGCGCCCAAAATAGGCCGCGCAACGGAATCGATTTCTTTTTTTTCAATGCCTCCGCGAAAGCCTTGGTAGATGTAACTCGAATCGAGAAAGCGATCGCAGATGATCCATTCGTTGCGTGCAAGCGCTGGCTTAATCGTTTTTTCGATGTGCTGTGAGCGGGCAGCCATCACAAGCAAAAGCTCGGTTCGTGGAGTGGGAGTGTCACCGCTGATGGGAACGCTCTTAAAAACCTTGCGGATGTCCTCGGCGAGTGGAGTACCGCCGGGCTCCCGGGTTTCGAGTACCGTCAAACCTTTGTTGCGGAGGGACTGGGCAAGAAGTGCACCTTGAGTGCTTTTACCTGAGCCTTCGCCACCTTCAAAAACAATAAATGGCATGTGTGTTCTCCTCCCCAGCCGCACGGCCCAGACGCAAAACGTCAAGTCTCTGCCCGTGACACCCGCAGCACCGGTGGGTTACCATTTTGCACAGAGTGTTCAAAGGAACAATGGCTGCCCGAGAGTCGTGCCATTTCACCCCTCCAGGAGGAGTTTTGCATGCGAGTGGATCTGCTCACTCTCTATGCGTTCTCCGACAAAGCGCATGCCAAACAGCGTGAGCTCTGGCGTGGCTTTCTTGCGCTTGTGTTGCCTGTGCTAATTGAGCTCGACCCATCCGAATTCGAGCGTTTGCTCGAGAATGCTCAATGCCGCTCGATGGAGCAGATGCTCAAGGCGGTTGACGAGCCCGAAGACCTATCGCAGCTGGTTTGGTCGATTTCCGGACAGTTCTCTGAAATCCTCGGCTTTGAAGCTGAGCTGGGCCTTGCTGCTTTTCTGGATGTCTCATTACCCACCCGGGTACACAGCATAGGTCTCTCTCAAGCCTCCAGCAAAGACAATGCGCTTGTTACTGGTTGGCTCAAGGCGTTCCGTGAGATCCAACAGCGTCCCGAGTTTCTCGAGATTACCCAGGAGTGGAAGCGGGCCTTCGACATTTTGCTCGAAGACGAAGACCTCCTGGTGGAGAACGAAGGCGAGGGTGAGTTGGTTGATGCTGAGAATGAGCAGGCCGAAACACAAGAGCCTGCGGTGTCATCGGACGCCGAACCCGTTATCGAGCGGCGTGCTCGCAAGCGTCGCAAAACCGGCTAGAGTTTTATTTTTAGGACTTGTGCAAGCGTGGCTCGATGTCGAGGGGAATATCCTCAGCTCCGGCAGCCTTGCGCAGAATCTCTTCTCCGCTCCGGCGGGTCTGTGCCGATTTGCCCCTTCGGGTTGTCTTTGAGCTCTTGCTCTGAACTGCGTGCAGCCGGGGTTTTTCTGGTACCGATGGGCTCGGCTGCGGCTCGAACTTCTGCATGATGTCCGAGTCGTTCTCATCTTCCTCGAGCTGACGGCGCATGCGCCCGCCTGAAGTCTGACTTCCTTTAACAACTGTCATCAGGTTGCGGACGATTCCGCGCAGACTTTCTGCCTGAGCAGAGAGTTCTTCAGCTGCAGCGGCATATCCCTCCGAACTCGATGCCTCTTTTTGAGTGACCTGCTCGAGCTGCGCCATGGTTCTGTTGATCTCTGCGATATTAATCGACTGAGCATTTGAGGCCTGGCTGATTTCATTGGCCATGCGCGACACATTGGCAAAATTTGTGACAAGCTCTGTCAGCACCTGGCTGCACTCTGTTGCGATCGAAGAGCCAGTTTCGACTTTCTCACGTCCTGTCGCGATCAGTTTTTCAACCTTCTGCTGAGTTTCGTGAACAATGCGCTCAACCTTGTGCAGGCTCTTGTCGAGCATCGCGGAAATTTCCTTAGAGGCATTTCCACTCATCTGCGCAAGATTACCAACCTCTTCGGCGACCACTGCAAAGCCTTTGCCATGCTCCCCAGCACGTGCCGCCTCCACCGAAGCGTTGAACGAGAGAAGCTTGGTCTGGAAGACGATGTCATTGATGATTTTTGTCTTGTCGCCGATCTCAGCAATAACCTTGATGATCTCCTCGATCTGCTGATTGCTGGCCGAGATTTGAACCATAATGTCGTTGTTGCTGCGGTTGATGTCATCCATCGCCTGCGTCATGTTCTCAACGACCGCTTTTCCTTTTTGTGCTTGTTCGAGGCTGGTCACAGCCACTTCCGAGGTTTTTTGTGCATTCGCAGCTGTGATGACCACCATCGATGTGATCTCTTCCATCGATGCCGCTGTTTCCTCAAGCGACGAAGCCTGGGTTGATGTAGAGTGTGATAGATGCGTGCTCGAGACCGCAATTTGATGTGAAGCACCCATCACTTGGTTCGCGGAGTCGAATAGGTTTTCTGCAACTCTATTCAGGCTCTTGTTCATCGTTATCATGATTCCGTTTGCAAGCAGCATTCCCGCGCCGAAACCCACAAGAGAGATAAGCGACATCCAATAGATCCAGGTCTTGCCTTGGGATGTTGCTTCCCTGCGGAATCCGCTCAGCGCTGTTCGTTCAGCCGTTGCAATGTCAGCAACGAGTTTGTCTATCTTTTCTTCGAGAGATTTGGTGGGTTCTTCGTCGGGGTTATGAAGGTTGAAGGCAGCTTCGCTGTCGCCTTCGAGAGCGATGCGAAGAACCTTGTCGCTCAGCTCTCTTCTCTTAGCGATCACCTTGCGCAGCTCTTCAAGTTGCTCTCGGCGTTGTGCAGAGTTGGTTTTACCAGAAAGGGCTGTGATCGAAGAATCCCAGTTCTTGTAGATATCGGCGATGCGCTTAGGGTAGCTGGCAACGCTATCTGTGTAGGTTTCAAGAATTGCACCCGCTTCGAGGCTGCGGATTTCCAGCGGGGCAGTTGCGATCGAATCGACAGCCCATTCGATATCAAAGCCTGTGTCGTAGAGATCTAAAGTGCGCTCGAGCCTCGACAGCCCCAGAACACCAAGCATTGCAATGCCCAGCGAGGTGGCTGCAAAAATCAAGCCCACAAGTAGAACTTTTTTATTGAAGCTCCAGTTTCTCATGCTTAACCTCAAGCCACAGCCGCAGGTATTCCTTCCGTTGGCGTCACCCCAGACTCTTCGAACGAAAAAAGTTTTTCTGAACTCAGGATGACAATCAGTTGGCGATCGATGCGCGCCACGGCACGCGTGTATCTATTGAGTGAGCTGTTGCTGAAGTTCGGGGATGGTTCAAGCTTTTCTGGTTCCAGGTTGACCACGAAATCCACGCTGTCGACGCAGAGTCCTACGAGATCCTTCTGGTGCTCCAGGATCATGATCGACATCTCGGCAGATTTTGCACCCGCAGGGAGGCCAAAGCGGATCCGCAGATCGACCACCGAAACGACCTGTCCGCGTAGGTTCAAGACACCCATGAGATCATCAGGTGTGAAGGGTACTCGTGTGATCTCCTGCTGCGGCATGATTTCTTTGAGGCCCTTGAGGGCAATGGCATATTGTTCACCGGCTACGCTGAACACGAGAAAGCGGTTATCGAAGTGCATCGCAACCTCCCACCGTCATGCGACCTTTCCTTTACGTGGTTGAGAAACCGAGCCGCTCTGGTGAGCATGCACAAGTTCAGAAAGATCAAGAATGATTGCAGGTTTGCCGTCTCCAAGAATGGCTGCACCACCAAGACCTGAAAGACCCTGCAGTTCCCGCCCTAATTTTTTGATGACCACTTGTTGTTGAGCGAGAATGTCATCAACCACAATGGCAAAAGGATGTTTCTGATTTTCAGTCACCACCAGTGCGATTCCGTCGTAGGTGTTGGTTGCCTGTTTGGGCGAGACTTTTCCATGGAGGAGTGTTTCGAGGTGGTACAGCGGTAGAGTTGCGCCCCGTAAATTCAGAAGCTGTGTTTTGCCCTGAACTAGATTCACATCTGCTTCGTGTGGGCGGACAGTCTCTGCGATTTGAGTTTTCGCAAGAACAAAGCGTTCCTCGCCCTGGCGAATAATGAATCCATCCATAACGGCAACGGTGAGGGGCAACACGATCCTAAAGGTTGTGCCCTCTCCGAGAGAGGATTCGACCTCAACCCGACCCTGCAGGTTTTGGATGTTTGAACTCACCACGTCGAGTCCGACACCGCGTCCGGACAGTTCGCTGACCTCTGTTTTTGTAGAAAAACCGGGATGAAAAATCAGTGAACGTAATTTTTCTTCCGAAACCTTCTCGGTAGCCTTGATAAAGCCCTGCTGAATCGCCTTTGCACGGATTCGTTCGGAGTCGAGACCACGACCGTCGTCGCTGACCTCAATCACAATGGCTCTGGAGCGCTGATAAGCCCTTATCTTGATTTGTCCAAGTGGATTCTTGCCAACGGCAGCGCGCTCTTCGGTACTCTCGAGACCATGATCGAGGGCGTTTCGGACAAGATGGGTGAGGGGATCGCTAATCTTGTCGAGAATTGACTTGTCGATCTCGGTTTCATCACCGCTAAAATGTGCATCGACATGTTTGCCAAGAGAGAGACTGGTTTCGCGCACAATCCTCTGAAGTTTGAGGAAGACTGGGCGAATGCTGACCATCCGGATGCTCATGGAAACTTCCTGAACCTCGCGAATGATTTTGGACATCTGCTTCACACTCTTTTGGAGGAGCGGAGATGTAAATTCAGATTTGTGCTCATCTAAGACACTTTGGAGAATGACCAGTTCTTCAATGCAGGTGATGATCTTGTCGACACGCTCGAGGTTCACTCTGAGTGTGTTATCAGGGCGATCGAGTATGGGTGCCGGTGCTTCCGGCACAACAGGAATATCAACTCCCGTGGGTTGTTCTTCTGTCGCCGCCTCAAGTTCATCGGAGGCAAGAGCCGTTGCGCCGGGCTGTGGTTCATCCCCTTCGGTTTCAAGAGGAAGGTCGCCTTCGTTCACACCAGATTGCGTTGCTACGCTCTCTAGATCCTCTGGTATCAAAGTGCTGTCGGCAGATTGAACTGCCTCGTTGGTTTCCTGTGCCGACTCCTCGATATTCTCATTCGCCTCAACTGATGAGCTGGTCTCAACTGCGGTCGAGAGTGTTGAAGCAGCGTCCACATCCTGTTCTGCATCTGTGGCAGGAGGTAAAAATCCCGGCAAAGACCAGGCTTCGGCTTGGGAGACCGGCAATGCGGCTACTTGCAGTCCGTCTGCGGCTTGCACCGTGCTCAAATTCACCGCAGCAGCCAATTGTGTGAGTCGTGCGATTTCCGCTTGGATCGCACTGATGCGCGGATCAACTGGCTGAGATAGCATTGTGGATTTTTTCGGAGAGACCGGTTCTGGTGTCTCAAAAAGTTCTGCTTTTAAGTCGTCATCGACGAACCAGATATCCCCCGCAGCAGCTGGACGGGGTAGATGAATAGGTCTCAGAGGCATATTTCTTGCCTCTTTTTCCCGCTCAAAAGCATGCACGATGCTCTCGCCTGGGCCAGGAGATTTCTTTCCAGTGCGCAGTGCTTCGAGATGGCTTGCGAGAAAATCACGGGCTGCAAAAAGAGTGGAGATCACCGACGGTGTCGCAACAAGCTCTTTTTTTCTGAGTGCTTGAAGAAATGTTTCAAAATGGTGTGTGAACTCTGCAATCTCGGTGAATCCGAGTGCGGCAGAAGAACCCTTCAGATTGTGTGCTGTGCGGAAAATCCTGTCGAGCAAGAGCTGGTTTGAGCCATCTCTCTCGAGGGCAAGAAAACAATGTTCAAATTGCGAAAGCGCTTCATCCGCCTCATGGATGAAGATCTCGACAATTTGTTTGAGTTCCGACGCGTCCACGAAATCAATCCTCTGCAGCACGAGGTTTTTGCCTTCGATGCTGCAGGAGGAATATTCCGCTGAAGCACCTCAGGGTCTTTGCATGGTTTCGGAAGATTTCAGTGAGGGGAGAGGGGCGTGGATTTGCGGCTGGCCGGAGCTTTGACGCAGGCCCAATGAACGTGTCAGTGCGCTACCGAGTTCGCTCATGGAGCTTTTGATAATTTCAGAAAGAAAGCTCGGGATTTTGGGGTCTTCCATTGGAATGACTTCCGTTTCCGCACCGGTTTTGAGTCCGGCAAGTTCTGCAGCCTTAGCGACAGCTTCTTGACGCTGTCCCACAGCATCGACAAGCTGACGTTTGGCCGCCTCAGTGCCTAGCACAACCCGACCGTCGCTCATGTATGAGATCGTCTCTTCAGAGATCATCGGACGCGCAGCGCGGACGTCTGCAACAAATTGGTCGCGGGTGTCGTCGATGAGCTTCTGCAGATACTGCTTGTCCTCAGGCGTCCAGGGGCGTGTGGTTGAGCCAGAGTCTTTGAGGCGTCCGGTTTTAAGTGTAACCGGTTTGAGTTTCATCCAGTCGATCAGTTGCGTGGCCTCGAAGCTGTCGAAGATCACTCCGATGCTTCCTACCATTGTGCCACGGTTGCACATCAACCAGTTTGCGGAGACTGAGGAGTAATAAGCGCCGCTCGCCGCCACTTCGCGCATGTATCCAACCACCGGCATTTTCTCTTTGATGCGATTGACGGTGTCGTATATTTCCTGGCTCGCGACAACCGAACCACCCGGGCTGTTGATGTCGAGCAGAATACCTTTGACTCGTTTGTCTTTTACCGCTTCGTTGAGTTTTTTCACGACCTCTTCGGCCATCTCGGGGCCGATCGGTCCTTCAATTTTAACTCCGGCCAGCGCGTTGGTGAAGGAGTGATGACCCAGATAGCGGTGCTCGCTATTATCCAGTCCGGCCGAGGTCGGGAATAATCTGATTGCAAAAATTGCGAGCGCCATAAAAGCCATGGCCGCAATGAGAGCCAGAGCTCCCACCACGGCCAAGACTATAAGGACGCCCGACGGTCGTTTGTCACGTGCGTCAGGCTCTTTGAACATTCCAATTACTCCTCAGAACGTTCTTTTTGAGTACGGCTCTTCGCGCGAGCGAAAGCTTCCGCGAAGCCAGTTGCCGCAGGAGTTGCAGCAGCAGCTTGGATGGTGCGGTTGTGAGTATCATCGAGTCCGCGAGTTGCAGCTTTGTGTGAAAGCTCGAAGCGACGCTCGGTGAGGTCAACGCGCAGAACGACGAACTCGAGTTCGGTTCCTTCATCAGGAAGCTTTCCGGGTTCGAGGTCGAGTTCGGAAACGTGAATCAGGCCTTCAACTCCAGGAGCGAGTTCCACGAAGGAGCCGAATTCTGCGTTACGTGTGACCTTGCCCTTGGCGCGTGTGCCAGGAACAAAGATGCGCGAAGCAGCTTCATAGGGGTCTTCCTGAAGTTGCTTGATGCCCAGCGAGAAGCGCATGTTTTCAACGTCGATCTGGAGAACTTTGGCTTCGACTTCGTCGCCCTTCTTGTACAGATCTTGAGGATGCTTGATGCGCTCGGTCCACGAGATGTCAGACACATGAATGAGGCCATCCACACCTTCTTCGATTCCAACGAACACGCCGAAATCGGTGATGTTGCGGATTTTGCCACGGATGACGTCACCGACCTGATATTTCTCGAGCACGAGTTCCCAAGGATTGGGCTCTGTCTGCTTCATGCCGAGAGAGATGCGGTGGTTTTCGAGGTCAACAGCAAGCACAACCACTTCAACTTCGTCGCCGATGGCAACGAGCTTGGATGGATGCTTAACGCGGCGGTTCCAGGTCATTTCAGTGACGTGGATGAGGCCTTCAACACCAGGCTCGAGCTCAACAAATGCACCGTAGTCGGTCAGGCTCACAACCTTACCCTTCAGGCGCTGGTTGGGATTGTAGCGCTCTGCAACCTTGACCCAAGGATCAGATTGGAGCTGCTTGAGGCCGAGCGAAACGCGGTGAGTTGCAGCGTCGTAGCTGAGGACTTTGACTTGGATTTCGTCGCCGACGTTGAGAACTTCGGAAGGACTGTTGAGGCGTCCCCACGACATGTCGGTGATGTGCAACAGGCCGTCGATGCCGCCGAGGTCAATGAACGCACCGTAGTCGGTGATGTTCTTGACGATACCAGCCATCACGCTGCCAGCTTCGAGACTCTTGAGAGTTTCGCTGCGCAGGCGCTCGCGATCCTGCTCGAGGAGAACGCGACGCGAAAGAACGATGTTGCCACGTTTCTTGTTGAACTTGATGATCTTGAATTGGAGAACCTGGCCAAGCAGCTTCTCGAGGTTGCGCACAGGGCGCAGGTCAACCTGTGAACCAGGAAGGAATGCCTTAACGCCGATGTCGACAGACAAACCGCCCTTGACGCGACCAACAATGCGGCCTTCGACAAGTTCGTCTTTTTCATAGGCTTCAGAGATGCGATCCCAAGCTTTGAGGAGATCGGCTTTGTCTTTGGAGAGAATGAGTTCGCCGTCGTCGTCTTCGAACACATCGACAAACACGTCGACCATATCGCCGACTTTGAGAGAGAAGGCACCATCAGCAGTGAATTCGCTGCGTGGCACAGAGCCCGCAGACTTATGGCCAATGTCCACGACCACGGAGTCGTCGAGGATTTCCATGACGCGACCCTTAACAACCTGGCCTTCTTTGATGTTGGAGCCGGTTGCGCCTTCTCCGAAGAGAGCGGCGAAGGAGTCTTTGTCGGAGGACTCGGGATTTGCGAAATCTACGTCTTCGTCGAGCCACTCAAGACTGGAATAACTGACTTTACGTTTAGAGGAATCGGAGTGAACACTTGCCATGATGAAATTACCTTTCTCAGCAGACCCAACGAGCGCCGTTGCAAAAAAAAACGCACCACCGTGGTGCGTCAGAAGCGGATCGCTCATGCACTGCACTGCGGGGCTCGTTAGCACACGAGATAGCCCCTGTACAGTAAGACTATTGCTTTCTTTTTCGGGCGCTTGCGAAAGCTGCCGCAAAAATATTCGAGGAGTCGCTCGAATTGGCTCCAGATCCCTGATTCTTCTTGGTTTTGTAGGATTCCCAGGCTTGAGCCGACTCGCGCTCCTCAGCCATGACTGTTCCGGCCGTGGCCCCGCCTTTTCCTGACAATTTTGCCATCAATTCTTCCGGCATGGCTTGCTTCAGGCTCAGAGCGACGCGCAGCCTTGGGGCGTGCTCGATCCTGATAACCTTGACGTTCACCGTATCACCGATCTTCACAACATCCTGAGCTTTGGCTACCCGCTTCCAGGCAAGCTCAGACATGGGGATGAGACCTTCCACTCCACCCAAATCCGCAAATGCACCGAAATCGGCAAGACGGGTGATCACTGCAGAGAGCTTCTGGCCGACCTCAAGGCCGCGCACAACTTCGCCAGCCTTGGCTTCGCGTTCGTCTTTGAGGATGCTCTTGCGCGAAAGGACGATATTTTTTCCGCCCTGCTTGTATTCGGTGATGATGAACTTCAACACCTGGCCAATGTAGCTTTCAGGATCAGCCACCGTTCCCAGCTCCATATGACTCAGCGGCACGAATGCACGCTTGCCCGAGAGAGAGGCTTCAAATCCGCCTTTGACAACCTTCTCGACCTTGGCTTCAACAGGAAGGCGGGTTTCATGGGCGTTGCGCAAAAGAGTGTCATCTTGTTCGCCGCGGCGCAGCGAGCGAGTGAGTATAATTTCCGAGCCGTTGTCGGTGCGCACGTAGGCCTGAATTTCGTCGCCGGGACGGGGCAGGGCCAAGCCCGCGGACACGAATTCATCCGCGGCGAGGGTGGCTGTTGATTTGCCTCCCAGGTCGACAAAAATGAACTCTTCCCCGCAACGCAGCACATTCCCCTTGACGGGTTCACCGGCCCGGTATCGTTTCAACGACGCCGAGCTGGACTCAGATTCGAGCAACTTTTCAAATTCTGTGGTTTCATGTTCCTCGGAGGCGAACGGATCGCGTCCAAAGTCTTCGGTGTCAATAAAACGGATTTTACTCATGAAGCAGTTGCTCCTCTCTGCACTCTCATGGCTTGGCCATGCGACAGGTCTTGCCACAAGGACTATGCGAGATCAAATCGTACCGAAACTGGTTCCCGTGTTCTGCTGTGCGGCAGGCATTGCTCCGCTGGCGGAAGCAAACACGATTCTCAACATCCTAACGCAGCCTCAGCGCCTTGATGCGGGTCTGGTTGCCGAATTTGAGGCGAGCCGCAAGGTTGCTGTGAGAGTTGAATTCGTTTCCTCTGCCCTTGACTATGAGTCGCGCATCAAATCACTCCCCCATAGCTGGGATCTTGTGCTGGCCGACGAACAGCGACTCGTGACTCTGAGTTTAGCCAAACTCCTAAAGACTCTTCCCGAGAGCGTTATGATCCCGCCCAACCTTTCTGGTTTGGAAAGGCGCGCCCGGGCAAATGAAGACGGACGTTCCTACCTAAACCTTATGGCCGATCCCATGGGACTCATGTATCTAAAGAAAAGCAAAACAGGTACAGGGCCTGTCAGTTGGAACTGGATAGCCCAGCCCAATCTGAATCCACTCTGGCGGTCGCGGGTTGCACTTTTTGCTGATGAGCGCCTCAATTTGATGATCGCGTCACTCGCGACAGGCACGCCAATTTCCATGGAGCGTGCAGAAGAACATGCCAAAGTCGCAGGATGGATGACCCAAGCGCAGCTACAAGGGCGCAGTATGCCACTGAATAGCTCTGTGACTGCATTCTTGGCCGAGAAATTTACTGTGGCGACAGTCTGGCAGTCGGATTTCTTGCACGCCTCACGGTATGTTAAGGATTTGGTGTTCACTGTCCCAGTGGATGGAACTTATGTTGAGCGCGTCGGAGTAGGCCTTGTGGCTGAATCGCGCAACGAGCCTGTTGCCATTGAATTCATTAAGTTCATCCACGAGCGCCGAGACCAACTGGCCAAAAATCGTGCTTTATTGCCCTTGCATGCCAAGGATGTAGATGGGAGTCAGGTCAAAGACTGGCGTATCTTTTCGGACGATGTTCCGCTCATGAAGGACTACGCCACGCACGTTCAGCGTATCAAAAGGGAAAAAGAATCTCGGGCCGCACGAAGCCGCTGATGATTCTTGGAGAGGTCTCAGGAAGCAATCGAGAACGGGCTGTTGATGCGGTTTTTCTCCACATCCGGGTCGACGTTGTGAAATAGTACCGCAATGCTCTCGGCTTCCTGGATGCTGAGTGTACGAGGGCTGCCTGGGGTGATGCCGAGTTTCGCGAGAGCGGCCGAATAGCTTTGAAGTAAAGGAGAGTCGCCGGTATTGGCGCGCAAGGCTGCAAGGGCCTGCTCTGTGTTGCCACACATGGCCCAACATTTGCCCGCCATCACAGGTGAATTCAATTTTTCATAGGTTAAAGCTGCGCTCTGCCAGTGTTTGGCATCGTGTAGGGCACGAGCGCACCATTCATATGATTTCTGATTCTTCGCAATAAATTCGGGTTCGAGACTCTGAATCAGGATATTAAAATTACTGATCGTCTCAGTGTTTACTTGTTCCATGAACTTCTGAGCAACGCCACGACTGTCGCCCACATACTTCACAGTGGTGAGAAGGAAATCACCCCTGTTGCCTTCATTAATCCACAATAGAACTCTCTGAAGGGGATGGGTCTTATCGGCGGGCATGCTCTGCAGAATGTTTTCGAGATCCTCTACAGAGATTGAGTCGAGCAGGAGAGCTCGATTGACCTGTTTGTCCAGGAATAACAAAATTTCCATGTACGCCTTTGAGTCGCGTGCAATTTTTAAAATACGAGCTCTGTCGTTGATGCTAGCAAGAATCCGGAAGGCTTCATTTTTGTCTCCTGCTTCAGCAAAAAGCAGAGCCAATTCCGACGATAGCCCAAAATCGAATTTTTCAATTTTCTTGAAACAGCGCTTTGCATCTTCGAGCATTTTTGCACGCAAATAATATGCTGTGGCTTGCTCGTAGTTTTTGTTGCGCTCGTAAATAACAGCAGCTCGGTTCGGACGCTTAATTTTCATTAGGATCGCAGCAGCTTCATCGAGATACCCATGGTTTTCCAAAATGTCGATCGCTTCACGCTGCATGTTGATTTCTTCAAAGAGGCGCGCCGCGCCGATGAAGTCCTCAGCATTTAGGAGATTCATTGCTTCTTTTTTTCTTCTTTCCTGTGCCTGATTCAGGACGTTGTTGTCCTGGGTGCGGAGACCGCCGTTCTTGTTAGCTGCGAGTAGATTTCTTTCTGGAGCAGATTTGGGCATTCCTGCCATATTTTTTCTGGAACGCGAGGAGGAGTCACCGCGCATCAGGCGCCAGATAACAAACATGCACACCAAAAGTATTGCAACCGCAACAAAGGTTTGAGGCTGCATCAATTTTGTCAGGAGTGCATTGTTCAAATTCATTTTTACAAGCTCCAGGTCAGACCAATGCTGACAAGTTCATCGTAATTTTTCTTGCCGCTGCCCTGATGCACCGAAGGTGAGAGTCGGTAGGTGACCCTGAAACGAGTGCCCATGGTGATGTATGTTGCAAGTCCAAGTCCGGCGTTCCAAGTGACGTTTTGATTTGTGCAACCGTAGTCTTGAAAGGTGTCTTCGAGGCAACTGCGGCGCCACAGTCCACCCCCAAAGAGTGTTGGCTTGACGTATCCAAATGAGTAACCCACCGAGGCATTTACGCTGGTGTCGACAATCTGAGTTTTCTGTTCAATCGACCCGGTGGGAAGGTTTACGCCTTGGGCCTTTTTAGCTTCTCTATAGGCCTCATTGTACTGATCGCGGTCGAGGATCTGCGTATGTCCGAAGCTCAGATCGAGAATTTCGGTAAGAGGCAGGCCGATTTCGAGTCCGACGCTGCGGCGAGTGCTGGTGACATACTGCTGGATATCTTTCTGTAGACTACCCATGAGTGAAACGTCGATATAGCGAGATCCGCCGCGCGCAAATGCTTCAGTGGGCAAGACGCTCATCAAGCCCAAACAAGAAAGAGAAGTTGAGCTGAAAAGGCTTATCGTTTTCTTTGCGATTTTGATTTTCATAGAGTCAGGCTCTCCAACCTGAACTGGGGCATATGTTTCAGTTGGGGCGTGACGCCGCTCCATTTGAATGTGCCATCAGTTGCTTCTGGGTTTTGTCAAGAATGCGCTCAAGTTCATCGGTCACATCGTGGGTCGGCAACCACTGTGTGGGATCGTTCTCATCAACCTTTTGCGCGGTTTGCGTGTAGTATTCGATGTTGTTTTTGATAACGAGATCCGAAGCGCGTGGGTTGAATGGGAAAACATTGATCGATACCCGGTTTCGGAAAAGCCGTCCGTCGATGAAAAATTTGTCCCACTCTGTGCTCATGCTGAGCGTTTGCCGATCAGCTTTCGAAATGATGTACGTTTGAGAAAGTATCTTCGCCACCGTCTGAAACAGTTGTGGTGCTGATGCGGCAACACGCCATGTGTTTTTATCGAGCCTTTGGAAAAGCAGAGGCGAAGCTACCAAAGGTTGTGCAAAACCGCCGTTGCTCGAATTGCCCGCAAGGGCTCCACTCAATTGGGGCAGAATCGTTCCCGAGGGCGCGAGGTTGTCCATGTTTTGGAGCGGCTTGCCGGTAACAGCCGCACTTGCCGAGCCTATGGCGGAAGCGGGAGGGAGCGGAAGAGACCGCTGCGCGCGCGCTGTACCACCAAACAAGGAGGTGCGCTGAATCGGTTCACCCGATGGAACCACGCAACCCGCCAGCGTACTGGTGGCTAGACATACGAGTACGAATGAAACTGGCTTTGCCTGTCGTGTTCTTCCCATTGTGTGCCTCACAGTTGCCGAATCTTTCTTATTTTCTCACCAAAATTAGGGCGTGCTGTATGCAGGTTTGTTGTGGAAGAATTCTGACGGAACTGTTTTGCCCATCGGTTTTCCTGTTCAAGCGGCATTCTGAGATCAGGAGGGCAATTCATGCCGGACAACCTGAAGTCGTTGGAATTGTTTTTTGCCGGACATCGTCTGGTTCTGCGCACAGGCTGTTCACGTGTATTGCAGAGTCTGCTGTTGGCTTGTGGCCTGTTGGCAACAGTTCCGGTGCCCGAGGCGAATGCCTTCATGCACCGCGACGTGAGTGGCGAGCTGGAATGGACGAGCGCAGCCCTCCAAGGAGCTGCTGGGCAGGGTGCGTTTTCGGAGTCGTGGGTCGACCAGGCACAAACCGACGTGTCTTTGCTCGCACGCCGCAAAACAGATTTTGAACTTCAGATTTTATCAGGAACAACAATCATTTCTCGCGATGCGAGTCAGGCGATTGAAAAGACGCTCAACAGTTTTCTCGAGAAGAAAGAAGATGGGACAAGCAGCAGTCAAGCCCAATCAACAGCAAAAGCATTGGATGAGGTGCGCTCTGTTTTTGGCAAGACTCTAACCACTCAGTTTCATACCAACCTCCTTTCACCGAGGATAGGGCGAGTGGGGCTCGCTCCTTATGCATCAGGGGTGCTGGATGCCGTGATCGACAACGCAGCCTGGCCTAAGCTCGATGCCTACGCGGGAGGGTATGCGGGAGTTCTGTTGAGCTACGCACAAGCCCTGGGTAAGGACTTCGATTTTGGTCTTGCGCTCCGTCCGGGAGTGGGGGGCTACAAGAGGTATGCGCTCGATCTCTCGATGTTCGGAGATTTCATTTCAGGTTCGACAAATTCTCAATCTCTCGACGATCTCGGATCCTTTCCAACGGCAGTCTACCTTCCATTAGATCTCGCTGCGGCATGTTGGGTGGGTGCATCGACCCGTGTGCACATGGTTTCCAAAAATACCTTTGATGCAGCTCCATTGAGTCAAATGAATGGTTCAGCGGGAGCAATTCTGAATAGAATCAACCTTGGGTTCAGCCAGCAAATTCCGCTCTCTGGGAGCAAACTACAAACACTTCAAGTGGGAGGTGAGTTACAAGACATCTCAGGCTTAAAGAGTGGATGGAACGAATTACTGATCCGCACGCAGTGGGCTGGACGCTACGCGGTGCGCCTGCCGTTTCGCGATCAAACAAGCTTTGCAATCAACGCCGGTCTCAAATCCGGTTATCCTGTTGTATCGTTGTTTCTCGATTTTATTGTGGGGAAGCTTGAAGTCGCGCTCTCTGCTCGAGAAAATGGGGCCTATTCCGGACAAAGAGTGAATCGGCTGCAGACGATCAGTTTTAACTCCCAAATGCGCTTTTGATGGGCGTTGCCAAGCGATCCCTTGACGTTTTTTTGAAAAAACCGTTCACTCGTGGATGTGTTTTCCAAGCAATGTTGGGGGAATGGCATGTACTTTCATGGATTCAAATCTCTTGATTCCACTGCCACGAGCAGTTCTGCGCCTGCAGCCGCGAAACTGAACGTTGTATCTTTGATTTTGGGGCTCATTGGTTTCGGCACATCTCTGTATGCTCTCACTCTCCATTTGAAGGCGAAAACTTCAGCCGGCTCACTTGGCTGCGATGTGAATGACCTTGTCAATTGCAGCAAAGTGATCGGCGGAGAGTATGGCGAATTCATGACCATTCCGCTCGGTGCATACGGGATGGCATATTTTGGACTCGTCATTGCCGCGTCCATTCTCCCCGCTTTCTTAGCCTCATCGGTTTCCTGGATGGCGCGCTGGCAGATGTTGATTGCCGCGGTTGGTGCATTCGTATCGTTGCTTTTGGCTTACATTTCATACTTCAAAATTCAGGCTGTGTGTCTGGTGTGTAGTACCGTCCACGCAATAAGCGTGGTGAATTTTATTTGGACCTTGGTTGGGTTCATGAAGGTGCGCAACCAGCCTCAAACCGTTGCCGAGGGTGGATTTGTAAAGCTTCTTGCTGTGTGTCTCGCGCTCGGTGTTCCCCCGCTTCTCGCGGGTGCGATTCTTCCTCTTGTTTCATCGACTTTGGGAGTGAGTACTGAATCTCCAGGAAAGAGCGATATTCCCGAGGCCACTGCAACTCCGTTTCCCGCTGAGTGGGTGCAGTTCTCAGTGAGCAACTACGTGGGTCAGGGTGAGGACTATCGTAAGGGCAGCGACCAGGCTAAGGTTGTCGTTCACATGTTTTCCGACCTCGAGTGTCCGCACTGCAAAATCACAGCAGAGGCGATAGAGTCGGCGCAGAGTGCCGTGGGTGCCGATCAGGTGCTCTTTGTCTACAGAAACTACCCGCTCAGCAATAAGTGCAACGCTAATATCGGGGGCGAAGGACACTCTCATGCCTGTGATCTCGCAATGGCCCTCCGTTGTGCAGGAAGCCAAAGGAAGGAAGCGTTCTGGGAATACAAAGATTGGGCTTTCTCTGGAATCGAAATGAGCCCCGAGGAGCGGCAACGTACCTTCACTCTCGAAGGAATGCGCGCACATGCTGAAAAATTGAAATTGGATCCCGCTCGTTTTGAAGCTTGTTTACGCGACAAAATCGAACTTCCGAAAATTCAGGCGGATATCGACATCGGTAAAAAGATGGGACTCACCGGAACCCCTCTGGTGGTCATCAACGGTCGCACCTATTCGGGAGATCGCACTCCCCAAGCTCTCACCCGTGCAATGCGTGAGGCTCTGGCCTCCAAATAAGTTCATGCTGATTGCGTGAAAAAAAAAGGGCGGCCACGAGGCCGCTCTTTTCATTTTGAACAAATATGTTTTTAGAAATCGCTCACGAGTACAATCCATTCGGGGTGATCGATGAATGGGTTGCGGTTGCCCTGAACAGCTTTGATTTTCTCTGCGCGTTCGATTTCATAGGATTCGACCGGATGGGTGTCCGACCATTCACGCAGGGTCTGCTCTTGTCTGTCATCAATTTTCATTCCGTACAGAACAGACATGTAAAACATCGCGCGAGCCACGACTCCCTTGTGGCCCTCTGGTGGTTCGAAGCCATTGCTCTGGCAAAGTGAGCCTTGAGTATCACGATTAAAATGACACTCCTTGAAAGGATAGCTGCCGCGCATGCCGTTGATTTTCATTTCGGTTGGGAACAGGTGGTAGAGGTCGGATTTGCCTTCACCGATTGTACCCGCCTTGCGGAGAAAGGTTTGTGGCCAGGTGTGTTCGGTATTCACACCGTTGTTTGGGATTCCTGCTCCCACAGGGAATTCGTCGGAGGAATAAACACACTTCACAACTCTTTCGCCCTGATGATTCACGTAGACATCAACCTTCTGGAACATCGCTTGGCGCGCGCCATCGTATCCCAGATTGGTTTTGTTGGTGCGTGCGTAATTTTGGAGAGCTTTACGGATACAATCTTGGGATTCGTGTTTGCATTCGGTCGGGGAGAGGATTTCGTCGGCGGAGGCGGTGAGCGGTACAAAAAGGGGAACTGAACTTACGAAGGATAGGCCGATGAGCAGAGCCGACGTGGTTGCGTGTCGCCAAAACATCGATGCGTTCGAGTGCATGAGCAGTCTCCCAGAGCAGATGAATTTGTACCGTGTCAGGCGATCAGCTAGAGGATGAACCTTAAATCGTCAACTCTTTTATGCCATCAATAAGCAAAAAAAATACCAGTATCTTGGAAGTGACCAGGTTCTTTAAAAAAAAAGCCACCCATGTGGGTGGCTTTTTTCTCAACCAGAGGCAACAGCGCTTTTTAGGAGCGGAAGTCGATGGTCGGGCCATGGCCCAGGAGAGCCATGGTGCGTGCCCGCTTGACCGCGATGGTCAGCTCACGCTGTTGCTGAGCGCTCGCACCGCTGATGCGGCGGGGAACGATCTTGCCATGTTCAGTGACGAAACGGCGAAGCAACTGGGTGTCTTTGTAGTCGAACTTGATATTGGGATCGAGAACGCGCTTTGGACGCGAATAACGACGCTTCTTCTTGGCTCCGGATACTGCCATGACAACCTTCCTTTATCTGAGGGCAGCAGCGTCGACACTCGGGTACGACGCAGCCTTTTGACAAAATGGAGCCCTTTGATAATCACAGGAGGCTGATGCCGTCAAGAGCAAATCGAAAGCTCTTCAGAGGTTGTGGCGAATGGCCTCGGATTGGCTCTTGTGTGCTTCACCGGCGTCATATTCGTCGAGTGTGACCTTGATATGGCCAAAGCGCACGGATGCCTCAATGTAGAGCGGTAACCGTCGGGAATCGCGGGTAAACCAAATCTTCACATCCCCTTTTTGTTCCATGAGGCCCCCGAACGTGGTCACCAACCGATAGACGTCGGTGTCGTACTTTTTCTTGCCGATTTTGCGCGTATCACTGCCGAGGTAATCAGCTTTGCCGGTCCAGGTCTTCTCAGAAGTGAAGATGGGGAAGTTGAGGTTCAGAGGGGGCGGATTCGAAGCCGCGAGTTTGTTCCTCAAATAGTAAAGAGCACCGAGGGCATCCTTTGTTCCTTCCACGAGTGAGAACTCCGAACGCACCTCATCCCTTCCTTTGCGCTTGGTTTGCTGACGAATTTGGGAACGCGCCTGATCAAATTCAAGGATTTTCGAGTTCCGGTAATCACCCTCTTGCTGGTTAATATAAAAGCGCGCTGGCGCGAATTCGACGCCGCGGTAGGCCAACCCCTCGATAGAATCGTGGATGTTCATGATCCATCGGTACCAGCGAGCGCTCTTCACTTCGCCTGTGATGCGGTGTGCCCATGTGTCGAGATGCTTCACTGGCGGCTGAATAATGACTTCTGCGGCTCCGCCGCTCACACCCAAATAGGTGACCACAAATCGGAGTCGTTCTCCGACAGAATAGGGTAGCTGCGTGTAGGTGCGGTAAGCCTCTTCAGAAAGAGGTGAGCCTGGTTCGAGAGGGATGCTTGGAGGAACCTCAAGCTGCCTCTCGAAATCCCCGGGGCTCAATGTGCTGAGTGGGGCTGCGCTTGAGAACACGGGGCAAAACAAAGAGAGAGTCGCAACAAAGACCGATGCGTATTTCGAGTCAAACCGGAAATTGTGAGCATGGATAGTCATGTCTGCCCTCATGCCTCGATCGTGGGTTCGCGCTTCGAAGAAGCGCCTGTGCGCTGTTTAGAAACACGAACCGGACGGCCGGAGGATTTTTCAATCTCCCTAAAGAGCTCGGTGAAAGCCTGGGAGACATTGTGTTCGGGGTAAGCGCACACGACAGGGCGTGATTCTGAGTGCGACTCTCGGATCTTGATGCTCGAAGGAATGAAAGGCTCAAGCACATCATAGCCAAGCTTGCGCAGGTCATTGAGAATGCTCGCGGCGTGCTTGGTGCCTTTTTGGTATTGATTGACAACGAGTCCGACAACCTTCAGGTCAGGATTGTGATCGGCCTGTACCTCGCGGATGATGTTGAAGATGTCCTGAGCTGCACGAACACTGAAAGCATCGCAGTCGATCGGGACGAGGATCTCTTGTGCTGCAATGAGGCTGCTGAGTGCATAGAAATCATTTGCGGGAGGCGGATCGAAATAGATGGCATCGTAACTCGAGCTTCGGATACCGTCGCGCAGTTTCATGATCTTATGTTTGTTCTCGAGTTTGTTGCGTAGCTCCTCAAGGTTTCTGTCGGCGGCCACGAGGTGCAGATTTTCAACTCCCGTTTGGGTCGTAACGTAGTCGAGCAAACTTTGGCGAAAGAGATTGAGCCCGAGACAGCTTTCATAGAAATCTGAGATCGATTTGGTTGGGGCTGTTTCAGCACCGAGAAGGTGGCTAGTGGAGTTGCCTTGAGGGTCGGTGTCCACGAGAAGTGTTCGGTAGCCAGCTCGTGCAGAACACGCTGCCAAATTGACAGCCAATGTTGTTTTCCCGACTCCACCTTTTTGATTATAAATGACGCGGACAACAGGGCCAGTGCTCATCGTTCCACCTCCTCAGCAGACACTCATCCAAACCAGATGCTTCTCCGGTTTTTCAACTGTTCGACGATAACCTCTTGGATCTGATTCTTCACCCTCTGCGCCAAACGATAGACGAGCACCCGGTCTTTTTCTGCGTCCGGCCCGAACTCCGAGAGGTCAATGGGAGGAAGAATATGGATGAACCATTTGCTGGGGAGAGGAATAAGACCCGCTGGCCCGAGCCATGGAAAAGTGGGAGTAATGGGAAGGTAGGGGATTCCCATCATGCCTGCCAGAAAGGTTTCGCGCGCAAGCATGGGATGGATTTCCTCGGGACCAATAAAGGCAACCGGAACGAGAGGTGCTCCCGTGCGCAAACACAATCTTATAAATCCGCCACGCCCAAAGCGCGCGAGATGATACTTATCGCGATAGAGTTTTCCGAGTCCCTTGACACCCTCAGGAAAAACCACCACCGGCATCTGCGCCTGCAGTAGTTGTTGGGCGTTTTCTTGACTCGCACGCACTCCGCCGAAGCGGTTCATCATGCTGCCTAAAAATGGGAAATGGAACAGAAAGTCTTCCACCATAAAGCGCACTTCACGATGCGAAGGGTGTTCCTTGAGTACGGCCATCTTCAGCATGGTTGCATCGTAGGGAAGAGAGCCTGAGTGGTTACCGACCATGAGACAGGCACCATGACGTGGTATGTTGGAGATTCCGTAGGTCTCCACGCGCCAGTATTTGGTATAAAGAAATTCAAATATAGGGCGGACAAACCGATCAAATATGGGATCGAAGCCGAACGCGTCGACCTCCTCGCTGCGTAAACTTAATGAAAATTCATGATACTTGCGGCGAAGATTGAAGGGGTTGAGTCCCGTGACAATTTCATCGAGCGATCCCTGGCTACCTGCGATTGAATATTCGTTGGGCTCTGATTGTTGGGGCTGGTAGGAGTCGGCAGAGGATTGGATTTTCTCCTCGATCTTCAACAATACACTGTCGAGCTCGCCTCGGAATGAATGGAGTCTTTCGATGACTGAATTGAGCTCTTCACGCGAGGCAAATTGTTCAACATTGACCTTTGCGCGCTTTTCCATGTCGCGTTCAATGCGGCTGAACTGTTCCAGTAGTGTGCGCCGCACTTTGAAGACATTGGAGGAGAGGCTTAGAAGGTCTTCCTGCTCGCGCGACTTTTTCGATGTTGATGTTTCGGTGTTTCCGGCAGACTGTGACTTGCTTTTGTTCATGCGCGTTCTTCCTTTGTCTTTGGGAACAGGGCTCATCAGTAGACGCGTACAAACCCTTCATCGGGTTGCAGTGGTTTCTCCTCGCCCAGCGCGGACGATGGCATCGAGAATCCAACACTGCGCAACCGAGCTGCTTCGATCAGGGCTTTGAGTGCCTGACGGCTGGAGTAGCGTGGTTTGAAGCCGAGGGCCTTTTCTGCCTTGTGACCGTCTGCAACACACAGGTATTGGAAAAAAGGAACCATGGCTGAAGGGAGATCCCAGATACGCAGCATAAAACCAAGTGAGAAAACAGTTTTGCAGACTGGTGTGGCCACGGGCACGGGAAAACGGCCGGACATATGGATACCTGTGCTTAAAGGGAGTACCCCTTTGCCCACAATGTTGAAGGCGCCGCGTGCGTGCGAGAAGATAGCTAAGGATGCGGCAATGGTGGCATCGTCTTCATGAATGAATTGCAGGAGTGGATCGTAGCCAAGTACCTTTGGGATAATTCCTGCAAGAAAGTAACGCGCACGCACGTTGGTTGAGTTGGGGCCTAAAATCGGTGCAAAGCGCAACACGCAGACTTCGCAATTCGGGTAGTCTTTGGCGAATTCGATTAGCTGCTTCTCGACATCAACCCGCGCCTTTACAAAATCCGGCCCCGCAGCTTTCAGAGGATGGCTTTCGCTGATGAAATTTGGATTCTGGCTGTGCGCACCATACACAAAGGTATCCCCGAGCACGACACACCGTTCAATTTTGGCCTCTGCCAATGCGTTGAGGATATGGAATGTGCCGATTGTCTCAACCTCGCGGCGGAGAGAGCCACTGCGGCCAGGGCCTGAGAAAAGTGCACCGTGAACCACGCACTTGATTTCGTTTTTGATAAGCAGTGAGGCGATAAGGTCGTCTGCTCCATCACGGGTCAGGTCGACGCGGTGAAAAATGATCTTTGGTGCATGCAGAATCGGTGCCTTCACGTCAAAGACGTGAATCTCTTTAATGTGCGGCAGTTCTGCTAGCCTCTTGAGCACCAGATGGCCCCGGAAACTGGATGCTCCGGTCATTGCAATTTTGGAATGGACTTCTTTAGTCGTGGGCTGTAATTCATCGTTGCGTTCATCTTGCGCGGAGGAAGAGTTTTCGTCCGTGCCTTTGCGGGAACGTTTTGTCATGATTTCACCCTCCAACACTGGGGCTCTGCTTTGCGCCTGGCAATGTCATCGAATCACACACAAGCCGAATCAGGGGAGCGACAGACGCGCGTCACACCGCGGCTCTTACTCGCTCCGATGGAAGGTGTAACTGATTTTGCAACCCGACTTTGGCTGGCTCAGACCTCACGGCCAGACGAAGCGACAACACCATTCCTCAGAGTGACAAAAGACTACCCCTCGAAGCGCATTTCAGCAAATTTTTTACCTGAACTTGAATTGTCAAAAGAGCATGGAATTGTGCCATGTGTTCCGCAGCTCATGGCTTCGGAGACAGGCGATCTGATCCGCATTGCGGAACATTTTCTGGCTCGGGTTCCTTTCGTTGATATCAACTGCGGGTGTCCTTCGCCCACGGTGGTCGGAAATGGTGCCGGTAGCAGTTTATTGCAAAATCCGGAGCGGTTTAATCGCTATCTTGGAGAAATTGTGTCGGCCTTGGGTCCGGAGCGTGTCAGTGTCAAGATGCGTGTCGGATTTTCAAACGAGTCAGAGTTTCCCGAGCTGCTTGAGGTTGTAAAACAATTCAAGCTTGCTCGTCTGACCATTCACGGTCGCACCCGAGCTGATCGGTACACCGGTAAGGCGCGTTGGTTTCACATCCAGAATGCAGCGCAAAACCTGCCTTTTCCTGTGGTGGGGTCAGGCGACGTGGTCGATGCCACAAGCCTGGATGAGCGTTTGACTGAAGCGCCCTCAATTGCTGGTGTCATGGTCGGTCGTGGAGCTCTGAGGAATCCTTGGGTCTTCTCTGAACTGCGCGAGCCAGCGGCTCAACAAAAACGTGTCATCAATCGGGCTCTTTTTCGAGCAACGGTTTTGCAGTTTGTGCTTTTGCAAGAAATGCAGATGCAGTGCTGGGATGAGTTCTACCGGCAGGTGCGCGATGGATTTTTCGGCCCGGCCAGTGCATTTGCTGCAACTCCGCTCGATGCAGCCAATGAAACACTGGCTGCCCGGGTTTTTAAGGGTGCGGCAAGCCCATCTCTCGCCTGTGAGCACTGGCCTATCAGCCGTGTGAGTTTGGCGCGTGGCAAGATGCTTTGGAATTATCTGCGCAGCGGATTAAATGCTCCTGCAGTGTTGAGCGTCGCGCTGCTGCGATCCTCCGAGTGGATGCAGTTTGTTCGGGCGCTCGAGAACGTCTTGAGTTCTTTTCCGCACGACGACATGGGTTTGGCCTACCAACCTGAGTGGGATTGGGTTTACTCTGGTGAGAGTGCAGCTTCCTTGGGAGGGAAGGTTTTGACATGACGAGCAAAGAACCAGAATCACAGCGCAACATCGAAAACACCACTGAAAGTCAGGATGATTCCTCACTTCTCTGGAAACGCTATCAGCAGCAGCGGCAGAAAAGCTCAAGGATCATGACAACGGGGCTGGGCGTTTTTGCGGGTTTTGTTCTGTTTCTACTCGCGATTGGTCTTTGGATCGTTGTAGTTCGCTAATTTCAATGCTTTTCTTGACTTTGGCTAGTTGGCCGATAATACTTGTATAAGGGAGTCTCTCCCGTTCTTGCGCTGTTTTTCTTCGCGGCGAGACTCAATTTTGCCGCAGAAGTTCCGATTCCACTTAAGGAAGGTGGCGTCATGGCGAATTTTGAGCGTCGGGTTTTGGTTCTCGATTCACGATACGAGCCGGTCAAGGTTGTCGGCCTGCATACGGGCTTTGTTTTGATGTACACAGATCGTGCTTCGGCCGTCATTGATTCCCCGCGGATTATTCGCAGTGTTTCCAGTGCCTACACAGTTCCCTGGATTCTCCGTTTGCACAATTGTTCTCCCCGTCACCGAAAATCTTCTGTCCCTCGCTTTTCGCGGCAAAATGTTTATCTTCGTGATGGTTTTCGTTGTCAGTATTGTAATTGGACGGGATCGCTGGTGAACCTGACTATGGATCATCTCATTCCATTGTCTCGCGGTGGCAAGACAAGTTGGGATAATATCGTGACAGCGTGTAAGTCGTGCAATCTGCGCAAGGGTTCGCGCACCATCGAGGAACTCGGCTTGCGCCTGCCGCGATTGCCTGAGCGGCCTCAGTTCAACGGAACGGCACTTTTTGCACTGCGGTACGGGCTGAACAGACTCAACATCCCCGAAGCCTGGTCTGGCTACGTGGATTTGTCGGTGAGCAATCGCCTTATTGAACATAGGCTCCACGGCCGTACTGATGATCATTCGGCTTCTGGTAATTCTTTGCTTCTTCCTCAACTGCCAGCCGTCGGCTGACTGACGGCCTTCCAAATATCCTGAGTAAAAACGCCGATAGCGATGCGGATCGCTTATGCGTGATCAGGAGTTTTTTGATCCATGTGGTTCGTTTGGGACGGACATAGCCGACAGGGACCATACAGCGAGCAGGAGATTTGTCGTCGCCTGACGATGGGTCAGTGGTCGATGTCGGTTCTGGTGCGGCCAGAAGAGCGTGCCATATACAGGCCGTTACTTTGGATGTTGCCCGCATGGTGCAACGTCGTTCCTCCTGCACCTGAAAGTACCGCGCGGACCTTCAATAACATTCTCAACGATGCAACGATGATTGCTCCATTTGGGTATCTCGATCCGATTCGCGAGGGTGCGCCTGATTTTTCAGGGCCGATCTTCGCGCAGGAGATTGAGCCGGCAGCCGAGTTGCGTCGCTCAGAAATCCAGGAAAAGACACCTGCTGAGCTGCTCTCTGATTTTCGCAAGAAAAAACAGAAAGATGATTTTCTTGATTTTCTGCCCGAGGGAACGCCACTTCCGGTTTCAATGGCACCTGAAAAAGGCAGTCTCGCAGATATGGGGCGCTCAGCTCTACCTGATGCTGAGCCTCCTGTGCCTCCTATAGGCATCTTTTCACCGCCCCAAAGCAATTTGCGTAAATCTATAGACGACTTTGACTTGGCGCCTTCGCTCAACCAGGAGATGCTTCAACCTGAGAGACGCTCTGCTCCACCAAGCGTCGAGCGAAGAGATACCCAGAAAGACAACAGTCTCAAATTGAGCAACGAGAAAGTGACCCCAGCGGTTTCCATAGAACCACTGCCAGTCGGTCGAGTTGAGCTGGAGATGAAACCCGAAAAGCCCGGAGAATCCATTCCTCTTTCGGTCAAGCAGTCGAGGCGTATGCGCCTTTTAAACCAGAAACCAAAGATGGTCAGTGAAGGTTCTGTAAATCTTGTGGAGAATACGTCTGCAACACAGATTCGTTATCGCAGGGTCAATCCAACGGCTCCGCGGCGCCGTCCGCGCAGCCTTACGTCGCAGATTCCACAGGTGTTGAAGTATTTGCCGAGAGAATTCAGACCAGGCAACCCATCTTTCATTTGGCTTGTAGTTGCTGTCTCTATGATTGTTACCTTTGCGGGTGTCAGTCTTCTCTTTTATTTCTTTGGCAAGAAAGGTTCGCAGGCCGTGGTTATGCCACAGTTGTCTGTTGCGACCCCAGCCGCCCGAGAAACAAAGAGGTCTTCTTTTGAAGATAATGATGAGCAGGGAATAGCTCAGGATTCAGATACATTTGCGCAATCTCCAGAGAAAAATGTCACGCAATCTCCAGAGAAAAAGAAAAGAAAAAAAACCAGAAAAGAAATGTCAGCGCGACAGGAAATCCGTGATCCTGTTCAATCCCAATTGCAGCAAAGCCAGCCCAAGGCCAAGCCCAATATTGATGTGCTGCGCAATTCAGATGAAATCAATAAGTATCTGAGCAGCACCAGTCCAAGTGTTCGAAGGTTTGTGGTCGTCGGGCCACTCACGTTGGTCGAGAAGCCCGGTTCAGGATGCAGCCCCTGTCAGGGTAAAGCAAAGCTCGCAGATGGGACGATTGTGATTCTGAGTTCTGTCATTCCTGAACCATGGGATGGTCTCAACGTGAGGAAGAGAGTTTATGCGCGCGGAATGGTACTCAAGACCTCAACCTATTTAATCACGGTCAATTCAATTTCGACTAAGATACCGCGCTAATTGCTCCGTTAGCCAAAACGTCCTGAAATATAATCCTGTGTTGCTTTGCTATGGGCGCTCTCGAAGAGTCGTTTCGTGGGACCCGCTTCAATCAGCCGACCAAGGTAGAAGAATGCCGTGTGATCTGAAACGCGAGACGCCTGCGCCATAGAGTGGGTGACGATCACAACAGTGAAGCGTCCTTTCATCTCGAGTATGAGCTCTTCAATTTTGGCAGTCGAAATAGGGTCGAGAGCCGAGCAGGGCTCATCCATCAGCAGCACCTCAGGATTTCCAGCAATGGCTCGTGCGATGCACAGTCGCTGCTGTTGTCCGCCAGAGAGATCGAGTGCACTACGCTTGAGACGATCCTTAACTTCATCCCATAGCGCTGCAGATCGCAAACTCGATTCGACAGCCTCATCGAGCGTCGCGCGCTGAGTGATTCCGCTGATGCGGAGCGGATAGCAGACATTCTCATAGATGCTCATTGGGAATGGATTGCTTTTTTGGAAAACCATTCCGATGCGCTTGCGGAGTGAGGTGACGTCGAGATGGCGTTCGTAGACAGAGCGTTCACCAACACGGATATCACCATCAACGGTAACGTTGTCGATGAGGTCGTTTAGACGGTTAATGGAGCGCAAAAGGGTTGATTTGCCGCATCCACTCGGGCCAATGAACGAGGTGATGTGGTGTTGTAGGATTGGTAGGTTAATGGAGTGCAGGGCCTGCGCTTTACCATACCAGAGGTTAAAATTCTGGATGGAAATTTGAGCAGGACCAGAGAGGCTCTCTGGATGCACATGGGAAGCCGGGAGTTCGTTGGGATTCAACATCAGAATGCTCCTCGTCCTTCAAAACGCTTGCGCAGTTGTGAGCGTATTTTGATTGCGATGAAATTGAGTGAAAGCACCACTGCCACGAGCAGAGAGGTGGAGGCAAAAACCATGGGGCGGCTGAGTTCGGTTGAACGTGATTGGAAACCGAGATCATAGATGTGAAAGCCGAGGTGCATGAAGCTGCGTTCAAGATGAACGTAAGGAAAATGCCCATCCACAGGAAGCGCAGGAGCGAGCTTGACGACTCCTGTCATGAGCAGGGGTGCAACTTCTCCAACGGCGCGCGCCATGGCGAGAATGAGTCCTGTCATCACACCCGGGAGTGCTTTTGGAAGTACGATGTTCCAGAGAGTTTGCATGCGTGTTGCGCCGCAGCCATACGATGCTTCGCGCAGCGAACGCGGCACAGCCGAGAGAGCCTCTTCAGTACTCACGATCACAACGGGCACCGTAAGCAAAGCAAGTGTCAGACTCGCCCAAAGGATACCACCTGTGCCGAAGGTCGGATTCGGGAGCTTTTCCTGGAAGAGGAGCTGGTCGATGCTTGCGCCCACAGTGTAGCAGAAGAAGCCTACGCCGAAGACACCATAGACAATGCTCGGAACGCCTGCGAGGTTGTTGACCGCGATGCGCACAAGACTCACAAGCATCCCCTGCTTTGCAAGTTCGCGCATGTAGACTGCGGTCATGACTCCAATCGGAAGAACGACGAGAGTCATGATGATGGTCATTGCGACTGTGCCGAACAACGCCGGGAACACTCCACCTTCGGTATTTGCTTCGCGTGGTTCATCGGAGACGAAGTTCCACAGGCGCGAAAAGAAGACAGCTAGTTTTTCGAGGCTATTAAGAGAATTTGGCTGAAACGCGCGCAGGATCTGACTTGCAGGCAGGTCTTTGGATTGTCCATTTTCTGCGACAAGAGAGAGTTTGAGCGCTTCATCTGCGCTGCGGAGTTGCTGAACTTTTTCTGAAATCTTGCTGTGCTCTGAGGTTAGATTTGCGAATTCCGTATCAATGCGTTTGATTTCATCCGCCGCTTCCGCCTCGCCAAGACGTCCTATTTCCAGCCAGCGCTCGATCTTTTTCTTTTCGAGTCGGAGCTCCTCCATTTCGCTGTTGAGGTCGGCGAGTTGTCCCTTTTCGATAGTCTTTATCGCTTTTCTTCGATCCGCACCTTCTGCAAGAATCCTCGATATCTTGGTCGCATCAACCTCGACAATTTGGCCATCTGGGTTGGCAATGAGGATTTTTCCGAGAAATGGGCCCCATTCACTGCGTTCGACAAACCAAATGTCGCTGGGGCGTTCGGAGTCTGCAATACTTGCAGAGGGCACGAATGCAAACTCATTGATGCCGAAGTCGCGGTTGGCCTGGTAGATGAGACGTCGGTTTTGACGCGTATTTGTGTTTGGGTCAGTGCCCTCTTCTTGGCGCATTGGAACACCAATGACCGTGGCAGATTCATTCTGCAGCTTGACGACGGCATGAGGCCAGAGTGCACTCAACCCCTGCGAGAGAATCACTCCGAACAAAGCGGTAATGAGCAAGAGAATTGTCACCAAAGCGCCTGCGCAAACCCAAATCCAAGGCACTCCCTCGGTGGCATTGCTAGAGGCACGATTGCGGATACGGACGGCGGTTTTGAACAACACCGCAGGCTGTGCACTGGGATTTGAATCTGACGAGGGTGGTGCAGGTTTGAACATCATGGCCTCACAACGCCTTGTTACGTGCGCGATAGCGTGCACGTAAGAATTCAGCGAAAGAGTTCAGCGTGAATGTGAAAAAGAACAAAGTCAGCGCTGAAAGAAAGAGAATACGGTAGTGCGTGCTGCCTTGAGCGGCCTCTGGCAATTCCACCGCAATGTTGGCAGCCATACTGCGCAGACCATCAAAGGGATTGGTGGTCATCACAGCTGTATTTCCTGTGGCCATCACGGCAATCATGGTCTCGCCGATGCCGCGACCAAGCCCAACCATAATGGCCGAGAAGATACCACTTGCTGCAGTAGGTAAAACGACACGCGCCGTGGTTTGCCAGACTGATGCTCCGCAGGCCAATGAGCCTGCACGCAAGCTGTTGGGAACAGATGTGAGAGCATCTTCTGCAAGAGAATAGATAATAGGAATAATTGCAAATCCCATGGCAATGGCAATCACAAGTGTGTTGCGTTGTGCATATTGCCCCAAAAGATCCGAGCGGAGTTCAGTGTGTCCTGAAAGAACGCTTCCGAGGCCAACCGCAAGCACTGGCGCGAGGATAAAGACAGCAATTCGGAAAAGATTAGGAGCACGCCGCACAGGCAGGCTCCACAGTGAAATGAAGACCAGTGGCAATAGGAGGAGTCCCCAGAGCACGCCTTCCGTGCCTGGTCCGCCGGAGAGAAAGGCCTTGAGATCGCCACCGAAGGCTGTGCGCTCAATGAGCAGCCCGGCACGGATGAGCAGCCAGAGCATAATCCCGAATCCCAGCACGACCCACATCAGCAGGCGGCGCGAAGCGTACAGACCGCGTGTCGTAAGATGCCGTGCAGAGGGAATCTGCAGAAAAACACCGAAGACGTAGAGAAGAAAGGGCATTGAGGTGCCAATGAGAAGAACACTCACAATGTGTGCTTCGACCCAAGGAGCGACGATTATCGCAGCCAGAAAACCAAGAACAACCGAAGGCACGCTGGCCATCATTTCAAGTGTTGGCTTGACCACATTACGGGTTTGCCTATCGAGGATTTCGCTGCTGTAGACTGCTGCGAAGATTGCGAGCGGCACTGCAAAAAGGAGCGAGTATAGGGTGGCCTTGAATGTGCCCCAAATGAGCGGCACGAGAGAAAATTTGGATTGGAATTCATCTGTGCCGGAAGTGCTTTGCCAAGAATAGGATGCGGTTTCGTAGCTTTCGTAGCGGATTTTGGAAAACAAACTTTGGAGCGAAACCTCAACATGAGGTGCGTAGAAACGCCAGAGCTCAATCCCTTTAGACTCATTGTTTAGCCACGAGACGAGTTGACCATGGCTGTCGGTTTGAAAGCTGAGGTTTGCACGAGCAGGAATGTTAATTTCAGCAGCCAAGCGTCCGGTGGTGAGTTCGCGAGCTTCTAGTCGGAGGGAATTTGCACGGTCTGCTGCGGTAATGCGGAAAGCGACGCGCTTATGAGGGTGTGCAATGGTGTTGACGGCTGCTCGACAGGACGCACGCCAGAGTTCGGGAATTTCAGAAGTGCTGTTTGCAGCTGCAGCTGCGAGACGAATCGCTCGACCGATGTCGAGATAGGCGCATCTGTTTTCTGCTGAGGCCAAAGCATTTTCCGGCGCGAGTTCAGCAAGCGCAGCTGCTCCGCCAAATGCAGGCGTCCATCGCAACATGCGCCCCAGAGAGGGGGATACCACGAGAGAAGTTGACGAAAGATTCGCATCTTCGGAGTCGAACGCGAGTAAGGTGTTGTTGTTAGAATGCAAGACAACGTGGCGGTCTTCAATCCAAGCAGGCGGGAACTGTACGGCATCCGAAGCACTGGAGGGCGTTTGCAGCTGCTCCAGGTGAAATTGTTTCAGTTCGGTCTTTTTTTCACCTGTGATTGCGTTCTCGCTGCTCGACAGCAGCATGTATCGCTTTTGTGCCGAGGTCTCAGAGAGGCGCGAGCGAAGGACAATCAGTCCGTCTTTTTTGCCGGGCCGCTTGAGGAAGTCGATGTCTTCCAGGGTCATACCTGGGTTCTGGTTGAAAAAGTCAGGCAGCTCCCAGTGTCCTTCAACTTGCAAGCCAAGCTTTGCAACCGGGGATTGTGCGCTGGCTTTTACGAGGACTTTGCCTTCAGAGGAGACAAACCAACGCTTTTCAGACAGCTGAGTTTTAATGTTTGTGGGTAGGGCGCGAACCTCCTCAGCAGAGAGAAATTCGCGAACGATTTGGACAGAGACGTTTGCGAGCCCTTGCCCGGAGCGCACGATCATCGAGCCGTGTGAAATTGAACGGCAGAGAACAACTTCGTCGGGCATTGCGGCGGTGTTCGGGGATGCTTCTGTTGGCAAAGGATTCAAAGACCAAACTGGACTTTCCATTGCCGAATTTGAGCCAGCGGTGCGGCTCACATTATATGTGAAATTCCAGCTCGAATGATCGTCGCCTGCTTTTATCGGTTGAACGAGAAGGGCCTGAACTTGGCAAGGAGCTGATTCAGGCGGAAGAACTACAGCGAGAGGCGCAAAGTCATCGACCACAAGTCCAGCGGCCGGGCGGTTGATGCCGAGTGAGCCCGCGGAAATGAATTTTTCAGACTCAAAAAGAGGCCAGCTGCTGCTAATGAGAAAGGCCATCATTCCTGCCACGGCAAGAATGACGCTCAAACCGATGACAGTGATCAGCGCGGTGGCAAACTTGTCAATAATCAGAACGCGGCGACGGGTATTGAGCAATGGCCTCTGACTCCTCGAAAGACAAGATTAACTTTCGTTGGTTATCAACCTGACATTGAGATGCAAACTCAGGTTGTGAACTCTTTGTGACAGAAAGTGGAGATTGGCGTGCCACAAATATAGGCTTGTCTGAGCAACGGGAAAGGTGGCTGTGTGTCTCTGCTCATGAGGTTGGTCATCGAAACATAAATATGTTACATTTCGGACAAATCCGAAGGGGCCAACCCCAGCGGCTCGACGCCCAAGTCTCAATGGAGGTGAGTTTCTCATGCACCTGATCTGGAAACGTCCAGATGGATTCCAAAATGCAGTTCCCGAGGACTTCAGACGCGTGGTGTTGAGCAACGGTGCCAGCCTTTGGCTTCATCGCTCTGAGTGTGATTGGTACCCTTTTCAGGTCAATGGTGATTGGGCGAGCCAGGAACAAACTGTCCGTATCAATCGGATCGTAAACCTCCTCGACGCTTCCGACGATGCCTGGAAGTCTTTCGTAGACCAAGACTGCGGCGATGATCTCTCTCCGCAATCCACACCCGAGAAACACTCCAAAGGCCTGGTTGAGTGGCTCGAATCACTCAAGGCTTGCCTGCGTGGCAATACCTGGGAAGTGGATATCATGACCTGTGCTCTAGCTGATGCACAAAGACGCCTCAAAGACACACGCGCCTGATGGGCTTCAACCGATCAGGCTGTGTTTTTCAGCCTTGATTTGGACAAGCTGAGGAAAGCCATTTACGAGCGTATGTTGTGGTGCGAAAAATGTTGCACGCAAATACAAAAAGGAAACGACACACGTCGTTTCCTTTTTTATTGCCTAGGATTGTGCGCTGCGCAGGGCTGAACGAGTTCAGCCGAGCTTCAAGCCGACCTTGGCAGCGTAAGCTTCAACACCGATTCTGTTGATGGTGCGGAGAGCTGATGTGCTGACGCGAAGACGAACGCTGCGACCCAGTGAAGGGACGTAGATGGTTTTGTCTTGCAGATTGGCTTGGAGACGAACTTTGGTTTTGTTGTTGGCGTGAGAAACTCTGTTGCCAACAAGGCTGCCTTTGAGACTGAATTCACAAATGCGTGACATGAAAGACCCCTTGCTCTTCGTAACGAATACGGACGGTGGTGGTTAACAGCCGTCTCAAAAAAAAGCAAGTGCGAAGAAAATCCACCCGTTTCTCGGGGGTGAGTTGACACTGCGCTCGCGCCGTCCATATTCGCCTGAGTCCCACTGGGGGAGGACACCATGGCCACACAAGATAAAGATTCCGGTAACTTGCTTGACACCGACAAGGCCTCAGGAGCACTCGTTCCTGTGAGTCGAGTCGAGCACAGCGGCGAGCATGCTGCCTCGGAGGGCTCGGCAGAGGTACTGACCATTCTTCCTGTAAAGAATGCGGTTCTATTTCCCCACAACGTTGTCCCGGTGACTCCATCCGCACAGTGGGGTCACGAGGCGCTCGAGCGTGCTGCCCGCAAGGGAACCCCTTTGGGGATCGTTGCGCTCAAAGGCGAGCCGCACGATCCTCTGCGGGCCGAGGATCTCTACCTCGTTGGGACTGAGGCAAAAATCATAAAGGTCATCCGCTTTCCCGATGGTTCCGCAGGAGCCGTGGTTCAGGGCACTCGGAAGTTTCGTGTTGAGAAATTTATTCTCCAAAATGGCAAGCCAATAACAGCGCAAGTTGAATTCCCGGAGCAGACCTCACCCGAAGACAGCCTCGAGCTCGCCGCACTCGAGCGCGGGCTCAAGCAGCTCGTTCAGAAGGCTGTTTCTCTGAGCCCCAACATCCCCTCAGAGGCAAACATTTTCATCGAGAATGTGTCCGACGCCAACTACCTTGCCGATCTTGTCGTGCCCTATCTGAGTGTCGAAACATCTGAAAAGCAGGCTCTTCTTGAAACCGAAGATGCTGTTGAGCGCCTGCGCAAGGTGCAGCTTTATCTCACGCGGGAAATTGAAATCCTCGAAATGACGCAGCGGATTCAGTCGGAAATTAAGGGTGAGGTCGGTAAACAGCAGCGCCGATATTATGTGAAAGAACAGCTCAAACTTCTCCAAAAGGAGCTCGGTGAACTCGATGGCAAAACTCCAACTTCGAGTGCCAACGAACCTCAGGATCTGCGGGAGCGTGTTGAGAAGAGCAAAATGCCAGCGGAAGCCCGGTCGGCGGCTCTGAAGGAAGTCGATCGGATGGCCATGATGCAGCAGGGTAGTCCGGAATACACCGTGAGCCAAACTTATCTTTCCTGGCTTCTCGATATGCCGTGGGGCGTCTATACCCAAGGTGCAGTGAATCTCTCTGCGGCGCGTGAGCTTCTCGAATTGGAGCATCACGGGCTAGAGAAAGTGAAGAAGCGGATTCTGGAGTTTCTTGCCGTTTACTCGCTGCGCGGCGAAATAAAGGGTCCAATACTTTTGTTGGTGGGGCCTCCGGGGGTCGGAAAAACAAGCCTTGGTAAGTCGATCGCTAAAGCGCTTGGCCGAAAATTTCATCGGATAGCATTGGGTGGAGTCCGGGATGAGTCGGAAATCCGCGGCCACCGGCGTACGTATATTGGTTCTATGCCTGGCAAGATTGTCGATGCATTGAAAAAGTCGGGCAGCATGGATCCTGTTATTCTACTCGATGAGCTCGACAAGCTATCCAATGATTTTCGTGGCGATCCTTCGTCGGCGCTTCTTGAAGTTCTTGATTCCGAACAGAACCACACCTTCACCGATCACTACTTAAATGTGCCAGTGGATCTGAGCAGAGTGCTCTTTATTGGAACCGCAAACACCCTTGCCACTCTGCAGGGGCCGTTGCGTGATCGAATGGAGGTGGTCGAGCTCGATAGCTACACTCTGGAAGAGAAGATTAGCATCGCGCAGAAGCACCTTTTGCATCAGGTGACCTCTGAGCATGGTTTGAGTGGCAAACTTGAATTCACTCTCTCGAATGAGCTGCTCGGGCATGTCGTATCCTCGTACACACGGGAAGCCGGAGTGCGTCAATTGCGCAGAGAATTATCTTCAATTGCGCGCGGACTGGTGCACGAATATGTGGAGCAAACTGAATCCAAGAAACGCAGTAAACTCGTGTCCACTGCCAAGAAGAAATACGCTCTAACCCGAAAGGATGTGGACAAGCTTCTTGGTAAACCCACTTTTCTCGAGAACCAGAAGCCTTCGCGTTTGGCGCTGGGAGTGGCTACTGGGCTCGCGTATACGCCGGTGGGCGGTGATGTTCTTCACATCGAATCGGTTGCCGTGGAGAAAGGCAAGGGCCAATTGTCTATCACTGGCCAGCTCGGCGACGTCATGAAAGAAAGTGTTCAAACTGCTGTTGCTCTGATCAAATCCCGCCCTGCGATCTGTGGTGTCGATCTGAATTCCATTCAGGCTTCGGATCTGCATGTTCACTTTCCCGCGGGTGCTGTGAAAAAGGATGGTCCGAGTGCGGGGATTGCTGTGTTTTCTGCTCTCGTCGGACTCCTCTCCAAGCGCACACTGCCGGCCGATCTGGCAATGACAGGCGAGATATCTCTGAGTGGAGAGGTTTTGCCGGTGGGTGGAATCAAGGAAAAGCTTCTCGCAGCGCATCGCTACGGTGTGAAACGGGTGCTTGTCCCGCACAACAACCTCCGAGATCTTGACGACCTTCCTGAAAGTGTTCGAAAGAGCTTGCATGTCGTTGGAGTGCGCCGGGTCGAAGAGGTTCTTGAAGCCGCTTTCGGGCGATTGGCTCCTGCTGGAGTAAAGAAGCGTGGGCGTATATCTCGATCATAACGCAACCAGTCCTGCATCAGCTGAGCACCTCGCGCGGCTTATTGCGTTGTTCAATCGTGCCGCAGGCAATCCATCGAGCCCCCATGCTGCGGGCCGTTCGGCAAGCGTGGCTCTGAGCGAGGCGCGCAGAAATGTAGCCACGACACTCGGCTGCGAGCCTTCAGAAATCATTTTTGTTTCCGGCGGCTCGGAGGCCAATAACATTGGCACGAGAGGTGTATTGCGGGCTCATGAAAGGCCCTTGCACGAACTCCATGCGATCACTTCGGCAATTGAGCACCCTTGCGTGCTCGAGCCGCTGCGGCATTTGTCGCAAACCGAAGGTTTGCGTCTTTCCATTCTTCCGGTCGATGAGGCTGGACGCATCCGACTTGTCGATTTGATACGTGAGATTCGCCCAGAAACGGCTCTTATCTCGGTGATGGTCGCAAACAATGAGACGGGTGCCATACAGCCAGTCCATGATTTTGCAGAGTGGCTCAATGCTGTGCGTTGGTTCAAGAACAAGCCCGGTACTGATCCGCGCACGGTGCGCGAGGGGGAATGGCCTGGATGGGCTCAAGGGCTTGCGCGCGAGGTAACTCAGGCTCATCTCCAAAATCTTCATTTTCACGTGGATGCAGTTCAGGCCTATGGCAAGATCCCATTCCAACGTTGGTGCAGTGTGGGCTACGATTCGGTCAGCATTTGTGCGCACAAGCTCGGCGGTGTTGCGGGTGTTGGGGCGTTGTTGCTGCGGCGCGGGCGTAAGTTTGAGCCGCTGATTCTCGGCGGAGCCCAGGAACGCTCGCGTCGTGCAGGAACCGAAAATCTGCTGGGGATTTTGAGCTTGGGTCTAGTTGCGTTGGATTTGAGCGAAGCAGACTGGTGGTCAAAGATAGAGACCATGAGGACTCTCCGTGCGGAGCTTCTGGAGCAGCTGCAAAACTCTCCCGGTGTGGTCGTAAATACACCTGCTGAAGAATGCCTTCCCAACACGGTTAATGTCAGTGTTGTTGCGCCAAAGTTCCGCGGTGAAGATTTGCTCATGGAGCTCGATTTGCGTGGCTTTTATGTGAGCAGTGGTTCGGCATGCAGCAGCGGTGCCAACAGACCCTCACACGTGCTTTTAGCTCAAGGGCGTAGCACTGAAGAAGCGAAAAATGCACTGCGCTTCTCATTGGGAGTCGCGACCACCGCGGACGACATCTGTGCGCTGCGCTCGGCACTCGCCGATATTTTTTCCAAGCGTTGAAATCCCCTTCTTTTCGCCCTATAGAACCACCTGATTCGGGTTCTCTTACAGAGTTAGCGTCCTTAAAAAAGCTCTTGTTCAAAAGTGGGTGAGACGATGGAATCAGAACTGCTTGTCTTCAGTGGTAATGCAAACCCCCAACTCGCCAAAAGAATCTGCGAATGGCTCGACGCTCCCCTTGGCTCGGCCCTGATTGGTCGTTTTTCTGATGGGGAAACGCGAGTAGAAATTGAATCCAACGTGCGTGGGCGCGACGTCTTCGTTATTCAGCCGACCTGTAATCCCGCCAACGAACACATCATGGAATTGCTGGTGATTGTCGATGCTCTGCGTCGTGCAAGTGCACAGCGGATCACCGCGGTTATACCGTATTATGGCTACGGGCGTCAGGAACGCAAAAGTGCGCCACGTACGCCTATTACAGCAAAGCTTGTAGCTGACCTGCTTGAAAGCGCAGGCGTGAGCCGCGTGCTGACACTCGAACTACACACCAGCGCTGTTCAAGGTTTTTTCAACGCTCCGGTCGATCATCTGTTTAGCAAGCCGGTGTTTTTTGAGCATCTCTCGCGCATGGAAATCGCCAACCCGATTGTGGTTTCACCCGACGCGGGCGGTGTTGAACGTGCTCGCGCACTGGCCAAACTTCTCGACTGCGGGCTCGCAATTGTCGATAAGCGGCGCGATCGTCCAGGCGTGTCCCAGGTCATGCACCTCATTGGCGAGGTCAAAGACAAGACCGCGATTCTTGTTGACGACATCTGCGATACCGCTGGAACCCTGAGCCAGGCTGCCAACACGCTTAAGGAGCGCGGAGCAACGCGCGTTATTGCAGCTGTCACGCATGGGATCTTCACGGGCCCTGCGGTCGAGAGAATTGAAAAGAGCGCAATCGATCTGCTTTTGACCACCGACTCCATCCCCCTCAAAGCCGACGCAGCGCAATGCAGCAAAATTCATGTTTTGAGCGTTGCTGAATTGCTCGGAAAGGCTATTCGCCGCATCCATAACAGCGATTCGGTCAGCAGCCTGTTCATCTGAGCTGCACAAGAGCCTCCTCTCAACTCTTTTTTAAATGTCAAATTCTTGACGAAAGTTGGCCGAGCGGTTAATCTCCGCTCAGCTCTTACTTTTTTATATGGATTGTTGATTTTTCGGCATTTCATCTTCACCTGAGAGGGGGACGTTCCATGAAAGGAACTCGTTTGCAGACCATGGCATCAGTTTTGGTCACCCTAGCGGCGCCCGCGGCGTATGGCGTTGTGTCGCACCCCACCGAAGAGAAATTCGTTAAAAAGCATCAGTCGCAAGAGTCGTTCTCACATTGGCAAATTCCACCCCCCGGGCAAACTCTCGGCAGAGTCTCTTCGGCTGAACCTGTCCGTGAAACATTCGGGGTTCTCGGGGCGGTGAAAACCGTCGACCCAGTCACTGAGTCTCCCAAGGCGCGTTTTGGGCGCTTGCCGCTCAGCCTTTCGATCGCCTTCGGTGGTCAGAAGGCTTACGATAAGTGGTTGCAGTCTGCGACGAAGTCCAGCGATGCACGTCGTTCGTTTGCGCAACACCTCGAGAAGCATCTGCGTTTCTTTGCCGCGAAACATGCTGATGAGCTCGGTGTAAAAGGTCTGAAGCTCAATTGGGACTCTCAAAAATTCTTCGTCGATGCCCAGCACACCTTTGCAAGCTTTTATGTATCGGCCGGCGATACATTGGTTGAAGGTGCAGAGCTCACTTTCCGTTTCAGTGAAGGCCAGCTCATCAGTATCGTCAGCAAGACCTACGACGTGAGCGGAGCCCAGCTCACTCAGTTCAACGCCAATGCCGCTCGTGCTGCACAAGCTGCGCGTGCAGTTCTCGGCCCGGATGCGCAATTGCAGGAAGTCACTGTAAGCAAGCGCTGGGTGCCACGTGTTGTCGGTTCGAAGTACGTTTTTGAACCCGCACTCAAATTCGATGCAAAGTCGGCCACGGGTGAGCTCTTCACTGTGTTGTCGCATGTTGAGCGCAATGAAATTCTCTCGTGGAACGCACACACAGTGTTCTTTGATGCACGTGTGCAGGGGATCATTAATCAGCGTGTTCCTAATGGCCCGCAGTCAACCGTCGGTATGCCTTTTGTCCAGGCTCAAGCGCGCAGCGGCGGCTGGTTTGGCAGAACCCAAACCTTCGAGGCGAATTCCTCGGGTGTCGTTAACATTCCGAGCAATCAATCCGCACGGGTTCAGTTGAGCTCGCAGCGGGTGAAGGTTCTCAATAGCATTGGCACATCGGCGAGCATGAGCGTCAATGGCGATGCCTTGTTCGATGCCCGGAGCAATTCGACGCTCGCCGAGAACACAACCTATTACCACCTCCACGTCGCTCAAAATTGGGCACGAGCGGTGATCAATCCAAAGTGGTTCTCCACTCAGTTGGTTGCAAATGTGAATATCAATGATATCTGCAATGCGTATTGGAATGGTAAGACCGTCAACTTCTTCCAGTCGGGCAGCAAGCGTTTGGCCAACGGCAAGGAGATTGGCTGCAGCAATACAGGCGAAAACGCCGACGTTGTTTACCACGAATGGGGACATGGTCTGCACCACAACACAGGCGGTATCCGCGACCGCGCTTTCTCGGAAGGGATCGGCGACACAGTGAGTCAGTTGATCACTGGTTCTCCTGAAGTTGGGCCGGGGTTCTTCTCGGATGGGCGTCCGGTGCGCAATCTTGAGGGTGAATACATGTATCCACCCAAAGACAATGAACGCGAAGTGCACAAAGAAGGTCTCATCTTCGGTTCAACATATTACCACCTGACCCAAGATCTGGTTGCCAAGTATGGAAATGAAGTGGGTCGTGCAACCGCGCGGCAGTGGTTCCTCAAGATGCTTTTTACAGCGAGCCAGTACACAGATGCGTATGAAACAATCCTTGCTCTCGATGCAGAGCCGATGAGTGAAGATGTGCGGGGTTCAAACTACTGCATTATCAACGGTGCTTTTGCGCGTCATGGCCTGGCCAGCAGAGATGCTGCCTGCCGTTGAGATAAGCGGTCAGTGAAAGAGTGAGGCGAAGGAGGTGCGGATTTGGTTGCCTCCTTCGCCTTCAAATATTTCTCCATGATTCACGATAAGACGGCGTGGATTTAATTCGGCAAGCTGCTCGACGAACCCGAGCAGTTCTTTTTGATTTCGAGTCAGAGCCCACTTCAGCACCCTCGTCGGTGCGCAGCAGTCGCCCATGTTGTTGAGTTTGTAGAAGGTTCTCTTCACCCAGGGACCTCCGAGTTTCACGTTCATCATCAGGTCACATACGACGAGAGTGCGCGTGAGCGTGTGGAAAACAACAGATTCCTCGAACCGCACTCCCGGGACAGGAAAAAATTCAAGCTCTCGGCATGGTGTCACATAAGATACATCGGTCGTGAAAAGAGTGCGATCCTGAATCTGCGGATGACGCTGCAGGAATGAAGGAGGACACGCGACTTGTGCCTGTGGAAACTGCTCTGCCATCCACAACAAATCACTCGTGTGCCACGTGTTCGGGGCAATTATCCCACGAACAAAACCCAAAGATGCGAGCCATTTCAGGTCTTCATGCATCAATCGCATGGCATTGTGTATCCAGACCTCGTTGTTGCGCAGGCGGACAACGGTCATGCGGCGTCCAAGTGAGTTCGACCAAGTCCCGTCCAGCACCCACAATGAAGGTGCAATCTCGCGCGGGGGCGAGTAGGGGTATTTGATGGAGTCCAGCGTTAGGTCTGTTTCAGTCATACCTTCGATTCAAACATGGAACGTCTCGAATTTACACAGGAACAGGTGTTGATGTATTGGCAGGACGAATCCCGGGGCGGAGTCATCCGCAAAGGAGTGAGACATAATGCTCGAAAATCCGATCACTTTTGCACACAGTGAGATTCCGCTTGTTGATGCGGGAAGCTCTGCTGGCGTTTGTTACCTTGATCACGAGGGGGCTCGGCTAGCCTTCGATTTCGAAGCACCGCGCGATGGTGAGAAAGCCACTCAGCTGCTCGTGCTTGTGAATGGATTTGCGCGGCCTCGCACTGATTTTAGGGCTTTCAGAAAGCGCATTCATGGGCAGATGCCACACTTGGCAACGCTTGCGCTCGACAACCGCGGCGCAGGTGATACCGAGGGCGGGCTTGAATTGTTGAGCGTGGATCGTATGGCCAGGGATGCGGCTTTTCTGGCTCAGGCACATGCCCGAGTGCTTGGTTTACAAGGCTATCATGCACTCGGAATCAGCATGGGAGGGATGATTTGCCAGAACTGGACCAGTCGTGACCCTCAGGTGCGCTCGCTCGTTCTCGTGAGTACGACCCCGGGTGGTGACTCTCGCGTATGGCCAGAAGGCGTTGATCCCGAGAAAATCAAGAGCAAGGCATTTGAACCCTGGCCTCAGGATCCTGAAGCCATGCACCGCCGTATGAGCCGCTACTTTGGCCCGAAATTTCGTAGGTCTTCGCCGCTTCTTATTGAAATGATGGTCAAAAACATGCTCAAGGCTAACACCGAGCCGCTCGCCCAGGGGCGCAGCCGTGCCCAATACGATGCAACACTCGGATATGATGGCACCCGTCTGCTCTCACAGGTGACCTGCCCGACCCTCGTTCTCACCGGAAGCGACGACGAAATCATTCCGCCCGGAAATGCGGACGCACTTTGTCGGTTGATTCCTCAGGCAAAAAAGGTTGTTTTCCCAGACATGGGTCACCTTTTGCTGATCGAAGATCCAGAAAATTTTGTTGCGCAAGTCCGTACTTTCCTTGAGGGTGTCGGCGTCTGAGGAGGGCGAACATGACCCAAGTCCATGCTTTGAACATGAGTGAAGCTGCCTGGAAAGAGTGGTGCGTTGCGAATGGTGCCAAGGCTTTTCTTGGTACGCAGATCATGGAGTGGATGACGCGTAAGAATTGTTTGGATCCTCTTCAGTTCTCGAACGTCTCTCAGAATCTGCGTAGCAAACTCGCCGAAGAGTTTGAGTGGCATGTCCCCACCATCGACACACTGCTTGAATCGGGCGACGGTTCTGAAAAGATTCTGCTCAAGACCCACGACAACCTGTTCACCGAGTGTGTGCTGATGCCTTCTGAGAACAGAGTGACGCTCTGTGTCAGCAGTCAGGTGGGATGTCGGATGGCATGCACCTTTTGCCAAACAGGAAAGATGGGTTTAACCCGCGACCTCTCTCGCGGTGAGATTCTTGCACAGATCATCATTGCTAACCGGCGACTATTGGAAAAAGGTGATGCCCGTCGGGTCACAAACATAGTGTTCATGGGTATGGGTGAACCCCTCGACAACTTCGATGAAGTGGTGGCGGCCTGTTCGGTTATGCTGGATGAGCGTTTCCTTGGTTTGTCGAAGCACCGTGTCACTGTCTCTACCTCGGGCTTAGTTCCTGCCATAGAAAAATTGGGTCAGCTTCTCCCTGTGAGCTTGGCAATCTCGCTGCACTCTGCAGACGATGAACAACGCAGCCGAATGATGCCGGTCAATAAGAAACATTCACTCGCTGAGCTCAAGGAAGCTCTATTGCGTTATCCGGTACAAACCAGACATGGAATTACCTTTGAATACGTGATGATTAACGGGGTCAACGACTCCATCCAGCACGCTAAAAAGCTCGTTAAATTTCTTCATGGTCTAAAAGCAAAAGTGAACCTGATTCCGATGAATCCACATCCCGGAACTGAGATGGTTGCCACCGATGCGGAGCGTATGCGTGAGTTCCAGAAGTATCTTGCGGATCGTTCGATACCTGCACCGGTGCGCTATTCGCGTGGTCAGGATGTCAGCGCTGCGTGCGGACAGCTTGCAAGCAAACGGCGCACTGAGCTTGATCTTGCACCGCGCACTGTTGCTTTGGCGCGTCGGCGTGAGTGGCTCGCTCAGAAGCCCGAATAGCGCTCAATTTTCATTGGTGTAGTCGATTCCCACACGCACAGCATAGCCACTGACAAGAGTTCGGCTCGGGCCAGCGCCCAGTTGCTGTTGAAATTCGCTGTAAAGGCAAAGAGCCCAGCAGAAAAATGTGAATCCAAAGGTAGTGGACACTCCAGGGCCGGAGCCATTACCTCCGACAATGTATCCCGCTGCGGGCACAACAAATGCGCCTGAATTGAACCCATAGACGCGCCCAATCAGTACATGAGTGGCGGCAAGGCTCACATCGATTTTGTTCTTGAATGTGAAATGGCCGCGGTAGGATATGGGAGAGGCAAAGTCGGCGGCGTTGGAATGACCGTTGCCAAGCCCCAGTGAACCGCCAGCAAGGCCTGTACGGTAAGCCTTTGCTGGGAGAGAAATGAATGCTGCGCAGAGCGCAATAAAGCGCAAGCTTTTCATCAGAAATCCCATCCCAATCCTGCAGAAATCGCCTGGGCATGCCCGAAGGCTAAGTACACAGCACTGTAACCGGGCGGCACATACAAACCATCCCACGACACACGTGCTCGGAGATTTTTCCCGAGAGCGGGTTTCCAGCGCAAGCCCAGGGCAAAGCCAGCCGATCTGCTCAGCGCGGTCGATTCCGAACCTTCTGGAGGTGTTTGTTTGATTGTGGTTCGAAAGATGATTCCACCCAAGCCAAGGTTGGCCTCTAGGGTGCGGCTGCGCGGCAGGTTGGTTGCATAACTGATGTGGGCAAATGCGGTTTGTTGTGCGAAAGACGAGTTTTTCTCACCGCTATTGGTGATGCCGAGTAAAAGTCCGAAGGATGTTTGCATCCAGCTGTGCAGACAGGGCAAGGCGCGATCATCGCCGTAGCTGACCACTCCTCCGCCACTACCCAATTCCAATGCATGGCCCACTGGACTCAGTCCCAATGGAGTTGCCGAGACAATGATGCGGCACAGCCATGCATTCTTCATTGAATTCAACAGCCCACAACTTCGGCGACGTAAGGGAGGTTGCGGTAATTTCCATCCAGATCCAGACCATAACCGATAACGAAGTTGCGACCGATTTGAAAGCCAACGTAGTCGGCCTGAATCGATTCCTCATGCGCTTCAGGTTTGTCGAGCAAAGCTGCGACTCGCAGGGATGCCACTCCGAGTGCGCGCAATTCCTCGCGCAGGAATGCGATGCTGCGGCCACTATCTATGATGTCTTCAACAATCAAAACATGACGTCCCGCAAGACGTTCGGGGAGCTGCGAAAGAAGCTCAATTTTCCCGGTTGAACGCGTTCCTTGATAACTTTTGATGCGCACGGATTCGATCTCTGTGGGCAGTGAGATGTGCCTCACCAGATCGGCTGCAAAAATGAATGCGCCATGCAGAACAACCAGAACCACCAAGGCTGAGCCATCGGGAGTTGGTTGGGCATTGATTTGGGACGCAATTGCAACAATGCGTTCATGGATTTGTTGCTCGGAGAAAAGCACGCGTACGTCACGTGGTTGGCCACCGACAAGGATTTTCATTCGCACCTCAGATGCACTGCTGTTTCCAGCACGAGTTCAGACATAGTTTTTGCCACCGAAGCTCCCATATGCACAACATCGGCGTGGTCGAGGCGGGTGTCTTTGCCCTGCAATCCCGCTCCGTAGTTGGTCATGCAGCTCAGGCCGACAACCCGTGCCCCCATCTGGCGGGCAGCGATTGCTTCGAGTACGGTACTCATTCCAACAGCCTGCGCACCGAGTGTTTGTAGCATTCGAATTTCAGCAGGAGTTTCGTATGTAGGACCGAGTACACCCGCATATACGCCCCGACGCAGATTCACATTCAAAGCTTTTGCGCGGGCAGCAAATTCTTCGCTCCAATTTCCATCATAACAGCGTGTCATGTCACAGAAGCGTTGTCCGAAACCATTGCCGAAAACGCCGGCGAGGGGATTTAATGCGGTGAGATTGATGTGGTCGTCAATGAGCATGAAGTCGCCAAGTGTCCAGGATTTTTCAAGACACCCTGCTGCATTGGTGAGAATGACACCCTTTACGCCCCAGGCGATCAAAGCGCGCAGGTTGTGAACCACGTCGCCTGCTGTGAAGCCCTCGTACGCGTGGTTTCGACCACGCAGAAATGCAATTGAACGAGAAGCATTTGAACCCGTTTGAGCATTGCGAGCGGTGACCTCTCCCACGCGCAACTCGCTGGCGTGACCGACGACTTCGCTCGTCTTGAAGCCCGGAATTTCCGAGAACTTCAGGCAGCTCATGGATTCAATGCCCGGAATAGCGCCGCCCAGCCCGGAGCCAAGCACAATGCAGATCTCTGGTGCACTTGCACCGAAATGACTTTTCAAAAAAGTCGCACTTTGATTAACTCGGGCTTTATAGCTCGTGTCCATCAGGTCTGATCCTTTTTCTCCAATTGACGAGCTCCAGCGCCGCCAACACAATCAACACAAACAACGGGGCTCTGCGCACCCGAAATCCGACTCGAAGATATCCGAAAGTCCCCAAGACCGCACCTGTTAAGAACGACAAAAGCAGCGACAGATTCAAAAAGAACCTTTCCAGATGAAAACGTTTGAAGAGAGACCCGATGCGAGAATGGCTTTCGGCCCAGAGCGATACCGATGTCGATGACTATGCCTGTCATTTAGGTCGCGCGGATAAAGATTCCTGAGGCCAGCCTTAAATTTGCATCATCCATTCGAATAGTGACTGTGAGGAGCGACTGCGAGGACAAAGATAAACCTCTGTGGAAGATGCGACTCACTCCCACAGAGGATCGCATGTTCTTATTTTTTCAAGAATGCAGTCTCAGCTCGTTCAACAAAGCGAGCATAGGTGACAAATGCCTTCTCGATGGGTTCGGGCGTGCGGAGATCGACACCCGCTTCAAGCAGGATGTCCAGCGGAGCTTTCGAGCCACCCGCTTTCAGGAGTCCAAGAATACGATGGCGTGCAGTGGTCTCGTTGCCTGCCTTTTTAAGCTCTTCGAAAAGAGCCAATGATGCACAGTAGCTGGTTGCATACTTGTAGACATAAAAGGTGGAATAGAAGTGTGGGATGCGCATCCACTCGTAAGCATTTGCCGGCTCGAAGCCACTTTCAGCGCCATACCATTCTCGGTTGAGTGCCGTGTAGAGGGAGTCGAGAGTGTCAGCAGTCAGAGAATCACCCGCATCAACTTGTGCACTCGCATCACGTTCAAAGGTTGCGAATAAACATTGGCGCAGCACAGTACCCTCGAAGCCTTGCAGCCAGTGCGAAAGCACGTCGTTTGCAAGCTTGGTGCCAGGCATGTGCGACAGGATGTAGTCGGAGAGCAGCATTTCGTTGAGCGTACTAGCAACCTCGGCAACGAAGATGGTGTAGCCCGCAAGGTGGTATGGCTGGTTGTTGTTCGACAACCAGCTGTGCATGGAGTGTCCAAGTTCGTGCGCGAGCGTGAAGAGATCGTTGAGGCTGCCGGTCCAAGTGAGCAGCATGACCGGGTTGGAATCGTAGGTTCCCCACGAGAACGCGCCCGAACGCTTGCCTTCATTTTCGGCCCAGTCGACCCAACGTTCCTCGTTGAGACCTTTGCGCGCAATGGCGACATACTCGTCACCCAGTGGCGCAACGCTTTTCAGGATGAGGTCACAGGCTTCGTTGAAACTGATTTTGGTTTCTTCTCCGCCATCGGCCAAAGAAACATAACGATCGTGCAGGAAGACTTTATCAACACCCAGAACCTTGCGGCGGAGCTCCAAACTCCGGTGCAGAGTTTTGAGGTTTGAACGCACGGTGCCAATGAGGTTGTTGTAAACCTCTACGGGAATGTTGTCTGGAAAGAGTTGCGATTCCAGGAAACCACCGAAGCCACGCACTTTCGCAAGCGTGGTTCCGGTGAGGAGGCGCGCGAAAAAGTTGTTGGCAATATGGTGACGCGACTTACCGATCTCTGCATAAATGCTCTTAAAGGTATTCTCCCGCAAAGTGCGATCGCGCGATGTGAGAAGTTGCCCAAAGCGTGCATTCGAGACCATATGCTCGCCACCTTTGGAGTCTTTGGCGCTCGGGAATTTCAGATCCACGTTATTCCATTTGGAATGTATTTCTGAGAATTGTGCGAGCGGATTAGAGAGCTGAGTGAGTAGTGCCTCTTCGCGTTCTGAAAGCACGTGCTTGTGGGAACGGATGAGCTCGGCAAGTTCATAGCCGAATTCAGCGAGTGGTTTGCTTTTGAACCACTCCGGCAACTGGCGGATGGTGAGCAGTTCGGGGCTTAGAAAGGCCCACTGCGCCATCAGGGTAGCGCTGATTTGTACGATTTTTGCGAGTGCTTCATTGGACTGCGAATGACCCACGTCCTCGGTGTTGCGCAGACCTGCGTAGACGTGGAGGTTTTCGAGCTTGCGGAGCAGACCATTGCGGAAATGGAGCGCTTCATGGATCAGCGAAGGGCCACCTGCTTCGAGCTGGCCCTTGAAGCGACGGTTGATCTCTTGAGCGAGCTCGTTCTCGCTTGGGAGAGAGGCCACAGCCCGTTTCCAATCTTCGAAATCACGAAAGAGTTTGCTTAAGTCCCAGGTCTGAGTTGCATCGACCTCGATCCGCTTGGGCAGTGTCATATTGCTCATGTAATATCTCCTGGTTCCCAGTGAAGGCTGGAGCATAGCCAGCGATGCCTTGTGTCGCAAGCCGACCTGTGGTTAAGGTTCTGCTTCACCCGGAGAACAGCATGAACCGCACACTTTTCCCTCATTTCTTTGCATTCCTGTTAACGGGTGGATTGCTGGCCTTCCCGGGGGCATGCCTTGACCTCATCCTGCGCGATTTTGGTTGGTCTCAAGGGCTCTTTGGTACGGCAATGATGCTCCAGGGAGCTGCCTCTTTCATGGGAAGCAGATTTGCGAGCAAACGTTCGGGTGGCGAAGCCTACCGCAAATGGGTTGTCATCAGCCTGTTATTTCTGGGGGCAGGGGTTGTCTTCTACTACTTTGCGGACTGGACAATCCTTCCCATCGCAGCCGCTGTGGGTGTGCCGGCAGGGGCAATGCCACTTTTGCGGTTGCTTGGAATCTGTTTCATTGGATTTGGCATTGGCTGCAACGGCATACTGAACAACACCGCTGCATTGGTGAGTGGTAATCCCTCGTTTGCGCTGAATTTGTTGAACATGGGCTTCACCGCAGGTGCTGTGATTCTGCCGCTTTTTGCGAGTCAGTATTTGCAGATTTCTGGCGTAACCCAGGGCAACCTCGCGTGGCGTCTTCCCCCCGCGGTTCTGGTGGGAGCCTATGCGTTGCTCTCGCTGCACGTGCTGCGTTCGCAGCATCTTTCGAGCCCTTCACAAGTGCAGCCGCATCATATTAATTCTCCGCGTTGGCGGCTTCCACTCCCGGTTTGGGCAGTTTGCCTTGTGCTGTTTTGTTACGTCGGCAGCGAAATTAATCTGTCCAACAGCCTCGGCCTGATGTCGGAAACAATGTTTGGTTTTTCCACCAACGACTCTCGTGTTGCCAGTTCGATTTTCTGGGGTGGCCTGCTCGCTGCTCGTTTGTATTTCTGTTTCCGCTCGCCACCAGCCCATTTTTACCCAAAAATCATGGCCGTGCTTTCGGCTCTGTGTGTCGTTTTGTTTGCGTCACTGCTGTTGCGCTTCTTCCAGGGTTTTGAGGCTGCTCTGTTGGTTAGCAGAGCTTGTATGTTGATCCTCGGCTTGTGCATTGGCGGGATGTATAGCCTCGCATTGGGTTCGCTCACCGTGTTTTTCGACTCCAACCATGCACGGCACTTCGCGAACATTACCGTTCTGAGCGGTGTTGCGGGCGCAGTCATTTTGCCCTTTTCTTTTGGTCAGATTTCAAACTCCGCTGGCCTAAATGCCGCGACCCTGTTTCTACTCGTTCTGCTGAGTGGAATGTGTTTGGGGGCTGCCTTGCTTTTCCACGCAAGCAGGCGTTCAACTCGCCGCGACGAACAGCCCGCGGTTAATCACTGATTGGGTATCTTTTCACTGAAGGCAGCCTTCATGCTCGGCGGCCTTTCCTCGAAAACGCTGAAGACTTCGAGTTTGATTTCCTCAGCACGTACCGCGATCATCACCGGCATAAAACGCGAAAACTTGCTCTCCATGTCGGGCCCCTCTGCGGCGGGTCCGCTCGAAAGGTTGAAAAACAAGTTGTCGATCTGAACTTTGAGGTCGATCTTTTGGGTGGGGGGATAATCCTGTTTAACACGCTTGCGCACCGCATCTGTGAGAGCAAGTGGTGAGAACATCTGATGAGCGGCGAGAACCGGATTGCGACTCATGTCGATTGTGACAATGTCCACATCGGAGCTTTCCAGTTTCGCGCGTCCATTCACGTAACTTCCACCCATATAAATGGTGTACTGCGAGACCACTGGCCGCTTGCTTTTTTCGTCTTTGAGAAATTGCTGAAAGATGCGCGCGACATCAAAAACTTGCTGTGAGGTGTAATTCCCGCGCGAGCCATCTGGAAAAATAAGGTCGCGAAAGACTGCAAGATAAGCATCGTAAGCAGCAGCAAGGTCAGTTTTGACCTTTTCATGCGTGCTGATAATTTTCAGGGGATTCACCGCATAACTGAGAATGGCATCAAGACACCGCTTGGGCGCAACAGTGGTGCTCTTCCACGAGTGGTCGCCCTTGGATGCAGTGGCATAGGTTTCCTTTACGGTCGCAATTACGGTGTCGCGCAGGTCATCTGGCAAAAGCGACAACTCCGTAAAACCATCAACCTGCGGGAGTCCATCCTTGGCACAGACTCCGACGTAGCGTTTCCACTCCTCGGTATCGAATACAACCCGCAGGAGCCTCTGTTTTGAGGCCTGCGAGCCAATCATTGATTTTGCCTTTTCAATGATTTGGACGCGCTCTTCAGCGCTCACCTTCGCTGTGGCACCAGAAAGCTTGCCAAGAAGCTCCTTGTTCTCAATTAGGCGCTCCAAGGGATTGGTCTTTAGGATCGAAAGAGCGTTCTGGAGGTGCTCATCGGTACTCGAGCGTAAGCCGGTTTCATTGTGTGTTCTGGACTTGCAAGCACCGAGAACAACAGAGGTTCCGATGAGGAGTGCGGCAATGGGCAACATCTTTTTTGACGCAGAGGATGTGCGGGACAGCATCCAAGGACTCCTTGCTCAGTTTGCATTTGTAAATATTTTGGGCAATTATCACCGTCTGTTGCGTTTAGAGTCAAGTTCAGTTCGCGACAAATTCGTTACTCCTGAATATGGACTGGACGGGCTCGGCAAGCCTTGCTAGCTGACCAGCCAGAAGCGGGTGACCCAACGAGGTAGGCTCATGGAATCACGTTTTTCGCGTAGACAGATTTTGAAACTGATGGGGCTCACTCTGTGCAGCCCGGCCATTTCAAAATTGGCCATGGCCGCCAACGAACCCTGGGTGTTGGGGTTTGGCTCGTGCATGGACTCGCGCAGAAACCAAGGTTTTTGGGATACGCTCAATAGGCGCTCCTTTAACCATTTTGCTTTTTTGGGGGACAATCTTTACCCCGAGCGTGACACACTCCCTGAGCTGCAGATTGCGTATCAAAAACTGGCCCTGTCTGAAGGGTTGAAGAGGATGCGTGAACGCGTTTCCGTTTCAGCCATATGGGACGACCACGATTTTGGTGCTGACAATGCAGATTCGCGTTTGCCTTTTCGTCAGGAGTCTCTCTCTCTTTTCAGAGATTTTTGGCAGCAAGAATTCGCTACCCCCGACGACGGAGTCTATTCGAGTCGTACATTCCAGCACCAAGGGCGAACAATTCATTTAATTTTGTTGGATGCACGCTTCAATCGTACGGCGTACGAAAGTCCGAAAAAGGATTTGCCAGATTTTGGAGAGAAGAAAACCTTCGAACCGTCGCTGTTAGGTGCACGGCAGTGGGAGTGGCTGGAAGCTGAGCTCAATCGCCCGGCCGATCTCAAAATCATCGGATCAAGTATTCAGGTTCTGTCGGGCGAGCATCGCTTTGAAAAATGGATGAATTATCCGGCCGAATACGAGCGACTTATGGGCCTTCTCGGACGAATTTCTGCACCCACTTTGATATTGTCGGGCGACAGACACCTCCACGAGGTGAGCAAAACTCAGCTTGTGAGTGGCCGCACACTGTACGATTTTACGTCGAGCGGCTTCAACAAGGCCGAGGGCCTTTCCCGGTTTGAACGCAATAGGCTGCGCGTGCAGCGTAATCTCGATGATGGCTTCGGTGAAGTGCAGATCCGTTGGGTCAACAACATCGCATATGTTTCGATGTCGATGGTCGACAAAAACGGAGAGGTTCAATTCACACATTCGGATTACCTTGTCTGAATTTTTTGCTGAAGAGTTGGAGATAGGCGCCTCACGTGAGGCGCCTTTTTTTGTTGATCGCGAGATTTTACTGGTTTGGGATGATGTTTGCAGGGTCGATAGTTTTGCAGCTTTTATGGATGCGACACATGAGCGTGCGGTAGCCGCGCTCAAATTCACTGCGGCGGATGGTTGATCCGGGAATTCTAAATTCGCGCAGAATCGATGCCACTGCGGAATCTTCTGCAATAACCTTCTTGAGGCGTTCTTGGGTGATTTCAAGTTCCTCTGCCACTTGAGCGAAAGCAAGACCAGGGATAGCCCAGTTGCGGTAGGTGTCCACGACAGGCTCTGGATCATTGATGCTCACACCTGTTTGTTCGAGCGCAGTTCGGAAGACACTGTTGTCCTTGGCCATCTGCTCTTTGAGTTCGCCAAACGGAACGTGATAATTTGTAATCTTGTTTCTCACGCGATCCCAAAAATCCTGGTTTACACCTTCCGGACGAGGTGAGTCGGAAATAAATCTTGCGACCTGATCTTCCTTCTCGATGAGACCCTTGGCGTGGCAAGACAGACATGAAAGCGGTGCCCCCACAACCATGAGTTCATTGCGGTCGTGAGCAGGAATCAGAAGCGCCTCTTTGTTTTCAAGCGCACGTTGATTTGGAACCTTATAGTCTGCGTGCTCCGCCTTAAGGCCCACGTTCACAAAAGCCTGGAGTCCGTTGCGTTTGAGGAGTAGATATTCAAGAGTTTCGTGGCGGAAAGCGAGCGGATTGGATTCTTCAATTTCGCACTTTAACATCCGGGTTCCTGAATAGAGCCCACTGTTGCGGACAGGCAATTGACCGTATTGTGCTATGTAGGCATCTGCTTGCCAGCGGAAATAGTCGCGGTGTCCGAACAAATCTTGAAACTGGGTCATCAACTCAGTGTAACGAGTGTTTGCAGTTGGCTCCGGTGTAGCGGCTGTTCCGCGGATTCTTTTCAGATCTGAGACGACCTTAGGCTCGGCGTTCCCCGGCAATTTCGAAGGATAAAGGATGCCGTGATCCATAAGTGAAAGTGTGCGCACAGTGCGGCCATCTGGCAAACGCGTGAAGCGATTGGTCATGAAGTTAACGCACTCGAATCCAGGTTCGCCATCGCTTCCGATTTCAAAAATTGGCCCGGCTGCAAACTTAAAAATGTCGTGCTTTTGATACCCATCTTTGAGTTTGTCTTTGAATTCGTATGCTCTCCAGAGCGCCCGGCCTGGGAAGTAGTAGAGCGGAATACGCTCGAATGCACGATGATTGATGGACACACCAGAGTTGTTGAATCCTGCGCGAATAATGCGCTGCTCTTTGGGAATGCTGTTGCGGTCGAAATTGGGGTCGTTGTCGTAGAGCGAGCCTTCGGCATCGTCGATTCCGAGTGCGGCATCGAGCGTCACGGTATCATCGTCCATCCCAGCAGCATGATAATAGATACGCATCCGCATGTTCCCGGAAACTTGCGCTACGAACCAATCTGCGCGCATCAAGGGAAGCGGTTGTGAACAGAGCAAACCAACTGGATTGTCCTCGGCTCTGCAACGTTCAGATTCGCGCTTTTCTACATCGCTTATGGTGCCATAGGGGCCCGGTGTTGATGGATCGACCTTCTGGGCTGCTTCCCGCATCTGCCTTGCCATCTTGTTTAAAATCGGATGATCGGGAACAGGAAGACCCTGCTTAAATGTGTGGATATCTGGATTTATAAATTTCGAGATGCTCTGCTTACCCTCAAAAATTTCCTTGTATCGTGCACCGTAGTAATTATTGGGATCGGACTCCTCTGGTGCGGGCATCCACTTTTCCCGCTGCTGTTGATTGAGCATCGGGGCAATAGCTTTGAGCATGTACGTGTACATAGTTTCAGGACGTTCGAGTTCGTAGTCCTTGAGATTGACACGATAAATAACGTTCGCATTTCTGATCGGTATAGCTGCGGGCTTGATGATCTTTTCCGAGGTGCTGAGCATGTTGAACATCTTGGAAAGTGATTTTCCGATCTGTTCGAGAAGTTCTTTGGGTGCGCCTGAATTGTAATTGTTTACGAGGTGGAAATAGCGGATGTTGACTTTCTCTTCAGCCGAGAATTTTTCAAAATCTGCCTCGATTGCCTTATAAACCTCTTCGTAGCTGATATTGGTTCGGGTTTCAGGCTGGCGTTCCAGCCAGGTCTTTACAATTTTCAGCTGCGCGTCAGGAAGATTTCCCTTCGGTGGCATCGGCTGGGTTTTCCTGACCATGCGCTGATAGATTTTACTTTGCTCAGCAGGTGCACCAATACTGAGTAATCCTTTTTCAACGAGCGCATTGATGTTGCGGACGTCGCCGATGTTGCCAGCATTGGCTCCATTTTGGCCATGACAGGTGTAGCACTGAGTCTCGAAAATCTCTTTCACGCGCTGCTGGAGCGCCAGGTAGGAGAGTGCTTCTTCAGATCCAGGAACAACAGTCTTTTTTTCGGCAAAGACGACCTCGTTTTTCGAATTTCTGGAGTTACAGGCAACGCTCGCGAGAAGCAGAACTCCCGCGACTAAGGGATAAAAACGCATACACGCCTCAAATTTGGTGAACCTGCAGGCGTATCGGTAGATGCGTAGAGAATATTTAAAAATCCGGTTTTCGGTCATAAATTGCGGCGTGTTGCTCGAAATTTATGAAAATGACCGGTAATTAAAATGTGCAACTAAAACTTGAACAAGCGTGCTATTTGAGGTCGCGTAATTCAACACTTTGGGCTGCCAAACCTGCGCTGGGAGCTTCCCCAAAATTCAATCGCAACTGCATTCCTTCAGCTGGAGCTGCGCCGCGCAAGACAACTTGATAGTGCAGGTTGCCGTTTTGTGGCCGACCACAAGTTGCAGCCAGGGCAAATTTCTTTCGTTCGTTCATGGCTTTATTGATGACGTCCATTTCTGTGTTTTGCCAATCTGAAAAATCCTGGAGCGGATCAGAACAGAAAACGAGGCGGCCGAGGTGTGCGTTGACAGTGGCGAGCAAATGGCGCTGCTCGCGCGTCATTTGTTGGCTGCCATCGCGCAGAATAACCACATCGGGGTCGTTGCCGAAGCAAACTCCGTCGAGAAGAGCACGAGAGACGGTGTTCACGAGAGTGGCTCGGGTGGACACCTTCTCACGGCTTGCAGCCGCTCCCATCTCGTTGTTCTCCCAGGTTTCGCCGACATCCGGGCCAATCCGCGAGTAATCGCAGCGTCCGTATGCTGAGCTGAGGGTAGCACCACACGACAGAAGCTTAGCAGCGTGCTTGCGGCATTCATCATAGAGAAATTGGTGTGCACGAGCCGCGCGCTGTGCGCGGGTCAAGCCGTGCGCAGGGATGCGCGCAGAGGCGTAAAGGAAATCAGCCTTAAGAAATGTACAACCCCATTCGGTGAAATAGGTGCGCATCACATCTCGCAAATGATTTTTGAAGTCCTCATTTTCGGTGTCGAGGGCAAAAAACAAGCCACCCCAGAGTGGATGGTTGCCACAGACGACAGGCTGACCCGAGCGATCCTTCATCACCCATTCAGGGTGCATTTTCACAAGTTGTGAGTGTTCCAGCGCAATAAAGGGTGCGCACCAAATTCCAGAATCGAGTCCTTTTCTTTTGGCCTCGTGAAAAACAGGTTTCAGGCCATTCGGAAATCCAGCCGACATTTTGAGCCAATCGCCGACAGCCGATTGGTAACCATCATCGACCTGAAAAACACCGTAACCGTGTTCAGGAGCAATTGCTGCTAAATCTGCAGAAAGTGTTTGCTCAGAGATGTTGTTATAGCGGTGGTACCAGCTCGTGTAGCCGCGAGTTGGGGTTAGCTTCGATGTGAATTCTTCGTGAGTTTCGCCGCGTGGAATTCGCTCGTGTAGACGGATCATCTTCATCCACAGCCGTGTCACGGCAGAGAGATCGGGCAAGAACGTGTTGCCTGGATCGGCCATGATCCAGGATCCAAGAAGCAGTTCTGCATGGCCGGCATCACGAGGTGATTGCATTTTGGAGAAGTCGGCACCCTCACATTCGAGTG
>JBILKM010000069.1:0-9181 GCA_044376695.1 Silvanigrellaceae bacterium
CCGAGGTTATTGAAATCTCGGGATTTTTTTATTTTCGAGCGGCGATAGCTTTTGTCTATCATTGGATAGAAATAATCAACTTCTCTTATCAAAAAAAATGGCGATGATTCAAATGTAAGGGCGGAAGGCCGCTCCTTGCGAAACTCTACCTGATGAGGTGCCATATGAACTTGATCAACACTAAGGTTCCAGATTTCAGCGTGCAGGCTTATGTAAACGATTCCTTTAAGACCGTCACTCAGGATGACCTGAAAGGTAAATGGTCAATCTTCTTCTTTTACCCCGCAGACTTCACCTTTGTGTGCCCAACGGAGTTGGGTGACATGGCTGACAACTACGAAAAACTTCGCTCGATGGGAGTTGAAGTTTACTCAGTGAGCACTGACACCCATTTCACTCACAAGGCTTGGCACGACGCTTCGGATACCATCAAAAAGATCAAATTTCCTATGCTAGCAGACCCCACAGGCCATCTCAGCCGTGCCTTTGGAGTGCACATTGAATCTGAAGGGCTCGCAAATCGCGGCACGTTCGTTGTGAATCCTGAAGGCCTCATCAAGATTGTCGAGGTTCATGACAACGGCATTGGCCGCAACGCAGAAGAGTTGGTGCGCAAGGTTCAGGCTGCTCAGTTCGTTGCAAACAACAAGGGCGAAGTCTGTCCAGCAAAATGGAAGCCTGGTCAGCAAACACTGAAACCTGGTTTGAATCTCGTTGGCAAGATCTGATCCGGAGCTCTTCCGGATCTCGTTCTTTCGACTGCTTCAGGGTTCGTCTTGCACAAAGGTTATTTTGCGGAGGTTATCATGTTGGATATCGAGATTAAAAATCAGCTCAGAGAGTACTTTGCGAAAATCAGCTCAACGCTGACATTTCGGGTTTACTCTTCAACACACTCTCAGCAAGACGAACTCCTGGAGATGCTGCGCGATGTGGCCGAGTGCTCCGATAAGCTTTCGGTTGACTTGAATGCTCAGGAATCTTCTGTACCGAAGTTCGACATCCTCAAGGAGGGCGAATTTTCAGGTGTATCGTTTGTTGGTATTCCGGGCGGACACGAATTCACATCACTCATTCTCGCTGTGCTCAACACCGCAGGGCTTGGTCAGATTCCAGACACTGGTTTGCAGGCTCGCATGGCACGCATGAAGCAGAGAGCTCAGGTCAGAACATTTGTTTCATTGAGCTGTGAAAATTGTCCAGATGTAGTTCAGGCTTTGAACCAAATCGCGTTGTTTGGAAAAAAAGTAAACCACACCATGGTTGAAGGTAGCGTTCTTCAAGATGAGCTTGAGCGTCTTAATGTGCAGGGTGTTCCTGCAGTTTTTCTCGGTGACAAGCTTATTCATAGCGGACGTGGTTCACTCATCGAGATTCTCGGCAAATTGGAAAAAGAGTTGGGAGTTGAGGAGGCAACGGTAGGAATCGAGGAGAATCTGGGAACCTTCGATGTTGCGGTATTGGGTGGTGGTCCTGCGGGTGTGTCTGCAGCTATTTACAGCGCCCGCAAAGGCCTGAAGACTGCACTGATTGCAGAAAAAATTGGTGGTCAGGTGAATGAAACCAAAGGGATCGAGAATTTGATTTCTGTGCTCTACACAGAGGGCCCTCAGCTTTCTGCTGGTCTGGCTAGTCATGTGCGTAGCTATCCGGTTGCCATATTTGAACACCGTCGCTTCAAGGAAATTAAAGATGGTGAGCTCAAAACCGTTGCACTTGAAAGCGGTGAGAAACTCATGGCAGGTCAGGTGATTCTCGCTACCGGTGCCAAATGGCGCACACTCAATGTTCCCGGCGAAAATGAATATCTCGGTCGTGGTGTGGCCTATTGCCCTCACTGCGACGGCCCTTTCTTCAAGGACAAAAAGGTTGCGGTTGTGGGCGGTGGCAACTCGGGTGTTGAGGCTGCCATCGACCTTGCAGGCATCTGCAAAGAGGTTGTTCTCATTGAGTTTGCCGATGCATTGAAGGCCGATCAGGTGCTTGTGGAAAAGCTCAATTCATTGCCCAATGTGAATGTGTTGGTTTCCACAAAGACCGACAGAATTCTCGGAGATGGAGCTAAGGTGAATGCTATTGAGGTTGAAAACCGCAAGAGCGGAGCACTGCAGCATATTGAGCTAGATGGGCTTTTTGTGCAGATCGGTTTGCTGCCCAACAGCGATTGTGTGAAGGGCGTGGTCGAGCTCTCCAAATTCGGTGAAATTGAGGTAGATCAAAAAGGCCGCACAAGTGCACGTGGCATTTATGCAGCTGGCGATGTGACAACCACGCCGTATAAGCAAATCATCATTGCCATGGGCGAAGGAGCTAAGGTCGCTCTGAGTGCCTTTGAGGATCGCATGCGCGGAGCGTGAACATTCGCTCCGCCGTATCTCTGGCCTTCAACCTGCCTTGTCGAGGTCTGAGGGCTTACGTTCTTGCCCACCGCGGCGCGATTCGCGGTATGTGCCGAGTGATTCCGCACCTCCGCCAGCGGTAATCTTGCGCTTGCGGCTAAGCAGCACTGAACCCACCATGGCGGTGACCCCATGCAACCAGATGTTGTGGCTGTAGAGCGGTAAGAGCCCGAAAAAAGTCCGAGCAAATGGCAGCATTCCCAGAATCGATATGACCCCACAAATCACAGCACACCAGCGTGTGTATGATTTTGCTTCAGCGTCTCCAGTAAATGCATAAATGCCGATGATCCCCAAGATGGCATGAGAGACATTGAGGAGCGAGTTTACGGGAAAAATTGCAAACAACTGTCCGAACGCTGATGTGATATTCATGTTAGGGGCATTGGGGGGAGGTTCGCTGACGAGAAAAGGTATGAAACCCAAGATACCTAGAAGCAAGTATAGACTGCCTGCCCAAATAGAAAAGTACTTGAACTGCATGAGAGGTTTCCTTTCTTGGTTGAGAACAACATTGCCCAGAGAAAGAAAAATCACGACCTCTCGGTAATAAATGTAATTTCCTACATTTTCACCAATCAAAGCTCACAAGAGAGGAAGAGAGTCATTAGGGGACAGTGGGCTAAATGCTAAATTTATGTGCGCTGAGTGGATTTGGATTGAGTGGAACTGTAGATTTTGCCCATTTGACATGCAAAATGGCCGAGGGTGTCCGCATTTTATAGCCTCCGTGGCTGCCCCAGCGCTCGTTTTTCTGCTAACGTCAGCCGTCTTGTTGATCATTTCAGCAAGGTGGTTTCCCCTCAGGAGTTGAACAACTTGTCATCCTCCATAGAACCGGCAGCCCCCGACGTTGCCGAGCATCCTAAGTCCAAATTTCACGCTCTTTTAATCGGCGCCATTGGTGTTGTTTTCGGTGATATCGGGACGTCGCCTCTCTATGCGATCCGAGAGTCATTCCATGGCGAGCACGGATTTCAAGCCAACGCGGTCAATATTCTCGGCGCACTCTCGCTGATTTTTTGGTCGCTGATGCTCATTATCAGCTTGAAGTACGTCCTGCTCATCCTCCGTGCTGACAACAAAGGCGAAGGTGGGATTCTGGCGCTCGAGACTCTGGCGCGCAAGGATGGCCGTATTTCCAGCCCGAGCGCATCACAGATGATTCTGCTTTTGGGTGTCTTTGGATCCACTTTGCTTTATGGCGATGGCATTATCACTCCGGCCATCTCAGTTTTGTCTGCACTTGAAGGATTGAAAGAGGCTACACCGGTCTTTGAATCATACGTTCCGCTTATCACCATTGCTGTCCTGACAGGTGTGTTTTCCGTTCAGAAGTTCGGCACAGAAAAGATCGGCAAAATTTTTGGCCCCATCACAACACTCTGGTTTCTATCGCTAGGTATTTTGGGTTTAGTGAAGATTCTCGAATATCCGGCAATTCTCGCAGCTGTTAATCCGATACATGCATTAAATTTCTTCGTTGAAAATGGTTGGCGTGGATATGTGATTCTGGGAACCATCTTCCTCACCGTAACAGGCGGAGAGGCTCTGTATGCCGATATGGGGCACTTCGGTAAATTACCCATCCGCGTGGGCTGGTTTGCACTTGTTTTGCCCTGTTTGCTTCTCAATTATTTTGGTCAGGGAGCCCTCATCCTCCAGGATAACACCGCAGTTGAAAATCCGTTCTACCGGATGGTTCCTTCTTGGGCGCTCTATCCGATGGTAGCTCTTGCCACCATGGCAACTGTGATTGCTTCGCAGGCGCTCATTTCAGGAGTGTTTTCGCTCACGAAACAGGCCATTCAGCTTGGTTATTTCCCTCGCATGAGCATCATTCACACCTCCGACAAAGCAATCGGACAGATATACGTTCCGTTTATAAACTGGGCACTCTACATTGGTGCGGTCTGGTTGGTGATTGAGTTTCGAGAATCTTCGTCGATGGCTGCAGCCTATGGAATTGCCGTATCTGCAACAATGCTGGTCACAACCGGCTTGGCTATCGTCGTGGCGAAGACAGTTTGGAAATGGTCGAACCTCACCATTCTCGCTGTGATTGGACCTTTCATGGTCATCGATATAGCTTTCTTTGGCTCCAATGCGCTCAAGATTCTTGGTGGCGGATGGATTCCGCTGGTTATTGCGGTCGGCATGTACCTCATGATGGTCACATGGATTCAGGGGCGCAAATTGTTGGCTGCTGGAATTGCTGAGTACTCGCTGCCATTCGAGAAGCTCATCGAGGAATTCAATCAGAGCAGATATCCGCGCGTCGATGGTACGGCCATCTACATGTCCGGTCGTCCGGGAACTTGCCCACTTGCTCTGAGCCACAACGTGAAGCACAACAAGGTGATTCACGAACGTGTTGTGCTCATCACGTTCACAACCCGTGATGTTCCACACGTACCACATTACAAACGCCTCGTGATCGACGAGCCTGCTCCGGGTCTATATAGAATCGTCGTCTCATTGGGTTTCATGGATGATCCGGATTTCGGCAGCGTGGTCGAACTCGCCCGCGAAAAAGGTCTTGATATCGATCCTAACCAAACCACCTTCTTCCTTGGCCGGGAAATTGTTTTGGCCACGCGAAAATTGGGCATGTCCATCTGGCGGGAAAAGCTTTTCGCTTTCATGGGACGCAATGCACAGTCACCTGTGAGCTTCTACAAGCTGCCCGCCAAGCAAGTTATGGAAGTGGGTATTCAGGTCGAAATTTAAGGCGCAACAACCCCAGCTGGGCTCGGCGAATTTTCGCTTCTTCCATTGAAGCGAGTGCCCCAGCACTTGAGCTCGCGCCCATAAAGCACAGCACATGTTCCGCTGCCTGCACTCACGTGCGTGACACCAGCTTCGTAAATAAGTGTTGGTTCTTGCACGCCTGCTGCCCTTGCTGGGCAGGAGCTGTTGTTGGTCGGCTGAGTTGCATCGGGTAAGGGTGTGGCAGCCGCAGCCGCAGCGGCAGTGACAGTCGCAGTTGCAGTGGCAGTTGCAGTTGCAGTTGCAGTGGCAGTTGCAGTAGCAGTTGCAGTGGCAGTGGCAGTGGGAACGGTTTTACCGATCCCGAGTTGACCATAATCGCTGCGCCCCCAGCACCACAAAGCACCGTTTTTGATGGCACACGTGTGGTCTTCACCCGCGGCCACGGAGGTCACGCCCTCCTCTAGCCCCGGCACACCAGTGGGACTTTCGCATAAACCTGAGTTGCGTCCGAGCTGTCCGAATTCGTTGGAGCCCCAGCACAGCAGGCTTCCACTCAGAATTGCACACGAGTGAGAATTGCCAACCGATATTTGGGTTGACCCTTTGAGCTCAGTGATTTCTCGGGCCGCAGCTGCGTCTGCGTTGGTGGCCACATTTCCTGGGCCAAGTTGGCCAGAGGAGTTGGAGCCGAAGCAAAGCACTGTTCCCTCGGTGGAAAGCGTGCAGGTATGTGAAGCACGCGTGGCGACCGACTGTACATTAAACGGGAGCTGTACCTGCTTTGGGTTGGGTATTGAATTGGAAAGATTGGCAGCACCCCCGGTGAGGATACCGAGCTGCATCTGAGCATTGTTGCCCCAGCAAAATAAACGACCTTCTGATACCGCACAGGTGTGCGAGTCGCCGGCAGTCAACGCACTCACGTTCACGAGTTCTGGTGCCAAAGTTGTCGGCGCTGATTTGCTTAGGATCGATGTGTCACCCAAACCAAGTTGGCCAAAGTCGTTGCTTCCCCAACAGCGAACTTCCGACTTTTCTCCAGCAACGGAGCATGTGTGGGATTTTCCAGCTGCAACCGCTTTAACTTTATCACCGATGTTCAACGGCGATTGTGGCTTCACTGGAGTAGAATTTTCCGTACCCAGCCCCAGTTGGCCTCGGTCGTTGCTTCCCCAGCAACTGAGACGACCGTCTTGAATTGCACAGGAATGAGTTTGCTGCCTACTTTGTGCGCCGCTACCAGAATAAGCTCCGCCCACAGCAACATTTTCGATCGTCGAGCCGGAAAGAGCACTGCCTGCCGGAGCCGAGACATACTCCAGGTCGCGTGCTGTTCCTCTCCGGCCCAGCTGTCCGCTCTCGTTCTGGCCCCAACATTTGAGGAGGCCACTCTGTACAGCGCAAGCGTGATTTTCACCTGCCACTAGGGTGGTTACGTCGCGCTCCATTCCGGGTATATTTGTAGGATTGGTGCTCGTACCTTCGGAATAAAAACCGAGCTGAGACCGGTCGTTTTTGCCCCAGCACTTCAGCTCCGCTGCGGTTGTTATGCCGCAGGCGTTGTTTCCAAAAGCAGCGACTTTCGCAAAGTCGCCGATGCCTGAGTTGAGTGCCGTCGTCCAGGTAGATGACGTTGCGATTGTGCTGTCCCCAAATTGTCCGGAATCATTTTTTCCTACGCAGCGAATTTTGTTGCTCTGCAAAACGCAAACGTGGTTATCACCCGTATCAAAATCGAGAGAATCGGTTGAGGACAGCGCGCTTTGCGCCGCGTTCCCCATGTTTGTAATTTCACTAGGTGTGGTCAACACGCCCGTATCAGAATAGGTGACGCAAGCGGCAGTGCTCGATCCCGCAGCCGCAACGCTTCCGCGCACGCACACAAGATTTGTTGCTCTCAATTTTGAAATATTAACTTGCGAAACCAAGCTGGGGATGGGGCCCGAAAGAGATGAGTTTCTGTTGGCGTCATGCCAGCAGCTGAGCGAACCAGCTGTGCTCGTATCGGAGCTGGCCTGAATCGAACATATCACCTCGCCCGCAGCTGTGAGCCTTAGGCTGAAGTTCATCCCCGCGACGAACGCGATATTTTCTGGGCGATTCACGGGAGAGGGTGGTGTAGCAGGACTCGCCACACCAAATCGGTTGCCCGCATTATTGCCCCAGCATTTTAAAGCACGCTGCTGCCCAACGCTCTCGTTCACAATGGCGCAGGTGAAGTTGTTTCCTGCAGCCACTGCAATAGCCGTGCCACCGAGTCCGGTCACGAGCGTGGGAACGCTTTTGTCAGCAAACGTTGCGTCCCCGAGCTGCCCATCGCTGTTTGCACCCCAGCAATAGAGTTTGCCGCTCTGAATGGCACAGGTGTGATTGTTGCCAACAGCAATCTTTGATTCGCCGGAATCTGGTTGAAAACCAGCAAGATTGAAATCAACAGCGTGAGTCGAGCAGGTCACAAAACCCTGCGGTGAAATTGTCCTGATCCGCAGGCGATAATTCCCTGCGCCACTCTTTAGGTGCAAGGGCAGGTTGGTTGCCTGCGCGGAACTTACCTTTGAGAGGTACACACCTGCAGAGCTGCATCGGGTGTCGTTTCCATCAACCAATTCCACGATCACGCTTTCCGACTTGTTACGCGAAAGGCTGCTGAGCGTGTTTCTGATCTCAACCTTTTTTTGCAGGATTGCATTGGGGTCTTCGGCCAGATTCAGTGGCAGACGCGGAAAGTAAGCACTCGGCAAAACCGCGCTCAAGGAATCACGTTTGAGATACCACTGTGAGCCACTCTTTTCGACGTTATATGCGGAGCTCACACCAATTTCGTTGAGAGTCTCCCCATCACTTTTCGCCAGAGCGAGCGTATCCTTGTTGGATTGTGCTGTGAATGTTGGAATCTTTGTTTCGCTTCCAAGATATAACAACTGCAATGATTCAATTGGTACGGCGAAAACGGGAGCGCGTAAGTAAACGGCATCGGTCTCATACTCGGAACTAAATGGGCGCTCGAGTTGGCAAATTTTCTGATCGAGCATGAGTCCTGTACCTCGATCCAATACATTCGCCGAGAGCTGCGTGAGCTTTTCCTTCTCGCTTGATTCCACCGGGACGCGCAATATTCCCAATTGAATGATGCTTCTACCGCTTGGAGTAAAGGTCAACGCAATTTCATTACCCTCTTTTACAGTGTAGGTTTGGGTCGCGCGCCATGTGCGCACGAAGCCGGGTGAGCCCTTCGAACAAAATGAGTCGGCATCCGCCGCACTCATGAAATCGACCTGCATAAAACTGAAATCTAATTGAATCTTTTCGGCAAAATTAGCTTCAAGTTCCACAATATCCAGTGCCATTTTACTGCGGTCTTCAATGGGAATAGAGCCAGACTTCAGCACGGCGTTAGAATTTGCGATCTTGTAATTCAGCCATCGAAACACTCTTTTGTGCGCAAAACGCTGCTCTGCTCCGTCGAGCAACGACTCGGGATTATCGAATTGGGTCGATGGAAGAGCTGCTGTCGCTGTGACCTGCGGAGATGCTAAGAACATTTCCTGGGAGCTCTCCGGAAACGAGAGAGACACTTTGAGCGGGACAGCATTGGTTGTCGTGCGCTTGTCTTCTTTCGCACAGCCTGCAAGCAAGGCGAAAAGAACACAGCAGTTTGCTATGAAGGAATTCCGCATCATTGCCCACCCGTGGTCATCTACATCCTTTTAAAGGATCGGACCGCGCCGCAGAAAAATGACTTCAGGGCGTCAGAATTTGCATCCTTGGTGTTAATTGTCTGAATTCATGTGATTTTTTTCTACCCATGAACTGGCTTGGTGCGGTTCGATTACAGAAACCTATCCACAGGAAAAACTGAATGTTCGCGACGACTTGGGGCAGAGAGTGCGAGGAATGGAGAAAAATTCCAATCAAATTCGTAAAAGCGAGACCGATAACCGGTCGGATCTGCATTGAGGAAGGGTTCGTGTTCGAGGGTTTGAGTCAGCAGTCACGGAGGTTCGATCAATGAGAGGAGGGGAGAGCATTTTGATCAAGTATCTCTCAATTCGTTGCGGATTTCTTGTTTC
>JBILKM010000070.1:0-9177 GCA_044376695.1 Silvanigrellaceae bacterium
GGCTATACCTGGCTCGGCGTTTTTCTGTGTGTAACTTTAGTTCAATTTCTTATAGGTTGCGCTACTTTAGAGCCTTTTGGTAAAGTTCTTGATAAGCCCGAAATACCAAAGGATTGGGGAACTGCCGAGCGGGGCTGGGCCTCGTTCTATCACCCGGCACTTGGGGGTCGAAAGACAGCGAGTGGTGAGATGTATCGCGATGAATTTTACACGGCCGCCCATCCCTCCCTTCCTCTCGGAACAATCGTCTTGGTGCGGCGAGCGGCAACCGGCAGGTACGCTATCGTGCGTATTAACGACCGCGGCCCTTTTGTTAAAGGTCGAGTGATTGATTTGTCGCGCGCGGCGGCTGCAAGGCTAGGGCTTATCATGGCCGGGGTGGGCAAGGTTGAAGTTTTTGTGATTCCACCTGAGCATCCATTGATCGCTCACCTTTGATCACGGTACCTTTGCCTCCTTCGAGGCGAGGTGTTTCTGAATGTCAGGCGAACGGCGGCCCACGGGCCCTGATCCACAAAGTGATTTCGACAACGATCTGATGACGCTTCCCGATCAGAAGCTCGCCAGACCTCCATTGTACAAAGTCGTGCTCAACAACGATGACTACACGCCAATGGAATTTGTCATCCATGTACTCCAGAAATTCTTCCGAAAAAGTGAGCCGGAGGCCGTGCAGATCATGCTCCTAGTGCATAAAACTGGGAAAGGTGTGGCCGGTGTTTTTCCATTTTCAATTGCCGAGACCAAGGTCAGGCAGGTGAACGACTTCTCCAAGCAGCACGGGTTTCCGCTGCTGACGACTTTGGAACAGGAGTAAGAACTGTGCTGAGCCCACAACTGGAAAAATGTATCCGTGCTGCGTTTCAGTTTGCCACCAAACATCGTCATGAATATTTAACCATCGAGCATCTGTTGCTGATGCTCTTGGATGACCCGTCGGTTCGGGAAATTCTGGAGAGTTGTGGCGGAAAAATTGAACCGTTACGCAATGAACTGACCCGATTTCTGAAAGATCACACACCCGTCGTTGAAACAGAAGACAGCGAAGGTGAAGGCGAGGGCGGCAAGAGCTTTACGCCAACGATGACTCTTGCACTCGAAAGACTCATCCACCGCACCATCGTTCGTGTGCGCAGTGCAGGACGTGAAGTTGTTGATACCGGGAAAATTCTTATTGAAATTTTTAACGAGCCTGATTGCCATGCCGCATGGTTTCTCGAAGAGCAGGGGCTCAATCGGTTGGAGCTTATTCAATACTATTCGCACGCCCTGACGGGAGTGCAGCGCGGAGGAACCGAGTCCTCCACGCGTGAAGAGCAGACCAACAATGGCTCAGCTGCAAACAAAAAAGACGACATGCTCGAAAAGTTCTGCATATTGATAAACCGCAGGGTGACAGAGGGTACGGTCGATCCGATTGTTGGACGCGAGGATCTAATCGAGCGCATGATTGAGATTCTCTGCCGCAAGACTAAGAACAATCCGATTCTAGTGGGTGATCCTGGTGTCGGCAAAACTGCAGTCGTCGATGGTCTTGCTGAGCGCATTGTAAATAAGAAAGTGCCCAAGCGGTTACTGGATGCTGAAGTTTATTCGCTCGATATGGGGGCCTTGCTTGCAGGAACCCGCTATCGTGGTGACTTTGAGGAGCGGCTGAAAGGTGTTGTTAAAGCCATCGAAGCCCGTCCGCGCGGTATTCTTTTCATCGACGAAATCCACACAGTCGTTGGTGCTGGCGCAACCAGTGGCGGTGCGATGGATGCTTCGAACCTCCTTAAGCCAAACCTGGCTGATGGGCGCTTAAGTTGCATTGGATCCACGACCTTTAAAGAGTTTAGAGCGCACATTGAGAAGGATAGGGCGCTGAGTCGTCGCTTCCAGAAGGTCGAGGTTCGCGAGCCAACGGCCGAGGAAACCATATCTATACTCGAAGGCGTCAAGGGGCGTTACGAGGAGCACCACGGGATCGTTTATTCGAAAAATGCACTTCGCGCAGCAGTTGAGTTGAGCGTGAAACATATTCATGGTCGCTTTCTGCCGGACAAGGCTTTGGATGTGCTCGACGAGGCTGGTGCGAAGGTCTCGTTGCGGGGTGAGGCATCTTCCTCGCGTGCAGTGCCGGTTGTGCAGTTGCGAGATATCGAGAAGGTCGTGGCAGCCATGGCCCAGATTCCTGAGCGCTCAGTGAGTGCTGATCAAAAGATTCAACTTCAAAATCTCGAGAGTGATTTAAAGAAAGCCATATACGGACAGGATCAGGCTATTGAAACCATTGTCGCGGCAATTCATTTGTCGCGCTCAGGTTTGGCCAATCCGATGCGGCCTATCGGTTGCTATCTGTTTGCTGGTCCAACTGGCGTAGGCAAGACCGAGCTCACCAAACAACTTGCTAAGAGCCTTGGAGTTGCGCTGCACAGGTTTGACATGAGCGAATATATGGAACGCCACACCGTGTCTCGTCTGGTGGGCGCACCTCCAGGCTATGTGGGCTACGATGAGGGGGGGTTGCTGACAGAGGCTGTCACCAAGACTCCATATTGTGTCGTCCTTCTCGATGAAATTGAAAAGGCTCATCCCGAAGTCCACAACATTCTTCTTCAGGTGATGGACAGTGGACGTTTGACGGATGCCAGCGGCAGAACTGCCGACTTCCGCAACTGTGTTGTCATTCTCACCTCAAATGCAGGTGCACGAGAACTCAGCGGCCAGGGTTTGGGCTTCATGCCTGAGAGCACTGAAAATCGCGCTATGGAAGCCGTCAAAAAGCATTTCTCGCCGGAATTTTTCAACCGTCTCGATGCGGTGGTGAGCTTCCACCGCTTGAGTGAAGATGTAATGCTGCAGATTGTTGAGAAATCTCTCGCGGCGTTGAGTTCAGGATTGACAGCGAAGAAGGTGTCTCTGGAAGTCACCGATGCTGCAAAGCAGTGGCTCATGAAGAAAGGATTCGATCCTGCATACGGTGCTCGTCCGCTCGAGCGCGTTGTGGATCGCGAGGTCAAACAGCGGCTGGTGAAGGAGTTGTTGTTCGGGCCACTGGTGAAGGGAGGCGGCTGTGTGGTTGATGTGGAAGGCGATCAGCTGACACTCACTCCCAGGATTTCTGATACAAAGACGAGGTCTGGACGCGATGATCGCAAGGACACCAAGAAGAGCATTGAAGGCTGATGGCCAGGCGCCAACCTCCCTCGAGCGTAACAACCTGATCACCCCTGAGGGTTATCACAAGCTCAAAAGCGAGCGTGATGAGCTTGTGAAAAAGGAACGTCCTCGAATCGTTGAGGAGGTTAGACAGGCTGTTCTGCAAGGCGATCGCTCTGAGAATGCTGAATATATCTACGGAAAAAAGAGAATGCGCGAGATAGACAGACGCGTGCGATTTCTCAACCGCCGGCTCGACATGGCGCGTGTTATCGATCCGAAAGAGCAGAATCCGGACTGTGTCCGGTTTGGTGCCACTGTGACTGTTGAAGATGAAAAGGGTGTGCAGCGCACCTACACAATTGTCGGTGAAGACGAAATCGATCTGAATGCGCGCAAGATAAGTTGGAAATCACCCATGGGCGCAGGGCTCCTAAAAGCGCACAGGGGTGACGAGATTGAAATTGAGACTCCGCGTGGCCCTATTCTTTTGACGGTTGTGGAATATCACTATGGTGAACTGGAGGATGCGTCGCTTTGCTCCGCGCCCCAGCCCTGAGGTTGAGCATCTCAACGACAACGCTGAAGGCCATTGCAAAGTACAGGTATCCCTTCGGGAATTCGTAGCTGAATCCTTCTGCCACCAACAACAATCCGATCATCAGCAGAAAGCTCAGGGCAAGCATCTTGATAGAGGGGTGCTTGTCGACAAACTCTCCGATCGTTTTTCCATAAATCACCATGAGTGCAAGCGCGATAACGTTTGCTGCAACCATGACGAGTGTACTTTGTGTCATGCCAATTGCCGTGATGATGGAGTCAATCGAGAACACCAGATCTATGAGCATGATTTGCATGAGTGCTGCAGCCAGTGTGAGTTGAATTTTGGCGGACGGACCGGTATCAGATGCAGCTTCAATTTTATGGTGGATTTCTTTGGTCGACTTGTAGAGCAGGAACAAACCACCGGCCAAAAGAATGAGGCTCTTCACTGAAAAGTCTTTGTCCATAAATCGGAACAGGGGTTGAGTGAGGGAGGCGAGCCAGGTAATTCCGAACAGTAATCCGATGCGCATCGCAGCAGCCATGCCTAATCCCCACACGCGAGCTTTGTCGCGTTGCTCCTTCGGCAGACGCCCGGCCAGGAGACTGATGAAAATGACGTTGTCGATTCCCAGAACGATTTCCATCACTGTGAGAGTGAACAAACTCATCAGAATTTCCGTTGAGAGCAATGCTTCCATTCAAGAATCCTTTTGGCTTTGTGAAGAATATTGAGAACTCGAAGCTTCAGAAGATCCGCTCGGGAACAGGAACATTTTCGAGCGCAGCATCGATTGATGTCATGATCTCAGGGGTGAGCTTGATGCTCAGTGCTTCTGCTTTGAGTGTTTCAGAGAGCTGTTCAGGGCGGCTCGCACCGAGGATCACACTGCTGACGTTTTTGTTTTTGAGGCACCAAGCCACACCGAGCTGCGGGAGAGTCATGCCAAGATCCTGGCTGATGTTCTGGAGCTTTTTCAGCCTTGCATTGAGTGAATCCACATTCTGTCCGAGGTAGATGTCTTTGAGCCACTCCAGCCCTGGCTTCGAAAGACGGCTGCCGTCTGGAATGCCATTGATGTACTTGCCTGTCAGGATCCCGGAAGCCAAAGGCGACCAGATTGTAGTTCCCATCCCAAAGTTCCGGAAGAGGCGGAGATATTCCTTCTCAACCTTTTCGCGGTTGAGCATGTTGTATTGGGGTTGCTCCATTGTCGGCCCGATGAGTCGGTTCTCACGCGCGGCCATGTGGGCCTGTGAAATGAGATCGGCAGGCCACTCACTCGTTCCCCAGTAAAGGATTTTACCTTGGGTGATGAGATCATTCATTGTGCGCACAGTTTCCTCGACAGGAGTCAAAGGATCGGGACGGTGGCAGAAGTAGAGATCCAGGTAATCAACCTGGAGCCGCTTGAGGGCGGCGTTGCAGGTTTCGACAACATGTTTGCGTGAAAGTCCACGTTGCGTGGGTTTGTCGCCTCCCCAAAAAACCTTGCTCGAAACGATATAGGTGTCCCGGGACCAGTTGGCCTCTTTGATGATGCGTCCCATCACAGCTTCAGATTCGCCGTTCGAGTAAACTTCAGCGTTGTCGAAAAAATTAACCCCTGCATCGTAAGCCGTGTGCATGCAGCGTTTCTGAGTATCGGCAGAGTTGGAATCAAGGGTGATCCAAGATCCATACGAGAGTGAACTGACCATCAGACCGGAACGCCCGAGTTGTCTGTATTCCATAAAATGATGCCTCCAGAGATTCAGGTGCGGAGAGCTTGAATCATTTTGGTCATCTCCTCAACAGTCTGTGCCTTCAAAGAGTCTGCGCTTTGGCCCGCAGTTGGGAGTGGGTTGGAAATTTTATAACGCAGACGCGCGAGGTTGAGAAAAATCGCGTTCTTCTCCATGACGGTATCAGTACGGTGGAGAACCAATGAGACAATTGGAACTCCTGTTTCTGCGGCCAAATTGAATGCTCCGTCTTTGAAGGTGCCAAGATCGACACTGACATCGGTTTGTCGGGTTCCCTCGGGAAAGATGAGCAACGAATCGCCACGGTTGAGTCTACCCTTCATTGCCTCCAGGCTTTGCCCTCGGCTCGCCTTATCGCTCCGCTCAACAGCGACGTCACCACACAGGCGCATCCACCATCCGATCACTGGAGTTTTCAGAACCGATTTCTTGGACAGAAAAAACAATGGGCGCCCAATTACGAAGACAAACAGTGGATCGAGATTGCTACGATGATTGCAGATAAGAATAAATTGCTGCGGGAGATGGGACACTGCCCCCCTCAATTCGTTCAAAGAAGGCACACCGAAAAACAATCGAAGGGTGACCGCAGACCACAACAGTCGGAACGTTTGCGCAATTCTCTGACGATGATCGAGATTTCGGACAGGGAGTAGCCGCAACAGCAGAACGCCCTGGAGAAGCATTCCGCTACCCATGAATACGAGCCAGAAGACAAGAGTGGTTACAGCTTTCAACATGGAAACCCTTTATTCGTAAAACACTATCGAATGAATCTTAGCTTTCGTAAAAGAAACTGGAAGAGCTGTCATCCTGATTGCCTTGTAAAGATAGGTTCTTGAGTTCAAGACCTAGCCCTCTATTCTGGCCCCTGTTGTTCTCTAGACACAATCCGGGGAGGCCTGAGATGAGAAGGAGATTCAAATCGTACCTATGTTCATCTGTACCATCGTTGTTGCTTGGCTTGGGCCTGGTCTCGCCGGTGTCAGCAGAGGTCTTTCAATGCGACCATCAGACTTCAGCGCCTGTTCCTGCTCTTGTTTGCTCTGATCGCCAGTCCACAGATACTTCGCATGCTGCCTGGGTCTCTCTGCGCAAAATGCCTGCGTGGGGGAGTCATGCCGGGCTCACCATTATCGATTTCTGCCTCAAGCCTGAAGGTACTGGAAAGAGTGATGGGGCTTCATTGACTGTTTTCAATGGTTCGCCACTTGATCCGAAATTTCAGCCAGAGGGTTCCTGCAAGAGGCGGTACTGCACGGACAAAAAAAGAGCATTTGCATTTTTGTTGAATGGGCTTCCATTTCCAGTGGGCTGGAGCGTTATCAGTTTCAAGTTGGGAATTCAGACACAGTCATTCTCTATTTCGTGCGATGAACTTAGCGATGCGGTTGAATCGAATACGGCAGGAGGTCAGTGATGAAGAGGGTTGTGCTGTATCTGTTCGCCTTTGCGGCTCCTGTTCAAGCCCTCGCTGAGGAGCAATGTAAAGATTTACTTATTCATTTTGTTGATGAATCGGCAGTTGGAACAGATGTTTCGGCGGCATTAAAAAACAGAAAATTGAGTGCACTTATACCCTGCAGCTCCGGTGGTTTAGGTAGCCTTGGTGCGCAGCCGACTGTGCTTCATTTTATGGAGCACGATGAGAATCGACTCTGTGTAACTGAGCGCAGCTGTGGAAATGTTGAATCCTGGTATGGGTATTTTGGTGTTTCCGTGGGTTGGAGTGATTTGACTCTCTTCAAGGATTTCTGGGTCTTTGCAAAAAGCGCTCGCTTCGACACGGATTGGAATGGATTACAGATGGTTGCAACCTTCGCACTGGCGAAGGGACAAATTGAGCGGGATTGTTCAACGCTGCGGCCACCTAGCTGTGTTGAAATTCCAGATGTGATTAAAAATGACGATTTGTCAGGGAAATAACACGTCAAAAAAACCCTCAGGTGTCGGAAAAACTGAGGGTGTCGAAAATTTGCCTGCGAGAATGATTGGGGAAAAAAAAGCGGCAGTTTTGTTTGTGTCAAAAGGCTTATCAGGTCAAAAACCAGACAGAACTTAATTTTTTGGGCTGCGCTAATCTCGGAATTGTGAGGATGACGCTGCGTATTGCAGCGTGTTTTCTCTCGGAGGTGAGCGTGACCTTTTACTCCAGAAAGTACTGCCAAATTTTGCTGCTCGGCGCCCTTGTGCCAGCGGCAATTGCTTTTGGCGCAGGAAATCTGGACGGAAATTCACGCACTACGGAACAGTTTGTGCCAGGCAAGGACAGTTACCGGGCATCGTTTGAACTGTCGGTTCCCCGTCGCTTTGCGACTCGCTATTTGAAGGACTCGCGTTCACTCGAGATCAGAATATCTCCTGCGAAAGCAGAAGAATTTGATGTCACACGCTTCTACGACACACGCTTCATACACAGGGTGCTGGTCGAGGAAAAGAACAACGACGTTGTGCTCTCTCTCCAGCTCAAGAATGCACCTGTGTCTTGGTACGTCACCCATCAAGACAACCCCTGGCGCATTGTGGTCGATATCTGGAAAACCGAGCCGACTGCTCCTCGCAATGTAGAGCAGGAGTGGTCTTGGCAGGACGACGCCAGTGGAAAGACCCGGGAGAACGCTCAGGGAGGCGCAGGCGGCATTAAGCCTGTTCAGCCCGTTCGTCCTGCAGCCGTAAGGCCCGTTGAGATTGATCTTGCCGACGATGGAATTGCGATGGTGTTGCCCAAAAGCACGTCTTCGAAACCAGATTCCACGGCTAACATCCGGCCCTCGCTGGCGGCCTTGCCAAATCAAACGCGCAGCGCACGCCTTGAGCCGCTTGTATCCACACCTGCAGATGTTCTCTCAGGCCTGGAGCGACGTGCGGGAGTAGATGTGGGTGCCGTCTCGGAGTTCGATTCACTCGAGAAACTCGCAACTGCTCTTTACAGATCGGGCGCGGTGCAGCAGGCGATCCCGATATTCAGGCGGCTTGCTGGCTTGAACGGCCGTAGGTTCCAGGACAGTCCGCGGCTGCTATGGATGGCTGGCGAGTCTGCCTTCCTTGCCGATAAGGCCGATCTTGCGAGTGATTACCTGCAGACTCTCTTGGCTCGACATCCTGGCCAGGAGTACGCAGCATTAGCGGAATTCCGGTTGGTTGACCTAAAGGTCGCAAAGCAGGGTGATGGCGCATCTTCTGATGCCAAAGATAAATATTCAGAAATTACACTGAACGACAAAGCGCCCTGGGCTGCGCGGATTGGCTCAGCTGTGCGTTTGCTTGAGCCCGTGATCGCTGCGCGCCCCGAAGCTGCTCGTGTGCATCAGGCTGCTCTGCAGAATTGCTTGAATGGAAACTATATCTCCGAGCAATTCCGACAGACGTGTGCATATATCCAGACCAAGTTTGCGGTGAGTCAAACCGATGCGGTGAGCGCAGATGCTGCCATGCAGCGCTTTAAGAGTCGCTACCCAACGGATCCACGTGTTCCTGTCCTTGAGGCAGAACTTTCGAATCGTGTTCGCTTCATTCTCGATGAATATGCAAAGAAAAAAGATTTCATGGCGCTGGCTGAGTTCGAACGCAGTGCACGCGCTGGGCTCTTGGAATTCACTTTACGTGAGCCCGAGCTTTTGATGGCGCGTGTCGAGGGTTGGCTCTCCGTGGGCGAAACCAAGAAGGCACTTGCACTGCTGCAGGTCTTCGCCACCACCACGACAGACGAAGCGAAGAAGAACGAGGCTTATGCTCTTATGGCGCAGC
>JBILKM010000128.1:0-2914 GCA_044376695.1 Silvanigrellaceae bacterium
TTTGTTGGATTTCCGCAAGAGCAGGCGCGTGCACTTTCAGATCTGTTGATTCAGTTCAACAACCGTTCCCATGAGGAGATTTGAATTTCCGTTGTGTCCGGCGAGTGTGACACAGTTCTTGCCTGCTTTTTTAGAAGCATACATGGCGGTATCCGCTTCTTGAATGAGTTCCTGAACTGTCTTTGCTGATTCTGGAAAGCTAGCCACACCAATGCTGGTGGTCACCTTCAGGTCGCATGCTTCATCAACGCCGCTGGCATCGCGCAGATCAAATGAACGAGTTTCAAATGCAACACGGATGCGTTCCGCCAGTATGTGAGCTCCGTCGAGGGCCGTGTTTGGCAGAATAACGCAGAACTCATCGCCGCCATAGCGCAGGAGTTGGTCGGAGTCGCGGATGATTTCGCGGAGAGTTCGCGCAGCAGCCTTGATCATTTGACTACCGACAACATGCCCCAGGGTGTCGTTCACTGCTTTAAATTTGTCGAGGTCGAGGAAAAGCAGCGAGACAGGACTTCCATATCGCTGGCTTCGTGCCACTTCTTGGGCCAGCGAGACGTCCATGAAACGCTGGTTGTAGAGTCCGGTGAGCTCATCCACAAGTGAGAGGGAATTAGCAACATCCAGGTTTTGGAAGGTTCGAGCAGCCTGCATTGTGATGGGCGAGACTTGATGAACAGCTTCAAGAAGTTCTGTGCCTGTCATGCCTTCTTTTGTGAGAGCGACAAAGCCGCTATTGGCCGTAGGGCTTCTGAATTCTACAACCACAAATTGTCCGCAAGGCGAAACTTCGGTGCGTGGTGCAACGAGGGTAACAGAATCCATCTCCGCCACATTCTCCGGAATGGGAGCACGGTTGCGGAGAAAAGGAGCCAACGAGCGGTGAATCAGCTGACTGGGCTCGGTTCGACCGATACCTGCCTGACGCAGATCGAGCAGAAGTTCAGGAAAAGATCGGTGTGCATCAAAAAAGAACGAGAAACCTTCGCTGACCTTGAGTTCTCGGGTGATGAGACGAAGAAATGTTTTGAGCAAGGCCTTTTTTTCGGAGAGTCCGGCCAGGGTCTGAGCGATGCTCAGGATGTGAACTGCGTTGTTGAGTGATTTGTTTTCCCGCAGGAGCTCACCATGTTGCTGAGCCTTGCGTAATGCAAGAACCAGGTCTTCTAGCTGGATGGGTTTTTTAAGAAAATCGACCGCACCTGCCTTCATGGCTGCAACAGCGGTGTCGACTGTCGCAAACGCGGTCAGTGCGACTACAGGTATGTGTGGCCAATGCTTGTGCCAACGTTCAATAAGTTCAAGTCCCGTGCCGTCAGGGAGCACCAGGTCAACGAGCAGGAGTTGAGGCCGGAGTGCGTCGGATGCATTCCATTCGTCGGCGAGGTTGAGGCGTTCGTTGAAGGCCTCGGCCGTTGCGAAATGCTCCACCACTGCGCCAGCGTCTTGCATCCAGCGTTGATACACTCGGGCTGTGGTGAGGTCGTCTTCTACCAGATAGATACGCACGTCCTGCAGAACGCGCAGAGATTTCGAGAGTTCTGTGCTTTCGTTTGGCATGCGCAGCTCATCTCCTGGACTGATTATTCATTGTTTTATTGAACCAGATTTCAGCAGAGAAGGCCAGTGAGTTCAACGGCAAGCCAGCTGTGGGCATCGCGCTGTGTGCGTGTGTGCTTTTCCAACTCCGCAGCAACCAAAAAGAATCGAGCCCATTTTTCGGGAGGCAACAACTTTGCCAGACGTTCGACGCGGGCTTGCGACGGATAGGGAGTTTTCGCCATGTCGTGTGCCTGACGCGCTTGGCCTGTTTTTGCAAGGGCAGCCTGGAACGAAAGAACCTGGCGTCCAATGTAGGCCAATGCCGAAACCACGCTGCCAGCCTCCTCTCCGGCCTGTTCGAGTTGACTCAGCCGCAGATGCACAAGATTCGTGTCGCCACTCGAGAGCGCCTCAATCACATCGAAAGCATCAAGACCCGTTTTTGGGACGAACGCTGCCTCGAAGGAAAGGTTGCCTTTTGCCATGCGTTCAAAATGAAGATCACATGCTTCGAGATCACCGCTGTAGTGATCGAAACTGTGGTGCGCCCAGGCCAAAAGCTCGGGTTTGTTGGCTTTGGTCAGCAGCCCACCGTGCCGGGGGATGAGGGTTGTGAGGAGTTGAATGGCGTCCGCTCGAGCCGGTTCATAGATAACCAGAACCTCAGCTTTCCATGGGAGTGATTTGGAGTCGGGAGCTCCGTGACGTGCTGCTGCGGGCCCGAAAATAAAAAGTTCTTGTCGTGCTGGGTCGCTCAGATGATTGAGTTGAAGAGTGAACTCACTCCATTGTTTGGCGCTGATCTTTTCAGGGAGTTCAATCCAGACTGGTGCAGGCGCACCAAAGAGATCTTGTGTGGAGAGGGCTTCCACGGCCTCCTGAACAGGATTTTTGCCAGAGTAAAGCACGGCGCGAGTTCCATAAAGACGCAATAAGCGCTCTGCAACAAGGCGTCGAATCAGCGAGTTGTCGGTGAGCACGATGCGGAGTTTGGGCTTTTCGGTTGCCGTTGATGTCAGTTCGGCAATGAACTTTGAGGCATCGATGCGTTGGCTGCTCATGCCTTTTCCTTTTGTCTGCGCGATGCCTGAGGCGCAGTGAGTGTGTCTTTGCGATTGAGGCGCGCTCGGAGAGCGTGATCGGCCAGAACGAGCCAGGTCATGGCTTCGATCATTGGAACAGCGCGCGGCAAAACGCACGGGTCGTGTCTGCCTTGAGTCATTTTCAGGGTGACAGGATTGCCCTGGGGATCGACACTGTTTTGCTCTGCACGGATGGTTGAAACGGGCTTGAATCCAACCGAAAATAGGATGTCCATGCCATTGCTGATGCCGCCCTGGATTCCGCCACTATGATTGGTTGTTGTGATGAT
>JBILKM010000011.1:0-69722 GCA_044376695.1 Silvanigrellaceae bacterium
AACCCCTGTCCGAGCTCAAGGCCCAAAATTACGCGGCTGTTGTGGTGGCGGGTGGATTCGGTGTGGTCAAGAATTTGTGTAACTTTGCATCTGCAGGTCGCGAAGCCACCCTTCAGGGTGATGTCCGTGCTGCGCTGCTCCCCTTCCTAACCACGGGTAAACCCTGCGCCGCACTGTGTATTGCACCAGTTGTTCTGGCGCTGCTTTGCAAGGAGGCCGGCTACAAAGGTGCGGATTTGACTCTCGGAAGCGGCGCTGCGCGTGATGCGGTGATGGCGCTCGAATTCTGGGGTGCGCATCATGTCCCCACTCGTCCGGGACAGGCTTGCATCGACACGAAGCATCGGCTTGTGACAGCTCCTGCCTATATGTATGACGATGCCACTCCGGCCGATGTTTTTGCCTCCGCAGAAGCTTTGGTAAAGGGACTTTCAAATTTACTTGAGAACGCACATCGTGGATCATGATTCGAACCGATTGCGTCCTGGCCTGACTGCGATTCTTTTTCTTCTGAAAAGGTATCTGTTTTCCTCTTGGACAGCGCGTAAAAGAAAATCTCAAGCTGCTTTTGGAGTGGTGCTTCCCATTGTTGGAATTGCGGTTGGGGTGTGTGCCTTCACAGTGGTTCTCAGTGTTATGGGTGGGTTCGTTCATGGGCTCAAAAAGAGGCTGTTAGGGGTTGAGCCGCACATCGAAATCGTGGTGCGTGAGGGATTCGGTCGGATTCCTGCGAGTCCCACTTTGCTGCAGCGCCTGCCGCAAATTTCAAACGAAATAATTTCGGTTTCTCCGTTCATAAAGAGCGACGTGATTATTCAGTCGAGTCGAAAACCCATGACTGCTTTGTTGTGGGGAGTTGACACTCAAAAAGCTGAAAAAGTCATGCGATTTGAATCTTACTTTTTGAATTCGGATTCGCGTTTCGTCGATCTCGCAGACGATGCCGAGGCCGAGAATATCTTGCAAGAGGAAAATCAATCGACGGGCACATTTCCAACGCTTTTTGCAGGTGAAAAGTTGCTCGATGTGCTCGAGAGTTCTGTGGGCGACCGGCTGACACTTATTTCAACTCAACCTGACGAAGGCTTGGGTGGATTTGCGCCAACCCAGCAGCCTGTTGTGGTCGCGGGTGCCTTTCATACGGGCTCTTTGACACACGACTCCAAAGTGATTTTTGCACGGCTCGAACTCGTTCAGAAATTTTTAGATGCCCCAGGGGAATGGTCGGGTATTCAAGTGGCTCTGAAAGAGCCGCTTGAAGCCGAGAGTGTCGCGTTAAAATTAAATGAAGCATTGAAAGTCGATGGTCTGCGCGCAAAACCATGGACGGAATCAAACAAGGCTTTGCTCAAAGCGCTACGACTCGAGCGCTGGGGAATGTCATTCGTGCTCTACATGGTGATCTTGGTGGGCTGTTTCAGCATAACAATTACACTGGTTCTCGCTGTGCGCAGAAAAGCGCGTGAGATGGCTATTCTTCGTTCCATTGGCCTGCGGCGCGTGGATCTGGGTTTGCTGTATCTTTTCAAGGGTGGCAGTATCGGCTTGGTAGGAGTTGCCTTGGGTTTGAGCATTGGTCTGCTGCTGCTGCAAGTGGTCTCAAAAATCCCACTATCGATTATTGAAGATGCTTATCCAGGGCATGGTCTGCCGGTGCTTGTTTCTTGGGGTGATCTCATCAGCGTGAGTGTTGGTAGTCTTTTGCTCTCCATTGTTGCAGCAATTTGGCCTGCGCTTGAGGTGATGCGAATCGATCCTGTCGAAACCCTTTCCGATCGCGCCGCCTAAGTTCACTGCCTATGAGGTTTTTTTGAAATGCTGAATCATTCTGAAAGTGAAAAAGCTCAGGCTTCGGATGTTGCAGGGGGAGTACGACCCCAGGCTGAGATGGCGGTCGAGATCCGCGAGCTGCGCAAAGTTTATGCCATGGGCGAGCTCACGCTAGAGGCACTTTGTGGCGTCAGTTTTAATGTTCGGCGTGGCGAAGCCGTTGCGATTGTGGGTGAGAGTGGATCGGGCAAAAGCACACTACTCCATATTGTTGGAGCACTCGATTCCCCTACTTCGGGCGATGTGAGAGTCGGTGGGCTGAATCCATTTCAGGGAACCGATCATCAGGTCAGCCATTTTCGAAATCAGCATGTTGGGTTTGTTTTTCAGCACAACAATCTTTTGCCTGAATTCAACGCTCTCGAGAATGTCGTGATGCCAGGTTTGATTTCAGGGAAAAATGCGGCTCAGGTTTACCGCAGGGCGCAGTCGCTGCTTGAACGAGTTGGTTTGGGGCATCGACTCGGACACTACCCGGGTCAGCTCAGCGGCGGAGAGCAGCAGCGAGTTGCAATTGCTCGTGCGTTAATCAACGAGCCTGTTCTACTCTTGGCAGACGAGCCCTCAGGCAATCTGGACAGTCGAAACGCGGCAAACATCCATGCGCTTTTTGCTGAATTGAATCGCGATTTGCGTACCACGCTGATGATTGTCACTCACAACCAAGACTTTGCCCAATCGCTTCCGCGCCGCATTGAAATGCGCGATGGGAAAATCGTTACCGACTCTGCGAGCGCAATAAGCACCCCGTAAATTTGCAAATTTTTTGCTGATGGGAAATAGTCGCCCGGCTTGCCATCTCAGAGAAGGGTAAACGATCTATGACCAAAAGGTTCTGGCGCTCCAGGCCCACCTTGCTTGTTCTGACGTGCATGACAATACTTTTCGCGGCTCTTTTGCTGCGTCGACAGGGTGCATTGGCATCGGAAGCTGGATCTGCTCCGAGAATTGTCGAGATCAAGGTTCAGGGAAATCGGGCTGTGCAGTCTGAGGCTGTGCTCGGGTTGATGGAAACCAAGGTTGGTGGAACACTCGCACCCGAAGATGTGAGCGAAGACATTAAGAGCATTTTCAATAGCGGCTATTTTCGCGACGTCCGGATCGATTCCCAAACCAAACCCAACGGTGTGGTTCTCACAGTTGTTGTCGACGAAAAGCCAAGTGTGAAGGAAATCAGTTTCACGGGTTTCGATGCTATTTCGTCTTCGACTGTCTCTGAAAAACTTCTTGTTAAGAAATACACGATTCTCGATGAGCGGAAGATCACATCCGACCTGCGCCTGATTGAGCAGCTTTATGTTGAGAAGGGCTACTATCTTGCTCGCGCATCATATTCCGTTGAAGAGATCGCAAATACTGAAGAGGTGGTGCTGACCTACCAGGTGGTTGAAAATAATCCCGTATGGGTATCGCACGTCAATTTCATCGGTAACGCATTCTTTGGCGACAGTGAACTGAAGAGCAACATGGCGACGCGCGAGAAGCGTTGGTCTTCGTGGCTGACCAGCAGCGGCGCTTTCAAGGATGAATTCGTGAACCGCGACAAAGAGTTTCTGGCGTACATGTATCGCGATAATGGTTATGCGGAAGCTAACGTTGCAACTCCGCAATCCCGGCTCGACTCCGGTCGGCAAACGGTCGATGTGAGTTTTAATATTGAAGAGGGCGAGCGCTTTCGGGTGGGTTCGGTCATCATCACTGGCGATCTTCTCCTCAACGAGCGCGGCGAAAAAATATACAGCGAGGCTGGTCTTCTCGAAAAAATGACCATGAAAACTGGTAAATGGTTTCGCATTTCACAGTTCCAAAACGACATGCGGATGATAACCGACCTCTATGGCGATCATGGTTTTGCATTTGTCGATGTATTGCCCAAGACGCGCGCCGATTCGAAAGCAAAGACCATCGATATCGAGTTTGTCATCACCAAAGGTGACAAGGTTTATTTCCGAAATATTGTCATTGAGGGTAATGCTAAAACCCGCGACAATGTCATCCGTCGCAATATCAAGGTTGCTGAAGGAGAGCTTTTCCACGCAACGCGTTTGGAGAAAAGCAAAGCGGCTATTGAGCGGCTGGGGTATTTCCAGGAAGTGCAAATTATGCGTGAGCCAGACGTGCGTAACAAGCGCATGGATCTCCGGGTCAAGGTCAAGGAAAAATCCACAGGTACACTGAGTGCTTCGTTCGGTGCCTCGCCTTCATCTGACACTCGTTCAATCAATTTCTTTGCGCAGGGCTCCTACTCTGAGGCGAACCTTCTCGGTAAAGGCTGGAATGCAGGTCTTTCGGCTAACTACTCACCTACGGGCAGTTACAGTCTGAACATAAACCTCACTGAGCCCAGCTGGAACGATGGCCCATGGAGTGTCACGGGCTTCGGAAGCTTTGAATACGAACTCTCTCGTCCGATTGCATTTGAGGCCGAGCGATTTTCAAAGACAGTGCGTGGTGGTGTGAGTGTTGGTCGCGAAATTATCGAAGATCTCCGCGTCAGCGGTGGCTATTCACTCGAGCGCGTGACCCGCAACAATGTCACTCCGATTGGCCGGTTGTTCACGAAGCAGGGAACCACAGAAAAGCTCAGCCAGTCGATCAGCTTCGACAAAACTGACAACTATCTGATGCCCACCAGTGGGTTCTCGCTGTCGGCCACGAACGCAATTGCAATCAAGGGACTTGCTGGCACCAACCAGTTTGGGTTGGCAGAGCTTGCAGTAAACTACTACGTTCCTCTGTTCATCGGTGAAGATTTTAAAACCAACTTCCGCTTCGTGGTCGAACCGACGCTCGTCTATCCGGTGCAGGGCAAGCCGATTCCCTATTGGGAACGCCTCAATCTCGGTACGCTTTACAACATGAAGGCCTACTACCAAGAAGACAAAGTTATTGGTCCACGGCTTGAAGTTGTTAATGGACCATTTGCTCAATCGGTCGATCGTATTGTTGTGGGTGGTAATCGCCGCCTTTACGGTGCCGGCGAGTACTTCATCCCACTCATTCCTGAGGCCAACCTGAGGCTCGTGAGCTTCTGGGAGTCGGGTACAGTTCTCGACGAAAATGAGTCACTCTCAATGGAAAAGTTTAAGCATGACGTGGGTTTTGGCTTGCGTTGGCAGACCCCGATCGCCCCTTTCCGATTCGAGTGGGCCTGGCCCCTCGAAAAAGGACGTTTGGGCGAGCAGGAGTTCATCTTTTCCGTGGGTAATGATAATGTCTCGAGCTTGACCCGTTGAACTTTATCGAGTGACCCGGTTTTTTGGAGGTTTTCATGCTGGTGAGCGCTTTCTTTCGTAAAATTTCAACGCTGAGCCTGGGAGTTCTCTTGGCATCAGCTGCACTTTCCGTGAGCCAGCAGAGTGCATTCGCCGCTCCCGCCGGCGGCAAGCCTGGCGTCAACGCCACTCGTGTTGCCCTCATTGATTTCCAGGTGGCCATTCTTCAGACCGAAGAAGGCAAGTCTGCGAAGGCTAAAATCGAAAAAGAACTCGACTCCCGCAAAAAAGAACTTCTTGCGCAGCAGTCCGAGCTCAAGAAAATGGAAGACGATTTTGAGGCAAAGCGCGCTGTCCTAACTGAAGAAGACAAGGCCTCGAGAACGCGCGAGCTTCAAGGTAAACTTATGGCATTCCAGCGCTCGCAAATGGCACTCGAGCAGGAAGTGCGCCAGAAAGAGATGCAAGAAACCCAGAAGATCTTCCAGAATCTCTCCATCCTCGTTGAAGAATACGCCAAGAAGAACAACTTCGATTTGGTCTTCGAAAAAGGAGCTGGTGCGGTACTTTACGTTGCCCGTGGTTCAGACATCACTTCCGATATCGTCAGCCTTTACAATCAGCGTCACAAGGTCAAAAAATGAAAAGCCTGACTCTCGCGGAGATCGTCGAGAGGTTTGGCTGCGTTGTTCACGAGCTCTCTGGAGCGGCCGCTCCAGAGCCGCTGACAGGCATTTCGACATTGTCTTCAGCAGAATCGAGACAAATCTCTTTCCTGACCAACTCGCGTTATTTCGACGATGCGCTCACCTCGAAGGCGGGCGCAATTTTGTGCAGTGCGCAAGATGCGCAGCAGCTCGTTTCGCGCGCTCTTGAAAAAGGGGCCACGAAGGTCAACAACACACTCCTTGTGTGTCGCAACCCATACGCGACTTTCGCGCGCCTTTCACAATTCTTTTTTGAGCCGAGGCATGAACAACATGGTCGCGCGGCTCTGTCGTACGTCGATGCAACTGCGGTCGTACACGAAAGCGCTAACGTTTTTCCCTTCGTCTATGTCGGCCCTGGTGCACGCATCGGTGCGCGTAGCGTGCTTTATCCTGGAAGTTTTGTAGGTGCGGCTGCTGTTATCGGCGATGACTGCCTCCTTCACCCCAACGCGGTAGTACGCGAGGGCTGTCAGCTGGGCGACAGATGCATTCTCAATCCGGGGGCAGTTGTCGGAGGGGACGGTTTTGGCTTCGCACCCGACGGTGCAGAGAATGTTAAAATTCCTCAGACAGGCGGTGTTGTTCTGGGCTGCGATGTTGAGCTCGGAAGCAACTCTTCGGTCGATCGTGGAGCCATGTTCGACACCCTGATTGGTGAACAAACAAAAATAGATTCACTGGTTCAGGTGGGCCACAATGCAGTCGTTGGACGCGCTTGCTTTCTGGCTGCTGGAACAGGTATCGCCGGCTCAAGTCAAATCGGTAACAGGGTGACCCTAGCAGGGCAGGTGGGTGTCGCAGGGCACCTCAAGATTGCCGACAACATCACCGTTCTTGCTCAAGCGGGCGTGACCAGAAATTTGGAAGAGGCGGGAGTTTATTCAGGCTTTCCCGCAAGGCCAAACCGAGAACAACTTTCATTCGATGCGAGCCTGACCCGCATGGTGAAAGAGTACAACGAGAAGCGCCGGGCCCGTTTGCAGAAATCTGAAACCAATGACCAATAATGAATGCTACCTGTGGGAGTTTGCTGAAAATGGAATCTGTAAAACCGCTGTTTGACTACCAAAGAGTCTGCGAACTCTTGCCCCATCGTCCGCCCCTGTTGCTGGTCGACAAGGTTATCTCAATTGATTTTGATGCACTCGAAGTTCACGCGGTGAAGTGCGTGACTGCAGGGGAACCATATCTGGCAGGGCATTTTCCCGGGCAGCCGATTGTTCCAGGTGTGTACTTGGTTGAGGGCCTCGCGCAGACTGCGGCTGCGATGTGCTTTGCTAATTTCGAACGAGAAAAACAACAGGTCGAGAAAAAGTGCATGCTCACGGGAGTCGATGAGGTGAAGTTCCGTCGCCCGGTCGTTCCTGGTGACGTCATTCACTATCATGCCAAGTACGATCGCCACCGCGGGCCTTTTGTCTGGTTCAGCGGAACGGCCAAAGTGGATGGCGAGGTCGTTGCGGAGGCGAAATTCTCGGCTGTGTTGGCCAAGGCACCACGCGCCTAAAAGAGCTCACTATTGAATTAGCATTGCAACCCTGTTCACGAAGGAACATTACCGTGAGTCACAATGTCACCATCCATCCGACAGCCATCGTACATCCGGGTGCAGAGCTCGACACCGACGTCGTCGTTGGGCCATTTTGTACCGTGGGGGCCAACGTTAAGATTGGCCGCGGAACTCGGCTTGTCTCGCACGTTGTACTCGACGGACACACGACTCTCGGCGAGCACAACGAGATCTTCTCTTTTGCCAGTGTTGGAACTGTTCCACAGGATTTGAAATACAAAGGTGAGCCGACGGTTCTGCTGATTGGCGATCGCAACAAGATTCGAGAGTGTGCCACACTGCAGCCCGGAACTGTGCAGGGCGGCGGAAAAACAGTTGTCGGCAACAACAACCTTTTCATGGCCTACACTCATGTGGCTCACGACTGCATCATTGGCAACGACAACATCTTTGCCAACTCTGTGCAGCTGTCTGGTCATGTGGAAATCCACAACGGTGTTGTTGTTGGAGGTATCTCGGGAATTCACCAGTTCTGCCGCATTGGTGACATGGCCATGATTGCTGCGGGCTCAATCGTTGTCCAAGATGTTCCAAACTTCTGTGTGGCCCAGGGCGACCGTGCAACTCTTCGCGGTATGAACGTGATCGGCATGAAGCGTAAAGGACTAACAGCCTCTGACCTGGCCGCATTGAAATCCATTTACAAACAATTCTTCCTCTCTCCCTTGCCGACGGTTGATGAAACCATTGAAGCTTGTCGGAGCAAAGGCCTGCTGGACAATCCGCATGCCCAGCGTCTGTCCGAATTCATTCGGACCGCGCGCCGCGGTGTTGTTCGCCCGGCTGCTGGAGGAAACAGCGATGAACTCTCAGCCACAATTTGAAAAGCGCACTCTCTCGGTTTGTGTTGTTGCCGGAGAAGCGAGTGGTGATGCTCAGGGTGCGTTGCTCGTGCAAGCTTTGCGCGGGGAGCTCGACGCAGCCGGTGTCCGACTGCATGTCTGGGGAAGTGGTGGCAAGCTGATGAAGGCTGCCGGTGTAGAAACCGTTGTGCACATTGAGGAGCTCAGTGCCATGGGCTTTGTCGAGGTGCTTTCGGTTTACCCGCGCATTTCGGCAGCTGCACATCGTCTTCAAAATGCACTGAAAACACGACGCCCCGATATAACCATACTCATCGATTATCCTGGTTTGAATTTGCGCCTGATGGAAGATGCCTTTCATTTGGGATCTTGCGTTGTGTATCACATTCCTCCGAAGGTCTGGGCACATGGCGCGCGGCGGGCAATCCGTTTACGCGATTGTACCTATCTGGTGACCTGCATTTTGCCTTTTGAAGAAAAAATATTGAGAAGGGCAGGGGTTAACGCGCAGTTCGTGGGAAATCCGCTCAAAGATGAGATTTCTGCTTTTCTGAATACGCGCAGGCATCATGAATCAGGGCAGAGCAAGCCAACCGTTGTAGGCATCGTTCCTGGAAGTCGTAGTGGCGAGATTGAAAAGGTTTTCCCTACGCTTGTGCAGGCATTTGTGAGAACTAGAAGAGCCTTTGCTAAAGATTTGAAAGCTGTTGTTCCCGTTGCAAGTACCGTCTCCCGGGTGCAGTTGGAATCAGTTTTGCACAGGACCTTGGCCCAGGAAGATGCGAGCAAAATGAGGGTAGATATTGAGCTTGTCTCTGAATCATCCCTCAAAGCAGTTCTTTCCGAATGCAGCTACGCATGGGTCTGTTCGGGAACAGCAGCACTTGAAACGGCCCTGCTTGGAATTCCCATGTCAGTTGCCTACAAAATGCATTGGATGAGCTACTCCATTGCGAGGCGGCTCGTGACTTTGCCACATGTAAGCCTCGTGAATCTTTGCGCAGGACGTGAGATAGTGCCGGAGTATATTCAAGCAGCTGCCACCGCTGAAACTCTTTCTTCGCATGCGCTCTCCATTTTGAAATCTCCTGAAAAGGCCGATGCGATGAAAGCCGAATTAGCAACTTTACGGCACGTTTTTCCCGAGGATAGCGCACGGAATGCCGCGCGGGCGATTCTCGAGTGCCAAAAACAACTCCCTTCCGAACCAGCACATCGTTTTCATTACAAATCCGTGCGCGATCTCTGGCGTGAAGAACGTGAGTGGGGACTCCTTCAGTGAAATCCACTCACCCGTTGCGATCGATCATTTGGAAGGCTGCTCGCCTGGATGTTGTCACGGGTGTTTTAATTAGCCCTCTGCACGCATTGTGTGAGGTTGCATTGGGCTTTGTTACGGGAGCCTTGCTGCAGTTGATCTTCTCCTCTTCGGCGGCAGAGAGCAATTTGCAGAAGATTTTGCCCAAGGCCGTTGCCGACCTCTTACCAAATCTTGTATCCGCGAGTCGCGAACAGTGGATGACACTGATTCCTGTATTGCTTGTGCTCGTTGGCTTTTTTCGCATGGTCACGAGTTTTGGGAGCAATTATCTGCTTGAACGGGCGGGACATCGTGTTGCTCACGCATTGCGTACACAGTTTCTTGATTCCTATCTTCAAACTTCTGGTCGTGTTCTCGACGCGCGCAATCCAGATGAGGTCACGAATCGTATTCTTCTCGACACTACCCTGTTGCAGGGCTTAGTGAGTAAGGGCACCATCGGGGCGCTGCGCGATGGCTTGGTGGTCATGGGCACCGCGTTGGCCATGCTTTACATCGCCTCTTATTTCTTTATTGCCTTGCTGTTGATCTTTGTTCCTGTTTTTTTAGTGCTGCGCTGGGTCTCGCGTCGTCTTGAATTCTACACACGCGAGAGTGCTCGGCGGCAAGTGGAATTAGCCACACGCGGAATGCAAATGCGGAATGGACTTGCAGCCATTTACGGAATGGGTGCGCAAAGCCGTGAGCAGCATGACCTGAAAACACTCTCCAATGATTATTTTCATTTCATTCGCAGAACCTTTCTGCTGCGCGTCGGTTTTCGTCCTGCCATGGAAGTCTTTGCCGTTGCGATTCTCGCTTTGGCGCTGCAATGGCGCCTTAACAGTGCCGGTGAGGTTGATGTTGCCTCGTATTCGACAGTTTTTGTGCTTGCAGCCTTGTCGTTCAGGCCGCTTAAGAATGTTTCCGGCTTTGTTTCTCAGTTTGCTGAGCTTAAGGCAGTTTGGAGCAGATTGACCGACGAGTGGGATGTGGTGCACGCGGCCAAACATCTGTCTCAAGCCTCGCCTGAGCAGGAGGGGCTTCGTCCTGGCGTTGCTCTCCGCATATTTAATCTTGCATACGACTCGCTCGATGGTAGACGCATTCTTTACCCCACCACGATCGATTTCATGGAAGGCCAGCGCATTGCGCTTGTAGGTGAAAGTGGTGCCGGCAAGTCGACACTTTTGCGATTACTAGCCGGTCTTCTGCCACCAATTCAGGGGCACGTCCTCGGTGCTTCCAAAACCCTTCTCGCCACTCAATCGCCGTACGTTTTTCAGGGCTCAATCTTTGAGAATATTATTTATCCTCAGATTCCTGCTCAATCAGCAGAGTCGCGGCGCGCCCGTGAGCGTGCTCTTGAACTTGTGCTCACGCTGATGCTGGCTCACACGACAGCTGGCGCAGAACTTTTTTTGAACAAGAAAGTGGGATTCATGGGTGAGGGTTTGTCGGGAGGTGAAAAGGCCCGCGTTGCATTGGCGCGGCTTTTGTTTGCTGACAAACAAATTCTGTTGCTCGATGAGCCCACGGCCAATCTCGATGCTGCATCGGCAGCGGCCTTCTGGGAGGCTGTTTGGAGGTGGCAGAGCATGCCTGGGCGCGCGCGCACAGTCATCGCTGTCACACATGCGCGCAAAGAACTCACAGACTTTCAGGATGTTTATCTTTTTTCGGGTGGAAAGCTTGTCTGGAAAGGTACTGGGAAAGAGGCCGTAGTTCTTGATGTTGCCAAACTTCATGCTCAAGAGAATCATGCGCCAATGGAGTCTTCCCAGACATGAGTCTTGCCTGGACTGAATATCTGCGGACGCAAATCGAACGTCCGTTGCTTCGGCGTGACTTCTGGTTTGCCGCTCTCAGTGTTTTTTTTCTTTTTCCACTGAGCCTTCTTTGGTCTGTACTTGCCTCTGTGCGCGCGCGTCGGCGCAGAGTTTTGCCAGCGCCGCAATCACTCGAACCGTGGATTTTGTCGATCGGAAATGTCTCGGTTGGTGGTACGGGAAAGAGTCCTGTTGTGCGTGCTATCGCACGATTGGCTTTGAGCTCCGGATTTAATGTTGCGGTATTCACTCGTGGCGTGGGTCGTAAACAGCATGAACCTTTTCTTCTACACTTGAATTCATCTTCTCAGAGTCTTTCGGAACAGGCATGGAACAGTCTGAGCGATGAAACACTTGAGCATGCGCTGCAGTTGCAGGTTGCATTGCCACAGGGTGCTCAACTCTGGTTTGCACAAGGCGCCCAACGGAGCGAGCTCTTCAAACGGCTCATGCGTGAGCGTGAGGCTCAGCAGTCTCTTCCTTTTGCTGGAAATAATCGCCCATTGGTTGTTCTTGTTGATGATGGACTGCAGCAAACCTCACTACCGGTGCATCGAGATGTTGTTGTCTGGGATCCACAGTCACTGTTGAGTGCACCACGCTGCGCATTGCCCTTCGGACCCTACAGACAGGGATGGCCACTGATACAGCGGTGGGCTCAAACTTTGCCGGTAGCTGATGTTCTAGTGTGGTCGAGAATGCGTTCGCGTGCAGAAAGTGCTGCGTTTGAGAAACAAGTGAAAGCTGCTGCAGCGCTTCTTTTGGGTGGGTCTGTTCACACCGGAATGCGACAGTCAGGCGTAGATGATGTGACAGCTGAGCCGAACGTGCAGTGTAGTGCAGTAGAAAATATCTGGCTTTGTCGGGCGTTTAGTCGAGAACCTGCATCAGGTTTTGGTCTCGAGGCTGTCGGGCTTGAGACCATGCCGGCCGAGTTGAATTTGTTGTGCGGGATTGCCCGACCAGATCGCTTTGAGAAGTCCTTTGTCGGATTGTGCGAACAAGTCGGACATTTTCCTCAAATCTTACGTGTTGTGCAGCTTGCTGACCATGGAATGCTTGATTCCTCTGCACGCGCTTTGGTGGATGAGAATCGTGCGCTTGTGACGACTCTCAAAGATGTTTGCCGCTGGTGGAAATCGCCTGAGTTTCAGGAGCTCATGAAGCGGCAGCAGTTGTACGTGTTGTGTCTTGAGACGGATCTCATTTTAGCCGGAGCCGGGGCACCCGAAGTTGGGTTCGAGTGTTTTTGTCCCGGGGCAAAACAACAGAACAGGTGACCCATGACTGAAACGAGCAAGAGGAACGGCCCATGGAGAGCAAATGTGGCCGCGTTAGTGAAGGTGGGCGATAGGTTTCTGCGTTGTGAGCGAAGCCAGCCTCGCGGTGTCTGGCAAACTGTCCAAGGTGGCATCGAGGATTCCGATAAAACCCTTCAGGATGCGCTTTTGCGTGAGCTTGCCGAAGAACTCGGAGTGCTTCCTGCGCACGTCACTATCGTTGCCCGCTCGCAGAGCTGGCGGCGTTATTTTTTTCCCCCAGAAGTGCTGCAGGCTCATCCGGAACGCAACAACATTGGGCAAGAGCAAATGTGGTTTCTGGTTGAACTGAGTGATCTTTCTTGCATTGATTTGGGGCGTTCTGAGGGGGAGTTTTCTCGGGTTGAGCTTGTCGAGCTCGAGCAGCTGCTTGCGAACATTGTGGCCTGGAAATTGCCGGTCATGAAAGATTTCTGTTATGAGATGGGACTATTGTCTCCCTTCCAAGGTTGATTGAGGTCATCATGTCGCAAAACCAGCCGCCACAAGATCATTTGCCCCCGACAGCTACGCCGAATCCGGTCATGGGATCGGCTGCTCCAACGGGCTACGGTTACCAGCCTTCCGATGAAATTGATTTGGTCGAGCTGCTTGGTTTTTTCTGGAAGATCAAAATTGAGATTTTAGTCGGCGCTGTTCTTGGTATTGCTGCTGGTGCGGTTGTTGCTCTCAAGGTTTTGCCGGTCAGTTACCATACGCAAATTCCGTTGGTGTTGGATAAAAACGAACTTGGGGTCGCCGAACCTAAGAAGTTGGTTGAGTCTTTCAATAGTGCATTGAATGTTTCCGACAACGCGCGCCTCATCTGGCGCTCGGTGTTCAACCAGTCGCCCGAACTTGCGCGCACTCTGAAAGAATTGAATCTCAACGACGAGGCTCTTGCAGCGCAGCAGGCACTTGCCGACAAACCCGAAAAATCGCCGTTACGCCTGCGGGAGTCTGCAAGTCCACGTGATTTCGTGCTGGATGTTCGATTGCCTGTGCAGGGTCTCACGCAACGTTCAGGAGAGCTCTTTGCGTCGGCCATTCAGATGGCGCTGAGTGTCAATGCAGCGTCTATTGAAGCTGATAAAGATGTTCCCTCTAAGCCGACAAACGCCAACGCACCGAGTGGAACACCGGTTCAGAATCTGCAGACCGACGAAAGCACTGCGGTGCGTGAGCAACTGTTGAAGGCACGGCAAGAGTTGCTCAAGATTGAATACCTCTGCAGCAAACTTGGTCGGAATCTTCCTGAGTTTTTTGCGTTCGTGGGCAGTGCTGATGCTGATGCAAAATCGTTGCAGGTGAATTTGCCTGACCCATCCAAGGAAGGCTCCTCCCAGAATCTGTTGACCAGCGATTTCTACGAGCAGGTCGGCGTACAGGGTCAATTTGAAAGAATCCAACGTATGACAGCTGTTCTGTTGGCCGAGGGGCGGATGAAGCCCGAAGACGGCAATGACACAGTGACGCGTGCGTTGCAGGTGCGAGATGAAATTTTTCAGCTGATTCCGATGGCACGTCGCGAAGCAACCCGCATGGCAGGACTCGGATTCGGGCGTCGCGCATCGCTCCGCGGTGAGGCTCGCTCGGGAGGTTCGGTGGCAATGAGCGCGTTGCCCATTCTCGTTCCAGCAAGCGCATCGGGCTCAACCCTTTCGCTCGAGACTCCGGTTTCTAAGCGTAAAATTTCTCTGGTATTGGGTGCCTTCCTTGGAGCATTTGCCGGTTTTGCTGTGGGTGGCCTGCGGGTTTTCCTGAAGAAGAACGGACAACGCTTGCGCGAGGTGATGGCTCAATGAAGGTCTTGAAATACTCAAAACTCATCGACTCTGCCATGGATGCAATCGCTGACATCAACGACGGTGCTACCCTCATGGTGGGCGGCTTCGGTTTGTGTGGCATTCCCGAAAATCTGATCGAAGCTTTGCGAGTTAAGGGAGTGAAAGGTCTCACCTGCATTTCCAACAACGCTGGCGTTGATGACTTTGGCCTCGGCAAACTCCTCCAGACAGGCCAAATCAAGAAAATGATTTCAAGCTACGTCGGCGAAAATAAGATTTTCGAGCAGCAGTTTCTGTCCGGAAAATTGGAAGTCGAGCTTACCCCGCAAGGAAATTTGGCTGAGCGCATTCGCGCCGGTGGCGCCGGGATTCCAGCATTTTATACTCCGACGGGCGTGGGAACACTTGTAGCAGAAGGTAAGGAAACAAAAATTTTCGACGGGCGTGAATATGTGCTTGAGCGTGCGCTCAAGGCCGACTTCGCTCTCATCAAAGCGTGGCGTGCCGACCCACAGGGCAACCTGCAGTACAACATGACTGCCATGAACTTCAATCCGATGATGGCCACAGCTGCCAAAGTGACCATTGCTGAGGTTGAAGAGTTGGTTGGAGAGGGAGAAATGAATCCTCTCGCGATTCACACTCCTGCCGTTTATGTGAAGCGATTGCTTCTGGGTCACAACTACGAAAAACGCATTGAACAGCGCACCGTTCAGGCACGTGTTTGAGCAGAGGAAAGGACAGCTATGAGTTTCAAACTTTTGTCCCGTGAACAGCTTGCCAAACGTGCCGCTGCTGAATTGCGTCCAGGGATGTACGTGAATTTGGGTATTGGAATTCCAACTCTGGTTGCTAACGCAATCACCCCCGAGATGAACATCACTCTGCAATCTGAAAATGGCATTCTGGGAATGGGCCCTTTCCCTTTCGCTGGATTCGAGCGCGCGGATCTCATCAATGCTGGCAAGCAGACCGTGACTCTATTGCCAGGGGCGTCCGTTTTTTCTTCGGCCGATTCCTTCGCCATGATCCGCGGTGGACATATCGATCTTACCATTTTGGGTGCCATGGAGGTATCCGAGAAGGGTGACATCGCGAACTGGATGATTCCCGGAAAAATGGTGAAGGGCATGGGTGGTGCTATGGATCTTGTGGCCGGATCACCAAACGTAGTGGTTGTCATGCAGCATTGTGCACCGGACGGTAGCCCTAAAGTTTTGAAGAACTGTAAGCTTCCGCTCACCGGAAAGAATTGTGTGAAGAAAATTATATCCGACCGCGCAGCAATGGTGGTTACGGCCGAAGGGCTTGTGGTCACCGAGATCATTCCAGGGCTCAGTTTTGAAGAGCTTCAGGCTTGCACCGAGGCGCGCTTGTTGAAGTCGCCTGAAGGAATCAAGGTTCTCAATCCGTGACACTCGGTTCGTGCAAGGCACTGTTTGAACCCTCACTTCCTGCGCATCTCGCGCGGAGTTTGCGTGTGGAAGGGTGTTCGAGCCGCTCTTGGAGCCTGCGTGTACCCGGTTCAAAAAGTGTCACCAATAGAGCTCTTGTTCTTGCTGGTCTTGCAGGTCGTCCCATTGAAATTTTGTCACCGCTGCTTGCCGACGACACCTGGTGGGGATTTTCTACGCTTGAAGAACTGGGCTTTGACCTCGATGTCTCTCAATTGCCGCGCCGGGTGAGCATTGGCGCCTGCGTGCTCACCGATAAAAAGACAGCAACAATCCATTTGGGACAGGCGGGAACACTTGCTCGCTTTCTGCCAGCACTGCTGCTCAACTGGAAAAAGGTGCAACCGCACAGTGATATAGAATCGTTCATTCTTGATGCCGATCCTCAGCTTAAACGTCGGCCGCTGAGCCCTTTGCTCGTGGCATTGCGGGCCTTGGGTGCGGACATTGAGAGCGATTTTTTACCCCTAGAACTCCGCCCGACCGCTCTAAAAGGGCAGGTGACCATCGATGGATCGCAGTCGGGGCAGTTTGTCAGTGGTTTGCTTCTTGCAGCTGCTGGTGCGCGTCAGGCTATACGGATGACACGCACTCAGGGTCTTGTGCAGCCTGATTATGTGCGCATTACCGTTGCGATGCTCCGTGAATTTGGTGTTCATGTGGAGCACGATACAGAACTCCGCAACTTTTCGGTCGGTGCAAACGAATGGAATCCGCCATCGGTTTACGTGGTTGAGGCCGATGCATCAACGGCTTGTTATTTCCTAGCATTGGCATGTGTGTTGGGTCTTGAACTCCATATTGAGAATTTGGGGAGTTCAACCCTACAGCCGGATTTTCAGTTTCTCGAAGTACTTAAGAAATTTGGTTTTGCCGTTCATTGGAATAATCACAGTTGTGGTGTTGCTGTGGCAGCAGAGTTCAGCAGCAAAACAAACTCGAGTCTTCTCCATCTGGATATGTCTGCCTGCAGTGACCAAGCTATTACGGCGGGTGTTATGGCATTGTGCACAGGACGCGCTGTGCATGTTTCGGGAGTGGCGCATATTCGCCATCATGAATCCGACCGCATTGCAGCCTTCTGTGCCAATACACGGGCCTTGGGCATTGAGGTGCAAGAGAATTTAGATGGATTTGTTGTTCCTGCTGGTACTCGGGCGTCGGAGCTCGCTGGCGACTGGCCCACACACACTGATCACCGTTTTGCACTTGCCGGGATTGTGCTTGCAGCCTGTGCGCCTCAGTTGAGTGTGCTGGGGCCAGAATGCATGAAGAAGACAGCTCCCCACTTCATCGATCAACTCGGGAAGTTGGGTCTCCGGTTTGCTCAGGGAAGACTTTAGCCTCTCAACCTGGATCACTCGAGAACAAAGTCGTTGTTCTTTTTTGCCTTGTCTAAAAATTCCTGCTCAGCACCCTTCACTTTTTCGAACGTATCTTTGGAGTTTTTCAGGCCCTGGCGCAATTGCTGAGAGGGATCCGGTTTTGGCGTCTTGGTCGGCACTGGTGTCGCCGTTGGCGAAGGCTTTTTGGGGGGTGGTGTGGGTTGAGGCTGCTGGCCGAAAGAAGGGGTGACCGCTGTTTTGGGATTTGATCCCGACAGAGGTGATGGGCTTGGAACAATTTTTGGCACGCCGATGTTTGTTTTTTTCTTATTGGCCGCCGGTGTTGTTGTCGGTGCATTGATTGGCATTGAAGCGGGAGTCTCGGTGGGCTCCACGGTACGGCCGGTCATCGGGATCATAATTTCGGAATTTGGCAAACCAGTGGGCACTGGTGTCGAGCCAGGTGTGAGCGATGGCTTGGGCGTTGGTGCCGGAGTTGCAGCTTGAGTTGGCTTGGGCGTTGGTGCCGGAGTTACAGCTTGAGTTGGCTTGGGCGTTGGTGCCGGAGTTGCAGCTTGAGTTGGCTTGGGCGTTGGTGCCGGAGTTACAGCTTGAGTTGGCATGGGCGTTGGCGCCGGAGTTGCAGCTTGAGTTGGCTTAGGCGTTGGTGCCGGTGTTGCAGCTTGAGTTGGCTTAGGCGTTGGTGCCTCTTCAGTTTTTTGCTTGATATGATGGTAGGGAGCGACGAGTTCCCCACTGTCATTGAGTGTCCATCCGCCCCGAATGGGGCATTTGATGATGGGGATCATCACCTTTGTCCCTGGAGGAATAGTTCCAGTTTTGTACTTCTCGAGTTCGGGATTCATTGCGATTGTTTTTTCGATCCAGCCGCGCTTGCCGTACACGGGTTCAGTGCCCAGAAACCACAGCACCTCAGAAAGAGTATCTCCCTCACGGAAGACAAAGGGTGCCTGACGGGGACATTCGTCGGCAAAGGCTCGTGAATGGCTTGTTGAGACTGCAGCCATGGTCAAAAACAAGGAAGAACACAGTGTCAGCGACAAATTCGACAGACGCGCCATCTTGTATCCCCACGATAGCTTCTTTAACATAACAACAATGCGCAGTCGTTTTTTTCATTATCTTAGCCAGAGTACCACATGCTCTCCATGTTTCGCGATGCATGGATGGCGTCGTTTTTTCGTCTGTATTGGCACGAGTATAAATTTTAGTCTGGCCGTGACAGGAGCTTTTGCTCAAACATCCAATCCGGGGTCAGAACCATCACCGCAGTCGTCCGCGTCGTCGCCTCCCGCTGCCGGAAATGCTGCACCGCAGTCGTCCGCGTCGTCGCCTCCCGCTGCCGGAAATGCTGCACCGCAGTCGTCCGCGTCGTCGCCTCCCGCTGCGGGAAATGTTGCACCGCAGTCGCCCGTAACGTCGCCTCCCGCTGCGGGAAATGTTGCACCGCAGAATGAAGTGCAGCCCAAAAGGCCAGAGACATTGCTGCGACTCAATGCGGTTCGGCTCAGGATTCTCTTTGACGTGCGATTATTCGACGCTGTCTCTGAGAAACAACAGCTCGAGCAATTGGGAACCTTCTGCAGAGTCTGGCAGGAGGCGTTCCTGCGTGAAAAGGGGCCTTGGGGTTTTGGGATTGCCTCCGAGGTGTCCTGCAATGTTTTGAAGCCCGAAACAGCAGGAGCGCACAAGGCCAAAGAGAGTTTCGACACCTGGACACTCACAGTTGAAAAAACTGCAATCGCGTCCAAGGACGTTATTCAGGCTCGCTTGTGTCGACCGGATCTTTCGGCTGTAAAACCCGAGGAAACAGCAGCTGATGAATCCGAGCAGCGCTGTGAGGCAAAAAAGTCGTTTCCGTGGTCTGAATTCAGGTTGCGGTTTGTGAGACACCGAGCTTTTGTCCGGCTGCTGGTTGCTTCTCTTTATGATCAATTGCCCCTTTACGCTGCGGTTTCTCGCAACATTGTGCGTTTTGATAGGTTGAGGATCGAGGGTTTTCCTGAGCCGAGCACACCTGAAGTGTTGTATCCTCCACCGCCACAAAATCTTATTTTCGTGGAAGCACGCTTCGATCCACGTTTGAATCGCTTTCGCTTAAAGGAAATCGGTCAAAAAGATGCCATCCTGTTAACCATGAGTCAGATGGGAACCGTATGGATTGTGAGCCGCGATGGCCGTGGCTCACGGAATCTTGAGTTCACAAAAAATATTGAGAGTGCCTACATGGCATTGGCTTCAATCTTTCAGCTCGATCAGCTCAAATTCGAAAAGAAAGTCGTTGAATCTGTCGCAAATACGCTCCTCGACCGTGCTTCTCTGAGCTTCTTTTTGAGAGCCGATGGCCTCATTGCAGCGCCCCTGATGTCGCAGCAATCCGGAATCGGTGGTTCGGCGACCTTAGGTTGGCGTCTACGGTCTCGGTATTTAGTCACACTCGGCTCGAGCTATGTGAGCTCCACGTTTAAAGTCGGCACTCAAGTTGTTGAAAAAGACAGTCTTGGAGCTTCCAATGGGACAGCAAACGTCAATCTCAAGGAGCTCGATGGTTGGCTCGCTGGCAACTATGTTCACACCTTGCGCGTTGGCAAGGTGCCACCCTTGGACGTCTCCGGCGGAGCCCGTGTCGGATATATTTCGGGTACAGGTGAATTCAGAGCGCCCGGAGGGTTGCCTGAGGAGAATCTCACTCTCCGCAGCAGATCGGTGGGAATTGGAGCTCTTCTCGGCTTGAGCTTTCCCCTCTCGTCTGCCTTTCAGCTGGCGAACGCATCAACGATTGATTTTGCACTGGCAACAAGTTCGTTAACGGTTAAAAGTGCCCTCGAGTGGAGTTGGATCATTTCGAGGATTGTAACGCCTGGTCGCCCAGAGCGCCCTCCCGGTTTTCAGCTCGGGCTCGCTGCGACATTCGCATCGCTCTCTCGCCGCTTCGAGAACAATGACTCTGCGCGGAAATACAAGACCGACGTCACGCTCAACGGCTTTCAGACTTCTCTTTTTGTGGAGAGAGCATTCTAAGGAAGTTCTTCCTGAAATTCGGGTGAGTGGGCCAATTTGACCTGAGGTCTTCTCATTGAATTCACAGTGAAAAAAAAGCCACACTGGGCGGGGCTGCAAATTTTTCTCAAGTTTTCAAACGGCGTGCCGAAACCCCCTTCAACGTGCGCAGGTCAGCGGCATGCAAGCGTAACAGCGCAATCAAAACGCGTTGGCGCGGCAAAAGGAAGCTGTTTACCTGTGGCATACGGAGGGATTGCAGATGAGAACGCTCCATCGTCCGTTGGTCGGCTTGATTGCTTTGGGTTCAGTGGCTTTGCTGCTGTCGTGTCAGCCCAGGCGTTTCAATGAGAACTCTGCTCAAGCGGTCGGAAGCGGTGGAAATGCATTCGTCGAAGAGCTCCTCAACCATCACCGCAATGCGATGTCGCCCGACCTCGTCGGCAAGCTTGGTGATACAAGTTTCTACGTATTCAACCGCGGTTGTGCTGCTGGAATGCCATCCGACGAAGTTGCACGACGCCCCATCGATGGCTCACGCGACCCGGCATTCAACAACAGCCCTGAACCCTTCCCGCATCTCGACACATGTCAGAACAGCTACATCGATCCAGCCAACTACGACATGCGTGCGGTTGTGAGAAGAAAATTCGATTCCACGCCGGGTTCGGGTTCCCCGGGAACACCTCGCATGGAAGGCCAATCTTCGGTCGTGGATGTGTTTCAGATTCCACCCAGCAGCCCGCGGTTCAAAAAGCGGTGCTACAACTCGCTTCCCAGCGGCCGCGCTATTTATCGAGTCTTTAATAAAGCTGGTTCATCGTTCAGTGGTGTGCCTTACTACGAAGTGCGTTCGCATGACGTCACGGTCGGCGTGATTGTCGATATTCAACGTGTCGTGAACGAAGGGCTTGATCGCAGTTCATCAGATCAGGTCGACCTCGAGAGTGGATTTTATCCACGAGTTTACCTGATGCCTGGACTGTGTGGCGTGGGAACACCTGTGAGCTCCAAAATCGGTAAAACACCGGGCGGCTTGCCAGGCTCATTGCCGGCACCGGGAAGCTGCAATCCTTCAGCGCAAAACCCAACAGCCCAGAACCCCGCATGTAAACCAAACCCTACAGTTCAGAATCCTGTTCCCGGGAATCCGTCGGTTCAGCAACCGAACGCCGGTAACCCCACGCTGCAGCAACCGAGTGGAGGCAATCCAACCGTGCAGCAACCTGGATCAGCAAATCCAGCGCAGCAATCACCAGTCTTGGTGCCTCGGAGTCCGAACGGCTCTTCACAGCAGTGAGTGGACGTAAATGCGGGGTCAGATTCCCGCAGAAAGCACAAAGGCCTGAGGAATTCCTCAGGCCTTTTGTGTTTCGAGCATCTTGGTGAGCTTTCGGGCGAAGGCTCCAGGATTGCGCACCGGCGAACCTTCAGCGAGCAAAGCAGTATCGTAGAGGACTTCAACCCACTCTTCGAGTGTTTGATCGGCCGGATTGCTCTCAGCTTTGTTCACCAGTGAGCGGATAATGGGGTGGCTCGGGTTCACTTCAAGAATACGTTTTGTTCCCGTGAACTCCTTGTTGGTTGCCTTCATCATGCGTTCCATGTGGGCGCTGAGTCCGAACTCGTCGGCTACAAGGCAACAAGGGCTGTCCACGAGGCGCTTGGAGATTTTTACATCTTTCAAGCTTTCGCCGCATTTTCTGCGGAAGATTTCCAGCAAAGGGGCTATTTTCTCAGGTGCAATCTCGTCTTCGTTTTGCTTCTTCTCTGGTTCTTGCCCGACACCAGAAAGGTCAAGATCACCCTTTGCAATCGATTTTAGGTTTGCTTCACCGTGCTTCGGATAATCCATCACAAACCACTCGTCGATAGGATCTGTGAGAAGTAGAACCTCAATTCCCCGCGAGGTGAGGGCCTCGAGGTGCGGACTCGCCGAGACAGCATCGTATGAAGAACCACTCAGATAATAAATATCTCTTTGTCCCTCGGCTTTGCGTTCCCAGTATTCCTTGAGTGAAACCCAGCTGTCGCGTCCTGTCTTGGTTGAGCGGAAACGAGCGAGCTCGGAGAGGATCTCGTGGTTGTCGCGATCGAAATGGAAGCCTTCTTTCAACACGGCACCAAAATTTTCGTAGAAGCCTGTGAACTTCTCGGGCTCGTTTTTGGCAATGTTTTGCAGGGATCCCAGTATTTTTTTGACGAGCTGTTTGCGGATGGCAGGGAGCTTGGTGTTCTGCTGAAGAATTTCGCGCGATACGTTGAGCGGGAGTTCATCTGTTTCAACAACACCGCTGACAAAGCGGAGATACTCAGGAATCAGTTCCTTGCACTTGTCAGAGATGCTGACACGTTTCACATAAAGGTGCAGACCATGTGAATCGCGTTGATACAAGTCGAATGGAACTGCAGAGGGGATGTACACAACAGCTTGGAAGGGGGTGAGTCCCTCGACGCTCATGTGTTCCCAGAGCAATGGTTCCTGCCAGTCGCCGCTGAGTTGTTTGTAAAGTTCCTGATAGTCTTCAGGCTTGTTGTCCTTCTTGGAGCGTGCCCACACAGGAGTCGATTTGTTGAGGCGCTCTTCTTTGTTTTCTTTGTCGATCCAAAGAATAGGGTAGGTGACGTAGTCGGAGTATTTGCGAACAATACCCTTGATCCGCCATTCTTCGAGAAATTCCTTCTCTTCATCCTTGAGAGTCAGTTCAATGCGAGTCCCCCGAGACGTCCTGCTGCCAGCAGCCAGTGTGTAGGTGCCGTTGCCTGTGCTGTCCCATTGCCAAGCCTGTTCACCTGATGCGGAACGGCTCTCAACCGAGATCTTCTCAGCCACCATAAAGGCAGCGTAGAAACCAACTCCAAATTGACCAATCAGGTTGGCGTCCTTTTTGTCGGTTTCAGTGAGTTTCTCGAGGAACTTTTTTGTTCCAGAATTAGCGATGGTGCCGAGGTTTGAGATGAGCTCGTCGCGGGTCATCCCAATGCCAGTGTCTTCGATAACGAGTTTGCGGTTTTCAGCGTCGATGCTCATTCTGATTCCGCTTTCGAATTCAGCGGGGAGCAGATTCTTTTTTGTGATCTCCTCAAAGCGAACCTTGTCAATTGCATCGGATGCATTTGAGATGAGCTCTCGCAGGAATATTTCCTTGTTAGAATACAAGGAGTGAATCATCAGGTTGAGTAGCTGTTGGGTTTCAGCCTGAAAGGAATGGACTTCTTGTGACATGCGTGCCTCCGGACGTTGGAATCGCCGTAAAGTTAAAGCGGATGTGGGCGGCGTCAAGAGGCCTATGGAATATAATTTTTTTTAATCTTATTCAGATCTTGGATATTATCCAGGCAAAGCTTGCGGTACACGAGGGAGGATCTGGAAGATCGCTGAAATGAAGAACAGGGCCATCGCTCGGGAGATTTGTGGGTTCGATACCGACCGTGGAGTGTGGACGACCGTCCCCCCAACCGTTGTGGCACCACCAGATTCCTACCCAGGGTAAGTTTGATTCCTGCAGCACATCGATTCGTACTCCAAGCCGCTTGCGGACGAGGGAAGTGCAAAAGAGTCCCTTTTGGGAGGTTTGCACGTAGAACTTTGAGGCCACCGGCTGTGAGTCGGGTGCGAACTTTCGGGAGGCCAGTATTTGTATGGAAAAATCCGAGTGCAGCACCTCATTCAGCACGTTGTTCTCAAGCACGACACCCCATTCAACGACGTCCCCTGGTTCTGCCGCGAACAGCGTGTGAGAGGCATAAATACTTTTTGCGCGCAGGCTGGCATGAAATTCCGGGTTAAAGGTCTGCAATGGTACAGAAGTATCGAACTGCACTTGGAACTCAAATGCGCCGAGGCGGTTTGCCGGTAAAGATTTACTTGCGGCTGAGATTGTTCTTTTAAAATGAGTGTCGCCCACCGACCATCCTATGTTCGAGCGGTTGTCATGGGCATAGTTGAGGGCAGGAGCCTTGCCCCAGATTGTTCCATGATCGCGCATGCTCCAGAGATGCGAGCCACCGACGGTTGGGTAGCACTCATCACCGCCCCAGGCATCGAGACTTGTAAATTGGAGTCTGTTTTCGTCACTCAATGCCTGTGTCCATTCATCGGCAAGAGGCTCGACAAAAAGATTTCCCGCAGGGCTCAAGAGCCGGGAGAGCTTTCCTGTTGAAGGAGCTACTCCGAGAATGATTGAGCCAGAAGCGAGTCGGATCTCGTTGTGCGGAGAGGTCATAATGAGATCATCCTGGCATGGTGTTTTGGGGTGTTTCGCTCAGCCGCAGATCGGCAACAATCTGTTGGAAGATGCCTGATATTTCAAATTCTGCGACACGCTCCTTACGTGCCAGCAGAATACCCTGCTGAATTTTCACACCATCGCGACAGCTCGGACAACCGCTCAGCACCGCACTTGCAGGTGCCGCCTGAATCTGTTCGAAAAGATTTTCTGCAATCTGAGTTCCGATGCGCGGGTTTTTCAGGCGCGCCGTTCCCGACAAACCGCAACAATTATCGTATGCCTCAACACCTGAGTAATACATCTTCAGAAGTTCAAGCTGCGCCGCCGTTGCCTGTTTTGTGTTGTGGCAAGGGACTTTGAGTCCGACAGTGCGCTGAATTTTCTCCCCTTGTTGAGGAATTTGAAGCTGAGTTTGCTTTTCTTTGCCCATCTTTTTCATGAGATCCATTGCGATTTCTGCCGTGTCCTGAACCTGGTAGTCGAGCAACGCAAGGTCGAACGAACTCGGAAGTGAAGCTTTTGCCTTGAGGAACTCGAGTTTTTCGGGCTGCTTGAGCAAAGCCTTGAATTCGCGGATTGCTTCACAGCAGGTGGGACAATTTGAAAACAATACGAACTTGGGCTGGCCATGAGGTGCACCTGCACGCCATTCCTCGAGCACACGGTGAATGCACTTAGCAATTTCTACCAACGAAGCCATGTGTGCCTGCTTTGCTCGTTCATGCAGGCCTTCAGCCTCAAAAGGAAAGCCACAGCACATCTTCTTTTCCAAATCCACAAGCCGCACACCCAGTGCTGATTTGAAGTAGGTGTCCACTGCGGTTGTCGCCTGTGGCAAACCAAAGGTGTCCATACAACCACGGTAGCGAATGTAGATTGTGTGTGGTGCGAGAGTGTCGTGAGCAGCGACAGCATTGCCCAAGTCAGGCTTCACCACAACGAAATTGTCGGCCGAGCGCAATTTGTGGCCATGTGCTGCAGGTTCGTAATGCGAAACAGACAGGGTCGGGGGTACAGTATAGGTTTTCATCCAGTCAGGCACCGCTTTCATCTTGCGGATGACGTTGAGCAGCGGCAGACCGATCTGAATGAAGAATGCCAAGAGCTTGTAAGTCAGGGGTTTGAAGAAGTCTTCGCCCATCAGGCGCTCGTAGAGGAAGCCCCACAGTTTCGAACCCATGGACGGTAGCTTGCCCATTGTATGGTAAGCACGCATCAATGGATGAACGTCGATTTCAACCGGACAAGCCTTGTCGCAGCGGCGACAATAGAAACACTTCTTTAGCAACGAGGCACTTTCAGCAAGCATCTGCTGAGTTGCGCCCATGATCTTTTCAAATTGCGCGGAGTTGTGAGTTGCGCGCGCGGATGCGCGCAGCACCGCAATGCGTTCCATGAACATCAGAACATTGCGCTTGCTTGGTAGCACCGGGCGTTTGCTGTGTCGTTGCCCCTTTTTTTCAAGTTGATGCTCGGCATCAATAACGGGGCAAACCTTGCAGCTGTTGCAGCGAGTGCATTTCTGCCCCTCACTGATCGCAAGTTTCTCGGCTTCGAGCATATTCTCGTCGGCAAGCTTGTTGCCCGACTTCAGGGACTCCTGGATCTGCCGTGAACTGATATTAAGCAATCGTGCACGCAATGAACGTGACAAGCTTGTGCGCAGAAAGAGAGTTTCGGGGTTAAAAAGATCGTCTGGGTCTAGGATGTCCTTTATGCGGCACATGCGCTCGAAGTCGTCTTTGGGGATGTGATTGATCCAGAGGAAAGCTGCCTTTCCTGCAACCCCATGTTCACCGGTAAAGCGTGCGCTGCCATGCGGATCGTTCTTTGGAGCGAGATTCTGTGCCTCATCGATGACTTTTTCGAGATAATCCCACGCCAGTGTTGCTTGCTCTTCATCGTACAGATCAAAGCCGCCGATGTTCCAATGGATGATGGCCGTATGGCGCGGGGTCAGGTGGCCAAACAGGACGTCCTGTTTGCGATCAGCCAACCGGGCTGGCTTGCTGCGTTCGACGATCTTGAGGACTTCAGGAAGATATTCGCTGCGGATTTCCATGTCGGTTTTGCACTTGGTACGCAGTTTCTTCGGAAGTTCTTCCCGTGGTCGCTTCATCACTTCAAATTCATGGAGTCCACGTTTTACATCAAGAACATCGGTTTTCTCGACGTGGCGCATTTCTTCAGATGGAGTCAATCCCGCATCTGCAAGAGCAATATACGCAGTGGCTTCCAAGCGCTGCATGCGAGCACGACACGTAGTCGCATCCTGTTCTTCAACAGAAAGAATGATAACGGCTTCATCCTGGGCTGAGAAGATGTTCGGGAAATCTTGGATAAGAAAGCGCCGAATGCTGTGGCCTGTGATGATTTCAAAATATTCCGGGTGGTCACGTTGTGGCAACGATTTAATCGCGCGCGTTACGCGAGTGGCAGCTTCCACAGATTTAAAATGCCACCGTGCACCCATGAGGTGTTGTCGTGGCTTCTCGATTTCAAAAGTGACTTCATAGATGAAGCCAGTAGTACCCTCTGCGCCCACGAACGCCGACAATGGCAATTTCGGAGCATCTGCCATGGTATCTGATTGAAGGTAGTTTTCAGGCTGCTCAGCTCTCTCAGCGCGCTGTGCGAGCATGTTTGCATGTGCTTTCATGCCTTGAAGTGGAACAGTGAGCTGTTCCGGAGAGGGCTCGCAGATGGCTTTCAGCTCTCTTTTGGCAACGCTTTTGAACTCGCGGTCAAATTGGACAGTGTCGTGGACACTGAAAAACTTCCTGGCCATCAGGAAGGGTTCATTTTCGATGTCTTTGGCTTCACGTTCGTTTGGTGCGAAGCAAACTGCGGTACCACGTGATGTCACAGCTCGACCGTGAATGATCACTTCATAGGCTTTACGACCACCATTGCTACCTGTCGCGGCAATGCCACCCGTGGCCGCACGCGGAGTGTTAGGATCACAGCGCAGAACATAGCCGCGTCGGTTGAGGTAGTTGACCAGATCCTTGAACGGCACACCCGCACCGACTGTTACTTCGAAATTACCGTTGCAGCGCCTGCTTGGGCGGATCTCCGAAATATGATCGATACCGCGCAGGCTCACTGTGACAGCTGGGGCCATCGGGGTGACACCCATGTTGTAGCCGCCGCCTTCTCCATAAGGAATCATCGGAATTTTATGGGTGTAGAAGAGTTTTACGAGCTTTTGCAATGCGCTCGATGAATAAACATGAATAACCGCCTCTGTGACAAGAGCACGATGCTCCATGCTGTCGGCAGAGAATGCTTCGCGGTCGAGCCAGAGAGCTGAGAAATTTCCAACACCGACGATCGCCTCGATGCGGGTTCTTAATTCAGAGAGTTTTTTTCGCAGCATAAATGTCTTGGAAATGCGCGTGACAATGAACTTTATAACGTCGGGCGAGACGTTGCGTTGCAGCTGCGGAAGCACGTGAGTGTAAAAATCGGTTTCGGTGAGCAGGTTTGGAATGAATGTGTGGGAACCGGAAGTGTCTCCCCCTGTCTTTGCAAAAAGCTTTTGCGAGACATCAGCAGGGAGTGGCGGCATGAGGCCGGCAACATCAAGCCACTGGTCGAGTCCATCCATTTTAGCCCTTTCTTGCACGCTGGTTGCGTGCGGTTTATTCGATTTCCTTCAAAAGTCCTGGGTTTGCAAGCGCGTCTCATCGAAGTGAAGCAAGCCCCCAAGTATCTTTTTTCGAACCGTCTGCAGCTGATTTGATTTGTACTGCTCGTGAGAGGCTGGTCCGAACTGGGCAATCTCATGACTGTGACGATCAAAAATCTGAATTTCCAAGGGAAAGAATCGTGCGTTCTCCTCTGGGATGAGACCCATGAGGAGCGGATCGTCCTCTGGCTCGAGTCCGCGGGCATGACGCAATTGCCCTGCGAGTGAGCTGAGCACGAGGAAGGCTGGGTTCGGTGTACGAACCAGGTGTCTCACAGTCAATTGTATCGATTTGTACTTGGTGCTCGAATGTATGTTCTGGCGGCCTTTGCCTTTAGAACCCTCCAGGGGCAGGCTCCAGTCAACACGATTGCACATTTGCATGAATTCATCCGGGCTGACGGTGCCGGTCTGCAGCAAGTCGTATGCAAGTGACAGCTGTCGATGAGCACTGCTGAGGTTGAGCAGTGCATTGCGCGTTCGGAGGTTTAAAACCTGATGCGGAATGATGATGTCCGTCTCCATGAGGATGCGCAGGAGTTTGGCTATGTCGTGTGGCTCCGAGACCACAAAGCGAACACCGAGGTAATCGAACACCTCCTCGGCCATAGCTTCGGGCTTGTGCAGGAGTTTGAGCAGCACGCTGTGTCGGGTCTTTGCTTCTTTCCACTCGAGATTAACGAGCTGAACCTCGAGATTCTGAGATTGGGCTTTCCAGCCCTGATCAGTGCGTTGTGTGATGATGGAGCGGATTCTTCCAAAAATCTGTTCACGCGCGGCATCGAGTTCTCGCAATTTGCCATTGAACTCAAGATGCGAAATGGCATTCATGACTTTGAGTAAAGCACATGACCATAACCGGAGATAGCGTCGCCGCGGGACACGCTGACTGGCGAACACCATCAAACGTCGCGGGTCTTCGAGGTGAAGTAATTCGTTGGGCACAGGGAAGAGCTCGCGCTCATCTGTTGAGAGCAGAGTGTGGCGAATAAAAAACAACGCTTCGCCAAAGAACTGCTCAATTTGTTTCCTGTGTTCGAACTTGCTCAGATCAAAACCACAGTGCCGCAGGAATTCCGCGGCTCGCTCGCGGTGCGGGATATTCATGTTGCGGTGTGAAAGGATGTTTTGATGGCCCAGCACAACCGAGAGTTCTTGCCACGGCATAGCCCAAACGTTTTCCGCAGAGCGCTTCATGCTTAAGTGTTCAGCAGATGGGTCTGTCTGTGGAGAAGTGTCAACGTATTCCAAGGGGCCCTCGTTCATTCTTCGAGCAATCGTGACATTATAATACCGAGTCCTCGCGTGGAGTCACCTTGTGTCTTGGGGGAGAGACAAATGATGTGCGACAAATTCGCTGGCAGTCGAGCGAATCAGAAAATGTGTGGGTGGCCATTCTCCATACGAACCCAAATTGTCGGCGTTGCGGCGCTCTTGGTTGTGCCGAATGCTTTTGCTGCTGGCACGGGTTCTGTTCCCGCCGGCAATAAGCCAACGCCTGATCCTTCCCCTTATGAGCGAAGGATATCCTTGCCGACATTGTCGCTGCTGTCTCCGGATCAGCCCAAAGGTCAGAGTTTTGATCCTAAGGCTTATCGGCTCTCTTTTGTTTGTCTGTTCGGAACCTGGAACAAGCAAAGTGACCAGGTTCATCTCTATTTCGAAAAGAACCATGAATTTTTTGTTGAACGCAAAATTGCCGCAGTTGCTGCCTTTTCGCACGACACGATTGAGAACCTCAGAGTTTGGGGTGAAAAGTACAAGCCTCGTTACCTTTTTGGTCTTGCACCAACAGAATTCGTTGATCAGTTGAAGAATCCGAAGGTTCCAACCTGCTGGCTGCTGTCACGCGAGGGTCAGTTGTTACGTAAGTTCGAACTTCCAACTGAGAAGGATTTGAGTTCTGTTTACGATAAGTTGAAACAATGGACTGATTTTTGACGGCCAATTAAGTAACATTGACTCGCCGCATCCAAGCTCCCTAAAATTCTAAACGAAATCATCCATGAGCGTGGGGGCTTCAAATGGAGTTAATTCAAAAGGCGTTTCTGTACGGCGGCTGGATCATGTACGTGATCCTCTTCTTCTTTATCTGCGTTGTGGCACTTGCACTTTGGAGAGGCTGGCTGTTGTACTTTGTCTATGACACCCAGAACGCCCGCGGCATGTGGTCAGAAATCTACAAGCAAGTGGCAAATAATCAGATTGAGAGTGCAATTCGCCTGTGTGAGCGTCAGCCAGCAAAACAGATTCTTCCTCGAGTCTGGAAGAAGGGTCTGCAGAGCGCTAGCCGCACCGCAGAGGAAACTCAGAACGCGATCGAGTCGTCAACCCTCGAGCGTCTCCCTCTCGTTAACCGCTACCTAAACTACTTCGGAACACTTGCAAACATCACCACACTGCTCGGCCTTTTGGGTACGATTGCGGGTCTCATCACTTCCTTCAGTGCAGTGGCAACCCTGACAGGAGCTGCAAAGCAAACCAAACTTGCAGAGGGTATCTCGCATGCTCTTTACGCAACCGGTTTCGGATTGGGTACTGCGCTTGTTGCGATGGTTGTGCACGGTGTTCTCACCTTCAAGGCAAACCAGACAACCGAAACGACAGATGAGTTTGCTGCAAAACTGATTGAGCTTTTGCAAATGCGTCGCGCTAACTTGTCATCAAAATCTTCTCCTGAATAACGAAGCTGCCGCGAGGGACTGAAATGAGCGGATTCAAGCTCAAGAAACGAAAGCAGGTGTCGACGGGGTTTGATATCAACGTGACGCCCATGCTCGATTTGTTTTCTGTGCTGATTATTTTCCTGCTTGCCACTTCGGTCTTTTCGGCGACGGGTGAAACGCGCATTGAGATTCCTTTTCTGTCGAGTCAGCCTCCTCCAAAGCAGGAAGAGTTGGAGAAGAACCCTGAGAAGACGGTCAACATCACCATCGATACGAAGACGGTGAAGTATCAGCAGGCAACCACAGCAAGTTCTGTGGTCAAGGATGAAATTGAGGTTCCTCTCACCGAAGAGGGACTCGATAAAATCCAGCAGAAAATCTACGACATCCGCAAAGAGAATGCGAAGTTCGACAAGGTCACTGTGTTCACACAGGCAGAGGTGTCCTACGAAAAACTCGTCATGGTTCTTGATGCGGTCCGTGTACTAAGAGCAGGGCGAGCGCCAATTCGATACCCAGACGACTATAAAATGCCTTCTGGTGTCGATCCTGAGAGTCTGGTCACAAAGGTTGTTTTGGGCAACGTGATCTTCGCAGATTGAGGTAATCATGGCCGGTGTAGATGTAGGTGGCAAAGACTCCTTTTCCCTGAACCTCTATCCAATGTTGGATGTGTTCAGTATCCTGATCGTCTTTCTGCTCATGAACTTCTCTGTGAGTGGTGAGAGTGCTGAAGTTTCTGCAAACCTAGAGCTGCCTATGTCGTCGATCAAGGTGAGTCTCGATTCCGCTGCGACGGTGGCCATCACTCGAACAGAAATCGTCATTCAGGGCGGCCTCAAAATTCCACTGACACCCAACTCCGAAGATATTGTTGAAGCGTATAAAAAAGATGGCCAAGGAGCAATCCGTGCTGCTTATGATGAGTTCAAGAAGCTCAAGGCACAGAACGAGACCTTGAAGAACAGGCAGAAGAATCTAGGTCTGACAGCTACGGATGTCTCCACACTGGTGATGCAATCCGACAAATCAATCCCATATAGAATCATCAAACGAGTCCTGGCATCTGCCCAGCAAGCCGAATTCATTGCATGGAAGTTTGCAGTTCAGAAAAGGGATGTAAACTAAATGAAAACACGCTGCAGGCTCATTGCTGCGATTTCAACGTTCTTCGTCCCGGCACTCGCTGAGGCACAGAAGGCGAACACATTCAGCAACTTTGAAATTCGCGTGATCCGGCCAAAGTTTTTTCAAAAATCAGTACGTCTCGAGGCAGGTGCAACGCTCGGGGCTGTCATGAACAGCACATTTACGTACACCTATCTTCCTGGTCTTAAAGCCTCACTTCATCTGACCGAGCTTATCGAGCTTTTTGGTGAAGGTGCAGCCGGAATAACTATCAACAAAGCAGACTGCACCGAACTTGGCGGCAAGTTCAATATTGAGCCAATCGTCGATGAAACAGAAATGCTCGCCGGTGGTGGAGCGGCGTTCACCCCGATCTACGGCAAATATCAGCGGGCTAGCGGAGATGTTCTTTATTTCGACTGGTTCTTCAGCGGTGGCGGTGGCATTGCAAACATGAAAAGGCGCAAGCAGGGGTGTCGCACACTGCTCCCCAATGAGCAGGTCTCTCCCCCAAAGCCATATACCGCATCACAATTCAACTTTGGCACGGGTCAGCGCTATTTTGTTTCGAAGAACTTGTCATTGAATTGGGGATTTAGGCTGTTTTTCATCACAGGGTTTGAAAACTCCGGAATCTCGCAGAGTGCTGTTCTTACGGTTGGAACGGGGTACTTCTTTTGATTGGGAAGCTCACAACAATGAGTTCAGACATCAAGTCAAAGCTGTCGCTTGTGAAGGGGCATCTTCTTCCCACGGCTTTGGGGCTGATAGCGTGTTGCGCAATTTCCTTGCGAGCTGATGCAGGCCCTCTTGATGATGCAAAGCGTTTTTTTCGTTCCGGCGATTACATCAATTCTTCGCGTCTTTTCTACCAGGTCATGAACTCAGCCGGTGGTGATACGCGTGCTCAGGCTGAATTTGGGTTGGCGCAGTCGCTGCGCGGAGCTGGGTTTCCTTATGGCGCGGCGTTCTTCTATGGAAGACTGGTGCAGCAGGGCGCAAAGAACGATCTTTTTCGTCCTGCACTTGATGCACTGAGTGAAATCAACGCCCGAACTCCTCTGGGGCGAGCCAGCATCGCTGGCCTTTTTCAGGCTAGACTCGATCCGCTTTCGATTCCTGCATCAGCTCAGGGATTCTATTTTTACTACAAGGGTCTTGAAACATTCGACACCAATCCGAATGTGAACTCAAATCTTGTGCGAGCGAAGGCAGACTTCGACCGCGTGCCACCAAGCAGTCCCTATTTCGCGCTGGCGCAACTCTATTTAGGAATGATCTATTCCTTCACTGGAAATGAAGACCTCGCGATTGGTGCGTTCAAGCGGGCACAATCAAGGGCTCAAAGTACTAGCTTAAAGCAGCTTGCTGCGATGAACCTGGCACGTGCCTTTTATGAGCGCAAAGAATTCAAGTCCTCTCTTGAACAGTACTCAAAAATTCCGCGTGAATCAGATTTATGGCTTCAAACCTTGCTCGAAGGTGCGTGGGCGTTCTTTGTGATTCAAAAGCACAACAACACCCTTGGCAATATCCACACCATTCATTCTCCATTCTTCCAGAATAGATTTTATCCAGAGAGCTATATTCTCAGTGCCATCACTTATCTGCGTTTGTGTCGCTATGAAAGCGCAAAGACTTCGCTCAAGAAATTTGGCGACCGCTATCGAGCGAAGTTTTCCGACCTCAACCTTTTGCTTCGAACCTACAACAAACAAAACTCAAGTTTTTATGATCTGATTGCCAATTATACGAACACTAAGCGTCTCAACCAGTACACGGCCGCGGTCGATATTGTTGACTCGGTGAGTCGTAGCGATGGCTTCAAGGAAGGGCAGCAAGTTGTACGTGGACTCGATCGCGAGAAATCGTTGTTGCGCACGCGTGGTGCGCGTTTCGATGGTCTCGCTGAAATTCTCAAGAAGGTCTACGAGGATTTGCGAGTTGCAACAGCTGAGCGAACAGGCCAGCAGGCCTTCGATCAGGCAGTTCAACTGTTTCGTCATCTTAAGGATCTCAGCAACCAGGCACAGCTCATCAATCTGGAGCTTCTCGGTGGCATCACTGATGCTCTCCGTAGCGAGTATCAGGGTGAGCAAGGACCAGCAGACAAAACTGAATGGGGCGAGGGTATGCGTCCGCTGAATCTCGGACAACAGCTCGAGTTTTGGCCATTTGAGGGTGAGTATTGGGAAGACGAGCTGGGAGCTTATGTCTACAATATTGATTCAAAATGCCCCGGTAGCGGCGGCAAAGGCAGAGCAAAATGAAGAATCTGATTGGTTTGAGTTCATTTTCGGTTTTGTCTGTTCTTGCGATGTCTGCGCAAGCGCAGAGCCCTGCCTCGCTGGGCGGTTCTGGACAGGCAAAAGTCAGCACCTCACAACAACCGGTGAACGTGCAAGAACGCACCGACAACGAGATCGAGCGTAAAAAAAAGCAAGGCAAATCTGAGCGTGAGAAGCGCGAAGCAAAGGGAGGCGGGCTCACCCGAAGCGATTTCGAAACTGCTGCAATCGAGAAGGATCTGAGTGCGGCACTCGAGAACGAAATTCGCTACATGGAACCCCTTGTGGCGAAACTTCGGCCCGATTCTGAACAACGTCCCGAAATTATGCGCCGCCTCATTGAGAGTCTTCACCAACAATCGTTGCTGGCATTCTTCAAGGAATCTCGGCAGTACGATGAAGCCTGGAATAAGTGGGATCAAGGCGGACGCCGCGGCACTGAACCTCGTTTCACGATGATGAAAAGCAAAATTGCAACGAGCAAGGTGATTCAACGCTGCCAGCAGTTTACCGTTGAGTACCCCAAGGCACGCGGCATCGATGAGGTGACGTTCCAGCTGGCTTATGCTTTCGACCAACTTGGTCAGAACAAGCAGGCTGCCACTTATTACAGTCGTCTTGTCGCTAATTATCCCAATAGCAAGCGCGTCGCAGATGCTCATTTCGCTCTGGGTGAATATCACTTCGGTTTACTTGATTTTCAAAAGGCGCTCACTTCGTTCTCAGAGGTTGTGCGGTATACACGTGCACCAATACGTCCGTGGGCAGAGTTCAAGATTGCATGGTGTTTATACAACCTGCAGAAGTATCAGCAGGCACTTGATCGTTGGCAGCTGGTGGTCAGCCTTGCAAATACCTCCAGCACAACCGCTAAGGGTGCTCGCCTGAAGATGAAAGACGAAGCATTGCGCGACATGCTGTTGGCCTTCGTTGAGCTCAAGCAGGTCAAGCAGGCTATGGATTACCTGTCTCGCAACGCAAGCGAGAAGAGCATGGGTGAGCTGTTCAACAAGCTTGCAGGGCTGCTGCAGGACAAGGGTGAGTACGATCAGAGCGTGGTCGTGCTAAAAACCTACATCGCTATGAAGCCCTCTGATTTCCGTTCTGCAGAGCTGCAGGTTCAGATTGTCGACACTGCAAACCTAAAATCTGACAAGAGCCTCTTGTGGCAAGAGATCATCAATCTAAACAAAAATTACGGACCGGATTCCAGTTGGGCCAAAGCCAACGCATCCAATCCTGAATTCAAGGAAACGCAGGAAAAAATTCACAACGTGAGTTACACGTACGCAAAGAAAATGCATTTCCTCGGACAAAAAGAAAAGCAGCGGTATTATCTTGAGCAGGCCATTATTGGCTACAAGATTTATCTCGCAACTTACCCGAACCGCAAGGAAACCACAGAAGTTCGGTTTTTGCTTGGTGAACTTCAGTATCTGCGCGATCAATTTCGCGATGCGGGCAAAACATTTGCTTCATTCACAGCTAAGAAAGAGTTTCGCACGGCTGAACCTCAGCGCTACGAGAAGGCTTTCGACTACCAGCGCACCTCTGCCTATTTTTTGATTCAGAAAGACATGGCCGCACTTCGCGCGCTGCGCTTTAATCCGACTCAGCCAGCTCGCTCCTTGAGTCCGGATGTGCAGGAATATGTCAATGTGTGCGATGCTTATGCTGCAACGTTTCCAAAAAAGCAGGGTACGCTTGATTGCCAGGTCGATACTGCCGAGATTTTCCTGAAGACAAACAATATCCCACAGGCAGAAAAACGTCTGACGGTTCTCGCAAAAGAGCGAGCGGGTCAAAAGGAAGGAGTGGCGGCTGCTGAGTTCCTGTTGCTCCTTGCTAAGGACGACAAAAAGAAGCTTATTACAACCACAGATACGCTCCTGCAGATTCCCCAATATCGTGGCGGAGAGCTTGGCAAGCGGCTCACGGTTATTAAGAGTGCAAATCGCTTCGATGAACTCAAAGAGCTCGAAAGCGGTGGAAAATTCGATCAAGCGGCCCAGGAATTTGAACGTCTTGCTGCCGATCGCACCTACAACAAAGCAGATGCGGCGCTGTTCAATGCAGGCGTGAACTACAAGCGAGCAAATCGACTCGACAAAGCCACTTCGGCCTATCAACGAGTCATCAATGAACATCCCAAAAGTGATCTTGTTGATGATGCCATGCTCGAAATAATCGACCTCACCTCAGGGCGCTTACAGCTCCAGGTGGCCGTCAGTTATGTTCGGATGTTCTTATCTCGTTACCCAAACAACCCCAAGACTCCAAAGCTCATGGCCGGTGCATGTGCGTACTATGAAGCACTTTCGCAGGCCGAGCGTGCACGAGAGGTCTGCCCGCAGGTCATCAAGGCCGGAGGAGCGGCAGCTCCCGTGGCAGCAGAATCAATGGCTGGTGTACTTGAGCGCTCTGGTCGCTACCAGGAGTTCTGGAATTTTGCAGAAAAAGATTTGCTCCGGTTCGCGAATACGACTTCCGAGAAGATTGAAGTTTGGAATCGGATTTCTGAAGCTGCCAAGAAAGCTGGCAACGGTGCGAAAATGGCTGCGGCGCAAAAACAGATCATTAAGCTCTACGATGCAGATAAGAAATCGGTTAAAGGCCCAGCGCTCTCCTACGTCGGTGCGATTCGATTCAGCCAAGAGTTCCCGAGTCTCGAGAAGTTTCGCCGCGAGGTGCTTACGGGTGGTAAGTCTGGAGCAGAATTCCAGCAAAATATTATGAAACGAAATGCAGAACTGAAGAAACTCACCGATAGGTTCACAGCAATTGGCCAGAATATCGGTGATGCAGAATGGACGGTCGCGAGTCTTTACGTTGTTGGATATGCTCATGAGCTTGTTGCGGCAGAGCTATTGAATCCACCACAGCCTCCGGGGATTACTGGAGAAGGTTGGCAGAAAGTAAAAACAACTTTGGCGGGTCTTGGAGTGCAACTTCAGAAAAAGGCCAAAGATTACTATCAAAGTGGTGGAGAAATTATCTCTAAATTTAACGTGTACACCGACTACGGGCAGAAAGTTCTTGTCGCTCTCTCGCGTCTCGAACCAACGAAGCACCGCAAGTCAGAGGAGTGGATTCCAAACGTTATCTTTGTCGGTACAGAGGTCATCGACTCCTCAAAATACAAATCCGTTCTTGATCCGAAGGGATTCTGAAAATGAAATCGGTGATTTCTTCATTTGTTGCAGTGTGTGCGTTGTGGTCGTCAGCCTATCTGGTTGCATGTCAGTCCACCAGCAACTCGCAGTCGGAAACATCCACAGCAGCAGACGACGAGGAAGATAAGCCAACCCGCCAAAAGGGCGCAAAAGGCAAAGAGCCGGTTTCTGCCCAGGATCGAGGCTCCACACAGCAACCAAGCGGCAACGCGCCGCAACAGCCCAAGAACGCCCCTTCGGCACAATCTCCTGTGTCGTATGTGGTTACCACGCTTGCAAATGAAGAAACCTTTGTAGGGCAGATTGCCCAGCCAAAGTTGGAAGATGTACTCAGGGCTTTAGAGCAAGCATATCGCGAGAGAAGTGATGACGGTGGAGCCATCATTTCCTATTTGGTCTTTCGGAGGCTTTCTGGAACCAGTCGTGATTTTCTCTCGGTTCTTGAGAAGCGCGGTTCCACGGCATCCTCACGAGATCCATGGATCTTGATAGAGAGCTCCTACACAGCTCTCCTGCGTAACGACTATGGCATGGCGCAGTATCTTCTCGATACAGCGGAATCGGTTGGGAAAGGTGCAGCTAAGGTGAATGCTGCAATTTTCCACGCCCGTGGTTTGATGCACTATCAACAAAAGAAAACAGTTCTTGCCATGGCAGCCTTTCGTGAAGCTGCGGCGCTCTCATACGAGCCAGCAATGCTGACCCTCGCACTTTTCGCATTGAAGGTTGGCGATCATGTCGGAGCACTTGAGCAGTTAGGCAAGCTCAAAGATTTTGGAACCGGCAACTTGAACGTGAAAGCTGCACTGGGGATTGCATATAGGCAGGCCGGCAAGCCCGAAGAGGCTGTCGAGTTTCTCAATCAGGTTCTTCGGGCTCGGCCGAACGACAAACGTGCGATCTGGAATCATGCACTTGCACTTTCAGAGATCCCCGCAAAGCGTCGTGATGCCATCGCTGCGCTTGAGAAATACAATACAGCACAAGGCTATTTGATTGATATTGACAACCGTGCGCGCAGTCTTCTTGAAAAACTCAAAGCTCAAGAAGATGCAGCCAAAGCTCAAGCGAACAAGCCTCAGGATGGGGCTGCAGGTGCAAAGCCTGAAGGTCAGTGAATTGGAAATTGTGATTGGTCGTTCTGACGAAGGGAATTGAGATATGGCTCTGTTTCTTGTCGCAAATAAAGTAGCGCCCGGTTACCCGGATTCCTTTGTCCTGGAATCTGGTCAGGTGATCATCGGGCGTCTTACGACCAACCACCTTGTCATTCAAGGCAAGCTCGTTGAGCCAATACACGCAATGATTGAACTTGATCCTCAAACCGGTCAGGCCAGTGTCGTCGACATGGCGAGTGAGCATGGTGTGAGTGTGAATGGTCGAAAGGTTGATGTTTCTGCCAACATCTCTGTTGGTGATGAAATCACAATTGGCGACGTGAAGATCACCGTAAAGGAAGCTTCTGAATCTGCCGCTGCTCAGGTTGGCGACAAAGAAGAGCATGGCAACGAAAATAGAGGCTCGCAGAGCAAAGCAGCTGTTCCTCGCATTTCAAATTCACGGCTTTTGTTCACCGCGGAAAAAGAACGTCGCACCGGCAGCACACTGGAAGTCGTGGCCTTTTGGGATCAAAGCATTCTTGATGTGCGGCATTACGGCGGCGAGCAGCTGAGCACCGATGAAGAACGCAGTAATAAAGTTGTGATTGGCAATGAGTCCGACGGCGACCTCATTGGCGTGGGACCGAAAGCCAACACCCGCAATTTGAAGATTGCCGACGTTCGAGGCTCCAAGGCGGTGGTGCACCTGAACGACGAAATGCGCGCACGCGTGCGTCGAGGTGCCCGATTTGAGCAGGTTAAAGGTCCCGCCGAAGTTCAATTGTCAGCAAATGACATGGTCCTTTTGCAGCACGGCACACTCAGTTATTTCATGACCAGGGTCTCCCTGCCGAATCCCGTTTTGAGAAAAATCGACGATCTCGACGGCAAGCCTGTGATATTTGCATATGCATCAGCACTCTACCTTGTGCTGGCAGTCCTGCTTTTTGTGGTCAACTCCAACTACACTCCAAGCGAGGCAGATAAAGACGAGGCTTGGACCAATGTCTTTACTGTGACCACCCCGACACCGAAACCTAAAGACAAAAAAGAGCCACCAGCACCCAAGCCAACGGTGGCAGTGAAGACTCCGGCCCCGGTGAAGAAACCGCCGGAGCCACAGCGTACTCCACAGCCACCAGCACCGAAGCCGACAGCGAAGCCGGTTGCGAAGCGTCCTGAGCCGAAGCCCGAATCACCGGCAAAAAACAAAGGTCCGACAACAGGTGAAAAGAAAAACACCAAGGACACCTTTTTGGGCAACAAGGCCAGTGCCAACGCCGGCAACAGCGGAGGGCCACGCGGTGGTACTTCAGGAGCATTTGCAGGGCAGCGGCAGGGTAATGACAAAAATAGCATGATGGGTGTTGAGGGCGGCAAGAAGGATGAGCTCGGAGGGCTGAACCTCGACGCACTCGGGAGCGATATCGGAAAAACCATCAATGCTGAGGGTGCAGGCAAAATTGCAACCGGCGTCAAGGCCACGGGCGGTGGTCTGGGTGGCGGCAGTGGAAGTGGTAAACGTGGCTCATTCGGATTGGGCGGTATTGGTGAAGGCAACTCGATTTCGTCTGGTGGCCCCGGTGATGCACTCAAAGGATTGGGTGCAGGAGGCTTGGGCTCGGGAGGAAGTGGTGCCGGTGGCCGCCGCGATAGCGGTGGCGGTAAAATTTCGGTGGGCTCGGTGGATGCTCCCGCGGGGGACAGCGTTCTTGAAGGGAACCTCAGCCGAGAGGAAATTGAAGCCGTCGTGAAGGCGAACCTACAAAAGATCAAGGCCTGCTATGAGCGACAGCTCCAGGCTAAACGCGGAATGGCGGGTCGCGTTAAAACCAAGTTTGTGATTTCTCCTGCGGGTCGTGTCACCTCGGCGAATATTGTTAGCTCCGAGCTGGGCGACCGCCCTACGGAAAACTGCATCGCCAACGAGATCCGGCGTTGGAAGTTCCCCCTTCCCCGTGGGGGCGGGGAAGTCAACGTGAGCTATCCGTTTGACTTCCGTCCGAGCAGTTGAGCCTATTTTTTGCGCAAATATGACCCATTGACTTCATTGAAAAAATTCATCTGAACCGCCAAAAATCTATAACTTCCTAAAATTGCAGTCCCTTCCGTGGGTTGCAACAAGCGGCGAATCGGTCTAGGGTTTATACATTGACTGAGCAACCAAGTGCTTGCCCGTTGGGCGTCATCTTGGGTTGTGTACCGAATTTGACACATCTCATTCAAGCAAGGCCTCGGTTATACCGAGCCACCATGGAAGATAAGCGGAAAACCAGCTTAGTTCTGTGGCCTCTGCAGGAGTGTTGGGTGTCCAGATCACGGGAGTGAGGAATGTTTTCAGGTCGTTTGAGCGGATGTGTGGCGCTGTTTGCCGTCTGGGCATCAGTGGGATGCATCGCAAAACGCGAAACTTCAGAACTGTTCCTGCGTGGATCAATCGCGGAATCGTCTGAAGTTGTGCAGTTGGATCCGGTATTCTTGTCACGCCAGAGACAAGTCGAAACACGATTTTTCGGTTTTGACGATCAGGCCACGGCTGAGAAGCCTCAAGGGTCAGACGCCAATGACAATCAGGTGGCTGAGACCGAGGCTGAAGATGTTGATGTGACCATCGACGCAGGAGGCATGAGTGCATCCTCCGATTCCATCACCAGCCGTCTTTTTCCTGTTGATTTGAGTTGGCCACTGGATGGTCACGTCACGAGCCCATTTGGGATGCGTCGTGGTCGTCTTCATGCCGGCGTTGATATCAAAGGGTTCCGGGGTGATCCCATTATTGCAGCAGCTGATGGGCAGGTTCTTCTTGCGAAAAGGAAGCGTGCTTATGGCGTTGTAGCCATTGTCGGTCACGATCACGATACCCAAACCCTTTACGCACATATGTTGCGTTTGGCTGTCCGCGAAGGACAATTCGTGAAAGCGGGAGATTTGCTCGGCTATGTTGGCCGCAGTGGACGTGCGACCGGCTACCACCTTCATTTTGAAACACGAGTGGCAGGAGGGGTTCCTCAGGATCCTTTGCGCTTTCTCCCATCAGCCCGCGCCACGCGTGTGGGCAGCGCCCCTGAGCTCAAGTTGTTTTTCCGCTGAGCTTCAATCTGTCGGCTGAATTCGTTCAGCACAATGGCAGTTGCACTGGCCACGTTGAGACTTTCAACGTGGCCAGTTCCTTTTATGCTGAGTTTAAAGTTAGCGAGCGCGAGAACCGCTGGTGTGACACCCTCAGATTCCGAACCCATCACAAGGATGCATCTTCTTGGTAATTGGGTCTTGTTGAGCTCTTTGCTCTGACCATGACTCGATGTTGCTACGACGGCCCACTCACCATCGCTCTGGAGGCTCTTCAAAAATGCCGGAGCGTTCTCGACGATAAAAAGGTTCACGTGTACGCCTCCACCCTCAGCGGTGCGGTGGTATGCACCGGAAAGCAAGGCTTTTTGCGAATCTTGTGGGACATTGCAGAGAAGAATGTTTCTGACTCCGAAGTGCGCTGCGCTCCGGGCAATCGCCCCCAGGTTATGTGGGTTTGAGATCCCGTCGAGGCACAAAACGCAGTGGGATGTCGTTTTGGGAATCTTGCGGAGGGCGTCCCTGAGTTCGTCCTCCCCTCCTGCTTGCTGTCTTTCAACCAGCAGGCAAATGCCTTCATGATGTTCCGAGTCACAGATTTTGTTTAGATCTGCATCGGTAACAATATGATACGCTCGCTTTTTTTCCGCCAAGAATTTTAGAAGCGAACCGAGTCTGCCACGATTGGTCTCGGTGCAATAGGCACGCACAACTGCCTGCGGAAAGTGTTTTGCGAACGCAAGACATGCGTTGCGTCCATAAATTTTCTGTTCTGTGGATTTCATTTTTCGCCTACGAGTTTGTCGATGTTCAGGAAGTAACTTTCTTCAAGAGCATCGAATTGCAGCTCTGCGCCACAGCTATGGATGATTTGCGGAGCTCTTTTTTTGAGAAGAGCTTTCTTGTGGTGTGCTACCGAGAGTTTGCAGTTGAGTTCAAGATTACACTGCGGACAAAAATAAGGTGCAAAGAATGAAATGACCTTTGCCTGTGCCAATATCTGCGGGACAATATTGACCTGGTCGATGAACACCACCGAGCATTCTTCGAGCGTGACCTGCGCTTTTTGGGTGAGTTGGTACATAAACTGCGACCATTCTCGGATCCCAAGCGAGTTGATCGAGCGCAGGCCCGACAAGTTCATGATGTATGATTCAGCTGGGGGCAGGGCAATCTGCTGTGTTTTAAAATTTTCATGAATCTCGCCTTCGAACCAAACCAGCAAACTGTTGGGCGCACCTTCTTCGATACGAATCTGCAGATTGTCGTATTTGTATGTGCTCGATTGACTCATGAGTTCCTCTTGCGCAAGGAGCGTTTACTTGATGCATATAATATCTGATTTCCAATGCAAAAAGCCGTGCAACTTTAGCAGGCAAAACGGACAGACGCTCGGGAATCAAGAACAAAGCGATTAAACCTTGACGGGTTATCCACGAAATGTGTGGATAAGTGTTGATTTCGGGACTCTTTTGGTAATGTAAGGGTCTGTAAACAATAACAATATTTTTTAAATTCCCACAGAATTTGGATTTTTTAACTGAAGCTACTTTGACGCTATGGGTAGTGTTTTGAAATCTACAGAGCACCTATTTGTGGAAACTGTTCGCGGAGTGCCACATGTGCTTTAAGTGTGGCATTGTCCGATCCTCGGAGGGCGACTCATGAGTCTTCGTGACCAACTTTTGAAAGCTGGATTGGTTTCAAAAAAACAGGCGAAGCAGGCCGACACGCAGGCCAAGCTGCAAGCCCATCAGGCGAAAAAAAACAAAACAGTTGCCGAGGAGCTGGAAGCGCAGCGCCAGGAAGAGCTTCGACACATCGAAAATGAACGTCTTGCAAAGCAGAAGGCGGATCTCGAGCTGAATATTCAGCGTGAACAGAAGCGGATTGAACGTGAAAATCTACTTCGCTGCATGCAACTCATGAGATCGAATGCGGTCAATCAAAGAAACGCACCGGAGCTTTACTACTTTCTGGAGGCAGGGCGTTTTGTCCGTCGGGTGAACGTGAGTGCCTGGCAACGCGAGATGTTGGCGCGTGGACAAATGGCAATTGGAAGAATTTATGACCATGTGGATGAATTTGTAATTCTACCGTATCATGTAGCGCAAACTGTTTTAGAGTTGCATCCATCAATGATTCTCACCTTGCATTCCCCGGTCGCGGACGACTCGGAAATCTCGGTGACCGAAGACTGAACCAAGAGAGGAATTATATGTCTAATGCCAAGGTTGTTGGGGTTTTGCTAGGTGGAGTCTGCTTGGGAGCTGCTGTCGGTGTGGCTGTCACCACAACCGTGCTCAAGAACAATGCATCGAAAAGCACAGCGTCAACCTCTGGTTCATGCTCTGTTGATGGCGCAACAAGCGGAAATCAGGCTGCGCTTTTTGAAGTTGATGGGAAGACCTACGGCCGTGAAGATCTGCCCACCGAACTTCAAGATCAGCTCTTTCAAATGCAGAATCAGATTCACGATGCATCCTCAAATCTCATCCGTGAAGTGGCCCTGCGGGTCGCGCTTGCCAACGACAAAAAAATCCAGATCAAATCGGGACAGGACATTCCTGAGTTGAAGACTCTGCTGCAGCCCAAAGCTGTTACTGAAGCAGAAATGAAGGCGTTCTTCGACGCCAACAAAGGTGGCCTCCCACCTGGAACAACGTTTGAACAGGTTCGTCCGCAGCTCGAACAGTTCATGCAGGGGCAGCAGCAGTCCGAGCAAATCCGAGCTGAAGTCACCAAGTTTGAGGAAAAAGGACGTCTCAAAGTTTTGTTGAAGTCCCCCGTAGCCCCGCTGGTGAACCTCGACCTGAATGGCCTGCCCTTCAAGGGTGCTGAGAAGGCCCAGGTAGTTGTCGTGGAAGCCTCCGATTACCTTTGTACGCATTGTCGCGCGGCCAACGTCGAAGTCGATAAAATTGTCGACCAGTATGGCAGTAAAATTAAATTGGTGCAGGCCAACTTCGCACTGCGTCCGGCCGGGCTGAGCGGTTACCTCGCACGTGGTGCGTGGTGTGCTGGTAAGCAGGGCAACGATCAGTTTTGGAAGTTCCACAACAAGGCCTTTGCGGTACCATTGCAGGCTGCGAATCCGGTTTCTCCAAACACGGAGAAGGAGTTTGCAAGTACAACCATCCAAGCAGCTCAGGATGCTGGCATTGATGTCAAAGAGTTTGAAAAATGCCTCGCATCTGAAGATGCCAAGAAAGGCATTGAGGCAACCAATGCTATGTTGACCGCGGCTGGTGTCACCGGTACGCCCACATTCTTCGTGAACAACCGCAAGGTTGGTTCTGCGGCACAGCTTGGATCCGCAATCGCAGTTGAACTTGAGCGTTTGAGCTCAAATCCCTCCAAAGCAAACTGAAAACGAAAGAGTGTGGTCCTGTTCAGGGCCACACTCAACTTCGGGGGTAAATCTTCTCTTGTCGCGTTTTAGCTGCGGCAAGTCTCGAGTCTGATATTCAGCGATTCCATCTTCTTTTCTGGGCCTCCGTCACGTGAGACCATAGCCTCGCCGTCAGCGAATCGAATTTTCAGCACCCTTACGCTGCTCTCGCCTGCTTCTTGTTTGTTTTTGGTGATTAACAATTGCCCACTGACAGGTTTGCAGTCAGCCACAAATTTCACCTGTTCGTAGACGATATCAATCTTGCTGCTTTCTCCGCGCGAAACCTGGACTTGGCCTGATTGGATGAGTTTGTGAACAAGCTTTCCGGTTTCAGAATTGCGCACTACCTCAATTTTAAGAGGCGATTCCTCAAGAGTTTTGCGCTCGTTCTTTGAAAGTGAGCTAACACCCTTTTCCTCTTTGGTGACGGTGGATGTCGAATTGAACGAAACGGATTTGCTCATGGTGAGCAATCCCTCTTTCAGTGATGCAGCGCTGAACACAACAGCTCGGCTGCCTTCAGATTCCGATTTTCTGGATTTCTGCGGCACTCCATCGAGCTTCAGCGAGCGCTCCGACTTTCTTGAGTGTTTTGATTCTGCCTTGGAACCAGGAAGGTCTGAGACCTTTTCATTCAAAAACGAAATTGGCCCTTTGTCGGTTTTGCATGCAATTGCAAGCTCCTTCCCCTCTGCGGGAGAATAAATGCGCTCGAAGGAGCTCTCGCGTGCAAGTGCAATTTCAACGCGGCCTTTGCGCGTGCTTTTGTCGAGATCCTTGCTCTTGGTCTTGTCCCTGCTGAGGATGATTTTACCGTCGACCAGGCGACACGATTTTTCCAGCGATGAATCCTTCTCGCGCGCCAGTGCAAAAGCGGTGGATAAACCTGCAGATGAGTTGTCTTCCAGTTCGAGAATTTCAGAGAGTTCCTCGACCTGGTCGGCCACCAGCTCTTCAGATTCATCAGCGAGTGCTCCTGCGTTCAGAAGAGAGCTTTCCTGGTTAGATAATCTCGGCTGCTCGCTTTGCGAGGTGCCGCAAGCAACGAGAGCTGTGATGGGTGTGGCAAGGAGCAGAAGTGCGAGATGCTTTTTCATGAATTCCTCCAAGTTCGCCTGGCTGGCGTTACAAGACTTGTCGGAACTTTTTAAATGCACATGAGAAAAATGTTATTTAATCAATAATATTGATTATTTAATCGTGTGCAGAAAGTAATAAAAATACGTTTTCTGCACACGAAAAAGGAACGCTCACCGCGTTCAGAGGACACGAACTCGTTATGGCAGAAGCTCCAACAGAATGGCACTCCGTGCCGGAACTGAGAGGTTCTGAACCTCGTTTTGTTGAACGCGTTCGACCCGAGCGCTCAAGTCCGGGTTGAGGCTGATCTGCACAATGCGGCCTGTCTTTTGTTGAGAAGGAAGTGTGAGTGAGGACGGGTGATGTCCAAAGTGTACACCTGCCAGAAATCTGCGTGTTCCGGTCTCAAGCAGTTGGAGTTGTAGATCGCTGGCGCCGGAAACTGCAATGGCCTGCAAATCTAGGAGCCTTCTGAGTGTTGACCAAGTTTCCTTTCTGGGGACGGGGCATGTGGCAAGATGCACATGTGCACCGTGCTGTGAATCTTCTTTCAATTTTAGAATTGCGGGTGACCCTGCGTAAATTGATTTTCCATTAAAAACGGCTTCTGGTGTCCATGACTTGTTTAGGATCTGAATCTTTTCCGACCACAGATGACCATCCATGTGTGCACCGACTGCGGTATCATTCAGATCGCAGGTTTCTGTTTCGTTTTCGAGCAGCGCACCGTAGTCATCAAGATAAAAATCTTGTTCCGAATAAAACACTGCCGGCATCGGGCTGAGTTTGTTGTTACGGGTTTTGTAGCCGGTTCTCGGCAGGGAAAGAACTCGGCCACCCTTGCTGCGGAAGGTCTTTAGCAACTTGCGCTCTGTGTCGGTGAGTTCAAATGCATGGCCTGGAAGAACGATCAATTTGTACGAATGGATTCTGTCTTTTTCTGACTCTAGGGAAGGTGCAAACCATAAACCCAGTCCACTTTGCAGACAGAACTGAGTGACGTGATCGATCTGCTTACGGCTGTTGTAGGTCACACTCTGGGCAGTGATTTCATGGCTCCACAAGCTCTCAGAATCGTGGATGCAAAGCACGTCACGCGCAGCCAAGGGTATGCAATCCGTGAAACCAAATTCTTTTTTCAGCTCAGAAAAAAGATGGTTTTTTGCCTCAATTAATTTCTCCTGTTGGGATTTCTCTATCCGTACGTCATGCGGCACAACTCCATCGTGGTACTGTTCACAGCCACCAGGCATGCGCTGCCAGCTAAAATAGAGCATTCCCGATGCGCCTTGAAAAGCCGATTGCATCCCCCAAAGAAAGAGCCAGTCGAATGAGAATCTGCGGTTGGTGGGTTGCCAGTTCACTTGCAGAGGCTGTTGTTCCAAAATCAAAAAATGCTTTTGTTTGGTTGAGCGCATCAGTGCAAACTGCCAGGCCGATGTGATGGGATGTGGCTCACTCTCCATTTGGTAATGGTCGAACCCCGAGTAATCGAGATCGTCAGAAGCCATCCAAGGGCACAAATCAGTGAAAAGTGTCATTAGGTTGTGTGTGACCGGGCGATTGGGGCTGTGCTTGCGGATAATTTCAATCTGGTCGCGCTGAAATGAGCAAAGTGCTTGGTTACTAAATCGCCTAAAGTCGAGTTCAAGGTGTGGGTTTTGATCGGCCCAAGAAGAAAAAGGGAGTTCGATTTCAGTGAAGGTACGATAGTGCTGCGACCAAAAACAGGTAAACCAATTTTCATTGAGGGCTTCGATTTCACCGTTGTATCTTTTTTCAAGCCATTTCTGAAACGCGAATTTAGCATTTTGAGTGAATAGAAAAACAGAATTATGGCAGCCAAATTCGTTGTCAGTTTGCCAGGATTTCACCGCAGGGTGATTGCCAAAGGTTTTTGCAAAAAGCTCAGTGATGCGCCGGCTTTGCTTCTGATATTCAGGGTGGTGAAAATCATAGTGGCGTCGTGAGCCAAAAGGAATTTTTTGGCCCGTGCGTGTGATTGGCAGGATATCGGGATGAGCGTCTATCAGCCACTTCGGTGGGGTGGCTGTTGGAGTGCAGAAAATCACTTCAATATTGTGCTTGTGGGCCAGATCAAGAGCATCTGTAAAAACCTCTGGTTTCCAGACCCCCGGCGAAGGCTCCACTGTTGCCCAACTGAATTCTCCAAGGCGGATCGTATGGATTCCTTGCTTCACCATCCGTTTGAAATCTTCAGCAAGTCTTTCTTTGTTCGAAAGCCACTCGATTTTGCCCGAATCGACCCGACGTGTCAGGGTTTTTTCCTGCGAGATATAGTCGGGATAATATGCGGCACCAAGTTTATAGAGGTTTTGATAAGTTGTGTTCATGTTTCAACTTTTCCTGTTACTCGATTGTTTCAAGTCCGGCAGAAAAGCCTGCGGATGGTCGGGTGATGAAAATTTCAGGGAGAATACCTGTTTTTTGTGTGTAGGGATTGCTCTTGTCTGCAAAGCGCTCAAGCAGTGCGTCGCAAAGGCTCCGATGCACAAACTGAACGGTGCTGCCTCCAAATCCCCCTCCCGTCATGCGTGGACCAATCAAACCTGTTTGTGCGAGTGTGGGTTGAGTGCGACAGAGTTCGCGAACGACTGTTTCAATTGCAACACAAGCATCATTCAACTCAGCACACGTAACCTCATAGAGCGTGTCAAGGGAGTTGTGGCTTGCGCGCATTGCCTGATCCAGCAGCTGCATGTTTCCAGTGCTGAGAGCTTTGGTTGCTGTTATCACGCGGGAGTTTTCCAACATCGCATGGGTTGCTCGCCGAGCAAGGATGAGATGATCCTTCTGCCCCTCGAGAAGTGTTTCCATATGGTTGAGAAACTCTTTCTCAGTTGGAATTTCCTTAAAGCGAGGCAGGCGTGCCAACTCTCCCAACGAATGAGCTCCGAGTCCAAGCGCCTTGTTGAGTCCCTTTAATGCAGTCTCACACGAGGCTCTGCGCTCGTTGTATGCGCTCTCTGCGAGCGAATGGCTCACTCCGGTTTTGAATATGACAAGAGCATGATTATGAAAAGCTTCGTGAGCTTTGGCATAGGAAATGTGAAAACTACGCGCCACCGGGAATTCAAGAAAATCAATTCGTGTGAAGTGATCGGGGCGTGAGCAGAGCACTGCAAGTTGATCCATAAGACCACAATGGGTGCCAGCAAAGCGGTGTTCAACAAGCATCGCGAGTCGCGCCAGAGTTGCAGCATCGAGTGGTGCGCTGCTGAGGAAGTTGAGTTGTCCGAGCAATGAAATGCAGAGCGCGGCTGAGCTGCTCAAGCCGGCTCCTTGAGGTAGATTCGAATCAAGCACCAGGCTGAGGGTTTTCTCAGACCAAGGCATCCGGGTGATCTGGCGCGAGATCAGCGCCGCCTCAAACAGCGCGAAGCTGCCCGCAACGTAACGCGCCCAGTGGCCCATCCGCAATTCTTTCACTTCAACCGGATCGCTCTTGTCAATTCCGTTTGGAAGGAGTGCTTTTGCCCACTCGGAAATTTCTTCGGGTGTGAGTTCTAGTGTTTCATTGGCTGTACGAGTGGTACAAAATACGGCGCCATGGTTCGAATTAAGGAGCTTGGTTTCACAGCGCAGGCCCAAGTCCAATGCAGCTGGCATGACCATGCCGCCGTTGTAGTCGGTGTGTTCGCCAATCAAATTCACCCGACCCGGAGTGAAGCTCACCAGGTTTTGGAGTGTTGAGCCTGGGTCGCTGGGCAGAGGATGAACTCCAGTCGTAATTTTCATGCAAGACAATCCTTTGTCTGTGTGTCTTTAATTATTGATCAAAGGAGCCAACGTCGACTTCGATTTTTCTTAGTTCGGCAGCCTTCTCTTCCGGGTAGGTATCGTTGATGAAAAAGCCAGTTCCACTTTCAACACCTGCGAGGTACTTGAGTTTCTGTGCTGTTCGGTAGGGTGGGTAGATTTCAATGTGCCAATGATAATGAGGGCAGCCCTCGTCGCGCGCTGCTGCCTGATGATGTGCCAAGATGTAGGGCATTGGAAATCCGAACAGCGCGTCGTATTTCAAGAGGATGGTTTTCAAGGCCAAGGCGAGCTCACGGCTTTCGCTGTGCGTCAGCTGTTGCAGCAGTGGTCGGTGTGCACGTGTCGTGATGTGCACTTCATAAGGATAACGTGCCGCAAATGGAACAAACGCAATAATTTCCTTGCCCTCAAAAACAATTCGGCTTTTGTCTTTCAATTCATCTTCAGCAAGTGAACAGATAAGGCATTGCTTTGTCTTTTCATAGTGAGTTTGTGCCATTTGGTGTTCATTTTTGATGAACGGCGGCAGATGGTTGAAAGCATAGATTTGCCCATGAGGGTGGTGGAGGGTGACCCCGATTTCGGTTCCCTTGTTCTCAAACGGGAATACAAATTGGATGCTGGGATCCCGAGAGATCTCTTTACAACGATCCTGCCAGACGTGCACCAGGCCTTCGATTTGTGAAAGTGGCTCGCGCGCGAGAGTTGAGTCGTGACGGGGTGAATAGAGAATAACTTCGCATTTTCCGGTGGGGGATTCACCTGCCAACGAGAGCCCCGGGAACATGTTTTCAAAAACTGCCCATTCATAATCTCCCACACCTTGGGGAACTTCGGTGTCGAGTCGAGACCCATCGGGGAGCGGTGTGGTTGGGCAAAGCGGGCAATATTCGCGCGGGGGCAAAAATGGACGATCCTGGCGGCTTGCTGAAATGCTGACAAACTCGCCGCGCATGGCATTCCAGCGCAGATGAGGGGCAGTCCATGTTCCGGGACGCACGAGCCCCGCAGCCGTGGGCTCGTGATCTTTTGCAAAGGGTGCACGGCTGTATTGAATCCAGGCTCTGCCATCGGGCTTACGCCATTCAAACTTGTGCAGCATGGGTCAGGATCTCCAGAATTTGCCTGACACTTTATCGTGTTTTGTGGAATGGGCAAAGCAACTGCAGGCTCGAAAATTATGGGATCACGTATTTGCTGCACATCCGTGGGCGAGGTGAGGTGAGTTGGGTAGATGCGTTGCACGATGCTGAACTGTTGCAGATATAAGCAGGGCTAGAGACCTGTTGGGTGTTCGAGGTACCCAGCTGACCCGAAGTGTTATTTCCCCAACAGTAGCTCGTTCCCTGAATACTCAGTGCACAGGTATGGGCTTCACCTGCAGAGATCGACACGACAGCTGGAGCGGCTGAAGGTGAGATAATGGCAGCAGGAAATGTTACGGCAGTGGGTGATTTTTTGCAGAAGGTCACGTTGACCGCCCCAATCCCCGAATTACAGTCATCGACAGATTGATCGTTCGTGGTCACGCTGCCCACACCAAGTTGCCCTGTATTGCCAAGACCCCAGCAGAACACGCTGAAGTTGTTGAGAAGGGCGCAGGTGTGATTCGCTCCCGCTGTGATCTGTACGGCATTTGCATTGATGCCGCTGACCTGAGCAGGCACCGAGGTCGATGTTGTTGAGCCAATGCCGAGCTGTCCGACCGAGTTGTCGCCCCAGCAGAAAACATCTCCACCCGACCTCAATGCACACGTGTGATTGTACCCGGCTGCAATTTGGAGAACGTTGGTTCCCAGCTGTGAGGCATCCACCGCAACCGGGACGCTGCTGTTTGACAGAGAATTGTGTCCAAGTTTTCCTAAACTGCCGTCGCCCCAGCAGTAAACCGTATTAACTCCGCTCCCCTGATTCTGGATCGCGCATGTGTGCTGAAATCCTGTAGCGAGAGCAAAGACGTTGGCATTGCTCGCCGAGAATGCGCCTTTCGAAACGGCGACAACAGTTCCCACCGCCGGGGTCGAGGTTGAGCCATTGCCCAGCTGTCCGGAGGTATTCAACCCCCAACAGTGGACGTGCCCAGAGGTCGAGGCACCAGAGTCGTTGAGTATCGCGCACGAAAATTGACCAAATTTTGCTGAGGCGATGGCCACAGGCGTGCGGGTAGAAAAATTGATTGCTGCCGCAAAGGAATTGGTCGCACCACTCGATCGTCCGAGCTGTCCTAGAGTGTTGTTTCCTGCGCAGCGAATTTCTCTCGTTGAAGAACCGTTGCCAAGTGTGCAGGTGAAATCAGACCCTGCTGCAACCTGAACTGGGGTAAAGGCTGAAATGGAGATGGGCTGTGGGAAATTATAGGTCGTTGTGTTTGCAGTGCCCAGCTGTGCTGAAGAATTTCCGCCCCAACATTTCAAAGTGGAAACATCGATAAGGCAACTGTGCCCGCTCGCTGCTGTGAGTGAAGCCAGATTCCCCGTGCACAATCTGCAAACGCTTGATGTTGTCGCGTAGTCAGGCTGGTAGCCATCTAGGTTCACAGTGCTTTCGGAAATGGAATTGCTGTGATCAGCAATGTTTCGCGCTTTTAAATCCTCGAGTGTGCGGTCGATGGCGTAAGAGGAAGAGACTGCCGAAATCGCAGGCGAGGGTATGTGAGTTGCGTTGTTGTTTATCCCACTCAGAAAACTGATATTGCTCACCGAAAACTCTGCAGAGATAGAAGTTTGTGATTTGTCTCGGGCTGGGGGCGAATCGATGAGATACGTCCCAGTGAATGTGTCACTAAAACTCGTGGGCGAATTTGAACTCGAGCCCGTCTTTGCGCTGGCTCCCGTAAATTTAACATTCCCACTATGGCTAAATGAGTTGATGTTGCCCGACTTGGAAAAAGTGGCCTGGCTCGAAACAGTGCAGACGGTGCTCGAAGTTCCGCTGAGGGTGGGTTTTGTTACGCTTGAGATCGAGAGTTGATAGTGGTTGAGTTCAACCGAGAATGAAGAGTATGCCGTGCAAACTGACGCAGCATCACAGGCTCGAACCTTGTAACGGCAAGTTCCATAATTCGGCGTTGCCGTGTACGTGCCTGAGAGCGTCCCCGTTGTTGAAGTGATGGTTGCTGGACAGGTATAGCCAGACAAATCCTGGTCCGATTGGTACTCCATTTTGTAAGTGAGTGTATCACCCGGGTCGATGTCGCTTGCACCAGAGCAACTCAAACTCCAGGCTCCTGAATTTCGCCCACTCAGGCGGACTTCCGCAGTACTGCTTCCACCACAGGAGATTGTTCCCGTGGGAGCATCGTTGGTGTTCGTTACCTGCAGGGTAAAGACTGTCGATACACTCATTACCGTGCTGTCGGTCGCAACCCCATCATCCGTTACGGTGAACGTCAGTTGCGTCGAGCCGGTTTGGTTTGCTGCGGGGTTGATTTCAGCCGTGCAGGACGGCCAAGTTCCACTCCAAACCACGGCATTGCTTGGAATCAGTGTTGTGTTTGTCGATGCAAAACTGAGATAGGGTGAGCTGCAAGAATAGGCTTTGTCGGGATCGCTGGCAGTGAAGTTGAGTGTCAGTTTGGTTTCTTCCTGCGTGGATTGTGGAGATGCGATAGTGCTGATGGTCGGTGCGTGATTGATAGGAGTCACGGTGAGGAGAAATGAAGCTGATTTTGTGTTCGTTCCATCGGAGACCGTGAAATTCAAAGTTGTATTTCCGCTCTGATTTGGTGTCGGTGTGATTGATGCTGAGCAGTTTGAACCCGTGCCGGAAAAAGTGATGGCACTCGACGCCGGAGCCTGAACCGGGGCTGCAACCAAAGTGGTGTTTGTCGAAGTGTAACTCACTGAGCTGCTACAGCTGACCGTGTTGTCTGCGTCGGAGATGGTGAAACTCACAGATGTGGAAGCAGACTCCTTTACACTGGCGTTTGAAATTGAGGAGATTGCCGGTAAATCGTTGACCGGTGTTATTGCCAGATTCACCGTTTGCGCGTGCGAACATTGAAGAATCCCCGGGTCGTTGTCACACACTCTGTAGCTAAATGAATCGGAGCCATTGGCATCTGGCGCAGGAGTGTAGGTGATGCTTGTGCCTGCTGCGCCCGGGTCTGATGGCCAACTTCCCAGGGTGCCTTTCGAGGGGTTCGTCAACACCTCGAAATTCATCCGTGCGGGCGATCCACGTGCAGTGTTATCCTGAAACTGTGGGAGCATGATCGCAATAGCCGGGTTCTGATCTTCGCTGAGTGTTACGTTAGTCTGCCCGGAAACAATGACCTGCGGTGCGGTGTTGGTCGATTTGACTTGAACGGAAAAGCTCGATTGGCTCACCGTTTTGCCATCGCCGAGAGAGAGAGTAATACCCACAGGTGAGAGCGAAGCGTAACGCGTTGTAATCGCAATGCCGCAGCCGGTGCTCTCTCCGCCGGTAATGGTGATGTCACCGTATGTCATTGCGGTTTGATTTTGAGTTCCAGTGCTCGTTGTTCTTATGGTCGAGATATTGTTGCTTACCGGAATGACATTCTTGCACATCACAGTGTCGTCAAAATCAAAAATTCGGAAACTCAATGTGGGATAGGTTGTCAATTCATCAATACTGAGATTCGAAATCTGCATGATGAGAGGTGAATTGTTTGGACTATCGGGTGCGGCCACGGGTGTTGGCGAGGGTTCTGGAGTGGATGTCGGTTGCGCATCGACAATAACTTCCACGGGAGTATTTGATTCATCGTCCTCGAGAGGTGGTGATGCGCGAAAACATCCCGTCATGATCATCACGACGAGACTCGCCCACATCAATGCAAGGCTTCTCTTGTGTAGCCTTTTCAATTGAATCACCTCTCTGATATTCCATCGGAAAATGTTGCAAGCGATTTATCCAGAAACTTGTTTTTTGATTTTTTTTGCAATTTTTTGGCGTTTTGTATGAATTTGCTGCGGTAAAAAAACTGCATTGAGAGCCAAATATTTTCCTATGCCGCGATCAATTTTTTGCCAAAAGCGCCGAAAATGAATCAGGAAAGGGTGATTTTCTCGATGCTATTCATGAGTCCTAGAAATGAGAAGTTGAGCGCTAGACGACCGAAATTATTGGTAGTCTGCTCTTTTCTTGTCTTTTTTCTGGTACCTCAAGCCTTCGCTGAGAGGGGCGCTGTGAGCATCGCCAATCGTGGTGGCACCTCGATCAACCGAGGGAATTTGTCGCGCGATCAGCGCTACCCAACCTATGGTCTAGCAGTTTCGCGCATCATTGGAAGCGATGTTGAAGGTTTAGGTACATCACTTGCCAATGTGTTCTCTGCGAGTCATTCCACATTCTACACGCAAAACAAAGATGAACTTAAATTTCCGTTGGTTGCGCGGGCAGCGCACCAGCTCATTGAACCGGCATTCCTCTATGATCTCTGCTTTTTCTCGTATGCTGCGGTTCGGCCTTGTTTCGCCGCTGGAATCTCGGCTGTTTATCTACGCCACAACGCCAATAATTATCAGATGTACACCGCATTTCCAGGGCAGGCACGGCTTCAGTTTGTGTCACGAAGTGGTTTGCTGCTCGAATTCGGAGGAACTTTCCGGAGATTTTCATTCCGTCAGGATGGCAACGTCGCCTGGAACCAAGACGTCACAGCCTTCGTAGGAATGGGATTGTTCTTGTCGGGTGGATTCTAAGAGAAAGCTTCTATGCGACCGAGGAAAATCCGGCGTGGCCAGCAAGCTCTTCCGGGCGCAGGATAAGGCTGGGCTCAACCAATATCACAACTCGGTCGGTCAATTTACCAATTCCAATGAGACATTGTGTGTGCGGGTGTCCACCGATGTCGGGTGGGAGTTCGATCTGTTTCGCGCGGAAGTCAATCACCTCACGAACGGTATCAACAATCAGCCCTACCTTTTTTGACCAGATCTCAACAATAATAATGCAGGTTTCGCGTGTGTATTCCACAGGTGGTAGGGAGAATTTCTTGCGCAAATCCATAACAGGCAACACTCGTCCTCGCAGGTTTATGATGCCCTTCATGTAATCAGCCATATTTGGTACGTGGGTGATTTCGGCGAGGCCAATAATTTCAGAAACCGCCTTGATCGGTACCGCATAGGTTTCTGTTGCAAGTTGAAAGCTCAAATAACGGCCTTCGTCTGCGATTCTCTTACCAGCACGCTCCACGTGTATTCCCCCTTACAGAGACACTTGGGTATCGGACGAATTGTGAAAAATTTCCGTTCTGTTTTCGACGCTCTGTCATGAATCTGACGTCCTGCTTTGATGGATTCCGCCGATACACCGCTCAGGTACAAAAAGAGGAGCCTTTTGTGTCGTGGGATTCGGGGGTGGAAAACCTCAAAAAACTTGAGCGGGATGTCTTGGGCTTTCAGAAGCTCTCCGAGTATTTGCGGCGAGAAACTGGAATCAACCTCAACGTCTCTGAAAAGAACCAGACACTGCTTGCGAGTCGTGTCATGAAAATACTTCCTCTGCTCGGCCTACCGGATTATTCATCACTGCACGCAGCCTTGGTCGGTGGTCGTCGTGATGCGCGTGATTTGTTCATTAACACGATCACCACCAATACCACGCATTTCTTTAGAGAGGGTCAGCATTTTGATGTGCTTGCACGGATGTCGCGCGACCTTCTCAGTGATCCTGAAAAGAAGAGAGCTCGTGAGATTCGGGCGTGGTGTGCCGCTTGTAGCACGGGTGAAGAGGCTTACACCATTTCAATGGTACTCAACTCCATCTTTCCGGCACGTGATGGTTGGAATTTGAAAATTCTAGCAACTGATATTGACACTGATGTGCTGCGCACGGCTGTGCGCGGTGTCTATCCACAAGAAGTGTTGGATACTGTTCCCGAACAATATAGGGCGAGTTTTGAAGCAGGAACAGGAAATTCAAAAGGATATGTGCGGGTGAGGAAGGCCATCCGCGATAGCATCACTTTTGCACCCTTCAATCTCATGACTCCTAGCTATCCATTTCAATCAAAGTTCGATTTCATCTTCTGTAGGAACGTCATGATTTACTTCGATCGGCCGGAGATTCACTCCACAATCCGGAAGATCGAAGGATGCCTGAGGCATGGTGGACTTTTGTTTATTGGTCATTCGGAAACCGTCGTAGGCGTCACGCCAGGGCTTAAATCAAGAGCACCTGCAGTCTACGAGAGGTTGAAAGTCGGTCGGAAAGGAGAGGCAGCATGAGCTCCCAGAAATTGAATGAGACTCTTCTCATCGTCGAAGACGATGCCGACATGAGGGATGCCATCGTGGAGAGCCTTCAGGGTTTGGCTTGTCGGGTGCAGGCTTGCGCTAATGCTGAGGATGCGCTCCTGTTTGCTCGAGCTAATCCTTGTTTTGCCGTGTTCAGTGACTATCGAATGCCCGGTATGAATGGAATTGAGTTCTGCCGGCGCCTTAAAATTGATTTTCCACGTGTAAAGTTCGTGGTTCTGACTGGATTTGCTGACAAGCAAACCGTCCTCGATGGATTTCGAGTTGGTATTGATGATCTTCTTGAAAAACCTGAGGATCTCGTCCGCCTCAGAGATAAGGCTGATTTCTTCGTGCGGTCCCGCATTGAGGAAGTCAATAAAGAACAACAGGAGATGATTGCCCTGCGACAAGTCTTCTGCGAAGAAGCCAACGACATTCTGAGGGATATCGATACCTATATTTTCAAACTCGAAGAAGTTCCGCCCCAACCTGAAGTGGTGGATGTATTGTTCCGGAAGGCGCATACCCTTAAGGGTTCCGCAGCTGCTTTTCCGGGAACCGAAAAGCTCTCGATGGTCACACATTCCTACGAAAATCTCTTGCAGAGCTTGCGCAAAGGAAAGCTTAAGCCATCTCAGGCGCTGACTCATGTGCTTCTCCAGGGTGCCGACGTCATCAAGAGTTTGGTCTCGGACTTCGAGGAAGGTCGCGAACGCGCAGTGAATCTGCAGCCTTTTGTCGATGCGCTGAACCGCTGGACAGAAGGTCAGGTAGGAACACAACCAGTAAATCAGCAGACGGCATCTATCTCGGCTGTCGCGAAATCTCCGGATGCTTCTTCTGCGGTGCTTATGAGCCCAGTTTCGGCGCCTCCTGAGCCACCTCGGGTTCAAGAAGATGACGGGATTATTTGGGTTGAGGAGCCCGAAAAGTCTGTTGAAAGGTCTGCCACTCAGATCGTCGCTGAGCCTCTATCTGCAGTTGTTGAAAGTGCTGCTTTAAGTGCAGATGCATTGCCGAGCCTTGCCCAAGCAATGAAGGCAAGTGATCATCCCACCAAGGATGAGGATGATGATGGGTTGTTTGTTTCCATCGAGAAGCTCAATTCGTTTATGGAGCTCTCCGGTGAGCTGGTTGTTCTCAAGAATGCATACCATGCGGTCGTGAAGCAGGTTCTCAAATATGAACTTCCGCAAGAACAAAAGCAGCGTCTCGAGGAAATGAATCAGTCCCTTGATAAGATCTCGGAGCAGATCCAGGGACAGATTATGGATGTTCGTAAGGTGCAGCTCAAGGTTGCATTCCAGAAGTTTCCTCGGATTGTCAGACAGGTTTCCTCTGATCTGCAGAAACAAGTTCGCCTTGAAATGACCGGAACCGAACTCGGTGTTGATAAGAGCATCGCCAAGGCATTATCGAGTGCACTCGTGCACGTTGTGCGCAACTCGGTGGATCATGGTATCGAGATGCCCGATGTCAGGGTGACAAAGAATAAGTCCGAATGTGGAGTGGTGCGCATCCATTCCAACCAAATTGCCGATCGCATCATTATCACGATTGCCGACGACGGAGCCGGCATTGACCCCGAGCAAATTAAGAAGAAGGCGCTCGAGAAGGGGCTGATTACTCGTGACACGATGCAGAGCATGCCTGCGCATGAGGCTGTGGATCTCATTTTCCTTCCTGGGTTTTCAACCGCGGAAAAGATCACCAGTGTTTCGGGTCGAGGAGTCGGCATGGATGTCGTGAGAACCGAAATCTCCAAGCTAGGTGGCACATGTTCAATTGAATCGACACCAGGCATGGGAACCCGATTGAGCATTGTATTGCCCGTTCCAAAAACAGTGCTTGTGGAGAACACGCTTCTGACCGAAAGTGGAGGTCATCGGATTGTTGTCCCGCTTGTCAGTATTTCAAAGATAACTCCGATCAAAGATCTGATTCTCTCGAAGGTCGACGGCCGGATGACCTGTCAGCACGAGGGAGTGACGATTCCTCTGGGAGACTACCGTTCTTTCATTGAATCACCGCTGAAAGGCAGTGCCAAAGAAAAGATCGATTTTTCGCCCGATTCTCTGGTGCTGATTATCTCCCACAAGGAGCATGCACTGGCTCTCGTGGTAGACCGGGTCGTTGACCAGCTGGAGGCTGTCGTCCGCCCTTTCGACAACGTTGTTGAAAAACTGCTCGGATTCAAAGGCACAAGTCTGCTCGATTCAGAGCACGTTGCTTTTGTTCTTGATGCTGAGTCTCTCATGGGGGCTGCTTATGCTGCTTAATGAAGATATCGTCAACGGACTTCAAGAAGCGTTAGAGGAACGCAAGAATAAGGGCCCACACGCGAGTTTCTTACTTGTACAAGTTGCCGAGCAGAAGTTCGGTTTGCCGATGGCGCAGGTCATCGAGGTTCTGGAATCGCGACGTTGGAATCCCTTGCCTGTGACCCGTCCCAATATTCTGGGGGTTGTTAATCTGCGCGGTGTTGTCTTCACCATTTACCATCTTGCCAGCCTCTTGGGTAAAGGAGCAACCCACGAAGCAAAGTCAGGACAAGGGTGCATCATTGTGGTCACCGATGGCCAGCGGCGCTTTGGACTTTGGGTCGAGAAGATGCTGCACGTACAAGATTTTCCGCTCAATGACTTGCATCCTCTCAATGAGCGGCAGTTGTTGGTCACTCATCTCTGCGTCGTGGAACAGGAATCCATTCTGATGATGGATATCAAACGTGTGGCTTGAATGAACAACATATACCTCTTTCCCGGACATTATGTCGTGACGGTGGAACCAGCCGTAGTCACCACAATCCTCGGATCGTGTGTGGCGGTTGCACTGCATGATCCTGCACGACGCATCACGGGCCTCAATCACTATCTGCTTCCACATCCCGGCGGTGCGGAGGGTAACTCGAGTCTTCGCTACGCGAGTGTTTCTCTCCCAAAAATGCTCGAAGAGATGCTGGCTCAAGGTGCTGCTCATGAGCGTCTACAGGCCAAGGTCTATGGTGGTGCGAGGGTTATCGACAACATTGGTTTGGGAGATTCAATCGGACGCACCAATGTCGACTATGCTTTAACTTGGTTAAAGGAGCGCAAGATTCCTGTTTTGTCTAACGACTTGGGTGGGAATGTTGGGCGTAAAGTTATTCTTAGCACGCATGATTTCTCTGTGAAACACCAGCTGATGAATCGCAGTGGTGGCGTTGATACCTCGGGAGGTCATTCAACACTCATTGACCGTGTTGCTAAGGTTGTTGTGGTCGACGACTCAGCCGCGGTGCGTGCAATTTTCAGCCGTGTACTTGGCCAGTCGGGTAAGGTCGAGGTTGTCGGGGTAGCACGCGATGCCTTTGAGGCTCGCGAAGTGATCGTCGAAAAAAATCCAGATGTGGTGCTTCTTGATATTGAGATGCCTGGCATGTCCGGGGTCAAATTTCTTGAGAAACTAATGCAGCACTTTCCACTGCCAACCTTGATGGTTTCTTCGTTGCGTCCGGATGACGATGCCGCGCTGCGTGCACTGGACTTGGGTGCATTGGAATTTGTCCACAAGCCTGCACAATTCGACCCGAATGCACTGCGTTTTTTTGCTGAGAGCCTTGTCCAAAAAGTTGTAGCAGCCGCAAGTCAGTTGGATCGTGTCAAATCAGGTCACTTCAAAAGGGCATTCTCGCCAGTGGCAGTGCGTCAGCCTACAGGCAAGTTGTCCGATGGTTTGAATTTGGTTCTAGTGGGCGGCAATGGTGGGGCACACCATGACCTCGAGGTGTTTCTTAAATCTCTTCCCTCAGACACTCCCCCCATTCTTGTCTCCGTGAGTTCTGTGTCTGCTTTGCTTTCATCTTATCTTGAAAAATGGAAACAGCTGACCCGACTCGATCTCAAGGTTGCGGTGGATGGAGTCTGCCCAATGCGCGGCACGGTTTATTTCGCTCCTGCGGGACAGCATCTGACCCTCGAGAGTACAGCCGGGCAACTGGTCATGAGACTCAGTTCTGCATCTCCTGTGTGCTTGCAGCTTCCTTCGGCCGAGATGCTCTTTCAATCTGCACTCAAGGCTGTGCCATCCGGCCATCACTCAGGGGTTGTGGCAATCCTGATGAGCGGATTGGGGCAGGATGGAGTGCAGGGCTTGTTGCAATTGCGTGAGCGCAGAGCCCAAACTTTCGTCACGCATCCCGAGGCAAGTTCTTTTGCATTTGCGCCCCAGTCTGCAATTTCAGTGGGAGCAGCAGAATACGTGCTGCGGCCGGAAGAGTTTGCTTCTAAATTGATGAGTCTCAGAAGTAAGGCTGCCGTATGAACAAAACCATGCCGGCGACTCTCAAGGAAGATGTGGATCTCATTCTCTGCATTGCCGCCTCAACAGGTGGTCCCGAGGCGTTGCGGTTGGTTCTCTCGCAATTACCGGCCGACATTCCTCCGACTCTCGTCGTTCAACATATGCCGGCATTGTTCACGAGAAATCTGGCCCGCAGTCTGAGCCAAGAATGTGCCTTTCCCGTCCGCGAGGCCGAAGACGGCGACTCCCTGCGCGCAGGTGTTGCATTTCTTGCACCGGGTGATTTTCACATGACGTTGGCCAAGCTCGGGGGTCGGTATTTTGTGCGCATCAGACGCGATGAACCCATCCACGGTGTGCGTCCTGCAGCGGATCCGCTTTTTGATTCGGTTGCGCGAGTTGCGGGTGCTCAATCCATAGGAGTCGTGCTCACCGGAATGGGCCGCGACGGTGCTCAAGGTATTCTAAAAATGCGCCAAGCAGGTGCCTGCACAATTGCCCAAGATGAGGCGAGTTGTGTTGTTTTTGGGATGCCCAAGGAGGCTATTGCCCAAGGCGGAATTCAAATTGTTAGTCCTCTCGCTAAGATACCTGCTTTGATCATCTCCGAACTTGCACGAAGAACTGTTGCAAAGGCCGGTTGACCCGGTTAGCGTGCCTCATGCACTGGTTGGCGGGCAAAGTTGCTGTCCTGCTGCCGCTTGCACCGGGGTTTTGTGTGTTGAAGACTCTCTCAAAATGGCATCCTTACTCATGGCAGTCACGACCTGCGCAGCAGCTCGTTGATTACCCGGATGCCGTAGAACTCCAGCGCGTTCTCAGTCAGCTTGAACAGCGTCCTGCGCTTGTTCATCCTTCCGAGATCACCAAACTCCGTCAGCAGATTGCGGAAGCTGGGCAGGGGCGTCGGTTTCTGGTGCAGGCCGGTGAGTGCGCGGAGCGCTTCATCGACTGTCAATCTGAAATTATCACTGAGAAAATGAAAATACTGTTGCAGCTCAGTCTTCTTGCAGCTCAGGGCGTTAAAAAACCCGTTGTTGCGATTGGGCGCATTGCAGGCCAATTTGGCAAGCCACGCTCCGATGAAACCGAGAAGAGAGAGTCGCAAACTCTTCCAAGCTATCGTGGCGACATCATCAACGGTTTTGAGTTTTCGCCCGCAGCCCGCAGGCCTGACCCTCACCGAATGCTTGACGCCTATCAATACGCTTGCGCGACCCTCAACTGGATGCGCGCTGTCGGAGAAAGTGGTCTGAACGACATCTCCCGGTTAAGGCGTTGGACTCTTAATGGAGAACATGCCCGAAGCCCGATTTTCCGCGACATCGCGGAACGCATCGAGGAGTCGATCGCTGTCTTGGGAGCCTGGGGAGATTTCGCTCCGCTTTCAGCGTTTCTTTCGCGAAATCCTATCTTCACATCTCATGAAGCATTGCTCCTGCCCTACGAATCCGCGCTCACACGCTGGAGCGAAGAAGATGGTTCGTATTTCAATCTCGGAACACACTTTCTTTGGTTGGGTGAGAGAACCCGACAGCTCGAGGGAGCTCACGTCGAGTATCTGAAGGGCATTGCTAATCCTCTCGGAATCAAGGTTGGCCCATCCACGTCTCCCGATGAACTCATTGCGCTCTTGCAGCAATTGAATCCCAACAACGAGTGGGGACGCATCACCCTCATCACGCGTCTTGGTCAGAGCAAGGCCGCTACACTCCTGCCTGCGCTCGTAAATGCTGTGCGCGAAGCCAAGCAACACGTGACCTGGGCCTGCGACCCAATGCACGGAAACATTGTTCGGATGTCTGACGGTGTCAAAACCAGATATTTTGATAGCATCATGGCAGAGGTTTTGGTGTCGCAGAGAGTCCACCACGAAATGGGATCGTGGTTGGGCGGATTGCATCTCGAGATTACGGCCGAGGATGTCACCGAATGCGTCGGTGGTGAAATTGGGGTCACGGAGAGCCAATTGGCTCTGAACTATCAGTCATATTGTGACCCTCGTTTGAATCATGCACAGAGTCTCGAGCTCATGATGCGTTTCTGCGACGCTTTCAAAGGTCTTGCCCATTGTGAGGCTGCCAGTGGTGGTGTCATCCTTCCGCATCGTTCTCTTGAGTCTGCTGGGTCTGTGGTTGTCTCTGGCTGAGCATTTCTCCATGCGCGCGACCGCTGCGCCCTCTGCTGTTGAAAGTCCCAACACACCGAGCCGATTTCAGCTTCTCGGGCCATGGTCGCTTTCGGCGGGTTTTCCTAATGGTGGTTCCACATGGGGGAGTCCGGCACTTGGTGTGCGCAACGAAGTCTTTGAAGGCGACTTTATCAGCCTCGCTCTTCAATTTTCCTCAAACAAGCAAGAAAAGTCAGATGCATCGGGTGTGATGGTCAAGTGGAATCACATGATGTTTACCCCTGTCGGACGTTCATTTCCGTATTTTTTTCTTCAGGCAGGTCTTCAGAGCGTAAAGGAATCTGAAGCAGCAAAGGCGCAGAGCTCGTTCCAATCTGCTTTGGGTGTGGGAGTAGAAGTCTCCTTACTCAGAGAGATTTCAACATCATTTGAAACTGGATTTGGTGGAGTGTTCTGGCCTTCCACACGAATCAATTACAGCACGGCAACCACGCAGATTTCGCTTCACTATCATTTTCAATATTGAAAGCGCACTCCGTGAAAACTCCTTGTCTAAAAACAAGTCTGATATGTCTTGCGCTTTTCATTGGGGGTTGTCGTGGGGGAGATGCTGAGCAGCCTCCCGACATCGCAAACGACACTTCATGGAGATTTTCATTGCAGGTGGACTCTCTCCGCCTGACTGACACTGTCGGAATGTCTGCCGCAGACCTGAGCTCGCAGTTGCTCACCCGCATCCGTGCATCTTCGTTTTTTGTTGATCCGGTTAAATATAATTCTAATGCTCTAAATCCGAGCCTGCCAATGTCAGGTGCATTCATTGTTTCCTCCCGAAAAGCAACTGCAACTGAATACAAATGGTCGAACAAAATTGCTCTGGCGAATGGAAACTCGTTTGGAATATGCTCCAGCCTGACGTCTGGCAGTCGACAGTTTGTGACGTGTGAAAACCAGCGAGTCCTTGAGTGCCTCGATCGTCAGGCGCAACAATCCGAGAAAGACGAAACATCAGATTCCTCTTCCGGTGCTCAAAGCAGTCTGCTGATGAGGTGGCTCGGGAGTTGTGGAGTGGCCCCGCAGTTTGCGAACGCCCTCGAGGGTAATGTGTCTTTCAAAATGGAATCCGGGCAGTTGTTCTTTTCGCCTTCTCCGCTCTCCTCTTTGCTCATCTACAAGGGCAGCTGGGCTAGCTACGAGGATGCTCAGGTTCAGGCTATTGCTGCTGCTACTCTGCCCCAGGTGTCCACTTGCAGCCGCTCAGACGGCTCGTGCCTGATTAGCCCCGTGCCATTGTCGCAATGCATCGGTTGCGCATCGCTTGAGAAAGGCAAACTTCACACTGCATTTTTCATTGAAGGCTTAAGGCAGGACTACACTGCCATAAAATCCTTACTTTTCGTGCCTGAGTGAGAACCCTCAGCGATAGAGCGACAGGAAGAGCAGGTGGGCCAGTGGGACGCCGAAAAGCAGGGAATCAATTCGATCCAGCATGCCACCATGCCCAGGCAACAAGCTGCCGCTGTCTTTGACGTTGGCGGTTCGTTTCAGCGCACTTTCGGCAAGGTCACCCACCTGTCCCGAGGCACCGACTGCCAAAGCCATGAAAAAAGCCAGCAGAGGTGAGAACGGGAGGTTGAAATATGCGCAAACACCGAGACCAGTGATGGCGCTGAAGAACAATCCCCCGAGTGCGCCTTCGACGGTCTTTTTGGGCGAAACTTTTGGAATGAGTTTGCGTTTACCCAGAAAGCGTCCAACGAAATAAGCTCCGGCATCACCCATGAAGATGCAGGCAAGGCTGAAGTAGAGGGCGATTCCGCGCGGAGTTCCTGGGATTTCGATTTGACTGAGGCGCATCATGATGACGCCAGGAATGGATATGTAAACAAATCCAGCGAGTACGTTCATGAGCTTGTGGGTCGAGTGTTCGAGGTCGATCTCACGCCGATAGAAAAATGCAGAACCACAGACTGTGCAGAGTGCAATCCAGGCAAAAACAAGAGAGGTTCCCATGGCCGGGGGCTGGCCAAAGAGTTCGGGGCCATACCATTCAATCGGCACACACAACGCGTAGCAGGTTCCGATTCCCCAATGTTCACGTCTTAAGCTCGGGTGGGGGCGCTCGATGGCTGCCTGGCCGTCGATGACATGCCAGCGCATCGCCACGAACTCTGCACCGGCAAAAAGAGTACCCAGTGAGAAAAGAATGACAGGGACAGCGATATGGGTGCTGAAGGTGACACACCAGAACAGGACGAGCACCAGAACAAATGCAGTCAGTAGTCGAACCCTCAGCATCTTCGTTCATTTCCCATGTTTGAAATAAAATGAGGCTAAAAATCGAATAAAACTCTTTAATATGAATAGCCTCACAAAGGCCATAAGTCTAGGCTGTCCGCTTTTTTAGTCGTTTTCAGGAAGAGTTTGCCCGGCAACAGAGTGTCACTCAAAGAATTAACCTCTGCCAAAATTTGGCTACAATAGGAGCAGAGGAGTTCAACATCATGGCGCGACAATCCCCGAAAAATCCCCCTGAGGGAGTCAAAACGAGCCCTGGAACCGAACAATCTGCAGCCGATCTTTTTGCACAAATGGAATTGCTGCAGCGAGAGTTGCTCGTTCTGGCGCAGCGCGCCGAAGTGGAAGTTGAGACGGCACTTTCAAACAACCCTGCTCCGGTGCTTGAGATGCTTAATGGTTTTGCTGAGAGAGTTGGGGCCAAATCGGGATGTGTTTGGTTCGGCTCGAGTCAAAGTGCAAAAATCGAACTCTCTGGGCTGAGGAAAATCGAACTCGAGAACGCCGACAAACTGCAGTGTGATTTGGCGTTGTCCGGGCGTGAAATGGCCTTCGATTTTGTCCACTCACGAGTTTATTTTCCAATTGTGGTTTTCGAAAATCCTCTCGCGGTCGCTGTTTTTGATATTCCTGGCTTGAACTGTTCGAATTATGAAGACGTTTGTCGTCACGCCTGCCAGGGTATTAGTGAACTGCGTATGAAATTGAAGCATAAAAATCCAGCTTCAAGAGTCCATTTCAATGCTGCATCTTAAGAATTAAATCAGCGGAGATTTTCGATGAAGTTGGATATGAAGAAGATCTTCCAGAGTATTTTGCTCGGCACGGGAGCAGGGGTGCGTATTGCCGTCATTGACAGCGGCGTCAATCCCAATTTTCCCGGGCTGCGGGGTAAAGGTGGACGAGTCTTCGATTGTTTGCTGACCGGTAAAGGTCTCGAACTGAAAGAGCTCTCGGCCAATGAGAACAGTGATCGCACCGGTCATGGCAGTCTTGTCCAGAGTTGTTTGTCCTCAGTTGCGCCCGAGGCACAGGTGGATCATTTTCGTGTCCTCGACGAGAACAATGTCTCTGACAGTTCACTCCTGTGTTATGTGCTCGACCACGTCATGGACAAAGGATATCAGGTCATAAATATGAGCCTGGGAACATCGAGCGAATATCATCTTCCGTGGTTGGTTGCTCTCATGAAACGAGCCTATGAGTCCAACATCGTCGTTGTTGCAGCCTGCAGCAACGTTGGGAATTGGCTTTATCCTGCCACGTTTACCTATTGTGTCAGTGTCAACGCGATGCCCGCGGCGCATGCCATGCAAGTCCGTTTTCACTCGGGCTCTGTTATCGAGTTTTCGGGTCTAGGTGTGAATGTGCCGATTGCAGGACCCGCCGATCAGTCTTTGTTCGTTTCCGGCTCGAGCTATGCTGCAGCTCATATCAGTGGCCTATGTGCGCGAATCCTTGAGGTTCGGCCTGAGTATAGTCCGCTGGATGTAAAGATTCTGTTGCGTGAGTATGCTCAGTCGCTCGAGGGCGGCTCTCAGGTCGCTTGAGAGCGGGGCGGACGTGCTCCGAAGAGCGCGCTGCCGATGCGGATATGATTTGAACCGCAACGAATTGCAATTTCAAGGTCATCGCTCATGCCAAGTGATATTTTCATTGGGCGCAGCTGTCGGGATGGGTCGCGCAGTGAGTGTTTCTCCCATAGCTCGGTCGCATCGAGCATGAACTTTTCGTAAAGACGGTGAAGCGCCTCTGGCTCACAATCAGCGGGGCCCATACCCATGAATCCCTCCCAGAGAAGTCCGGGGGATTCTGAAATCTTTGCACAGAGCTCATGAGCCTCTGGTAGAGTGCAGCCTGATTTGTTTGCATCATTGGGGTCGACCTGAAGCTGCACAAGCACTCTCGTGGGAGCGCTCGCTTGAGCACTTTTGAGCAGCTCATCAAGCAGTGCCATCCGATCGAGCCCGTGAATCAGGCAATCTGTCTGAATTATTTTTTTCGCCTTATTGGTCTGGAGATGGCCAATAAAATGCCAGCGGATGTCCGCAAGATCGCTTAGTTCGTTGCGTTTTCTAAAATACTCCTGAGCGTAATTTTCTGCGAAGTCTCGGAGTCCAAGTGCGTAGAGCTCCCTGATTTTCTCCGAGGGATGTCCTTTACCGACAGCAATGAGAGTCACCTCCGCGCCATTATGCGGGCGATGAAAAGCTGCCGTCGCAATCCGGGAACGGACGAGCTCGAGTCGTGCGACAGCAGTGTCGTTTTCACTCGGATTGAATGGCATGTTTCTGTTTATCCCTCGAGGCCTGGCATCAATCGTCTAAGCGACAACACCACATGTGACATCGGAAGGCCAACCACATTCGTGTAGCTGCCTTCGATCGATTCCACAAAAGTGAGGGCGCGTCCTTGGATACCGTAGGAGCCCGCTTTGTCGAAGGGTTCACCGCTTGCAATGTATCCTTCAATTTCATCGCTGAAGAGGTCGCGGAAGAGAACCTGAGTTTGAACGATGCTACAATCCAGCACCTCACCGGTTGTTCCGTTGCAGAGTGCGTAGCCGGTCAGAACACGATGTGTTTTTCCAGAGAGTTTGCCGAGCATGCGTCTCGCTTCAGTTGCATCAGCCGGCTTTTCCAGAACCTCGTTGTCGAACGCCACCACGATTGTATCTGCTGCCAAAACAACCGCCTTGGCCACGGCTACAGGCTGGGTGTTGCAGACTGCCAGTGCTTTTTCTTTGGCGTTGCGCTGGACATAATCTTCCGGGCGTTCGCCCTGGCGACGTTTTTCCTCAATGTTTGCGACAATAACCTCATGCTCAAATCCTGCAGCCTTGAGCAGTTCACGCCGCCTTGGTGATGCGCTCGCAAGAACAATCTTTTCAAACATATTCAGCATTCTCCCTCCAGCAGGTCTTGTCTAGCATGACGATTCAGTCAAGCACCCGTGTGGGCAGAAGAGTTCCTCTACGACAATTTCGCGGCCCACTGGGCGAGGGCTAACCAGAAGCCTACAAATTGAGCACCTAAACTGAGGGAGAGGTGGGATTGATATGGAACTCAGTCAGGACATGTTGAGAGAACTCAGAGCCGAGAGCGGCGAATTAGTCGAGCGTTTCTCGAATGTCTGGATTCTCATGAACTCGGTGCTTGAGAAGGGGCAGGAGGTTGGCCGCTCCGAGGTCGACGAGCTCTTCAGGATTCTCCACACTCTGAAGGGGTTGGCTGAGATTGCGACACTCACACGAGTGGTCTCTGCCCTTCATCTTGTTGAAGATCGACTCGTCGAAGTTCGTGCATCCCGGTCGCGGCTTGAATCCGGCGATCTTGAAGTGCTCGCAGAATGTCAGCTGCTTCTAGAAAAGATTTTTATCACTGGTGGCCAGTCGGTCGATGAATCTCTCTACACCGATCTAGAAATGCAGGCCCAGGCCTTCTGTGTTGGTTCGCAGTCATCGAGCGGTGCAGAAGCAGCATTTGAATCACAAGATTGCGAGACACTCAGTGATCCCGAGAAAGAGCTCTGGGAATCCTACGCTCAGCGGCCAGAATTTTTTTATGCTTTTGAATGCAGATCATCTTGCGATGATCTGAGGCCTCGTATTGTTTCGGTTGCTGATATTTTGATCGAGCGCGCACGAGATGGGCACGTCCTTTTCGTTTTTGCAGCTGAGCTCGACCAGTCTCTGATTGAGCAAATCCTCGATGGAAATGTTCGTCTGCTGCAGAAATCTCTGTCCAGCTTGCAATCTTTGGGCGAGAAATGGTGCGGGCTGTGGGGGGGGCAATCCCGTCGCGGTGAAAGTGCCAGAGTGATAGATGAGCAAACGAACACCACCTTGGCAAGCACAGATGCCGAGGGAAGTTTTGCTCAGCAGAACACAATGGGAGTCGACATACTTCAGCTGCCCGTGGACGAGCTATTCTCTCAAGAGAAATCTCTGCCCCAGCCGACAGCGGAGCTTGGGCCCGAGGTCGACCGAGAAATGGTCGCCGATTTTCTTCAAAATGGCGATGAACTTCTTGAGCGGCTGACGCAAAGCATGTTGG
>JBILKM010000012.1:0-69396 GCA_044376695.1 Silvanigrellaceae bacterium
CGGTTTGATTCTTGAACCCCAGCCAACGTGGATGCACTTTCCACGCAGCAACTTTCCATACGTTGCGCTGCATCTTCTCATCGAAAGTTGTTGCTTCAACCAATTTCGCATTGTCGAGACAATGCGCTGCAGTGAGCACATGTCTCGGCCCCACTCGCACGCCGCTACACGAAGCGGTTTCTTCTTTGTCGAAAACTATGCGCAAAGAAACAAATGAGGCTCTGAACGTCTCGTTACCAACGAGAGCAGTGCCCCGCGTCATGCTGGTGTCCGAGTCTGTCCGTGGTTTGCAGCCAGCCGGTATGAGTATTGTGAAACCACAGAGCATTAAAATCTTGTGCAGCACCGCCTCACCCTCCGCGGCGGTGTCATCGGAATTTCTAAAAAAAAGCCTGAGAACATTAAAAAATATAAAAACAATCGAAATAAAAAGAATGAACAAAAATCGCATTGTTTTCATCAATCTAAAAAAACAACAGGACATTACAGAGGTGATAACGGCAGCATAAATCGAGCTTTTTCAGTTGTATAAATTTATCTTGTACAAATAAACATTTCGTGGTTTCAACAGAGCGCGCTAGGGTCGCCCTCTCGGCGAATATCCCGAGCGACATTAGAGGAGGTGTCCGTCATGATTAGTTTCAAGAGCGCTCTGATTTCTGGTTTATCCTTGTTGGCAGTGGGCAGCATGGTGGCCTGCGGCCGCGCATCGCTATCTGATGTTCAATCTGGACAATCCACCGCCAGCACCGAAAAAGTTGGATTGCTGTTTGCATCCCACGGTGACATCGACAACCCTGACACCCAGCTTGAAGATTACATCAAGGTGTCGTTCCAGAAGAACGTGGGCATTCCATTGCCTATGTGGACTCGTAAGCTGGTAGAAGACCCTGCATACCGCCTCTCCGTCGGCACCGTACGTAAGCAGTATGATATCATCGGCCCGACACGGTACTATTCGAATTCTCTCGCCCAAGTCGAAGTTATCACCAAAGAGCTCGAAACTCTCATCCCTGGTGCAAAGGCATATGTGGGTTTCAATTTCACCACACCCTTCATCGACGACACTCTTGAACAAATGCGTAAAGACGGCGTTACAAAAATCGTTGTCATCAACAAAGGTGCGCAGTTCTCTTATGCTTCGAGCGGTGAGAACATGGAAGATGTGCTCAAGTGGCTGAAGAAGAATCCTTCCTACGACGCAGAAGTTGTTGGTCTGGCGCATTACGGTCAAGATCCACGCTTCACTCAAGTGATGGCGAAATCATTGCGCGAAGACATCGCGGCGGCGTTCCCAGGAAAATCACCCTCGGAAGTGTGTATATTGGCTGGAAGCCATGGTCTTCCCATGTGGCTCATCAACACGGGTGACAGCGCTGTTACGCAAATGAAAGCGAGTGTGGTTGAACTGCGCAAGGCGATGCCTGATTTTAATGTTTACCATGGTTTTCTTAACGACGACTTCTTCCCCGGAGCGAAGTGGGTTTCTCCCAAGGCAATCCAAATTGCGCCTCAGATGGTGAAGGATGGATGCAAGAACGTTGCATTGGATGGACGCCTCTCATTCACAACTCATCACCGTGCAACACAGTACGATATGAATGTTGAAGTGAAGGAACTTCTTGCAAAGTCTGGCGTCGCTTCTGTGCTCTTGCCAAACTTCGACACCAATCTTGATCACGCGCAGCTGATTGCTCAGCTCACGAAAGAAGCTCTTGAAAATAAAGGGGCGACAATCCCACTCAAGCGCAAGGGAAGCAAGGCCGCTGAGGTCAACTCGATCGGTAAGCCCGGTGTCATCCTCTTTGGTGTCACTCACCAGAGCGACGACATGGCCAAGGGCTGGAAGGCTGAAGCCAAGTAATTGAGGCTTCTTGGCTACAATAGCCATCACCGCAAGCGAACTCACTTGTCGCCGGCAAATCACCTAAAGTAGGTGGTGTCGGCGACAAATTCTTTTTGGCCGGCGCGAGGATGCCAACCCGGCAAACCCCAAATCGGAAGTGCATGGAGATCGTCTGGAGAGCGCAACACGCTTCTTCGGCTCAATACGAGTGCCGCAGCTTCGTCAATGCACGCCAGTTCACGCAAATCTATTTCACCGCCATCCTTCTTCAGATTGGAAATATCGAAGTCAACACGAACAGCGCTGGCATGTATGCGTGGATGCTTTGCCAGTGCGCATTCATGGAGGGCATGGCCAACAGGTAAAAAAGCGGCACGCTCGTGCAGGCTTGTTTTTTGATCGCAAAAAATCTCAGCCCAACGCCTGCTTTGAATCGCGTTCCACAGCGCATCATCAGACGTCACAACGAGAAGTCCACCTTCATCGAACAAGGTCAAAAAATCCTGCTCTCGATTGCGATTTCCGCCGCACCTGCGCCACGGGAACGCCATGCTTTCCTCTATGGCATTGAAGTGCCTTTGATTGATGACAGCTTTTGTTTTTGGAAAATGAATCCAGCTCCATGCATTGAAAAAATCATGCCAGTTGTCCGGCCGCGTCGGCATTTCACCCGAGAAGAAAATCCGCAACTGGTAATCGGCACGCCAGCCGAGCTGATCCCGGGCAGCACGGCCAATGCGTTGCTGCTTGACGCACTTCAACGGAAAGCCGCCGCCCGAGCGCACAGAGGCAACGCGTCCTTCGTTCATCTGGGCATTGAGTGCATCGAGCGATGGAAAAGCCTCACCATGTCGCAAAAACCATGTCGCCCAGGGACGAAACAATTCAAAGAGACCGCCCTGTTCAAAAAAAGACGGATTCCAGATAGATTGGAAAGTAGACGAATCCAACATAGAAGGCGGTCCCACATGTATATGGCAACCGTGCATATCACCTTGGACCTCGAGCCGGAAGTCTCAACCGCAGACCGCGAAAAAGTCCTACGAGCAGTCCGAGACCGCCTCAAACAAACTTTTGGACACCGCATAACTGTGCGCACAGATGAAGAAGCATCTCTGTGGGTTGCATGGCTGGATGACAACTACACCCGCCTCCACGATCGGCTCGAGGAAGTTCTCGAGCGGGTCGAATCTGCTGGACAGGCTCGGGTCCTCGACCACACTGAGCAGTTCTTCGCGTGGTTTGAGGGGAAATTTGCGGAGACGGGAGCTGATTTTGAAGACCTTGCCGCCGAAGACGACGACTCCGAATCCGCAGGCGGGGAATTCATGCCTACCCGACCCGGCTTTCTGACAGCAACCGGCTCTCGCAACCGCTTTAACAAGACTATTATTTATTCGCATGACGATGAACCTGAGCGCAGCTCTGCGTTGGGCAGAAATGATCGCCGGCAGGTTCGGATTCCCACGAGGAAATAACTCCAGATGAAAAGAAAAGGTCTCGCTCTTGGACTCTCTCTTGGCGCTGTCATGGCTGCAGCTCTGGGTTTTCAGGCGTTTGTTTATCCGCGTCTTGCTCCGAATTTCCAAGCCAACGCTGGCAGAGAGCGCAGCGGCCGTCCGGCAAGCTCAGGCTTTTTGAGCTGCTCCACCATGCAGTTCCGTGTGCGTGACTTTCTCAAAGCGCATTACGCTTATCGTCGATTCGATGAAGAGATCTCAAAACGCACTTTTCAGCGCTATTTTCAAATCCTTGATCCTGGCAGGAATTTCTTCCTCGCTGAGGACATCAAAAAGTTTGAGGGAATCGAGAAAGAGATTCCCAATCTCCTCCAAAAAACAGACTGCAAATTCATTGCTGATATCTATTCATTGTATCTGCAGCGCTCTGAGGAGAGCGTGCGCACTATCGAGGATATCCTCAAGACTCCTATGGACTTCTCCGTCGATGAAAAGCTCGAGACCGACCGCAAAAAGATCACATGGGCAAGTGACGATGCAGAGCGGCGTGAGCGCTGGCGCAAGCTTCTCAAATTCACTGCGCTCAATATGCGTGAGACCGAGAAAGACTGGAATGTCATCGCAACCCGCATCAACAAACGTTACGCCTTGTTCAAGAAAACGATGCAGGAGAAATCCTCCGACGAAGTTCATTCCTTGTTTCTCAATGCATTTGCTTCATCTCTCGATCCACACTCACAATTCATGGCGCCGCAGGATCAAGACGAATTCCGAGTGGCTTTCAGCCTCCAGCTCGTTGGCATCGGTGCAAGCCTAACCCAACAGGATGGCTACACCACGGTTGAATCGCTGATCCCTGGTGGCGCAGCCATGCGCGATGGACGACTTCAAAAAGGTGACAAAATCATCGCTGTAGACTCAGGCGACGGCAATGGTTTTGTCGACGTCATCGACATGGATCTCAGCAAAGTTGTTCAGCTTATTCGCGGTCAAAAAGGAACTGTAGTTAAGCTCCAGCTGCTGCGCAAAGACGCGCTCACGAGCGAAACCAAACGCGAGCTCATCGAACTTGAGCGCGACATCGTGCACCTGGCTGACAGTGAAGCACGCTCTGACATCATGACTCTCGGAAACAAAAAAATAGGCGTCATTAACCTACCCAGTTTCTACATTGATTACCAAGGCAGCAAATCAGGACGCACCGACTTCCTCAGCTCAAGTAACCACATCGACCGTGAGCTAAAGAAGCTTAATGCTGCCAAGGTCGACGGTGTCGTACTTGACCTGCGCCGCAACGGTGGAGGCGACCTCGAGGAATGTCTGCGCCTCACAGGTTTCTTTATCGATAAAGGCCCGGTTGTGCAGGTTCAGAACCGCGATGGCAGTGTCGAAAGCAAAGATGACCCAGAAGACGGTGTGCGCTATCGCGGACCGCTGGCGGTTCTCATCAGCAAACAAAGCGCTTCTGCCAGCGAAATTCTCGCTGGTGCTGTTCAGGATTATGGCCGCGGCTTAATTCTCGGTAACTCTCGCACCTATGGCAAAGCCACAGTGCAGAGTGTCATCGACCTTCCAGGCTCCGCTGGGCGCGAATCCGATGGCGCATTCAAAGTCACCATCTCCAAATTCTTCCGACCAAGCGGTCGCAGCAATCAGGTTGAAGGAGTTCCGAGCGATATCCAGATCCCCGATGTCTTTGAGGTCAGTGAAGTTGGTGAAGCAGAAAACGACTTTCCCCTGCCCCACACGACAATCAACCCGTCTGCGGGTCTGAAACCTATTCAGGATCTCAGCGCTATCATTCCTGTGTTGAAGCAAAAGAGCGAAGCGCGAGTCAAAACAACTGAAGAATTCAAGCCGGTTTTTGCTGCAATTGAAAAGGCACGCAAAGAAAAGGACAACACCGAGGTGAGCCTGAAGGCACCGGATAAACCTTTGGCCGAAACCGCTTCGAATTCCGGAGCAGGGGCCACCCAGAAGGTGGCTTCGACCGGAGCCGCAGCCATGAGCTCAACCACGGCCGCCCAGAAAAAGACCCCGCGCACCGGCCAGGATCCCCATTCCAAGGCCAAAAATGAAGATCCAAACATTGTCATTCGCCCTGATGATGAGCAGTTGCGCGAAGCTGCAAGCATTCTTGTTGACAGCATCGAACTCCTTGGTGGAAAGGCTGATTGGACGCGCTGAGGCACATGCCGCGCTCATGATCCCGACACTCCGGAGCTCAGATGAACCAGACAGAAAACATCTTCGACATCACGATTCTTGGTGGTGGCCCCACCGGCCTTTTTGCCGCCTTCTACGCGGGCCTGCGCAACGCCTCGTGCAAGATCATCGATTCGATGCCTGCACTCGGTGGGCGTCTGACAGCTGTTTACCCTGAAAAGTACATCTATGACGTTGCCGGTTTTCCGAAGGTTCTCGCCAAGGATCTGGTCGACAACCTCGTGGCCCAGGCGATGGCCTACAAGCCGGTTCTGGCGCTTGAAGAAATTGCCCAAACCCTGAACAGGCGCGAAGACGGGGTGTGGGAACTCACGACCCAATCCGGGCAAATCCATCTCACCCGAACACTCCTGATAGCTGCGGGTGTCGGATCCTATAGTCCCAAAAAGCATATGGCACCCGGCGCGGCTGAGTTTGAAGGTAAAGGCGTGAGCTACGCGGTTTTAAACAAGGAAATTCATCGTAACCGCAAGGTGGTTGTGATTGGCGGAGGTGATTCGGCGCTCGATTGGGCAAACGAGATGGTCAGCATTGCTGCCGAGGTCACTCTGGTTCACCGCTCCGACCGCTTCCGTGCGCATGATGACAGCGTCAACAAGCTCAAGGCAACCCATGCGCGCATCCTGACCAACACCGAGGTCGTTGGCTTTGAAGGAGACACAAACCTCAAACGCATCGTGCTCGAGAACACCGAAACCACCGAACGCTCCGTGATCGAAGTGGACGACGCTTTGGTGATGTTCGGGTTCAACAGCTCACTCGGGAAAATCCGCGAGTGGGGCATTGAGCTCAGCGGCGACGGAATCAAGGTCAATGAATGCATGGAAACCAACCTGCCGGGTCTCTATGCGGCCGGCGACATTGCCGAGTACCGCGGCAAGCTCAAACTCATTGCCACCGGCTTTTCCGAAGCAGCAATTGCCGTGAATTTCGCAAAGACCCACATCAATCCCAAGGAAAAAGCCCAACCGCTTCACTCGACCACAATCATGGAATTGAAGGAAAAGCGCGAGGCTCGCGCAGCTGGAAAATCCAGCACATAATTTTTCACTTCACCTTGAAATTCTCTCTGCACCACGGTGTGTGAAACGCACCCAAGAAAAAACTCCCCACCACAACCCGGAGGCGTGATGGGGAGTTTTAGTTATCCAATGTTATTCGCCCGGAGCGAGAACTACTTCGTCGAGAGGATCCGACTCAGCGACAAACTCATCCGCTGGAGTCGCCGGTACAGGTGCAGAAGGTGGGAGCTGAGCAGCAATGTTCTTCAGCTTGCCACAGCTCACAACACCAACCTTAGCAAGAGCTTTTTGCTTCTCGTCACGCAGAGCCTTTCTGAATCCCTTTCTCAAACCATCAAAAGGTCTTTTGGGGTCGTTTGTCGACTTGAGGAAGACAACTGCGCTGCTGATCGCAGCGCACTTCGCATTGGCCTCAGCGACCTTTGCGTGGGGCAAAGCTCGAGCTGCGCGCAAATCCGAAATCGCCTTTTGAATATTTGCTGCACGCTTCGATCTTGCAGCTGCCTGTTGAGCGTTCTGTGCAATTTTCTGATCAGCCTTTTGTCCCAAAGTCTTCTTCGGGGGCGTCTTGCCCAATCCGAGCGCTTCAACCTCGGAGGCAGTCGCGTAATTCGCCAGAGTTTCCTCAGCCACGCTGATTTCCTGTTCGCTCGCCGATCCTACGTTTTCGTTTGCGCTCGATCCACAACCAGCAATGAGAGAAACTGAAAGAAACACAGATAGAACATACTTAGAATACACCATTTACCGAAGCCTCCTGTGATTATCTCCAATAAACTCTTCGGCATTTTCAAAGAAACCATTGAATCTTCAGCAGTACTGCAAGGGAATACCGATAGTTATCTCCCCTTCAAATCGAGCAGGCCGCCGTTACCGTTGCACGCGCTGCTGCTCAGTCGCGTGTCAAGAAAGATATGAAAGTACCTGCACAAGAGGTGTACCTGAACTTGGAGTCTGAAGAGTGCGTTTGAGCGCTCGCGTCAGTTGATGGATTTCCGCCAACACAGAATGGGGAGATGCGGGCGAACGCTTCGGTTTGAATTTTTCAGTGGATGTAATGCAAAAAGGGCTCCATTAGTCCGAGGAGCCGATGCTGGAATGCCAACTGACACGAACTATTTTCCAATTTTTCTCAGACCAGCCAATCTTCGATGGAACATTTCAAACACTGCTCCAAGGTCAACGCACTTCATGGAAGCACGCATCACTGTTTTTCAGGGCAAATTAAGACCGCCTTGTTAACCGATACCTTCAGCCTGAACTGTCGTGGGGCGGCGCGGGATAACTTGAAAATTATTTCAAATTTCGCGAACCCCACGTGCAGCTTTTCAGAGCACTTCCAATATCAACAAATTCACACTGATTTTTACAGATTGACAACGTCACACTTTTCATCTCGAACTTTTTACCATCTTCGGTTCGAACAACACAACGGTCTTCCGGATGTGCTCTAAAGACAAGCCCACCCCAAGAGCAGCGCCGGTGCTCATTTTCGGCAAAAGACTCACAACGTTTCTCGCACATTGGACGACTCAATTCACCGCTGAACAGTTGCTCTTGATTGCCACGGACAACAAGGCAGCGCTTTTCTTGGGCCTCACTTCCGGATCGAGGTGTTGAACTCGGAGGTGGTGTTGAACTCGGAGGTGGTGTTGAGTTCGGAGGTGGTGTTGTTGAGTTCGGAGGTGGTGTTTTCACCGGCGTAGGCGACACCTTTGGGCGAGGTCCAGGGGGAGTTGTGGCTGTGGCCTTTGGAGCTTTTAACTCCTTTGCATATGCAGCGCGCGCACCAGCAACGTCACCCTCGGTCAAAGTCGATGCACTCTCAGGAATAATATCGCCGTTCTTCGTGCGCATGTTGAGTGCACCGGTCGCAGCCGTAGGATAATGCATAATGGAGAGCAGGTCGTATGGACCGAAGTTTTTACTCCCCTCAACTTTGCCAAAGTTAGGGTCGTTTGCTTTCGCATTGCTTGCAAAACTGACATACTGGTCGCGATCTGAACGCTGATGTTCATGCATGAAACCAAGGGCATGCCCGGCCTCGTGATTGATCGTCAGCTGCATGTTGCACGCAGAGCCCTGCTTCTGAAACTCTTGGACTTGAGCAATGCTCGCAAGCCACAACGGCTGACCAGGACCATCTTTTTTGTTATAGGCTTTTTGAGGTATCTTTCCCAGAAATGAAACACCACAAGCCTGTATTCCTTCGGGTAGCCCCATCTTCACTCGAACAAATTCCTTGTCAGAAGGCTTCCGAGGTTCCCATCGGATTCCTGCCCGAGCCCACTCCTGTTGCATCATTGCCCACTCTTGCTTGTACTCCATGTTCGGAGGCAACTCATATGGGACCCGTCCACCCGGCCATAATGATGTTTGTGGCTGCGATGACAAGCCGAGTTCATCCTGTCCCAGAGAGGTCAGCAACATGTCTCTCGGCAGCAAGGTGTGACCACCAATGACAGCAAGCCCATTCAGGGTTTTGAACGGCACTCCGAGCAGCTCATCATCATTACGCAAGTAGCCAAACTGCGCCTCTTCTCCAGGCGCCACTGTCACTCGTGCGCCTTGTGAATTGTTGTTCTGTGTTTTTCCACAGGACACACCGACCATTGCTGAAAAAAGAACCGTTCCAACGTACTTCACGGCAAGAACCTCGCTCTGAAGAAAACCCATGTGGTCGGGAATCGGACATCTGCTCCGGTGACTTGAGGCGAACAGGGAATTAAAAAAAAAAATACCATTAATAATGACATGTTAGAATTTTAGAGAGATCACCGCGCGCGTTTCTGCAGGTGGATATGCCCTGCCCCGCAAGGAGACTTCCTGCGGTCGCATGCAGAAACTGCCATCAAGTCACATGAGCGCGAGCGTCTCGAAAAACTCGTACGATACATGGCACGCCCTGCCAGTTCGGATGAACGGGTCATCAATAGCTCGTTATCTTCCCTTCAAATCCAGCAGACCGCTTGATTTCAACTTTGCCTTCTAAAGACAACGAGGCTGACGTCATCCTGAATAGGTTCATGACCGGTGCGCACGAACTCTCTGACACTGGCATCATGCAAACGCTTTGCAGAGATCATGATTCCGCTGTCGACCTCTTCGAAATACCGCTTCAGAATTCTGCGGCTGCGGCTCAGCGGTACACCATCTGAATGAACGATCACGACATCCCCGATACTTACGCTCTTAAGGCTTGAAACAATTCTGAGATCCTCGCTAAATCCGAGTGGATCACCCACGCTGCCAAGCAACCCAACCGACTTCTTCGTGTCATTGCATGCATGCCAGACTGGGAACGGATGCCCACAGTTGATGTAATTCATGGTATTGGCTTCAAAATCGAATGTGATTCCCACAAGAGTTGTCGAATGGGTGCCACGCCCATGCAGGTAGAGAACCGAATTCAAGCGACGGGCATACTCATAAACAAACTTTTCCGATTCGAACGCATCACTGCCTGACATCCGCAACGACGAGAGGATGGTTTTGCAGCTCGAGACCACGAGTGCAGCCTGCACTCCATGACCTGTAATATCGCAGAGAACAAAATGTCCGTATCGGCCCGACGCCGAACGCTCAAAGAAATACCAGTCACCACTCGCTTCATTCAAACTCTTGTGAAAAGAGCTTATCCAATAGTTTGGCCACTCCGGGGCTTCTTCTGGTTTAAGTGCAAGTGCAATACGGGTGGCGTCGGCCATCTCTTTTGCAAGCCTTTTCTCCTCCTTCTCCAGTCTTTCAAATTCTCCCTCAAGTGAGAGCAGCAAACTATCACGACGGCCCTCCCACAGATTGCGAATCGAGAGCGTGAAAACCCCAGTAAATGCCATGAAGGTTGATGCCATGACCCAAGGAACATCCAACGAATGGTAAACGAAAACGTAGAGGGATACTGCAGCCGTCAAGATCAATGTTGCAAATAACGTGAGCCAAGCTCGCATTCCGCGAATAAATTGCAATGCACCCATAGCGAGCACGAGAACGAGTAAATAGAAAAGACCTCCCTTCAGCTCGGCAATCCAATTTTGCGTCAGAACCGAGTTCAATACGGCAACATGAATCATACCGCCCAAAGCTGGACCATAGGGTGATGCCTTGAAATCAGCATTGCCAGTGAATGCGAGCGGTAGAACAACGACATGCGCATTTTGGGGTATTTTTTCCCAGAGCTGTCCACTCTGGGCCGCTTCAAATGCCGATGCCATCGATGACGCCTGTCGATAGACCACTTCAGGTTGCAACCAATTCACGAGCAGACTGCCATCGGATTTCAGAGGAATAAGCTTGCCTCCGGCTGATATCCCGGCAGCCTCCAGTTTCAAATTGATGCGCCCGCTCAGCGACAATGTTGGCAGAATTTGACTCTCGCTGAGCCTGTAGAGTGGATAGATCTCATTTTCACGAAGCCAATCGATGTGCCCCTGCCTGAAAATTTCGCGCAACTCAGGAATAGGCCCATACGCGTAGGCTGATGTGCGATCCTTCAGGCGAGTTCGATTGAGCATCTTTTGCAGCTCGTCGTCTGAGATGTCTGCTGACGAATCGTTGAGAAGATTGCGCGCCTTAAATTGCGAGGCATTGATATTGAGCGGATTTCTCCCTGGAATTTTCACAGATGTCGTGAAGGCACCAACCGAAACACGCATCCTAAGATCGCGAAATTGAGGTATTGAATCTCTCAAAGATCTGAGATCATCATCAACAATTCCGAAAATCTTATCGATATAGACCGATGCTGGCTTGTACCGATCAAGATAAGAAAGCAGCACTGCCCAATCGGACATCGAAAGGGTTGCCTTGTTGAATTTCTGTACCGTGGAGTCGTCGAACATGATCACGTGGATCCGCGGATCAAATTTAGGAGAGCGTTCGAGCGCGTCGCGCAGATAAAACTGTAACGGCCAAGAAATTTTTCTTTCGAGAGTGCGCATTGTCTCCGACTTGTACGCCGCCGCTGCGGAGATCATTGCCACTAATAAAACCAGTCCAGTCCAGACCAACGTCAACCGGCGAAAACGCCAGAGTTGGTTCTCTCTTTCTTTTTTGAAGTCGCTCGATACGCGAAGCATTGGTTTCATTTCATTTCCGGCCTCTTTGCGAACCATTGCCAGTGTTCGGACTTTTTTTTCAAAAATTCAGGTGCTTGCCGGGAATTTGAACATCTATGTTATAAATTTTGGGTACACAAAATTTTTAGTATCCAAAAAAGTTGACTTAGTTTGGCCGAGCGGTTAAGTTTCCTGCAGACGACACTCAGTTGAGTCGTCAAAAATCAAAACATCCTTCGGGGGTTACAATGAATAAGGTCGTTTCACTCGCTCTCGCGGCTAGCGCAATTTCAGCAATCGCCTCGGCCGACGGCGCATCGATCATCTGGGATACCAACCGGGCCATCTCCGGGGGCAACAAACAGGTCGGTGGCTACTCACAGCCCGTCTGCGTCAAGGACGTCAACACGTTCTTCATCGATGCCGGCAATACCCTTTCTGTACTTTTAACTGACCTTGGAGTGGCTTTGCCCTCAGGTGACAACGCACTCACTGGTCGCGCAAACTGCCGTATCGTTGTGCCTGTTGAAGTCGCCCGCGGTCGTTACTTGGGCGATCTGACACAAACCATCACCTTCGGTGTGGTGAAGGGATCCGGTGCAACGGCACGCGTTTCTGCCAACTCATCATTCTTCGGCCACGCGCTGCCTGTTCTTTCTCGCGGCTATGGCTGGGGCCCAATTGTGAACTCTCCGCTCGAGCAGGCGAGCCGAACAGATACCTTCCGGATCAACACACCTTCAGCTTCAGGTTGGTTCAGAGCATGGTGTTTCGGACGTCAACCACGCGGCATCTACACATCGAACCTCGCTGTCGGCATCGAAAAGAACAACATGTTCGACGAAGCTCAGCTGGCCATCGACGGCCTGGACGTGAAGTTTGAAGTGCGTCCTGGCGCCCTCGCCTTCTGCCCTGCTCAGTGAATCTGAGCAGCGAGCCACTTTGATGAACAACGATCAACACTGGAGATGAAGCAATGAAGTCCAGCATCCTCGGCTCACCAATCCATAAAATACAGCGCCAGAGAAACCTTTGGATGTTGTGGCTTTCCCAGGCCGTTTTGCTGTCCCTATCTGCATGCGGCACTGAAGCTTCTGCCCAAACAAATGAGGAGGGCTCATCGATCGTCATCAACATCAAAGACTGGACTGCTGCCGGTTCCGGATGCCGGGCGCGCATGAACAAAGCAGGCGACGTCGAGTTGGCTGAATTGCGCTCTGCCTCGGCATCCGCTTCCAAACTGATGGTCATGAAATTCAAATTGCCCAAATATCAACTCAATTCACCACCTGAAAATCCAGCTACGAGTTTAACATTTGCGCGCGAATGTGCGCTGCGCGTTGTAGCTATTCCACAAGCGCAATACCGCATCAAAAGTATTGCAGCACGCACACCAGTGAGCTTCTCCAAAGATGAAAAAACATCACTCAAGATGCAATACATTTTGAAACTTGATGGACACATCGTCGCCCATTCCCTGAAGGAGATTGACGAAAGCAGTGCGCTGCGCAATCAGGACGACAAAGTTGTACTCGCGGGTCAACCTTCGCCCGAGGAATCTGCGGTCAGCAGGCAAGAATGCGGAAGTCCGCAGATGATTGGCTTCGATTACACCTTTATTGCGGGACGCTCACAACCAAGTGACCAAGCTCAAATCAAGCTTGCAGAAGACAAGCAACTGGAGCTTGCAGTGGAGCTTGAGAGCTGCAGGTAAAAGGCAAAAAAACAAGCAGCATCCAACACAGGCCACTCTGAATAAAAAAAGTCCAACACACAAAAAATGCAACAGCCCCGAGAAACACGAAAGGTACTCTCCATGCGGCAGACAGACACACTCACCTCATATCTTGCCAAAATTGCCCCATCGTTGCTGTCTGCTCTGATTCTGCTCCTGCTCAGTGCGACCTCAATCGCTCACGCCGAAGACCTTGTCTGGAATTCCGTGAGAGCCACAGGAAGCGGAGACGGCACCCCCTGCCACTTCAACTCCAACACGCCCGCCCGGAACAATGTGATTTGGACTGCCGCAGGAGGAGACCTTTCTCTCATACTCACCCAGTGGGGCATCTCGCTCCCCAAGCTTGCCCGCTTAGGTGGTGGGAAGCTCAGTACGACCTCAATCTGTAACTTTGAGGCAACGGTCACGATTCCAAGAGGCTACTATCTTAAGACACTCTCTCAGACCCTTGTAGTTGGGGTAATGAAAGACCGACTGGTGACCGGTGGCATTTCATCGAACGGCTACCTGTTCCAAACCCTGGTACCGCTCAACCAAATCAATCTCCCGTTCCGCCCCGAGCAGGCCCTCAACAACGCCTTGCTCAACGTCAACAACACACAGATTTTCGTGGAACCGTACATCTCTGCGCTGTGCCAGGCTTCGCGGCTTGCACCCTACACGACCCAGTTCAAATTCCAGCTGATTGGTCTGGGGCTCCGCCCCTTCCCGCAACTTGGCCTTCAGGCCAATGTGGATGGCAGTGACGTCCATTTCGGCATGGACTCCTCCCTAGAGCGCTGTCAATGAGCAAAAAGCTAGCCCGACCGCTTGACCGTATCGGGCGGTTATGGGAACCCTTCAACTGAACAGCTGGCCAAACAAACAGACGTGGGAGTTCCTATATGATTCTGAGCCGAGCAGCTTATGCATCGCTTTCTGCCGCATGGCTCTTCGTTTCAGCGTGTGGCCAGTCACCGAACACTCCACAGTCGTCTATTGAAACCGTGAACATCCCGCAAACCGACGTCCGCGATCAGGGGCGTTTTGGAATTTGTTGGGCCTACGGAACGACCGGCCTCATTGAAAGTGAACTCCTGAAAAGCGACGGCATCAAAGTCGACATTTCAGAAGAAGCACTCGCATTTGAGCATATGGCCGAGGCGCTCCGTTCGCAGTTCGCCACTGCGACCTCATCCGATCTCCTCGATTTTATCACCCGCGGAGAGCTGCCTGAGGGCTGGGCTACCCGCACTACGCCTGACCTCGCAGCGATGTACATGAATTCCAAGCATGTGCAGCACGATGCGCTCGCACTCATCAAACTGCGTGGAGCAGTTCCAGAAAGTGCATGGTCATTCAAAGTGAGCAACTACGAGCAAAAGCGCCAGCTCACAGTGGCCGTGCGCGACAACACACGTAAACTCTGGCAAGCCGGCTACAGAATTCAAGACCTCAGCGTTGAGCAAATCAAAGATCTCATCCTTGTTGGCGAGTACGGAACTGCATTTCCCTCGCGTCCGCCTGCGTATTTTGAATGGAATGGCGAAACCATTTCCGCTCTCGACTACGTCAAAACTGTTTTGAAATTCGATCCCGATGCATGGGAAGCAGTTGCGATCCGCAAAGCCGCCGATGTGCCGCAGTTCATTCAAACCGTGAAGCAGTCGCTGGCTCTGGGCCACAGCGTTCCACTCGCCTTTCCAATCAACGTCGATCGCATTGCCGGCGATGCATTCCGCGCCGATGCAGATGCCAAAAATTACAACTGGGCCGACTTCGGCAGAGATGGTGGGCACCTGGTACTGGTCACCGATTTTATCAACAAGGGCGGTAGCCGGGGAGCAGTGTCTGACACAGCCCTCCAGAACGAACTTGCAAAACCTGCAGACGAACTCGACGCGTTGCTGTTCAAGAACAGCTGGGGCGTGGGTGCAAAATTCAATGAAGCGGGCAAACCCGTGGGCACGTCGGTCGATGGCTACTACCGCATGGAACTCAGCTATTTGGTCGGAATCGCAAAAATCCCAGAGGCGACCAAAAATCCATGGGCGGCTACGCTCGCGGTTGTGCCACGCGAATTGGCCGAGGCACAGAGCGTCGTTACACCAGCCCCGGTCATCAAACCATAATCACGCATCGCTGCGTGCTGTCACGCTTCAAGAAGTGTTCTGCGCCAATGAATTCTTCTGTGGAGCTCTCTCTCAGAGCTCCCTGATGTAAAAGCGCTGATCAAACCTCAGCCTTGGCCCGAAAACACCTTCCGGTACACCCATTCCCGTTCCCACCACCATCACAACTTCAGCGCCACGGCGTGGAAGTCCGAGAATCTTGCGTACCCGAACCGCATCAAAACCTTCCATAGGGCATGAGTCGAACCCCTGCGCCTTGAGCGAGAGCATCAGATTTTCGCAGGCGAGAGCAGTCGATTTCACCGACCAGACCCGCATGTCTGCACCTGACGCTGGCTGGCGTGGCATGGGCCGAAACAGACCTGCAACGGTGAAGATGATTTTTTTGGTCAGGCCCCCCAGACCGAGTGGACCCTGACTGAGCGAGAGTGGAACTATTTTTTCGTAGTATTTCAGAGCTGGAGCGGGTGTCTTTGGATTTTTTTGCAAGACATCGAGTATCCGCAAGCGGTTCGCCCGCCAGGTATCGGTTCGAGCAACACATACAACCAGCTCTGCAGCCGTGCTCGCAGCGGGCTGGCTTAAACATGCTTCAACCAACTTTTTCTTTTTTTCTGGTGAACGCACCCAGAAAAATTCCCACATCTGCAAATTGGATGAATTGGGAGCCAACAAAGCATGACTCAGCGCCTGGCGCATGGCCATTTCGGGAATCGGAGCATTGGGATTAAAGCGGCGCACGCTGCGACGACTCTCAACCACCTGCGCAAAGGAATCTGGGTGTGCACCCGGAGCGAGATGAGCCGTGGGATCGCAAGCAGCTACAACCTGCTCAATTGCTCCATCGCGACAAAAAATTTCGGCTGGAATTGTGCGCAAATTGTAGTGGCTGGCCATCGATCGGCAATACGCGCCAGCTTCAAAAAAGACGACAACATCACCCGGTGCAACCCGAGGCAAGCGAGCCTCGCGCGCTAGAACATCACCGCTTTCGCACACAGGCCCGAAAATCTTATAAGGAATGAGCGATTCGGAACTGCGGTTAGCGCATGCTGTTGCATGTTCTGCACCATAAATTGATGGGCGCGGGAACGCATTCATTCCTGCATTGACGTAGGCAAAGCGATGCGATTCCAGGTTGGCCTTCTCATAAAGCACTTCGCTCAAGAAAACAGTGCTGCTCGCCACCATGCTACGGCCAGGTTCGAGGCAGACGTGCAATTTCTCACATTCAAGCCCCCAAAGATTTTGCAAATGGCTGTTGGCACGAACCAGCGACTTCAAACACTCGGCCTGAAAGGCGACATGCTTACAGATGTCGGAAGCATCCGCAGGAACGCCTTGCATTCCAACACCCAGACCGCCACCGAGGTCGAGATGCGTGATTGTGATGCCTGCTTCATGCAGAGAAGCAACCACCTGTCGCACGCGCTCAAGAACCATCGGAAAAACATCGTGGCTCTGCAGCTGCGATCCAATGTGCACATGGAGGCCTTTAAACGGCGAAATAAAGTCGAGAAATTTCGCGCGATCGAACGATCCATTCTGGGTGAATTTGACTTGTGCGACAGCAAGCCATTCAGCGATCTGTGCAGCCAACAAACCAAACTTGGAATCCAATGCACCGGTTTTAAGGTGCGGATGTGTTTCCGACTCCACACAGGGGTTGAGACGCACGGCGACCAAAGGCTCTCGGCTCTGACTTCCGAGCGCCCCACGTCCACGTCTTTCCTGAAGCGTTTCGAGCACAAAGTTCAGCTCTTCGGCGTGTTCAACATTAATGATGCCCAGGTTCATTTCGAACGCTTCGAGAATTTCTGCACGTGATTTTCCAACACCAGCAAAACAGATGTCGCGCGCAGGAACGCCCGCAGCAACGGCCGCACGGAATTCGCCGATAGAAACGATATCAATGCCACACCCGGCTGCGTAGACTTCGCGCAGGATGGCATCTGCCGAATTGGCCTTCATCGCATAAAAAACTTTTGCATTGCGAAAGTGTTTGCCGAGCTCCGCGACGTACACTTGGGCTCGCTGTTTTACCGCACCCAGCGATGTAACAAACATTGGCAAAGCTGCCGCCGAACGCAGTGCGTGCAACGAAACTCCATCGACTTGCAGCTCCTGCGTCGTGGTGTTCCCGTGTTGCCCGGGCCAAGAGATAAAGGGGCGGGTCTCTGAGTTCAAAGTCTTGGCCTCCTATTTGATTCGGGTTCGCAATCAAGATTTACAACAAGCGCGACAGCTCAGCTTATTGTATGCCATGGGAAACTTGAATTTTCCAAGGGTTGAGACCCCACGCTCGGTAAAGAGCCTCAAGTTTTATCCCCCTCAGCCGATCCCCTTTCAGGAGGACGTGGCATGTCGATTGTGGTGTATGAGCGCGATGAAGAATCCTTGCTGAATCTGAGAACGATCCTTGAGGAAATCGGACATTTCGATAACTTCATGAGCAACAGAGTCAGCCAAATCTTGCAAATGATGGGGCTCGAAAGCCATCCTATTCTGGCTGAACTCAACTCCGGAATCGCTGTCGAAGTGACACTTCTCATCGCGAACGTAGACGCTGGCGAAGACGTTCTCGATCTTCTCAAGGCTATCAAGACAGATATCCGCTACAAGGACGTCCCGATCGTGGTCACTTCGGCACAGGGATTCAACCAAAATGTGATGACCGCCTATGCCTTTGGAGCTGTCGATTATATCCGTAAACCCTTTAGCACCGATGAAACTAAGGCCAGAATACACGCCAGCCTACGCCTGAACCACGAGATCAACAGGCGCAAAGCGCGTGAAAATGAGATCACTGAAATTGCCAACCAGTTGCGGGATCTGACACAGGTTCTGCGGAAGCTCTCGCTCATCGATCCACTCACCGAGGTCGCCAACCGGCGCGCTTTCGAGCAGACCGCCGAGCAAGAATTTAAGCGAGCCAGGCGCAGCAAAAAAGCGCTCTCGGTGCTGCTTTTCGACGTCGATCATTTCAAAATGTACAACGACCATTATGGACACCAAGCGGGCGATCTATGCCTGCATAAGGTCGCTCAAGAAGTACAGGCCACCATCAAGAGACCCGGTGACATGCTGGCGCGCTATGGGGGCGAAGAATTCGCAATCATTCTCCCTGAAACCGATATTCAAGGTGCGTCAATCATCGCAGAACGCATTCTCAAAAGCGTCGAGCAGTTGGCTATTCGTCACGACTACAATTCCGCAGCGCCAGTGGTGACTGTGAGTGTCGGGGTTGCCACCTACGACACATACGATGCCGAATGCACACCCGAAAAACTGATCGAGATGGCAGACAAAGCTATGTACGAAGCAAAAAAACAAGGTCGAAACCGGGTCGCCTCGATGCAATCAGACCTCATCAACCCCTTCTACATCGAAGCTCGCTGAGCTTGTCTTGAACACCCTCCTGTTTTAGAAGAGAGACCTCCCCAGAAGTGAGGTTTGTCTCTTCTCATGAGCACCACTAAATCATCCTTTTCCGGATGCGGGCCGGTCTTCAAGTTCGGCGGAACCAGCATGGGTTCGCTCGAACGCATTGAACACGTTGCTTCACTTTGTGCCGCCCAGCGTCCGTCTGCAGTTGTCGTGTCGGCCATGGCCGGCGAAACCAATCGCCTGGTCTCGATGGCACGCCATTTCACCGAACACACCGACTCCCCCGAGTACGATCTTTTGGTCGCCAGCGGTGAACAGGTCTCTGTTTCGCTGCTCAGTTTTGCACTGCGCAAGCACGGGCTCACTCCTGTGCCGATGCTGGCGGCGCATGCAGGTATCGTTACCGACGACCTCCACTCACGCGCGAAGATCCAATCAGTCAACCGCGAGGCAATCCTCAGGCATATCGACAAAGGTGAAGTTCCGGTCATTGCGGGCTTTCAAGGTGTCACCCAGGAAGGGCGTTTTACCTCCTTGGGTCGAGGTGGATCCGACACCTCGGCAGTAGCTATTGCCGCAGGAATTGGTGCAAGAGATTGCGTCATCTATACAGATGTCGATGGCGTCTTCACCGCCGATCCCCGCGTCTGTCCGCAGGCCCGCATCATTCGTCGGATTCGCCACGAAGAGATGCTTGAGATGGCCAGCCAAGGCAGCAAGGTTCTGCACATCCGCAGCGTGCATCTCGCTGCAAAATGGGGAATCCGCCTGTTTGTCAAAAACACGTTCAGCACAGATGAAGGAACTGAAATGATCTCCGACAACGAAGCCATTGAAGGTGAATTGGTCACGGGTGTTGCCCACTCCAGCGATGAAGCATGGTTCACCGTCGGACCCATTCCTTACACCCCAACAACGCTGGCCGACGTCTTTGGCGCATTGGCATCCCATGGAATCAATGTCGACATCGTCAATCAAGAAATCCGTGGCAACGGCATCCTCATTCATTTCACGGTCGGTGGAACCGATGTCGCACAAACCAAAATTGTGCTCTCAAAGACCACACCAGGAGCAGAAGTTCGCCTCAACACTGAAGTGGCAAAGGTCAGCATCGTGGGTGTTGGCATGCGCGTTCACGCGGGTGTGGCAGCGCGTATGTTCCGCGCGCTAGCAAATGCTGGGGTGGAAATTCGCCTCGTGACCACTTCGGAAATCAAGGTGGCTTGCCTCGTAGATCGCTCAACCCTCAATACGGCTGTTCAAGCGCTGCACAAAGAGTTTGTGGAAACCCTGGCCTGAGGGGTGCAGCTTCTCTACCGGACACCTTGACAGACCTCCTGTGGGCATTAAAAGCGCCACTCAGGGAGGCTCACAATGAAAAAAGCAGACATCCGTAAATTCAATCCTAATGGTGCTGGCAGTGCAGATGGCAACATCTTTGGGCTTCCGTTCAATGATCAGGAATCCAATCTGGTTCTTGTCCCAGTGCCTTTCGAGATGACCACAAGTTACGGCCGCGGCACCGCCAAAGGGCCAAAGACGATCCTCGAGGCCAGCCCCCAACTCGACCTTTTTGATGTCGAGTATGCTGAACTCGGTCTGCCGCGTCCGTGGGAGTTTGGAATCTACATGGAGCCCGAAGCCGCGCGCGTGCGCTCTCTCAACAAGGAAGGCTGCCAGGCTGCGAAACCCGTTATCGCCAAGGGCGGTGAGATCGGTAAAAATAAAAACCTCAAAGCCAAGCTTCTCAAAGCCAATCGAATATCTCACGCACTCAATACTTTTGTTTTTGAACGCTTTCAAAAGCACCTTCAGAAAAACAAACTCGTAGGGCTCGTGGGCGGCGACCACAGCGTCTCGTTTGGAGCCATCCAAGCCGTTGCGCAGAAGCATCCCGGCCTAGGAATCCTGCATATCGACGCACACGCCGATTTGCGCTCAGCATATGAGGGCTTTGAGCACTCGCATGCCAGCATCATGAACAACGTCATCAACAAAATCCCAGGTGTCGCAAAACTCGTTCAAGTTGGCATCCGCGATTTCTGTGACGAGGAATATCAACTCGCCACGACCCATCCAAAAATTTCTTGTTACTTCGATGCGCAGCTGCGCGATCGCACGATGAAGGGCGAAGCCTTCCAGAAGATCACTAAAGAGATCATTTCACGCCTGCCCAAGAAGGTTTACGTGAGCTTCGATATCGATGGCTTGGAACCTTGGTTATGTCCATCCACCGGAACGCCTGTTCCAGGAGGCCTGAGCTTCCAGCAAGCATCGTTCCTTCTGAAGGAACTCGCTCTCTCAGGCAAAACCATTGTCGGCTTCGATTTGAACGAAGTAGCTCCCTCAGCTCGCAAAGACGATCAATGGGATGGCAATGTGGGTGCCCGTATCCTCTACAAACTCTGCGCCGCTGCGCTCTACAGCCAAGGGGCGCGGAACTAAAAAACCGAGCTTATTCCTGTAACTTGTGAATTTCCTCGAAATTTACCAAAAAAAGAATCACTCCCGAAACCTATAGTCAGGGTCAATTCTGCCGATAGCCTCTCAGGAGGAAGGCATGAAAACCCTGCTCTCAGGTGAGGTCACGGTGTACCACTTTGGGCCCGATCGTGGAGCGGCCCAGGGAAATGTGCTTTTTTCGCACGCGACAGGCATAGCAGCGCTGACCTACAAAGAGGTTTTGCAGCGCTGGGCGAATGCTCTGCGAGTGAATATTTTTGCCTACGACGCACGTGGGCATGGCGAGAGTAAACTCGACTCAAGACAAGCTTACACAAACGGCTTCACAGCGATCACACGTTTTTTATGCGCTGACCTCAAAGATATTTTTAACCATCTGCATGAGCAATATCCTGGCCCGTGGACTCTGGCGGGACACAGCCTCGGTGGTTGGTTATCTCTTTACACTGCCAACGACATAAGCGTTGATCATGTTGTGTTGCTCGATGTACCGCTTCTTCCACCCTCGAGCGCGTTCCTTTGGGCGACTGCTTGCCTCCTTCAGCAACGCGGATTCCATCCCTTGAGCCGGCCAGCACGCCGCAGAAAACGCATGTTTCGCTCACGTCGCGAAGCTCTCATTGCTTTCAAACGTAATCCATTTTTCCGCAAGTGGGATGAACAACATATTGCTCACTACATCGACGCGAATTTTGAGACACTCGAAGACGCGACGCTGCGATTGCGGCACGATCCAGAATGGGAGGCTGATTTGTTCGAAAGTCAGCCAGCCATGCACACGCCGCTATTCCTGAAAATGAATTCAAAAAAACGCAAGGAAATAAGAGTGGATCTTATTGCGGGCGATGAAAGTCGGATCTGCAGTCCACGCTCCATCCGATATTTTCACCAATTTTTCCCGCGTACGCGCTGGCTAGTTGTGCCGCAAGGTGGACATATGTTTCCATTCGAAAACACTCACGGGCTGATCAAAACCCTGGCTCTCGCGTTCCCAAAACCAGCAGCATCAGTCTGCAGTGACATTGAACTCGAGGCGGTCTGAAGCAAGAACGTCGCCCTCATCTGAAACAGCCTCAGCAATCAAAGTGTGTCTGCCTTCAACCAACCCTTTCGGATTCAGACTGATAGCAACACGATCGGCTGTGTGATCGGCACGTCTCCAGCGCACGAGATTGCCTTGTGTATCAATAATCCGATACTGCACATAACTAAGCGGCACAGGCGTGCTCGTAACAACGAAATGCGGAACAATGGTCGACCAAACGTTCATGTTGTTCTTCATGCGCTCAATTTTTATGGTCGCTGATGGCTTCGCATTGCGAATATGAACAAGACGCGCCTGTGAAATTTTTTCTTTCGCTTGGCTCGATGAGCTCACCGCTCGCACCTGAAAAGTGTATGTGCCATCTGCAAATTCACTTGGCTCCAGCACAAGTTGACCACTGGCATCAAAGGCTCTGGTGACCAGAGTTTTGCTTTTGCCCATGACCTCAAGAACAGCCGATCCTACGTTCAAATTGTGTGAGCGAAATTTCAGAACAGTGGGTTGCCGCAAAGTCTGCCCATCCCGAATCCCCTCCAACACAACCGCATCGAAGCCTGGCGTGACCTCAAGGCCATGATAGGAGCCTCCCACACCACTCACATCATCCCATGCAATCCGAAAATCTCCCTGTTCTCCCCAGTCGGTTCCCCAGCTGTTGCGCGCGATCCAGGCACGATCGTTATTGTTCCAACCAACAATCATCACCGCGTGCCCGCCCAACAGAGCACCTTTCTGATGGCGATAGACACCATTCTTATACAGGTAGAAATCATCGTAGACACGCATAGATGTAACCAGCGGACCACCGAGAAGTGCTTGTTTAACCTCATCAACCCCTGCACCGCGAAAGCGATTGCTGCGCACCCGCAATGCTGCTTTGCTACTGCGAGATTTTGAGTCGGCGCAACTCAGCTTGCAAGAAGCATCACTTCCCACCGCGCCACTGATGTACGGAAAGCAAGCTTCCTCGGGCACACCCGTCTTGACAAGAAAATCGACAGCAGAGCCTGGAAACCAACCGGCACTGCAGGATCCTCCACCACAGGAAAACAAATGTTGCGGAGAAAAGCCCCAACCATGTTGAACGGATTGGGTCACAATATTCATTTGCGTTTCAAAGGTTGAAGCAGCTGCAAATGCAACACAGCTGCCACATCGTCCCTGATTTTTCACAGGTGTAACGAAGTTTTTTCCATCTCGATCGCGCCAGTCGAAAACTTCGGGAAGCTCGTTTTCAAGCATGAGATTTCTTTGACCATATTGGCCATCGGTACGCACCCCCGCGAGAGGCGCGCCCAAAAGTAACTCACGATCCGCACGCCCAAGGTCGGAGACGGCAGTTCGCCCTGCTGTCCAGCTGGCTCGCTGCTCTCTGAGCGACTGTTGCATCTCCGTCACCGACAAAGAAACAGTACGCACTTCGGCTCTGGCCCTAACAAAAGGCCCAAATGCGACAAAAGAAAATGCGAAAAAGGATATCCACTTGCGCATAGACCCACCTTCCCTAGACTCAGGAACACACTCCCTGCGTGTTCCTCTCACTGACAAGCAGTATCCTGTGTCCTTTACGCACTCACAAGAATCAAAATGCTGTTTTTGTGAACTTGACTGCCATGGTCAACGAGTCTTCGTGCGTCGGTCGCCAATGACACGCGCAGGAACACCAGCCACAATACTCCAGGGTGGGACATTTTTGGTGACCACACTGCCAGCCCCGACCACAGCATGATCGCCAATGTGAACTCCATCTACAATGCTGACATTGGCTCCAATCCAGACATCCTGACCAATCACAACACCTCTGGAGGTCACCGGCTGCTCGCGCACCAAGCGCTCAGGGTGCATTCCATGATTGAATGCATAGATGGACGTTCCGGATGCGATACGAGTGTTGTGACCAACCACAATCCCTTTGGCACCACCATCCATGGTGACTCGCGCATTGAGACTGACGTTGTTCCCGAGAACAATCGGACCATGAAGAAAGACATCTGCAGCAATGCGCACCCCCTCGCCTAACTCGATGGCACGGCCCGGCTCAGCAAAGAGCTTTGCGCTCGGAGCTACAAAACAGTTTGCGGAAAAACGCACGGTCTCGAGTTGCTCAAATTCATTTTGAACATCCTGCTGCCATGCCTCTGCCCACAGCCGCTGATGCGGCTTGAGCGCATCGTAAAGCCAGGGCATCCAAGCCAATCGCTGCTTGTGCTGCTCCCGGTATTTAAGGGTTGGATCTTCGGATTTCATAAAACTTTATTTGATAAATAACTCAGGGAATCTCGGTAAGAAACTTATCCCACGCACCCTTTAGCTCATGCGCAGCCACAGAACGCGCAGTTTCGGCAGACGTTGTGCCCGCGCTGCTTTGATTCACAAGACGAGCGTTCTTCAGAATGCGGAGCATAGAACGGTCGAGGCGTGGTGTGATTCCAATCGACTTAAGGAAGCAAAGATCTGCATTGGCCCAATTCATCCAGGTAAGATATTCGCGCAGCTCAAGTTCATTTTTCTGAGCCAGATTTGCATTCCACGGCCGCAACCAAGAGAATACACGCGAACTCCAACGACTCACGCTCGCATCGGAGGCCACCTCGCTGATTTCACTCAACACCATTGCTGGGAGCATATTGACCCGTAGCTCAAAAAAATAACGCAGCAGATCGGGTTCACGCAGCGCAAATTGGGCAAATTCTGGAAGGTCTTTGAACGCAATAGCTCCCTTGGCGAGTTTGTGGCCGTAGTCGAGCGAATCTCTGAAAAGGGCATGCATAGAGGAAATAGAAATTTTCCTCTGGCTGAGAGCATAAGCTGCATTGGAATTGACCATATGGGAAGTGAGAGCAAGGGCTTCCAGGGAGAGTAGATCGCGGTCTTGGCTCATCGCGCTGAGCGGGAGGGTACTCTTGGAAAAACGGCGCAATGTTTGAATAAATTCATCGACAGCATCACGTTTGAGAACCTCGCGCAGTGCGTTGCCATCACTGCCTTCACCCTTCCAGAGCTGATATTCGAATGACATGAAGTATTGCGCTGCATAGACCGTCTTGCCTTTGAGTGTATTGGCTTCACTCATTTTTTCGATGGTCTGCAGGCGCGCGGCGAGGGCGTCTCCCTGACGAAGATCCTGATACATGCGGTCGAGCGCTTTGTTCATGCCTTCCATGCGCTGGTTGGTTTCAATGAGCTTGCCGTTCATTTCGCCCATCTCACGCTTCATCTCTTCCATTTTACGGTTGGTTTCTTCAATTCCGTCGTTGGTCTCATCCATTTTCTGGCCGACCTCGGCCGTAGATTTCTCAACCTTGTTCACACTCTCAAGCGCATTGCAGGCCACCCCACAGGTCAACGAAAGAATCGACAAGAGGGATACGGATGAACCTTTTGAAAAACGCATGAGAACTCCCTGAAGAGTGAGACTGCGCATCGGCCTGCATTGGTCGGCAAGCCAAAACGCAGATGGGTTAGCCCAGGACGCCGAAAAACGGAAGCCATTTCAGATGAATCCTGAAAAATCGGTTGCTTAACAGGCATTTCTATGCTCACATCCGCCTCATCTCGTCTCCACAAGACGCGGTCGGATCGAGGAGAAACCCAATGCAAACGCCAACTCTTGCATCCCGTTTAATTTATCCCCTGGCTCTCGTGGTAGGCCTCTTTGCCCCTTTTCAAGCGGATGCCTCCAACAAATCCGCTGCAGCGCCAGCAAAGACAACTGTTCAACAAAAAGCCATGACCGAGAAAGTTTTGAAGGCCAAGGGAACAATCCGCGATGCTGAGGCTCCGCAGGAAGGCCCACTTTTCCATATCGAATATGAACACACCGAGAAGAACGGAATCGCCCATTCCACACTCATCCGGCAAACGGATTTGGCTGGAAAGGTGCTCGTGAACGAAGACACACGTTACGATGAGCAGGGCCGACTCAAAAAATACTCACTCGAACAATTGCAGCAGAATATCCGCGCAACGGTCGAAATTATCTCTGGAAAAGTTTTCTTAAGCTGGACGGAAGACGGTAAAACCAAAACCGCCAACGAAACGGCGAGCGATAACACCGTGGCAGCCGGCTCACTTATGGCCTTCATGAGCCCGCACATTGCCCATTTGACCCGCGGTAACACGCTGGACATCCGCCTCGCAGTGCCCGAGCGTGCGACCGTATTTGGATTCACGCTGGTTCCACAAAAGCAGGGCTGCGCTGTGGAACCGCAGGATTTTTGCGTCGATCTTTCGATGAGCAATTTTTTCCTCCAGAAGCTTGTGAAACCCGTGCGCATGACCTTTCAGAAGAGTACCGACGGATATCGCCCATTGAGCCTTGTTACTCCAGCTGTGGTGCGCAAGAAAAAGGGCAACACCTTTGAAAAATTCACGGCCCTCATTGAATATCCCCGGCTCTGAGAGAATCAGGCAAACTCTGCCGACACTCCCCTCTGACTTTTCGATTACGCTCAATCTATAGGCAGCTGAGATGCTCATTCATGCTCAGGGAGTGGACACATGCTGGGGTCATTGTTGGGCGATATCGTAGGCTCTGCTTACAAATCAGAGCCTGTTAGAACCACCGAGTTCGAACTTTTTCATCCGAACTCTCACTACACCGATGAAACCGTACTGACCCTTGCAGTTGCGCAGGCGGTTCTGCGATCAGAGGCTTATCAGTTTCACATCCGCAAGTTTGCCAAAGACAACTCTGATGTCGCCGGAGGCTATGGGAACAACTTTAAGTTCTGGGTCTTTACCGGTGGGAACGAGCCCTATCACAGCATGGGTCAAGGACCAGCCACACGCGTTGCGGCGATTGGATGGGCTTTCGAGGATCTCACAACCACACTGCGAGAAGCAGAGAAGTCTGCACTCGCAACACATGATCATCCAGAGGCCATCAAGGGAGCTGTGGCTATGGCCCATGCGATCTTTCTGGGCCGCACCGGAGGTCACCTCCTTGAAATGAAAAAAACTATCTCCGATCGCTATGGATACAATCTCGATGGTTCAATTGATGAACTGCGCTATCAAGATCTCTCAGAAGCCATCGCCCCTGTGAGCGTTCCGCTTGCGCTCTTGACCGTGCTCGAGGCACGCACAACAGAGGATGCTATCCGCAGTGCCGTTTCGCTCGGCTGGAATTCAGATGCGCTCGCCAGCATGGCAGGCGCCTTGGGTGAAGCCTTCTACGGAGTGCCTGATGCACTCAAAAAAGAGGTTCTCAAACGCCTGCCCGAAAAATTTCTGAACGTCATGGCTCATTTTCGAGAATTTCAATCGGCCCATGCGGCCTGACCTGGGGGAAACCGCTCATGCAAGCAACCGCATCTAAAATCAACTCAATCAAACGTCTGCTCGCAACGCTGCTTGCAGGAACAGCCTGTTGTGCTTCCGCACAAGCTTGGGCGGGCTCATGGGGCATGCTGCTCGGTTACAACAACCCTGCAGGAAGCAAGCTTGGACTCAATTTTCTTTATCAAGGGGCACCCTTTGGATTCGAAGTCGGAGTCGGAGACGTCGACGAAACCAAGACTGCTTCTGGTGAGAAAAAAGGGGCTGTAATCTGGGGTGATGTCGACATCAAATACTACCCCAGTGTGGGTCTTTGGCGTCCTTTTCTTGAAGGTGGACTGACCTATTCCGTAGGTATTGCGGGAAGTGAACGCGGCCTTGCTGCGGGGAGTCCGTTTGCCGGCGGCGGCATTTTGTACTCGGGCAGCACCGTCTTGTTTCACATTGGTGCTGACTACAAAATCAATGAAAGAGTCACCTACCCCTCAGCTGGATTTGGCTTTCGCCTGTAAGCCGAATGCATGAAAGCGAGAGGTCTGCGCTGCCTCACTTGAACAGCGGCAATACAGATGACCAAGGCATGTCAACGAAGTGAGTTTTGATGCTGCGGTCATATGCGCCGCTCGCCTTCCAGGATTTGAGGAAGGCATTGAAGCTAGCAATCAATGCCGCTTCAGATTTGCGCGCTGCAACTCCGAAATCCTCAACAGTGAGATTCTCTTTCAACACAAAAACCTTGTTGGGATTTCGGGATGCAAAAAGCTCGAGATAGGGTTTGTCGTAGATGAAGACGTCGACTTTGCCCAGAGCAACCGCATTGGCGCAGTCAGATTCTGAATCGAGTTTGCGCAGAGTTGCCTTCGGAAAAGCTTTGCCAACAAGATGATCTCCTGTGGTTCCCACTTTAACGGCAATGTTCAATCCAGGACGATTCAAATCGGCAGCTGTTTTAACGACATCCTTTTTCTTGTTGGAAACGAGTGCAAGCAGCCCTGCGGTGTAATACGGATCCGAGAACAAAACAGTGCGTTTGCGTTCTTCGGTGATGGTCATTCCTGAAACAATGAGATCGAATTTCTTGGCCATCAGCGCGGGTATAATCCCCTCCCAGCGCGTGTCTACAAAAGTCGCCTTGGCTCCCAGAGATGCGGCGAATGCCGAAATCATGTCGATATCAAATCCAATCATTTCGCCTTTAGGGGTTTTCATCTCAAAGGGGATAAATCCGGGATCCAGGCCTACGCGCAATTCCTTCCGGCTCTTCACATCTGCAAGCGCGTCGGCTGTCGCAGTGCTCGAGAGCGCGCAAACAACAAGATTCAAACAGACGAAACCGAGAAATTTCGAGAAGCGCAATGGCCATTTCCGCACATTCATTTCAATAACCTCCAGAGAGAGAGCAGGCAGTGTGGCAAAAAGTTCAAAATTCTGCAAAAATCTTCAGGGTGAAGACCCGCAGCATAACTAGCCCTGTCCGGAGTGCGAAATGCTTGAACAACAACGCAGCAGATTGTGGACCCTTCTCACAGGTGCAGCGTTGCTGGTCATCTTTATTTCGCTCTGGAGAGGCTTTGCAGCGCTCGACTACGAGTGGGATTTCGCGAGTCTGAGTGAATATGTTTGGCTCAAAGAAGAAAGAGCTCCTGGCCTCCTGCTCACAGGCCTGTGGGGAACACTGTGGGTCAGCGCACTTTCTATATGTCTCGGAACTCTCATCGGGCTGGGCGGAGGCCTCATTCTGCATGCCGGCAATACCTTTGCGCGTGCCACCATCCAGGTCTTCGTTGAGATTTTCCGCAACACTCCAGTGCTGGTTCAGCTTTACGTCATGTACTTCGTGGTTGCCTCGGCATTCCACCTGAGTGCTGAGCAAGCAGGTGTTGCCACACTCAGCCTCTTTTGTGGGGCCTACATCAGCGAGCTCGTTCGGGGCACGCTCCTGAACCTCGAGCGCGGCCCTCAAGATGCTGCCCTCTCGCTGGGTCTGACCCGCTGGCAAACTGCGCGCCATGTCGTTGCGCCTCTTGCTCTGCGCCGGCTCATGCCCTCACTTGTGGGCCAATATGTGAGCCTGGTGAAAGACAGCAGTCTGGTGAGTGTCATCTCGATTGTTGAACTCACAAAATCGGCAAGCAACATGGTGGCCATCAGCTTCAAGAGTTTTGAAGTTTGGTTCCTTGTCGCTGTTGTGTATTTCATCTTGAATTTTGTTCTGTCGCGCCTGGGCCAGAAGATCGAGCGAAGCATGTCGGGAGATCTCCATGCAGCGTAAAACACCCACAACAGGCTTTGCGGGAAAGAGAAAAAAATCATGACGGCTGCTGTGGAATTGCACGATGTGCGCAAATCGTTCGTGACCAAAAACTCAACCACACTCGCACTGGATGCAGTCAACCTGCACGTTCCTGCCGGTGAAATTGTCACGCTGATTGGTCCTTCAGGATCCGGCAAAAGCACCTGCCTGCGCACCATTAACGGACTCGAGACAATCACCTCGGGAAGCATCCAGATCTTTGGAAAAGGCTACGGCAAAGCAGCCGATGCTCACGTGCTGCGTCGTGAAACTGCGATGATATTTCAAAAATTCGAGCTTTTCCCTCACATGAATGCACTTGAAAATGTTGCCCTCGCACCGCATCTGCGGCTGAACTTGTCGCGCCGGGAGGCACTCGAGCGGGCAGAAGCGCTCCTTGAGCGTGTTGGTCTTGGTGCACATCGCCTCAAGTATCCACGCATGCTCTCGGGAGGACAGCAGCAGCGCGTGGCCATCGCACGAGCCCTTGCGGTCGAACCTAAAATTCTGTTGTGCGATGAACCCACGAGTGCACTCGATCCCGAGCTCGTTGATGAAGTGCTCGAATTGCTCAGATCAATTGCTCAGGGTGGCATGACGATGATCATTGTTACACACGAAATGCGCTTTGCACGCGAGGTTTCTAACGCATGCCACTTCTTCGATGCTGGTCGCATTGTTGAATCTGGAAAAACCGCCGAGATCCTCAACCAACCGCAGACACCGAGGCTCAAGAGTTTCCTTTCGAGCCTGAAAAATCTCTAAAAAAATTACAGCCTACTTTTCAAGATTGCACCGCCTGACGCGCGCGTTCATCCTTTGCACTAAAGGCCAACAGCACAACACCCGAAAGGATAAAAATCGCACCAAAGATCATAACGGGAGTCAACGTTTCCTTAAGAATCCAACTTGCACCGAAGAGCCCGAAAAGAGTTTGCAAGCACACAAATCCACCCACCAGACTCGGTTTGACCCTTTGCCCTGCCCAAGTATTGAGAAGATAGGTGAGGGCTGTCGCTCCCACGAGCAGGAAGATGAGTCCTGCCCAAAAGGCCTGCGGAAGATGCGCAGCACTTGCAGCCCAGGTTTCTCCGCTCAGAAGACCCGAGAACTGCACGAAGCCAGCCACAACAGCAACGCCCCACACTAAAAGATTGAGCAAAAATCCATAGAGGAAGAACCAAAAGGTGAAAGCCAAAGTTCCCATGCGCGAAGGGAGATCACCAATCCGCGCCAAGTAAAATGCATAACTTGCTGCACTCAGAACATTCAAAGCGTTCGCCCACCAACGTCCGCCGTCAGGCGACACGGTCGCGGCACCCGTCAGCCGGAGAAACGACGGCCAAAGAACCACAAGAACTCCCAGCGCACCGAGCGTAATACCAAAGAATGTGATGCGATCGAAACGCTCTTTTCCCAACACAACTGAAAAAGCGAACGTGAAAACCGCAATTGTTGGTGAAATAATTGAGGCGATCGAGGCACTCGTGTAGGGCAAGGCCAAAAACAGAGTCATCTGATTCAAGGTCACACCAAAAAACGCAAGACCCAAAAGTGTCAGGTGCTGCCGCGCTCCTTGAGGATTAAACAAACCCTTTGCATCTCCTCTGCGCAGAAGACATATGAGACCAAAAAAAACAGCAGCAAATGCACTCCGCAGAACAACCACAAACTCAGGACTCGCTTCCTGCAGCACAAATTTGGACGCGACCGGCAAGCCAGAGAACAGCAGCTGCACAGCAATCAGGGCAAGAACAGGAAGCAGCACGACAGACTCCAACACATGAGTATATTCAAATGAAAATCAAGAAAGAAAAATCAGACACTAAGAATAATGGCGGGTGAGCCGCCCTCGGATTCAACAGACCAAAACACAGCCCCGGGGGGCAAGAGCAACGCTTCGCCAGCAGAAGCATCTATTGTTCTTCCCCGGTTCTCCGAATCGCTCAACCTGACACGCCCCTCCACCACAAAAAGCAGCGAGGTAGCTTCGCTGCGCGAAGACCAGAATAAAGAACTCTGCGAGGCAAGTTGAGCGCGCTTCACGATGAACTCTGGAAATTCAACCACAGTTTTCCATCCAGATATTCCCTCTGCAGAGAAATCACCAGTATCTCCTGCGAGCTGCTGCGTGGTCTTGAAGACGGCTGCGCTGAGGGCAGCCTCGGTATCCCAGTGGTTTTGCGTGAGCACTTTTTGATTGAACGCAAGAACAAGACGCTCGTAGGTGGGCGTCTGAAATTCAACGACCTGCACACCATTCTGGAGGCTATGAGGAATGAAAGGCGGTACGCGCACGACACTCCCGACCTCGACCTCGAGGAAGCCAAAATACGCACGCACGCGTTCCCAAGCTGCCTGCTCCTCAACACGTAAAGCGTTGTCGACAATGTCGCTGGAATCAATTGCTCTGCGAATCTTTTCGTAGCTGCGGACATCTTCCAAAAGTGCAGCCTTGAAGTTTGCTTCGTTGCCCTCGAAATCCTCGATTCGACTCTTCGAAAATCCATACAACACTCGGCCGCGGCCATCAGGCCAGATACGCGCGTCCACCGCGGTGATAATATAGGTTTCCCACTTTTCGGTGTGAACCTCGATATAGAGGCACCCTTTTTCAGGCTCCGGAAGAGGATCGAGAATTTTGAGCAGGGGCACATGCGCAAAAGCTTTCGTGCGGGATTTATCCTCGCCCGCCAGAACAGTAAGATATGCCGCAAGAGACATCCTCTCGCCGCTCATCGTTTCAACGCCCGAAACTCCACGTTTTTCAATTCCAGTGAACCAGAGTTCCGCACCCCAAGGTTTACCCTCGCGGTGTTGCACCAATCGGACAGGATCGGCGAGGTCGAACCATGAGGCAGGCTCTGCTGAGGTCAGCTGCGTGCTGCAGCGCGCAACACGTCGACCTCCTGCAACAGAGGATTCACAGAAGATCTGTGGCAATGTGGGAATTCCCCAAACTTCGGCCAGCGACACTGTCCACGCACTTCGACTCACGGAGCATCCCTTTTTCATCAAGAGCAAAAAATCATTTCTGACAGCGGGGGCACCACCAGCTACTGCGGCCGGCATGCACGATACGCTCGATTTTACCACGGCATTTCTTGTTCACACAGCTTTCCCCGGCACGATCATAGACAACATGCAGCTCCTGGAAACCACCGGACTCGCCATGTAGCCTGCGGTATGTGGAGATTGTTGAGCCACCCACGTCGATCGCAGCGGTAAGAATTTGGGGAATCACTTGCGCCAAGAGTTTGTATTTTGCGGGTGAAACCTCAGAGCATGCGCGCAAGGGCGACACACCGGCACGAAAAAGGGCCTCAACCGCATAGATATTGCCAATGCCGCCAATGATGTTTTGATCCATCAAAGCCACTTTAATGCAGCGCTCCGAAGCCGTGAACTTTTTCGTTCGGAAGAGGTGCAACAGCTCCTGCTCATTGAGCGGATCGGTGGCCTTCGAAATTTCGCTGAACTTCGAAACAGGTTTCCAAAAACCAAAGCGGCGCGGATCGACAAAACCCAGAGCTGTCCCATCGGAAAAGAGAAGGGTCAGATGTTCGTGGGTTTCACGACGAGGATGCCCGGAGGGGATGAAGGAACCCGACATGCCCAGGCTTACCGCAACCCAACCGTTCTCAGTGCCCAAAACCATCTGCTTGGCCACCCTTTGCGGTGCAAGAAAAGTACTTCCGGCTGCGAAAATACGGTTCATTTTCTCGATATCAAAAGGAAAACGAAGATCAGCGCGGTGAAACTGAATTTTTTTGAGCTTCTTGCCCGCGTACTCACGGCCGATAGCACGAACAAATGACTCAACTTCTGGCAATTCTGGCATAGGGCGATGGCACCTCCGAAATCGCAGGAGATGTCCCAAAAATCCAAGATGTACGCAAGCCTCAAGCCTCGCGGCGTGTCAGTGAGTACTTCCAGAGCTGTTTCTGGCTCAGAATGAATTGCTCATCAAGCGAACGCAGGCGGACGCTCAGCACTTCAGAGAAATTTCGGTAAAAGCGCAATGCCAACGCCGGATCCTGCTCCAAAGCGCGCTGCCAGACACCCCCCTCAAGAAAATAGGTCAAAACCTTATTCTGTGCGGCAACAGTGGCACTTCGTGGTTTATGGTCAATAAAACTCATTTCCCCAAAACACATCCCAGGTCCGAGATGGGCCAAGAGATGACCTTCATCGTGTGGCCCACGACCAGCTTTGAAAATACCCACCTGGCCTTCAAGCACCACATACATCCCGACCGAGCTTTCCCCTTCAATCACAATATTGCTTCCGGGTTTGTAAAGTCTGAGCTCACCCAGGGAATAGATTTTGATCAAATCACTTCTGGAAAAACCAACAAAAATAGGCAAATTTTCGAGAAGCTCTGCACCCCGATCGGGCGTCAGATATTCTTTTGGAATGACTTCTTCAACGCGTGCCATGTGCTATCCTCGCTGAAGACGTATCGGCAAAGACTGCCCTCGCTTTATCCAGGAAATTTGACGGATGCAGCTCAAGTCAATTGTTCTTGAAAACATCGCCGTGGGCGATGTCCTGGTGGGGCGGATGCGCTGGGCTGCAAAGCCAGAAACCTTGAGGCTGGTTATTGTCCAGGAGATGCGCGACGACGACCTCATCTTAGCCCCCTTTGCTGCAACATTCGGTGATGACGAAGACGACGACCTGAGCTCAGGTGAGGTGCGCATCGCAAAGACACGAGTACGAGATGTGCTTGCCATTGCGAGACTTGAGGTTGGGGATGCATTGCTCCACAGAGAGCGCGCAGCTGTGATCATTGAAACCAAAGAACACGATTGGCACGTGAAAATTCGCTATAGCGACGCTCTCGGCGGAGAATTCTACGGAAACCTGATTTGGATGGATCTTTCGCCCACACTCTCAGCGCTTGACCTCGCCCAACTCTGGCCGAAGTGACGCCTCTCAGATCTTCTCGCCTGCCACACGCCGCGGTGCACCCATGCGGCCCTTCAAAACTTCTAAAACTCTCTCAGGTGCAACTTTGAGGGCCACAAGAGAAACCAACCAATGATATAAAAGATCTGCTGATTCTGAGACAAACTCGTCAGCATTACCGGTTATGGTGAGATTTTTTGCCGCAAGAATGGCTTCTGTGCACTCCTCTCCCAATTTGCGCAATACGCGATCAGGTCCTGCCTGCAGAAGTTTATAGGTGTAACTCTCGGGTTCACCCCCTTGTGCGCGCTTCTCGAGCGATCCGTGCAGCTGTGCTAACGTTCCCCAGCCCAGGTCAACGCTCTCGAAACCGCCCGATTGGTTTTTCTCATCGAAGCAGGTTTGCGTGTTCCGGTGACAGGTGGGCCCATGCGGATCCACAAGCGCGAGAATGGCATCGGCATCGCAATCGACGTGTAAACTTTTAACCTTCAGAACATGGCCAGAGGTTTCTCCCTTTTTCCAGAGCTTCCCGCGCGACCGCGACCAGAACACAACCTCACCGGTTTGCACTGTTTGATGCCACGACTCCTGCGAAACATAACCCAACATCAACACCTGGTGGGTCCGAAAACACTGGCAAACCAGGGGCAAAACTGGCGGTTGCCCCTCGACCTGAACGACCGCCTTGCCCCAGTCGGGCTGGGCGTGCGCACCCCTGACTTCAACTGCAGGCAAAATGTGATTCATTGAGGCCTCCCTGTGATTTTCTTTCCCATGACAATTTCAACTTCATTCCGAACAAAAGCCTTCTACAGATGAGATACTTTGAGGGCAGGAACGTCAATGGCTGCTTTGCCGGAGGTCGGAATGTCCATGAATATCTTCAGAACTGCAACAGGCCAAGCCATCCGAGAAATCATCTCTGATCACAGCCAGGAAAACCGCTTCGGACGCACCCTGACCGATACCGATCTGGATGCCATCTGCGAACGGGTTGTCGACCTGTTCGAAATGACGTTAAACCTGCGCGCCCAGGTCTCAGGCGGAGGGCAAGTGGCAGAGGACTCGCGCAGCGCACCCCGACAGGCCTCGCGAGCTGTTCGCTGGGATGAAGAGCCGGCTCGGGTTCCCACAACCCGATCAGCCTCCGAAATCTATGATTTCACGCACATCAACAGGCAATCACGTGCCGACGCTCTACCGAGTCTGGCACCGCAACAGACAACTGAAATTGACTTGAAATTGCCACGCAAGCGGATCAGCGTGACGGTCGAGGAGAAGGAAGTGCTGATGCGCCGGGCTCAATCGCCTGCAGTGGCCCCACGCCCCGCCCCTTGAGAACGGCCACAAGGCGCATGAAGCAAGGCAAATCCCCAGCAATTTTCACGAGGCCATTCAGGTAGGCAATTTTTGCCTTGAGGGTTCCACCGAGGAGTCGTCTCAAGGTGTTCGAATCAGTGCTGACACGCACCCGCACGGCCCCTTCGCGGAGCAGATCCTGAACAGCGGCGTCGTCCATCTGCAGAGGTTCACCCATATCGAAAGCAACTTCAACGCCAGCCGACCCCATCTTGAGGCGACCGCTGGCAACCGCATTTGGTGTGACAACCACGATAAAACTAGGTTGTGAATCAACATAAAAGAGGAAGTCGCCCCGAAACTGTGCTCGTTCCTCTTCCGCAAGAGCCGCAAGATCACGCACCACCCAGGTACGAAATTGGTCGGCGATTTGCCAAAGCATATTTGGATCTTGCTCTGAACTCTGCATACCTTGCCGCAACTTTCACTGAGCACCGCTGCGCAGGATAGCCTGCGCGACTGATGCGGTTCGTCTTGACTCACTCTTTTCGGCATAGAGCACGGGCGGGGCAGTGTCCAGCGTGAGTCCTGCTCAACGGACGCAATCGCGCAATTCCAGTTTGCGCACCGCAGTTCGGTTGACATCATTCCGGGTCAGGGTTTCTTCAAACGAGCCGGGCTTGCAGTTCGGGTGCTGGATGCGGAAACGCAGTTTCTGATTGATCGGCATAAGCTCAAAGACATGCGGAGTTGTGCCACCTGGATCCCATCCTTCCTGATTGGTGACCCGTGCTCCAGGAGGCTGGGTGAGGATGCGCAGCTGAGCTGTGGGAACGCTGGAGTCGCGTTCGAGAATCACCTGCTCGTTGATCTTCCCTCCAGCGAGGGTTGTCTTGAGATCGATTTGTTTGGTGCGGATGCCTGGCCGCGAAAGAATGATTTGATGTTGTCCCGGAGGCAATGTCAGCTGAACCGGGAATCCCACAGGTTTGCCGCCTCCAAACGGGCGCCCGTCAACCTCCATAAGCATACGCACATTGCCCGGCGATACCGACAACGTCACGGTACTCGCTAGGCCGGCACCGCGACTCCTGATCATGTAGAGCGCGCCAAAGAGAATTCCCACGAGCAGCACAAGAACGAGCAACGGACCAGCGAGGCTGCTGCTGTTGTTGGAATTGCGACCTCCTCGCGGTGGCTCAAAATACACCGAAGACAAGGGCGTTTGGGCTGCTGGAATACCCACATTTCTTGCTCTGAGTTGGGTCTGAGTGCCTTCACGCTTGTTCTGCCCGAGACTCAGCGAGCCGCGCTTCACCGAAAGCGACTTCGCTGAGGTACCGTCGAGCTCGCGCTTGCGTCCGGTCTGCCCCAATGCCACCGCGTTGCCAACACGAATGGAGGTTCCCCCACCCGTGCGGACTGGATTGCGAGAATTGGTCATCGAGGCACTGACATCGAGAACTTGAGAATGTAGCCCGGAATCGATGCGATCCCCGAAAACATTGTTGGAGCGCATCACCGCGTCGAAGTTGCCCACCGGCAATGCAAGAGTCGAGCGCAGGCGCTCACGTGCAGCCTCCAACTTTTCGGCAAAGAGGCTCTGCATGAAGTCGGCAAGTTCGCCAATAAAAAAATCAGGGCGGAACTGGTACAAGAAACGACTCAAATCACGAACCGCTTCGCGACCACTTTGGTATCTCTGCAAGGGATCCTTGGCGAGGAGTTTCATCACAATTGCGTCGAGTTCCGGTGGAACACCGCTGTTGTTCACGAGGCTTGGCGGTCGGATCTGACATGCGCGCACTGATTCGAGTACAGCGAGATCCTCGCCCTTAAAGAGCCGCGCCATGGTCAACATTTCGTACAAAATGATTCCAACAGCAAAAATATCGGAGCGGGCATCTATATTGTAGCCGCTCGCCTGCTCAGGGCTCATGTATCGAAACTTACCCTTAAGAACACCCACGCGTGTGGTCGAGATCTGGTTCTCTGCCTTGGCAATCCCGAAGTCGGTGATCTTAACGTCTCCCTCATAACTCACAAGGATGTTCTGAGGGCTAACATCGCGATGAATGATACCCATCGACTTTCCGGTCACATCAACGGCCGCATGAGCATAAGCCAGGCCCGAGAGTGTCTCCATGGCCATATAGCAGGCCAGCTCAATTGGGATGCGCTTTCTCTGTTGTTCAGCTGCGGAAAGAACCCCGCGCAAATCTTGTCCATCAACAAAATCCATCACCAACATGTAGCTGGTGCCGTCGGAGACAAAATCGAAAACCTGGACGATATTTTTGTTTTGAAGCTGCTTGGCAACATTGGCTTCGTTGCGGAACATCTCTACAAATTCGTTGTCCTGGGCATAATGCGGGAGGATGCGCTTGAAAGCGCAGACACGAGCAAAGCCATCAATTCCCACGCTCTTGCCCAGGTGGATTTCAGCCATACCACCCTGCGCAATGCGCTCTGTGAGAATATATTTGGGTTGGCTTTGTGCCATACCGCTTTGCACTCCTTCACTTGATAGCACGCCTCCCTCAAGGAAACGCGCATCAGCTCAGCGAAGGTATCGGAGCGGGTGACTCAAGATTGATGCGTCAAAAAATCAGGGCCAGCGCAGTTGAACTTTGGCCAAGGCAGACTGGGCAAGAAGTTCAGCGTTGAGAGTTTCTTTCTGCTTTTCACTGTCGCGCTGAAGAATAGTTTCAGGAAAATCAAAAACCATAAGATAATCCTGCGACCACTGATGGGTGTTCGGAAAGAAAGTCTGCAGCAGGGTCTTGTCAGTGATACGACGCACATACATAGGGCTCAGCTGACTTGGGCCAATACGCATCGACAGCGACCAGAGGGTGCGGTCATCAAGGTTTGCATAAGCCGATTCAGGCGTGAACACACTCACCAGGACTCCCAGCCGCACACCCCCCGAAGAATCAGACAACACTGAAATGCCGTCGGCAGATCCGCGCAGTCGGGAAAGCCTCTGAGTGACAGCCTGGCGCATATCATTCGTGAGCAAAACTGCGCTCATTTCCACTCTGTTTTGAAATTGCGAAAAAACAGTGGATTTTCGAGTCCATCTCGAAAGAACGGGTTCGTATTGAGTGTCCTGGGCCGCGAGTGGTGGCGCCGAGCTCTCCACTGAGCTGGACACACATCCAGTTCCGCTTGCAAAAAGACCTAAAGAGAGAGCGCAGAACCAAGCGCGTGTAAAACAACCAGGCTGTTCAAGATGCCGTGACACGATTTCGACCTCCCTGCTTGGACTGGTACAGCCGCGAATCCGCGAGGCGAATAAGATCGTGCATGTTGGGCTGACTCTCCGAGCCTTCCATCCGCTCCAAAACTTCCTGAGCCGATGCCACACCCACACTGATGGTCACAGGAATTTGCTTGCCTTCGTAGTCCACCGAGCTCAGCTCAACTGTCCGGCGAATGCGCTCAGCAAGAGCGGCAGCGTCAGTCAGAGCACAAGTAGCCAAAACGCAAAACTCCTCACCACCAAATCGGGCAAATGTATCGTTGCCGCCAATCAGTGGCTTTATGGAAGCACAGACTTCCTTGAGCACAATATCTCCGGCATCGTGACCATGGGTGTCGTTGATAGATTTGAATCGATCGAGATCGATCATGATGAAGCTCAGCTCTACCGCGCCCGCCTTGGCCAGACGAAACTCCTCTTCAAGGCGTTCCATTGCATATTCACGCCGAAACACATCCAGCATTCTGTCTTGAACAGCCATGCGATAAATACGATCGAAAAGGAGCTGCTCTGCCGTACCGGTGCTGAAGTAGCGCAGGCGCACGTTGCCCACACGGAGCATGTCACCATGCATCAACTCCGCACTCTGCATGACGCGAACGTCGTTGATAAATGTGTGGTTGAGACTGCCAAGGTCACTGACCACTGCAGTGCTTCCCTGGAAATCGATGCGACAATGCTCACGCGAAACACTGGGATCATCGATCCAGACCTGGACCCGATCGGCACGGCGTCCGAGCAGAACTCCTGTGCTCGACAAATTGAATCTTTTGCCCGCAGCTCCGCCATCATACTGCACGAGCACAGGCGAATTGTTGCGGGTTTGGCCACCGGTCAGTGACTGGGTGGACGACGCCACAATGGTTTTGTCATCATTTTGCCTGTCTTGTGACATGAGCTCCACTCTTTCCCGCAGTTTTGCATAAGTCAGATAATAGCAGGGAGAGAACCCAAAAAGGAACGGCCTCGTTCAGAGGCCGCTCACCATCTTGACGCCAATGACGTTGGGCAATTTTCGCATGCCGACCAAAAGTTCAGGCTCAAGCGTGCCATCGATCCGGATGAGCGACATCGCCATCCCACCCCGACGGTTCCGGGAGAGTTCGAACTGGGCAATATTGATTTGATTCCGAGCGAGGAAAGAACCCACATCACCAATCACACCGGGACGGTCATGGTTCTGGAGCACCAACATTTCACCTTCCGGCTCAATTTCGAACAAGAAGTCGTTAATCGAACAAAGCCGTGGATGTTCATTGCCGAGCAATACCGCACCCACCGAGGTCTGCTCATGGGCTGCTGCGCCCTCGACCCGCAGTTCAAGACCATTGCGACGCACCGTGCTGGTATCAGCAGAAATGGAGTCGATGCTCAGGTTGAGACCACGCCGCGCGAGGAGACGCTCTGCATTCACATAACTCACATATTCATCGCTGCTGGGCGAAACAAATCCCTTGATGGCGGAGATTCTGAGCAATTGGAGTTCTTCAGGCTTGATGTCAGCTGCAACCAGCAGCCGCAGTTCACGAGGGTTGAAGTCGCAGATTTGGGCGGCTACGCGTCCGAGTTTTTCCGCAAGCACCGCATAGCGTCGTGAGGTCTCGGTGCCAAGGACAGACACATGTGGAAGGTTCACGGGTGTATCAACAATCTCTCCACGCAAGGCCTTGAGTGTCTGTACAGCCACCGTGTGGCCGATGCGGAATTGTGCTTCGTGAGTGCTGGCACCAATGTGCGGAGTCACGACAACGTTTTTGTGGGAGACAAGTTCAATCATCGGCTTCGGTTCATTGTCGAAAGTGTCGATTCCTGCTCCCGAGACGTAACCTTCGTTGAGCAATTTAAGCAAAGCTTTCTCATTGATGATACCGCCGCGTGCGGCATTGAGCACAACCGCACCCTTCCTCAGCTTGCGCAGTTCAATTTCACCGATCATGCCCTTGGTTTCTTTGTTCAAGGGCGTATGAACGGTCAGGACGTCGCATTCAGCAAGAAGCTCTTCGAGTGTCGCACGACGCTCTGCGCCATGTTTGCGAAACACATCCTCGGAAATGTAGGGATCGTATGCGAGAACGCGCATATCGAAGGAACGGCAAAACCGGGCAACACGATGCCCTACGTTACCGAGTCCAACAATCCCGATGGTTTTCTCGAGCAGCTCCGTGCCGGTGAATTCGTGCCGGTTCCATCCTCCCGCAGCGGTGCTCGAATGTGCGCGCGGAATATTACGGATGACCGACAATAAAAGCCCAAGAGTCAATTCAGCCGCGGAGTTGGTGTTCTTCCCCGGGGTGTTGAGCACCAGTACGCCAGCTTCGGTTGCAGCCTCGACGTCGATGTTGCCGTATCCAACGGCTGCACGCGCCACAACGCTCAACTGCTTGCCAGCAGCTAGAACTTCTTTATCCACGTCGGTCTCGGAGCGCGAAACCAATACGTGTGAATCAGCAACCTCCTTGAGCAGCACCTCACGACTGCAATCAGGCAGGTAAGCCAAGTCGATAGGAAGATTGGGTGCCAATTCTGAAGGAGGATTCTTGAAGAGCTCGAGAGCCACATCATGGAGTTTGCCCGTGATGAGAATTTTGATCTTCTGCGGTGTTTGCGCACCGGTCGACTGTCGCAACATGAAAACCTCCCGAGAACAGAAATCAAGCCAACATTGAGGCTGCCTCGACTCCAGACATCCAGGCCGGGAGTATGGAGGCAGGGGAACCTTGTGCCACAAGCCGGCCCTGGCTCATGACAAGAACTAAGTCACAATCTTGTACCGTTTCCAAACGATGAGCAATCACGATGACTGTTTTGCCAAGGAAGAGATGCTTCACGGCTAGCTGAATTGCTGCATCTGTCTCCAAATCAACGCTCGCGGTTGGCTCATCCATCAACACAATAGGCGCATCCATGAGCAAAGCCCGAGCAAAACAAATCAGCTGCCGCTGCCCCACGGAAAGATTGGCACCCCTTTCAATGATCTCAAAATCAAGACCCAAGCTGCCCTGTGCTCGAAAATGATCGGCCAGCCGCACCGCCTCAAGTGCGTCCCACAGCCGCTTTTCTGCATATTTACCCAGACGATCGAGATTGTGGCGGAGGGTTCCTGCAAACAGGTGAGGCTCCTGGGGCACGATACTGAAAAGAGCACGTGATTGCGGAAGTTCCATCGCACTCAGTGATTTGCCATTCACAGTAATATCGCCCGACTCAACTTCGAGCATCCTATAAAGGGCCTGAAACAAAGTTGATTTGCCCGCACCGGTGCGACCAATGATCCCCACACGTGAGCCCGATGGAATTGTCAGCTGTACATTGTTCAACACCAAAGGAAGCCCCAAGCGATAGCGGGCACTGAGGTTTTGGAATGCAATCTCGGCGCCAGCCTCTGGCACTGCAGGGGCATCTGCAAGCAATTGAGGGGCCTGCAAATAGGTGTCCGTGCGCACGCCCTCGCGAGGCAGGTTGCGGTACTCAAGAATTCGCTCAAGCGACACCATGGTAGAATCGATCATCGAGAAACTGCGTGTGAGCCACTGCATAGTGCCATCGAGACCAATCGAGAGGCTCATCAGAAAACCAGCAACTCCGGCACCCAGGCGACCTGTTGCAAGTGCCCAAACAACGAAGAGAGTCACGATGAGTCCAAAAAGCTCAGAGGTCATTTTGAGACGAATATTCAACCATCGTGTCATTCTGTTCTGAGTTAAAAAGGCATAGGCATAGCGGTTCTGCAGATATTGCAGGCGTTTTTGGAATTCTTCCGATCGGCCATAAGCACGGATAGTCTGCTGGCCCGCAACACTCTCGGTGAAAACCGCCCAAATTGGAGTCTCGAGGATCTTTGCAAGCCGCTGCACCTCACGGCTCGCGGGCCTGAAGTCAGCTTGAATGCGGAAGTAAACAAGTGCACAGGGCAAACACGACGCACACGCTAGCGGCGCTTGAAAAGCCACCAAAAGAAAAATCCAAACGATTTCCGCAATGCAACCGAAGATATCATTCACATAATTGGGAATCTCGACCAACAGATTGGCATAATCGCCGCTGAAGCGACGTACGATTCTTCCAGTTGGATTTTCATCATAAAAGGTCACGGGCACATGGGACAGATTTTGCACGACCTCATCGTGCAACGATCGCCCTCCTCGCGCCAGAAATGATGTGGCAATTGTCCAGGTAAATGCGCGGAATATAACCGCAAATAGCACAAACCAAAACAACGCAAACAGACTGCGCTGCGGGGACACGCGTTCAAAAAACTCACGCACAGGTGCTTCAAACCAAAGACCCTGAGTGCAGGCATTGTTGCTGCATGCCTCGACCCACAATGAAACAAGCCAACGAAAACCGTTGGCAAAGAAATTTTCTGCGACAATGAGAATGAGAAGAATCGGCCCCATCCAGGCAATTGAGCGCATCGAAAGCAAATAGCGAGAATAGAACCCCATGCCCAGGCGACCGGTTGCCTTGGACTCACGGGCAACAAAACCAGTCATGAAATTTCATCTCCCTGAGGCGTTTTTTTCTGAAGAGAATTTTGCTTGAGTGACGAGAGAATCCCATGCAAGCGCGTGCCCGCTTGCGACAAGCTTTGCCACCCTCCCTGCTCAATAACCTTTCCGCCATCGAGCACGATAATGTGACGTGCCAAAGCAAGATGCGCGAGCCTGTGAGTTGCCCAGATGATAGTCGCGGAGGAGCGCCAGCATCCTTCAAAAAGCTCGCGTACGAGTCTCTCCTCCGTTTCAGTATCAACGGCACTCATCGGATCATCAAGAAAAACCAAAGGCCGACCTGCATGAATCGCTCGTGCCAGACTCAAACGCTGCTTCTGGCCGCCCGAAAGATTCACACCACGTTCGCCAAGTTCAGTGCTCAATCCCTCTGGCAAAGTTTGAACGTCAGTGCTCAGCTGCGCACGCTCCAGTGCGCGCACAATCTCGGAGTCAAAATCTGCAGAAATCTCGCGATCGTTGAGATACGTGAGAGGCACGTTTTCGCGCACACTCGCAGCTGCAACGAAAGCCTCCTGCGGAACAAATGTCTGAAGTCGCCGCAAAGCTGCAAGACCTTTCTCACAGTGAACGGGAAATTTTATTTTTTTTATTTGTCCATCTGGGGCAACGGCATCACACTCGAGCAGAACCTCACCGCGGCTAGGAGTAATCTCGCCCATGATGGTCTGCAGAAGCACAGATTTTCCTGCACCCACAGGTCCGACAATTGCAGAGAGATGACCCGCCGGAAATCGACACGTAACACCCTGCAGAGCAGGTGTCGTAATACCCGGCCACTGGACCCACACATCGCGCAGCTCAAAGGAAATGTTTCTAAATTCTCGTGCAGTATCGATTTGGGCAGCAACCTCATCTCCCACCACAAATCCACGTGGTGCAAATTCTTCTGTTTGAAGAGGAGCCACAAAGATTGTTTCCAGCCTTTGCGATCCAACGCGCGCCTCAGAAAAAATTCGAACAAACCAAGGCAACGGGTTTAATTGTTGTCCGAGGATGGATGAGAGCCAGATTGCAGCAAAGACCTGACTCGCGCTTTTTTCAAGATGAAACCACAAGAATCCTGCGAAAACACCGAGTGCCACCAACATCCACCAGGAGGTCGAGAGTCCGAATGAAGTGCTGTAATGCGCTTTCATTTTGAGATCCTGACGAAATTCCCGTTGCGCTGCAGCACGGATATCCTCTGCCATGTGCTTGGTCCAACCAAAATACCGCATCAACCGAGCAGCCTGAACCCACTCCGTGACCAGAGATAACCGCCGATCACTTCGACGCATGAGTTCGCCATGCAACCGTTGCCCGAGCCATGAAAAAAACAGTGACACAGGAATCTGCAGGAGCAGAATACCCAGCGCAACAAAAGCAGCGGGCCCAACGATAGTCCACATGATAGCTACGATGAGGGTCACACTGACGAAGAGAACAGGGAAGTCGACTGCAGCATGTGCAAAAAACTCTGCCACATGGCGCGCGTCTGTCTGCGCCACGTTAACAATATCACCGGTCGGAAAGCGTGATTTGGCCTGACGCGACATATTGAGCACAAATGTACTCAACCAACGCGTCAGCGTGGTCTGCACGCGAAACACAACCAGCATCTCACGTTCAATTTTCTGAGCATGCAGACTCGAAGCGAGGATGTTCAAGCCAAACACGCCCAGGGCAATCAAAACACTCTGCTGCACTAACTCCCAGACTTGAGGGGAACCTGGAGTTGTCGCTCCCTCAAAATGTTTCAGGATACGCACCGCCAACAATGCCGCAATGATCGAACACAGAACATCGACAATGTGGATAGAAAACATTTTAAGCAGCGAAACTTTTTCAGCGTGCGCAATGGTATGCATGACCGACCGACGCAGCTGTGGCAAAACATTGAAGACGCTCTGCTGGTAGTGGTGCCTGTCGGTGAAAATACGTTCCACCCAAATCATTTTGCGCAGGTGTTCCTCTTCACCCGCCTCTGTTTTGAGAGTTCTGAGAAGTGGGTTAACATCTGAGAACATGAGCCTTTGCCAAACGCCCCGAACACTCCCGAGGCTGTCGGGGATATGAAGGACGCTCCGGATGAATTTCACCTCTCTCGACTCCTTTTCTCAGCAGCTTGCGGCGGCCATGTTACCGCTCTTTTCCAACTCGTCCACCACTCCTCGGGATTTGCACGACAATAGCTGGCTGTTGTGGCAACTCGCTTGGCTTTATCGAGGTGGTACGGTTATTTCCGGTGACTTGGCGAAGAATCTTGAGACCTATACAAAAGCTGAATGGGTGCTGAGTGAACCCAGCGACCGGATTCGCCATGCCTGGATGCAGCAGATAGGCTGTCCGCTCCCCGAAAACGCTCAAACAGCGTGTCAATTTCACCCCGCGCAAGAGCTCCGAAGGCTGCTCTCACGTCTCTTTCCCGAAAGACGCTCTCCCGAGGATCAACTCCTACATTATCTCGCCTGCATTACGGGCATGCCTCAAACCAACGCCTCACACATTTTACAGTGGCTTGTTTCTCCCGAGTCTTTGCCAGCACGGCCTGCGCTGCCGCCCCTGATTGCTGTTGAATCTTACACATGGCTCACTCCAGAGGCTGTTGCTGCAGTGTTCAAGGCCGACGTAGAGACTGCCACCCTGCCGCAGCGCGAGAACTTCCACATCATTCCACTCCCTACCTCTGTGAGTCGTCCGGCATCCCTCATGCTCACCGACGGGAGTTTGTGGCTTTGCTGGCCAGAAACCAACTCTTCGAGTGCACCGCATCCAATCGTGCAGGCCACGTTAGTGCTTCACGAAGCATCGCACCTGCTCAAGAATGCAGAACTCTTCAGTTCCGGAATTTCATCAATTGAATCTGACACTCTCTGGAACAGCGAAGACTCTGCATTGCGTGCAGAGTGGAGGGCACTTGAACACCTCTGCGCAGGTCAGCCCGAGGGACTCCAAAAACGATTCAAGCAACGCTGGTACGAAGAAAATCACAAAGCACAATTGAAAATGTTGTCTTCGGATTGGAAACATTATCTTGAGGAAAAACCTCAGAAACGCATATTTTCCGCCGAGGAGCTAATCTCCTTGCCATTTCTCAGTGCTGTTTATGCGTCGCTGGCTGAAAAGATTTACAGATAAAAAAACAACTCTATCAACATTCAGCGCGGAGAGTGCCGCCCAAAAAATGGATATAAAGATTTTGCTTCGGGAGGATGGTGCAGCCGCAGGGACTCGAACCCCGGACCCCTGCCGTGTGAAGGCAGTGCTCTAACCAACTGAGCTACGGCTGCAAACGAGTCAGCGTGGTTTATTGTCCTGCTCGCGTTTTGTCAACTTTTCCGCCTGGCCCTCTGATATCACAGCCTTGTCGAGAGCATCGAGCATGTTCGAGCCTTCGAATAATTGGCCTCCAAAAACAACGGCAGGAGTCTGCATGAGGCCGGTTTGGCGAGCCAACTTTTGAGCTTTGCCGAGGAGCTCAGCCAAACCTTCACCCGAGCGCCAGCATGCGCGGAATTCAGACATCTTCATGTCGGTATCGCGTGCAAGATCAAAAACCGAAACCTCCGACAGCAACTCGCCTTTAGTGAGTGCAGCCATATGGAAAGAGGCAAACTCGCCCAACTGATGCGCGCACAGTGCGCCGCGCGCAAACGCGATCGAGACCTCTGGGTTAGTATAAGGAAACGGCACATAAACAGGGCCGAGCGCACCCCGATGTGCTTCAACCCGCTGTGCAAAATCGACAAAAAACGGCACACAACCTTCACAAAGATAATCAACAAAAACGACCGCATTAGGTGTTCCGCGTGCGTCACGCGGTAAACCATCCAGGTTCAATTCAGGAATTTTCAGCGTTCCTTCAGGACGGCGCAGTGCAACACTCCACTCGCCTTTTTCGCGCAGAGAGTTGCTCCAGGTCTCGAGAGATTCACGACGCCGCACTTCGTTCAGATAGCTCACCAGCTGCTCACGCACGGATAAAAAACCCTCACGCGGAGCCGATGGATCGCTCGCCTCGTAAAGCATACGCGCGTCATCCGCATCAGCCTCCTCGCGCGCAAGCAACTCCTCCTCAATTTCACTTTGTGATTTTTGTGTGGCCGCAGTTTGTGCAGCGATGGTTTTCTCGAGGACATACAGGCGAGCAAGCTTGTCGACCTCTTTATAGAGCTGAATATCGGCATCGCGTTGAATCTGGGTGCGTAGGTTCACTGCTTTTTCGAATTGGGATTTCAAAGGCGATGGGAGCTGGTGCGCGAAAATACTCTGACCGCGGAAAGTGAACAAAGGCAAGTCGGATTTCACAGCAAGTGAATCAACGGTCAATTGAATTTCAGCACTCTTCTGACGCCCCAAAAAAAACCAAGAGCCCCCGAGCAGAACCGTTGAGACGAGTCCACCGAGAGCTCCCCACAAGACAGACTTGCGACACAATTTCATAGAGTCCGCACCCTTCAAAGTTCCGCCCGAAACGGGCATGCCTCAAAAGGGTGCCGTTTCACAGCCAAACTGTCAAACCCGCACCGACACGCGTTGTCCTGGATTCTGGCTTCACTTCAGCACCTTTGCTGTTCTTGCCGCTGTACTTTGACATGGTATGCGAGGCACCCACAACGAGCGAGACCTGGCTTGAAGCGAAATAACTCACTTCAAATGTTCCTCTAATGCCGGTCCCGGAGACTGCGAGGCGCTCACCGTCGATGTTCAGGTTAGCCCGTGAAACCACACCTGCAGCGCCCACGATAATATTGCTCACCGGAGTACTCATCACCATTTTGGTCTCAACACCGGAATCGATCATACGCATTTCATTTGCTGCATTGTCGGTATTGTTCAGTTGTGATGTACCAAAGAACGCTCCCATCTGTATGAAACGGAAATGTTCCAATCCCGCACTCAATTGAAGTCCATAGCCATCATATCGCTTTGCCGATTCGCCACCGAGGCTCAAATCGCTGCGTGCCATGTTGACCTGCTGAGAGAGGTATACATTGTTCCTATACGGAGAGCGGAAGCGGTTGAAATAATCATGGGTCGGCTGATAGCCGAAGGCTGGTGAGACGGCCCACAGGGACGCCGCCAAAACCACCCATTTTATGTAACTGAACGCTTTCATAAATCACCTCATGCTGAGCGTTTGCAGCACATCCAGCACGAGCCGTGCCAAAAAACCCTTGACATCTTTTTTTTCAATACTTTCGGAGATTTGATAAAATAGAGCGACGCCGTTCCGTGCCTTGAATTGAGCGAAAGGTAACCAATGTCCAGACTTTGGACACCTCAGTTCTTGCCCGGATTGAGCCGAAAACAACGCAATAACAACGCCTAGGGAGAGACCTGATGAGTGCAACGGCCATACAGAAGCGCATTGGGATCCTGGGTGCCGCTTTCGATCCGCCACACTTTGGCCACCTGCTTCTTGCACAATTGGCTATCAACACAAATGAATTGGATGAAATCTGGCTCATCCCATCGCCGGAGCGGTGGGACAAAAAACCTGTCGCTAGCAATGCCGTGCGCTTCGCCTGGCTCACCCAGGCCCTCTCTCTCTGCCCCGAGCAGTTCCGTAAACACATGCGTGTCTCAGACGTCGAGTTGAAGCTCCCAACCTACCGCGGAACTTATTGGCTCCTCGAGGAGTTGCGCCGCCAGAACAAGAACTGCAGCTTCTCCTTGGTGCTTGGGTGGGATTCATTTGTCGGTATTCCGCAGTGGCGTGACCCCACCACCGGTACAATCAATGGTGCTCAACTTTTGGCGGACACGCGCTGTTACGTTAGCCCACGCGCAAACTCGGATCTTGCGGAGCCTGTGAAACATCCCTCACCGCATGCAGGAGGCGTGGTGATGCTGCCAGCTCTCGACGCTCCCGAGGCAGGGGATATTTCATGGATGGGAGGGACAACACTCATTCAAGTGGCCGCACTCTCGAGCAGCCTCATCCGTTCCGCTTTGAAAAGCGGAACGGAGCTTCAGTTCATGTTTCCTGAGCTGCAGAAAGAAATCGTCAAAAGCAAAGTTTATTGAGTGAGGAAAGAATTAACGCAGAGCACCCGAGCGCACCACCCTCTTATGACAAGAGAGCGCGGGCCTGAAGTTCAATGCCTGATGTGAGGCGCACACCCATGTGAGTGACCGTGTCACTCGCAAGCAGTGTTCCCAGCTGTCCGCAGACATCGAGGGATTTTCCGCGGACAAGTCCGAGCAGAAAACCGCCAGCAAAAAGATCGCCAGCACCGGTGGTGTCGACAACACTCACTTTACGCGTCGGAATGTGCAGCGACTTGCCATGGTGGCAAATCCAAGCACCATGAGCACCATCTTTCACGACTGCCAGTTCGACTTGCTCGCCCAGCTTCAACGCAGCTTTCTCAGCCGTACATCCCACAAGCATCTCTGCCTCTTGTGCATTGGCAAAAACCAACGAGACACAGCTCCTGAAGAGTTCACTAAAACGCTCTTTAGTGCGTGAAACCACAAACGGATCCGCGACATCGAGTGCAATTTTCACTTTGTTGGCATGTGCAACACTCAGCGCGTGCTCAATCGCCTCGACCTGCTCAGGGGTGTCCCAAACATAACCGGTCGTAAAAAAGACCTTACTGTTTTTGATATCCTGCTCAGGGACAAATCCTCGGTGATATGCGCGGCATGCACCCAGGTGGGTGTTGAGGGTGCGCTCGCCATCAGGAGTCACAACCACGAGACATGTACCGGTGGTTTGTGGCACCACGGCAAGCCGGTTACGAATACTTAATTGCTCCAACCGAGCCGAGAAGGAATCTCCGTAGGAGTCGCGACCAACACAGGAGCTATAGCTCACTTCCGCACCCACCAGAGCCATCGCTCGCAAAGCATTGGCCGCACTCCCACCCAGCTCAACCTCCGCCGTAAGGCGCCCCAGGTTCCCCAGGATGCGCGCCTGCTCACCGCCATCCACAAGTTGCATGCGTGCCTTGTGCATTCCCAACTCGCGCAGATCGCTTTCTTCGGCACGTACTAGAAGGTCGACTAATGCGTTCTCAATGGAGGTCACATCAATGGCGCGCGACTGTTGTTCTTTGGTGAGAAAAGAATTGAGCATGAGATCCCCATTCAAGGTTTGGCGGTGAAGGTTGTCCAGGCAAAATCGACTCCACCTTGCAAATCGCGCACTATCCCCACGGCTGTCAACGCCTCCTTGCCTGAAAAAGTCAGTTCTGTGGTTGCTGCGCGTTGATTATTTAGCTCGCCGCGGCTGAGATACCATTGCACGCGCTGTTTAGCACCCGCGCTGGTTTCGAGTCCGGCCAGTTCAAGACGCAGCTCCTGGGGCGAGCCCGCAATTTCACTTCCGCGAGTCGGCGTGATTGCTGTGATGTACGGGGCCGTGTTCGTAGAGGAATTGGAATTCCCAATGAAAAATCCTGATAAGCACTTTGAAAAGTTGGTAGCCCCGCCCCCACCTTGTTGCGTTTCCGCCACAACAGCAAAAGTCAGGGCTCCCTTATCCGCGCGAAGATCACCCGATGTGGCGGTGTAGTCAATTTTAAACAGAGGCAGCTTCCCCGCGGAGAGCACTTCAGCTTCAAGGGTTGCGCGCTGCGGTGTGGTGAATGAAACCACATGTTCCTCGACTCGCATTGGATTTTCCTGCCTGACAATTGAAGGCAGGGGGTCGATCGAGAGACCGAAAAGCTCAAATGGTGCATCCACGAATTGCACAGAAATAGCCTTTTCCAATTCCTGAAGACACTGCTCTTCACTCAGATTGGGATCAGATTGAATCCGGGTAAACGCTGCACGGATATCTTCCTCTGGCGACTTCTGCACGAGTTGCGCACGCTGCAAACGGGTCAACTTAATGGCAAGCGGCTGACTACCACCCGGAGCAAGACCCAGCATGCGAAAATAATACTTATTCTCAGGCCGCAACGGATATTGCTGGCAGACAGTCTCACCAGAGAGTTCGAAACAATGACGCCCTGCCTGCACGGAATCGAATTTCTGCAGAATCTGCATCGCAGGGACGCGTATTTCCTCAAGGACATAAAACTTTCTTCCGGGCTGACATGAGAGCAAAAGCACAGTCACCGGAGCGCACATCAACAGATAGGACAGAGGGCGACGAAGGCCATCAAGCGGAGTATTTTTCATATCTGCACCTCAGAAAATAGCCTTGACACCAAATGAGGGAATAATCGGTGTGCCGATAATTTCCTCGCGGCTGGTGTAGTCAGGTGAATACCGGAATCCCTGCACGTTCTTTTGGTTCAAAGCGTTTTGCAGCTCGAGATAAGCCGAGAGCGTCCAATCGCTCATCCGAAAATCATAGTCGGTGCGCACATCGAGCTGCGAAAATGCGGGATTTCGACCGTTGTTGACATTGAGCAGAGGCGGAGGCACCGAGGCCACCGGACGGTACCGGCCCGTATTCTGATTGAAAACACCACCATCAAAAACATTGTACGGTGAACCGCTCAGGTATTGCCAGCGACCACTGAGTTCCCATTGTCCCGTAAGGCGATAGCTTCCTACAATATTTATTGCATGAGGGCGGTCAAAGTTAAATGGACGCCACACAAGCAGCGCAGGATCCTTACGCTCAGACTTGCTCCAACCATAGCTCACCCAGCCATTCCATCGTCCCTTACGGGTTTTACGCACCAGAATTTCGGCACCCACCACGCGCCCTTCGATATTGTTTTCGTATTTGAGCTCGCGTGGTTTACTCACCGATGCTCCAACCAGATCCCACATGCTCTTCTGGTAAACCTGCAGATCTGCATCGACATCAGCAAACAGGTTCTGCTCAACACCAAGAACAACATGCCGGGCCTTCTCGAGTGTTAGATTTGGGTTGCCGTACTCTGGCGAATCAAACTGTGGCTGTGGTCGCTGGCTGTACAAACCGACAGCCCCTTTCAGAGCAGTCGCAGGCAGGAGTTGCCAACGCGTTGAGAATCGCGGATCAGCAGCACGTTGCACAGAACGATTGCCCTGCAGAAAAGCCACGCCCGGATTCACAAGCAAACTTTCAAACGGCTTCCAAATCACATCGAGGTGAGCTTGAACCGATGTGGTTTTACGGACAACATCTGCCGCAGATTTAGGAGCTGTATCTGTATCAAAAAACGGAGTGAATCCTGAGGGCGGGAGCTGAATAGCATCGACCTTCGAGGTCGTTCTGTCGTGCTCAGGACGCACTCCCAAAGAGGCAGACCAATGCTCATTGAACTTTTTGTCGAGTTGAGCGTCGAGAACTATTCGATGACCGCGTACATCGACCGTGTTTTCGAAAATTTCCTGCTCGATGATCACAAGGCGATGCTGCGGTGAAAGTGAAAGCCCCCAGCCATCACCCAGATTGAGACTGTAACGCGCCCCTGTCACCGCGAAGTAGTTGAACAGCGAGAACTGCGCGGTTCCTTCGGTATTGCTCGATTGGCCAGAGGGCACAACCAGATTCAACCTATCGGCTGCACCTACGAGATATCCTTGCCACGTCCCACGTGAGTGATTGCCGTTGAGAATGAGTTGATAGTCGGTGATCTGCGGAACTGTAAACAGCTGAAGATTTTTTCCACCGAATTTTTTAATCAGCGGAACCAGAAGTTCGATATAGCTGCGACGAAAGCCCGCACGGATCCCAACGGGTGAATCATCGCCGAAAATTCGGGTCGGAGCCTCCAGGTAAACAGCAGACTGCAACAAGCCAAGTTCAGCCTCGCCAGACGTCCGCTGCGGTACTTTGTTTTCGGAGCGGAGTTGAATGGTCGCTCCGATTGCATCGTTGAACGGAGCTGAAAATCCACCCGGATAAAAATCTATACCCTCGAGCGCGCGAGTCGGGATGACAGTACCAAGGCCGCCCAAGTGGAATACAAAAGGCAGTTCGAGGCGATCATAGAAACTTTTCGTATCTTCTGGCGCGCTCCCGCGGACAACAACATTCGCTGCACCAGGAAAAACGGGCAGAACGCTCGGGAGGGTCTGCAGAGCCGAAACCGCATCTCCACGTGTGCCAGGTACACGCTCAAGTTCACTGCGTGTGAGGCTCTGCTGACTCACCTCTACCTTGCGCCGTGCGCGAATGATTCCCACTCCAAGAACCTCTGCAGAGGGCTCTAGCTGAAGACGGCCAAGGTCATCAACATTCGCCTCCAGCTTAACTTCGAGTGGAAGATACCCCTCTTTTTTGATGAGAATGGCATCGGTGTCAGGCAATATCGCGAGCTCGAAAGAACCATCGGCAGAGGTTTCAGTTGTGGCTTTACGAGAAGGCAAGGCAACAATATCTGCGCTCTTAAGCAGCTCTTTGCTCCCACGTACGCCTACGCTTCCGCGAATTTTCCGGATCACAGCAGGTGTTGCGGTAGCAGTGGGCGCAGGCGTTGCGGTAGCAGTGGGCGCAGGCGTTGGGGTAGCAGCAGGCACAGGCGTTGCGGTGGCTGCCGGTGCAGGTGTTGCGGCTTGATTCTGAGCAGAGCCAAGCTGAGGAAGAAGAGTTAACGAGAGCGATGCAGCCAGCTGCTTGCGCCTCAGGGAGCGACGAGCAAACCGATGCGGGCCTGCGCACTTTTCAGTCATACATTACCTTCCAAACCAATTTTTTACCGACGACTGCAACTGGGCGTCCTGCGATGATCGCCGGCGAACATTTTAGTTTTAAAGCAGCCCTGACGGCCACTTTATCGATTTCAAATCCCGTACCAGTTCTGATTTTGGCATCCTGAATCAGGCCGCTGGAGGCGATTGCCACTTCGATGATCACCTCCGCATTGGTTACTCCTGCATTCAAAGCATCGGTCGTCAGTTCGAGACTCGGCGGCAAAGGGCATTGTGCCGGGGAATCAGCGAGCGTTTCCGCGACCGGCTCTGGCTCTCCAGCGGGCAACGCTGAAGGCGGAGGTTTGTTGGCATCTTCCGGATTCACCTGCGCGAGACTCGAATTGCCGACCGCAATTGCAGGCGCGTTGGAACGCCCGGTTTCCGGAAGAGCCAAAGAATCTGAGAGCCCAGCGCGCTCTTCAGGAGGCTGAGGAGGTGTTGCCGGGGGTGGAATTCTTTTATCGACGCGAATTCTTGGTTTGGGTGTCACGGCGGGAGCAGGTGTTTTCACCGCCACTGGCGGAGTCACAACCGGACGAGGCGCCTCAGCGATTTTCACGCGGATGGCCTGTGGCTCCGATTCAGCTTTGCTCTCGGGAAGAACGCGGGCCGCAATGGCAAGCAGCACAGCGTGGCCCACCATGCTCAGGAACACAGCCAACTCAAATGCCTTTTTTCCGAACAGAGCGGAAAACTGCATGCCCTTCCCCATCCGACAAAGTTGGCCCTTAATCTGACACGCAGCGTGCTATTCCTCAACCCATTGAGGCGAAGTTCCAGAAGTTTTTTAGGACGTCAAAAGCACGGCTCACTGGGGGTCTACAAACTACACCGCAGCCGCTAATCTTTTCGTAACGAAGGGTATACCGTTTGCGGGAGACAGGGTCGTATGAATCCATTCAAAAGCCTTTTTTCTGCTCGAGTCCTCGCACTGTGCCTCGGAGCAACTTCAGCGTTCTCGGCTTGGGCTTTTTATGGTCTCGACATCAATGATTTGCCACGCGATGGTGATGTCACAATCCCTGGCGAATATCCCATCATGGTCAGACGCAAGAGCACCGTCCAACTGACCGGCCTCGACAACACGCTCACGCTGAACATTGTGAACCGTAACAACCAGGCAGCCATTGTTCAGATCTCTGCGCCCACAGAGAAAAAGGCCCGCACTCTGAAGATCCTTGCAGGCATTCCGACCACCTACAACAACAACCTGAGCAAAGAGGTGACGCTGCGTGTTGCAGACGGCGACGTCACCATCACAAGCACTCAGCCCCTCAAGGTTCAGCATCCAGGCAATAAGGCAACGACAACCAACAAATAAGAAGAGATCGTTACGAGACGGTTCAGTGGGCGTGGTTCTTGTTTAAAGGAATCGCGCCCGCTTTTTCGTGTGGAGCCCAACACGAGCTGCTTTCTCATTCCATTCTGCATCGCCCAAGCGGCTTTCGAGGTATTGCGCAACAGCATCGAGCACAGTGACTTCACGCTCGATCGATTGACAGCTCAACAGAATGTCACAACCCGCCTCAAGTGCGTCACAAGAAGCCCTGCGCAGAAAGGAATCATCCGAAACGTCGTGCGCAGTCTGGCCTTCATCGACAATGGCCGCCGTAACATCCTTCTGCACGCCATAATAGTCGGATATTGCATTCATGCGCAGGTCATCGGAAAGAATAAGTCCCGTGAAACCCAACTCATGACGCAAATGCTGTTTGAGAATTTTCGAACTCAATGTCGCGGGTCGACTGCTGTCGAGATCTGTACAAACCACATGTGCGGTCATGATCAATTCCAAGCCAGCATTTTTGAACAGCTCAACAAAAGGCAACCACTCACGCTTTCTCAAGGTTTCAAGTGTGACATCGGTGGTGGCAAAGCCCTTGTGTGAATCTGTTGCTGTATGACCATGACCCGGAAAATGCTTTGCACAGCTCAACAGCCCGGCAGAATGAATTTCCTCAATCACCGCACGCGCACAACGGGTCACAGTCGCCGGCTCAGAGGAGAACGAGCGATCACCTATCGCCGGATTGTCCGCTCGGGTTAACACATCCACTACAGGAGCAAGCAAACAATCGATTCCGATGGCACGCGCCACAGCTGCCTGCAACATGACCTGTGAGCGTAAAGCGATTTCGCGTTCGGGAGCGGCAAAAGACGCAGCTGGTTCGTTCCGCGGAAAAGGCGAGGGCAGCCTATAAACGCGACCACCCTCCTCATCAATGGCTATCACCGCCCCGTGTTGCTGGTGCGGAGCTGATGTCAAAGCATGAATTTCTGCGCACAACTCTCGAATTTGCGGAAACGAGTGCATGCTGCGGCGAAACAGGACAACACCACTTGGCTTGTAGAGTTCGAGCAGCTCCCGCTCCGTGTCAGTCAACTTCGGCCCTGTCAGCGATGGCCACACGAACAATCCGGCACGCTGTTCTCGCGAGAGTCGTGGCAGAAGAGCAGAGCTCGAATGGCCGTATTGCAGAGTCATAAGCCTCACCTTATTCTGTTGTCTTAAACACCAATAACAGAGGGTAACATGGCTGATTTGATTTTGGCTATCGACCAGGGAACAACCGGCTCAAGCGCTGCTTTTTTCGATGCCGCTACACTTGACATGATCGCTCACCGGAAAGTCGAATTTCCACAAATCTTTCCGACTCCCGGTTGGGTTGAACACAACCCTGCTGATATTTGGAAAAGCGTGGTTACGGCCATCGAGGAAGGCTGGACACTTGTTGAACAACGGATGCCCGGAGCTCAGAAGAAAAACATCGTCGCGCTTGGGATCACCAATCAACGCGAAACATGCCTGGCATGGGAGCGGAGCAGCGGCGAAACAGCAGGGAATGCCATTGTCTGGCAAGATCGGCGCACCGCGAGTCGATGTGTCGAGCTGCGCAACGGTCCCTGGCAGGAAGCGGTTCGCATAAAAACCGGACTCGTCTGTGATCCTTATTTCAGCGGCACAAAAATGGAATGGTTGATGCGCAACCATTCAAAAACTGCCAGCTGGGCGAAGTCGGGTCAGCTCTGTTTGGGTACAATTGATTCCTTCCTCGTGTATCATCTGACCAACAGGAAATCATTTGTAACCGATCCCACGAATGCATCCCGAACGATGCTCTACAATCTCCACACTGCAACATGGGACAAAGAACTTTTGCAGCTTTTCTCCGTCCCAGAGACAGCTCTTCCAAAAGTTTCACCCAGCAGCGGCCACTTTGGTGTCACGCAAGGTCTAGGATTCCTGCCCGACGGTATTCCGATTACAGGAATCCTTGGCGACCAGCAGGCAGCCCTTTTTGGTCAGGGATGCACTCAACCGGGCGAAGCAAAAATCACGTACGGCACTGGTGCATTTCTGCTGATGAACACTGGCACAAAAGCTGTACCGAGCCGCTCAGGGCTACTGACAACGGTGGCCTTCGGACACTCCGATGGCACGCTGAGTTATGCCCTCGAAGGAGCTGCCTTCATTGCAGGTGCAGCAGTTCAATTTCTGCGCGATCAATTCCGTTGGATTGCCAGTGCAGCTGAAGTCGAGTCGCTCGCATTGCGCGAAGAACGCGATCCGAATGTTCTCTTCGTTCCAGCATTATCAGGGCTTGGTGCACCATTCTGGAATCCGCATGCCAAAGGAGCGCTGTTTGGTTTGTCGAGAGGCACCTCACAATCACAAATCGCGCGCGCAGTGCTTGAGAGCATTGCGCTGCAAAACGCCCAGCTTCTCGAACTCATGCAACAAGATTCCGGACAGCGTATTTCACAGGTGGGCGTCGATGGCGGAGCTGCGCAAAACAATTCACTGATGCAGTTTCAGGCCGATTCGCTGCAAACCAACCTCATCAGACCAACCAACTTCGAAACCACTGCACGCGGCGCAGCTGCCGCAGCGGTTCTGGGTCTAAAACCGAAAACCCATCTGCCACAGCCATCACCCGAACGCACCTTCCGCCCTGTGATGACACCAGCCGACGCGCGTGCCATCAACCAACGGTGGCAAGCGGCCGCTCGCTGTGTGGACAGCTTCCATCGCGAATTGTGAACAAAAAAAACCGCTGCGTTAGCAGCGGCTCTCGATTGTCACAGTCCTTTTGAGCGCATCTCATTCGTCGATGATGTGGAGGATGTAGCGCTTGTTAAGCTTGGCTGCACCGCAGTTCAGGATTGTGCGGATCGCGTCGGCTGTGCGTCCATTTCGGCCGATCACCTTGCCCACGTCCTCTTTCGCCACCTTGAGCTCAATCACGTTGGTCTGGGTGCCAGCAATTTCATTGATCTCAACACGTTCGCAGTTGTCGACCAAGGATTTCGCAATATAATCAATCAATTCCTTCATACTGCCCGAACTGTCGTCCATTCAGTGCCACCTTTCACACGAAGAATCCCACGGGAACTGGTACATCGAGGGCCGGACTGTCAACCCTGCCCCCAACACTAGGTGGTTGCGCCAAAGAGAGCAACAAAACTTGGGCTTATTTTCAGAATTTCAACGCGGATGAAAACGACCCTGAATCGGGTCACTTGAACCCCTTTGTCAGAATCCTGACAGACTCGACTCAATGACGCCAGAAGTGTGGCGATACGCAGAGGGACGAATATCCCGCAAGGAGTCGACCGTGGGTGAGCATTTTGCACTGAAGAACAACCAGATCTTCGTACTCGCCGAGGCCGCAGGTGGCGTGTACAACAGCGACCAGCTCCGGACTCTTTGCGAAGTTGCCGATAATGAGTCGGCATTTCTTAAGATTACCGAAGACCAGCGCATTGGATTCATGATCGACCCAGCCAAGCTGCCAGACATCCAGGCCCAGGTGCGCAAGATTGGCCTGCTTCTTAGATCATATAAGGCCCCGGGAGTTCCCTCTCCGCGAGCCTGCCTCGGCGAACTGTGCACCTACTCTCATCAACCTTCACTGGGCGATGCACTTGAGCTCACCACACATCTTTTAAAATCATTTCCTGCTCCCAAACGCTATTCAAGCATCGGAGTCAACGGCTGCGGACGCGCTTGCCTCGGTTCTTCTACCGAAGATGTGCACATTGTTGCTGAGGAAACTGGATATAAAATCTCGATAGGCGGCAAGATATCGGATTTACCTCAACAGGCCCATCTGTTGGTGGAAAATGTTTCGCGTACAGATCTCCCGATCGTGGTCGAAAAAATTCTCGCGGTTTTTTACCAAGAGAGTGTCGAGGGTGAACGAATTCACGATGTCGTTGAACGCATTGGACTTTCGCCCTTCATCAATGCACTTCCTGAACATTTGAATATCGCAGCTGCCGATCCCATTGTTGAAACGACGGAATTGCCTGAGCCACTTGCCGAAATTGATTCAGCGGAACCGGGGCTCATGCAAGATTTAAGCACTCAAGAACAAGTCGATGCAGCCAACGGCTCACTCAATGATTCAATCAGCGCATCAAGTGATGCACTCATCGACGATCTTCTCGACAGCAGCTCTGAAGAATTTGCAGGAATCGATGGCGAAAATGGATTGGTGAGCTCGGATACTCAGCTCGATCCAGCTATTTTCGATGACAGCGAGCCATCTGTGGATATTTCTGGAGGACTTGCAACGATTGACGCACCTTTAATGGCGGAAGTTGTTGAGGACGAAAGCGTTCAGATCGAACAAGGTCTTCTTGAAGAAGCTGAATTTGAAGATGGCACGCTCGAGGATGTAGAGCGCGTTCGGGATGCTATCCGAACAGAATTGTCGATGAGCCCAGGTGAGGACATCAAGGAGACCCACGCGCAGAGAGATCTTCTCGACGAAATCGAACAAGAAGTCGAAAAATCCGAATTTTCACAAGACAATGCATTTGCGGACCAGAGCCTCGAGAGCAGCTCTCTGGATGAACACTTAGATGCTGTAGATGAAGACGATACAGCTTTTGCGAACGGTGAAAGTTCATGGAGCGAAAGCGGCGACTCATCTCATTCGGAAACCGATGAAAGTTTCGACTCACACTCTGCCGCCACATTTGAACACCAGCCACCAGCAAAGCACAAGCGAATCAATTCGAAGGTCAGCTCCAGCGCAGAATTCCGTCAGGAAAAAGAAGCCGCCGTTCGACGCCCAGCCGAGCACCAGCCCCCTGTCAGCGGACGACTCGCGATCAAGTTTGAGGGCGACCAGCTCGCGATAGAGCTTCCCTCAGGCATGTGTTTCGATCTTCCATTCGATGCAGTTCCGGAGGGTGCTGAATTTTCAATGGTGTTGCCCGACGGTGAATTGCGAATGGAGCGCGATGGAGCTGCTCTTGCCGTCAGGCTCGGAGCGCTAAACATGCGCTTCCCAATTCCTAAAATGTCGACACGACGTGTTGCCTGAAAGGCTTCCCAGGATCAGCACTCATCAGGCATTGGGCGGCAACTGAATGTTGGCTTGCATAAAGCGAGCCACGACCCTCTGATTCAATTCTCTTTCAAGAGGAAAATGCTTTCCTGGACGAGTGCGCACTCGCGCGCGCAGAATGATAGTGGAATTCTTGATGGTATCGACGCCGAGCAACTCGGGCGAAGAAACAACATCATCTTTAAAGTCAGCGACCAAGCGTGACAATTCGCCTGCTAACAAAGACAACGCCATTTCAATCTGCGTACCGACCACAACAGAAATTTTGAAATCGATCTGAGAAAAACCACTCGTGGCATTTTCAATTTTTTTTATTTCACCATTGGGAATCATCAACAAACTGCCGTCACCCAGGCGAACTTTGGTCAGGCGCAGGGTCATGTACTCTACGGTTCCGGTACGCCCCTCAATGCTAATAACATCTCCCACAGCAAACTGATCTTCAAACAGAATAAAAAATCCTGCGAAGAGATCGCGCACAAGTGACTGCGCACCAAAACCAATAGCCACCGATGCCACACCCGCAGTTGCGAGGAGAGGCGCCACACTCACACCAATCTGTTGAAGAGCCATCAACGCGCATAAAACAAAAACAAGAACATTGATCACATATCCCGCGGTCGTCATCAATGTCGCACGACGCGCCTCAAGCCGAGGGTGCGAATTGAGGCGTCGATCGTTGAGTCCACCACGAAGCACACCACGAACAGCGCCCTGAAAAAAGCGAGCCACCCACACTCCAATGACCACGATAACCATGATCTTGAGCATGATATCTGCGCCCTGCTTGATAAAAAACGAGAGTCGTTCCACATCGGAGGAAAATTGAATTAACGCAGCTTCCTGGCGACCGCGAGCCATATTCTGAGACAGTTGCAAAAGAGCATAAGAGATGAGGTTCAGCACTCCCAAGCCCACCAGAGTCCAAGCGAGGGTCTGAATGGAACGCTTGAAGGCTTCGCCGTAGCGCAACCAAAACGGTTCCGCGGTGTGTTCGCCTGTATGTGCTCTTCTCTCGTCGTCATCCATCCGCTGGCGCGCCTGCTCAATACGGCGGTCAATAAGAGCCTTGAGAAAAGCAGAAACAAGCAGTGCGAGGATACCCAAACCAATGAGGGTCAGAAAAGGCACGGCCGCAGAGTCGAGAAACATCATTCCTCCCGTAGGGCGAAATCTAAAATCAGATGGATTCCTCGGCCACAGACTTGATCGCTGCGTTTCTCGACTTCCACCACTTCAATGCAATCGGCAAAACCGAAAGAATCACGATACCGACAACAATCACATGAATGTAATCTTTGATTCCCGGTACAGTGCGGCCAAGCAAGTAGCCAGCGAAAAGAAGTGACCAAATCCAAACAAACCCACCAATCACGTTGTATGCAGCAAAACTCTTGTAGGACATCCCAGCCACACCGGCCACGGTCGGAGCAAACGTGCGGACAATCGGGATGTAGCGTGCAAGGATGATGGTTTTACCACCGTGTTTGTCATAGAATTCGCGTGTCTGATCGAGATGTTTGCGTTTGAAGAGCATGGAATCGGGGCGGTCGTAAAGCGCTGTTCCGAGCTTTCGACCAATCCAATAACCAGTCGCATCTCCCAAAATCGCTGCAGCCGTGAGGAGCCAGGCCATCTTCCAAATATCGAGATGACCACCGGCAGCAAAGAGACCCGCCGAGAACAACAGGGAATCACCTGGAAGAAAGAAGCCAATCAGCAGCCCGGTTTCAGCAAATATGATAAAGGTAAGGCCGATCAAACCAACGCTGGCGATCAGGGTCTCGGGGTTTTGTAGCCACCCGAGAAGAGTGTTCATGACAGACATAAGATTTTCCATGGTTCAACCACCTCCGCTGGCCCAAGACTGTAGCGAGCGGGATGATTCAGAGCAAGAAACCGACGTTGAAACCATAGAGAAAGTGCGACTCAGCGATCGGCCCCTCCGACAGACCATCGGGAAACAGTGCGGTTCCTCGGAAGGTCTCGAACGACATGTCGATTCCAACCTGCAGGCTCTTGAACGTGTAGCCCATGTTTACATCGAAGAAAATGATAACCGGCTGGTTCACGGTTGCATCAATAGGTGCAGTTGATTTCGCAGCATCCTTGATGCGGTTATCGATGATGTATTTGGGCGAAATCAGTGTCCCTGCACTCATGCGTGTCCGAAATGAATTGACCGGCTGAAATTGCGCCCCACCTAGAAAATAAATCCCAGACAAGCGCAAATCACGCAGCGGAGAGAGCTCGAGGGGCGTTTCTGTAGAGCCAGCTGGAGCCTCGAATTTATTGACCACATTTGTGAAGGATGAACTGTAATAACCGGTACGAAGATCGCCAAAAAGACGCCCTGCCCACACAGGAATACGCAGCGCGGCCCCCGCGCGTAGCTCTGAGCGCTTCACAGCAACTGCAAGCTTGTTCTCACCTCCTGCTGCAATAGCAGGTGTCGTAACTTCAACGTCGGAACTCGATGATATCCGACGATACAACCCTTCAACTCCAAGCCAATGCAATGCACTTTTTCCGGGCGCAGAGAAAGCAAATGGATAAACCTCTGCCTCGATATTCAGGGCTGTCAGAATCAGCGGATAATCTTCAAGCACTGTTTCGCGAGCTACACCCTTGAGGGTTGTGTTTGACAATCCTGGCCCCAGCGCAACGACCATTTTTGTAAGTGGAGGGGGGCCTCCTCTCTTAGCTTTTGGCGCAGACCTTCCGACTCGGGATGACGATGTATCCGGTTTAGCAGCATAGGCCTGCAAAAATCTGCGACAGTCACCTTGTGCGCCAACAATTGTCCCCGACAGCCGCGTGTCTGTCATGCGGAGAATGCGGACTTGTCCCATCACCGTACCCTGCCCGCGCGGACGGCGTGTGATGTTCAATACATCACCTACAGATACTTCGAGTGGGCCGCGAATCAGAACTTTACAACGCGCTTCGCGGATGATTTGACCTGCATCCTGAGCCAACGCATTTGGGTTCACAAACAGCGCAGCGCCAAAGAGCAACGCGCGCGCCGCATGAGCTGTGATCCGTCGCTGCTGATGAAATGAAGAGCCCGGTGCAGAGAATTCAGAATTCTTCACTCAACAACACCCAACTTCCAGGTCACACCCAGCATCCATTCCGACCAGCGGTCTCCGTCGTCGAGAATACGCCATTGCACACCCAAGCCTTTTGGAGCCATTCCCGGGTGCACATCCAAGCCAAATTCATACCCAAACGCACCAGCAAGTATTCCCGTGATCGATGGTTTGAGTTCACCTTCAAGGGTCCAACCACCTTCAAAACTGCGGTTGGTGGAGGCAACTCCAAAGAGTTCAAGAGCATCGAGTGTCTTTTTGCTCTTCGAGGTTGTAATCCCACCCGAACTCACTTGCCCTTCAATCCCCCAGCGCAACGGAAGATCAGGCACAGCAAATACAGCACCAGAAGCCATCATACCAACGCGGCCAGAAATCCGGCTGCCTTCTGCATCACCCGTAAAAGAAACGTACTCGGCACCGTAATTCACGTCCCACTCAGGTGAATATCGAAACCCATCGCGCACCGAGATCTGGTTGATTATGGTGGACGGAACGCCGGAGCTCACCGGACCTTTACTGAGTTCCAATGTTCCCTTCGCAGTTCCCGCGCCGATTTTAATAGAGGCACCCGGTGCTGAGTTATCCTTTTGTGCAAGCGACACGCCTCCAAAGGGAGAAGAACCTCCGGTCATGGCGACCTGTGCAGGCTGCGGAGCAGCCTCGGGCAATCGCTCGCTTGAAGATGCTGACGAAGCTGGAGCAGGGACTCGTGCCGGAGCCGAAGAAGCAAGATTTTCACGTTGCGCAAAGCCTATGCTTGCTGCATCAACGCGCCCGTCACCGCGAGCTGCCTGCCAGGATGGATCTGCCTTCAAACCATCCTGACGCCAGACAAGCAGAGGCAACTTTCTCTCAGCACCCGTTCCAAACTGCGTTTCGGCTTGCTTGATGAGATCGGGATTTACCTGCACCTTCCGGCAAAGAGATGCTCCCTGCTTGGCATCGACAACTTCAAGGGTCATGAGTGGAACCCGCTGGTAGCGCATCACTTCACCCGTCTGCGGATGATTGGCAGCCTGGAGCACCAAACCGACCTGAAGTACATGCCCATTCGCCAAGCCACGTTCGGTGCCAAAGTCTATGCCGACAAGACCATTATTCTCAAAAACGACTCGCCCATCGTGACCAACAGTATCGCTCATTCGTCCAATGGTTTGTGCAAAAGCATTGGTCAGAGCATCCCAATCTGCACCAAACGGCAAAAGGATATCTTCACGCGCAATCACAGCGTTGCTATTCGTGCCAACGATAGCCAAACGCACAGCAGTGTGATCTGCAGTGAAATAGATCTCTGATTTTAGCCAGGCATCGAGATCATATTCTCTCACCAGCTGTGCCTTTTGAAATGTTGAAAGATCCGGCTGGGCGGCACTTCGGCCGGAAGCACTCTCACCAGCAATCGCATCCATCGTCCAGAAGCGCCCGGATGCATCTGCAACAGACTTCAATTGTGTGTTCAGGCGTAGCGCGAATTCTTCAGGACTCAGAGGCTGAGCCAGCAAGCCGCGCAGAGTGGTTTGGTCGCTCAGTGATTTTCGAGCTTCGATGATGTTGTGCGAAACCGGCAACAGTCCGAGTCGACGCAAAGGTGTCATTGCCGCGCGTTTCTCAGCTCTTGAAGAACCTGACCAGAGGCTCGAGGCTTTTGCCTGCGCAGGAACAACGCCTGCACACAGAGCGCCCAAAACGGCAACGGCGGTCAGAGACAAAAAAGCTTTCTGGGGGACAGACCTAACGACGGTGTTCCCCGGGTGCAATTTCAAGCGTCTCATGGGATGGGCCTCCGAAATAATCAACACTACAAAAATACCATCAGATTGGGTGCCACTGCTATTTTTGACGAGCCGACGCAAAATTGGCAGGATAAACAACACGCACGAGGGTTTTCGCTTGAGAGCAAAATGGGGCATCACAACACTGATTCTTTTTACAGTGGTTTTGCCCATTTTTTGTCTTGCGGTCACCAATGCACTGGTTTTAGCGGGAATTCCCTTGCATAGCGCTCCACCCCCGCCGCCGTCGCAAACCGAGGCTTCTTTGAAAACCACCGAGGAAGCGACCATTATTGTTTTGGGGGCCGGAGTTCACCGTCAAGAGTTGTCGGGCATGCTAAAATGTAGAATGCACAAGGCAATCGATTTATTCGCCCGCGAACGTGGCAAAAAAATCCTGCTCTCTGGAGATGGCACCGACCCACACTACAACGAAACCAAAGCGATGAAGAATTATGCCCTGCAAAATGGACTCTCGCAGGATAATCTACTGAGCGATCCACTCGGCTATTCAACCTACGATTCTCTGCGGCGTGCCATTGAAGTTTTTGGAATCCGCAAAGGTGTGATCGTCACCCAGGACTTCCACCTCAAGCGCTCACTTTGGCTCGCCAATAGCTTCGGAATTTCAGCACAGGGAGTTTCCTGTGACAGCGGTTCGTCGTCCTACTTCTACGACCTGCGCGAAATTCTTGTACGCACAAAAGATGTACTGCTGCGCTGGTTTGATTTTGCACCGCGCAGCAGTCGCGATCAAATCTTTTGATTTTGTGCACACTACAGTGCTTTACCCAAGCCCGATGATTTGGATTTGGCCATTGCATTGCGTGTAGATTCCCGCCTGTAAAATTCAGGGGTGATTTTCGCTGCCCGAACAACATCCGGTAGCACTCTAGTTTTGCGCACATTGCTGTTCCAATGTGTGATACGTGCGCGCACCTTTTGTCCTTCTTCACTCCGCACAATCACAGCCAAGGCTGCGAGCTCAGAAAGCTTTGATTCGGCGGAAGATGCTCCCTGTTGAAACAACGCAAGTGGAGAGTTCTCTCGCAGACCAAAGTTAGTCTCCCCAGAAAAAGACAACTCAACAATATCGCCTTCCTGTTTTAAAACGTGTGCCTCGAATGGAAATACCTCGATGAACTCTTGAAAGAACTGTCGAGAAATTCTCTCCGGAATAACATCTCCTCCTTTTCCAAAGTGAGCTTCTTTCTCGAAAAAAACACGTCCGTCGGGGCTAGAGGCCGTCAAGCGCAAGCTTTGTTCAGTGTCATTGTATTCAAGAGCCAATGCGAAATCCCATTCACCTGCAAGTTGAGTTTGCTGCCAGCCGCGAGCGACAATATCAGTCGCACTCTCTCCGGCGGCCATGATACGAGCCTCGGCTTCGCCTGAAACCACGGTTTTAATGCTCGATTGCTGCATCAAACGGGCCATGAAATCACGGCGCCAACGACGCAATCCGGATGATTTCAAAATTCCCTGGAAAGAGCGTCCTTCGTTTTTTTCCAGCAAAGCCATCGCAGGCAAATAAGGATCTTCTGCTGCCACCAAAAAATTCAATGGCCTGGTCTGGAGTCCCGGCAAATCATCAGTACGAACAAAAATCTCTGTGGGTCGCGCCTTGCGCACGAGAACTTTTGAAGGATTCTGCTCCGGGGTTTTTGAACTGTTGTACAGTGCAAATCCGTCGTTGCCTGAAACAGCCAACTTCCCTAGACTCGAGAGAATCTCAAACTGTGGCATTTTCCGCAGGTGACCATATGCCTCCTGCTGAACCAGAACCCCAACTCCTGTGCCTTTTTGAAGCTCAAGCCGCAACCGTGATTCGCCCGCAATGCGCGAGACCTTCGCAGGGAATGTGCGCGGTGAACAGCAATCATGAAAAACCGTAACTGTTTCTCCCCAGAACTCTGATGGAATCTTCACGTTAAGAGTGCCATCCGCGCGTGTCACTCCAAGTTCACGCACTTTATTGTCTTTGAGACGACTCATGAAGACAAGCGCCCCTTCGAGTGCTTTACCGTCGAGAATAGCCTCAATGCGTGTGGGTTTCTCAACTGCAAATCCGGCTGTTGGCTCCGGAAGGATGCGCGTTTTGCTCTCGGTTACAGTTTCCGGACGTGAAGCTTCAAGTTCAGACTCGTGAATTTTCGCTTCTGAAATCTTTGTTTCATCTTGCTTCTGACGCTCAGAATCAGATGACTGAGCTCGAATCAGTTGCATTTTTTCCGCATGCGTCGAGTTTCGACACAGGTTTGCTGTGAAACCAATGAGGGCGCATGTCCATTCCCAAGTTCGGCCTTGTTCCAAACCTTTCGACAGCAAAGTCCACTGAGCAGGATTTAGGCCGAAGGGCGAACCAGCAGACACGTCCACAAGCTCCTCTTCATTCAGCTCAGTTGATTCAGGCAAGAGATGTGCATGGGCTGGCGGCAAATCAATAGGTAATTCCTGTGCCGAGGACATTGCGGAACCCTGCGTATCTGCAGCCGCTATCTCAGCACTCGAGGCTGGAATAATCGGTAAAAAAACTTCAATTTCACTCACACGTGCCCAGGGAATCCAAGAAACTTCCGTGCGCAAGGTCTTAGAGAGGTGCGCAGGTTCGAGTCTGGGGTCAGTGACAGTCAAAAGAGCAGAATCGAGTGCATAGCGGCGGCCAGCAAAAACAACCGTTCCTTGCGCGTCGGTCACGACAACATCACGTTCGCCAAAGGCCACCCATGCCCCAGCCAAAGCACCATGCGCATCAACAACTCGCACCCGGAGCTGATGGGGCGTGCGCGCGAGAAGTACGGCACCTGTTGCAACGGCCATAAAAACGACCGCCGCACCACCCAGTCTCCACATCCATCTGGCGTCAGTCATCGGCGTGAGCCCCCTTCACTCAGTATTCTACGCAAAGAGCGTGTGTTTGTGCGTACAGGTGTGGCAATTATGACTCCCTGAGAGTGCGTTGCCAAACCCCGATAAAGCATGCAATAGTTCAGCTTTCTTGAGTGAATAAACGAGGAAAGCATGACTCCATCGACCCAGCGCCCAGTCCGGGTGCGCATTGCCCCCAGCCCGACCGGCGATCCGCACATCGGGACTGCTTACATTGCTTTGTTCAACTACGTGTTTGCCAAAAAGCATGGCGGAAAGTTCATCGTCCGCATCGAGGACACCGACCAAAACCGCTTCCGCAAGGACAGCGAAGCCATGATCCTCGAAAGCCTGCGTTGGGTTGGCCTCCCGTGGGACGAGGGTCCTGACGTCGGTGGGCCGCATGCACCTTATCGCCAAAGCGAACGCACCCAGCTGTACCGCGAGTACGCACAGGTGCTACTCGATAAAGGCCATGCTTACCGCTGTTTCTGCTCCGGCGAGCGACTCGAGTCGGTGCGCAAAGATCGAATGGCTCAAAAGCTGCAGGGCGGTTACGACCGGCATTGTCGTTCTTTGTCGGCCGAAGAATCCGCTGCGCGCGCAAAAAATGGCGAATCGTTCACTATTCGCATGAAGATGCCACTCACAGGAAAAACCATCTTCCGAGATGGCTTGCGTGGAGATCTCGAGTTTGAAAACGATGGTATTGATGATCAGGTGCTTTTGAAGTCCGATGGATTTCCCACCTACCATCTTGCCAACGTGGTCGATGACCACGAAATGCAGATTTCACATATTATCCGCGGCGAG
>JBILKM010000071.1:0-8865 GCA_044376695.1 Silvanigrellaceae bacterium
CCTACAGATGTACTCAATGCAATCGCTCCTTTCGGCACACAGCCGCTGAAAGATCGCATGCTGAAAAAACTGTCAGTGAGACTCAAGTTCTGCTTCCTCGATGCTCAAATTTTCGATCACATGAACTTTTTTTATTATCCATATTGACCCCAAAGATCGGTGGTGTTATCCACGGGCTCCATTCTGAATCTGGGCACCCAAATGCCCCTCTCGATAGCCCACGGCCCCTTGTGGATAGCCTGTGGATAACTGCTTTATTTAGATGCAAAACAGAATTTGTACCTTGCTAGAATCACAAACTTCTTTGTTGATTTTTGTTACATTTTAAAATCTGCTTCAGATTGTGGATAACCCACCACTTCCCACAGGATTTGCAATCATGACCTCTAACACCCTCCTGCACCCTAGCCAGCTCACTCCCGAACTGTTCGAGGCGCTCCTCAAACAACTTCAGGACGCTTGCCAACGCTTCAACGCGACGTCGCAACCTGAACGCAGTTTGATGCTCCGGGATTTCTGGTTTCTCGTTGAGGATGGCCAACCGATGCTCGACTTGTTCGTGGAACCCGCACCAGGACATCAGGGTGACTCCCCGTTCCCGCCTCCAGAACAGGCCGTGACCCTCGACGAATGCCTACCACTGCATCAGTTCCTGCTGGAGGATGGCTGCCTCGATGCGTTCAACGACGATGTCGGTGTCCGTGTTGGCTCACTCGGGATGGAACCACCTCTGCGCACGCTAGAGCACTTTGCTTCTGCCAAGGGGCAAGTTGTGACGCTCAAAACGTGGACAAAGCGGCAAGGTCGCGATAGGTTTACAGTGTATCTGGACGACGTCATTGCAGACGCCACGTCCCCCTCGCTTCGGCTGAAAGACGGAACGGAAGTCTTTGAAATTCCACTGTCAGCCGTGAAGTTTGCCCAGGCACTCCTGTCACAACCGAAGTCTGCCAAAGCAAACGCGCAGAAGGCTCCAAAAGAGTCGAAGCGCGCTCGGGGAAAAGCGTGATTTTTCAATAATGTCGTGGGAGTTGAACCATTTTACCGAAAAGTGGATGACAACCGGAGAAGCCAAAGGTATAGCCCGCGGAAGAGACTCCGGAAAATCCCGGTTGCTGAGGGTAGCACATGCAAATTGATTTGAAGCGAGTAATTGAAGCTGTTGGCAAAGAAAAAAACATCGACCGCGAGCTGCTGATCGGTGCGCTCAAAGATGCCATCACAACCGCTGCAAAAAAGTTTTTCGGCGATTGTGTGTTCGAAGCCAAGTTCAACGAAGAAACTGAAGAAGTGGAACTGCTTCGCTTCCGCGTGGTTGTACCCGACGACCAATTCCACAACGAATTCCGTGAAATCAAATTCTCCGAAGCTTCTGCCATGGATGAATCCCTCCAAGTAGGCGATGAAGTCGGCGAGGCTCTTCCGACCGATCAGCTCGGCCGCATTGCTGCGCAAGCAGCAAAACAAGTGATCGTGCAGAAGATGCAGGAAGCGGAAAAAGAGAAAATTGTCCGCGACTTTAAAGATCGTAAATCGCAACTCGTCACCGGCCAGGTGAAGCGCTACGACAAGCAAGACCTCATTATCGACCTGGGCTCATGCGAAGGCGTGTTGCCCATGCGTGAACAGATTCCAAACGAAAAATTCAAGCTACGTGACAAAATTACCTGTTACGTTTTGGAAGTGAAGAAATCCACTCGTGGACCGCAGGTCATTCTGAGCCGCGCGCATCCCGAGATGCTCGTTCGTTTGTTCGAACAAGAAGTTTCAGAAATCGCAGAAGGCATCGTTGTTATTCAAAGCGCAGCACGCGATCCAGGAAGCCGTTCGAAGATTGCCGTGTATAGCACCGAACAGAGTGTTGACCCTGTCGGAGCTTGCGTTGGCGTGAAAGGCTCCCGCGTTCAAATGGTGGTTCAGGAACTCCGCGGCGAGAAGATCGATATCATCCCCTACGACCGCGACCCCGCGCGCTTTGTCTGTAATGCCCTGGCGCCTGCAGAGGTTTCAAAAGTTATCGTGAACGAGCGCGTTCACACGATGGAAGTCGTTGTCCCCGACGACCACCTGTCGCTGGCCATCGGCCGCCGCGGACAAAACGTTCGCTTGGCAGCGCAGCTTACAGGTTGGAAAGTGGATATCCGCTCCGAATCAAAAATGCGTGAGCTGGTTCAGGAATACAAATCTGTGTTGTCACAGATCCCCTCACTCGGTGAAATGCGCGCAGAGATTCTTGTGAACGAAGGCTACAAAGACCCAACCGACGTAGCTCGCATGGAAGCCAAGACCCTGAGCAAACTTCTGCGCCTTACGCCTGAAGAAGCTGAACAGGTGATTGCCGGAGCGAAGGAATTGGCAGAGAAAATTTCGGCCAACAAAGCGACCGACATCGACGTTGACAGTGAAATCGACGCGCTCGACATCACGAGCTCACTCGCTGGCACTCAATTCGATGCCGAAGCAGAAGCGTCGGCTCTGGAAGACCTCGTGGCCAAATCGCGCCCTGTCGCTCAAATGGATCCCGACAAGGTCGATCCCCGCCAGGTGCCGAGCGAAGTTCTACATTATTGGATGAAGTTGCGTGGCGTCGGTGAGCACACCGCGGCTATCCTGCACACAGCAGGATTCAACGACTACTCGGCTCTGGCGCAAGCCACACCAGAGGACATCGCGGTACGTACAGGATTGCCCTACAAGTTCTCAGGAAAAATTCATGCTGAAACTGCCAAAATCGTTGGAGGCTGACGCGCGAGCAGTCAGAATTCAAGAAGAGCTCACACGCAATTTAAAGTCTCTTTGGAGCGAGGGTCGGCTTAAAGTGCCGACCCTCGATCTCAATTTGGCTCTCGAAAAAGCCCTCTCGACCTCACGCCGTGCAGGTCACCTGCGTGGCGGACTCGAAAACATCGAGTCATGCCTGCGCCGTGAGCAGCAGGGGCTTGAGGCTCTCAAGAAGCGACAACTTGCTCAGGATAGCGGCCGCATAAGTCGCCTGTTACTCATGAGCTCGGATGGTTCTGAGCGCTTTTATCGGCACTGCGAAAGCCTGATTTCTGGGCACGCTGATCGCCTCATCGGAATTCGGCTCAATGTGCAGAGTCAGGTTTTGGGACAGAAATTCTTTGGCAAAGATGCACAGGTTAAAGTGCTTCTCGTGAGTCACAAAGATTTCGTCATCAGAGCTCTCGAATCTCTAGCTGATTCCTGAGAAAGCTGTTAAGGACTGGTGGTCATCGCATAAATCGGCGCCCCGCCGATCAACAGGGGCTATTTTGGGAGCGGAGTTGGATGAGCCGTTTGAGGGTCTTGGATATAGCCAAAGAGCTTAAGCTCGATACGAAAACTGTAATTACGAAGTTGAATGACCTGGGTGTCCAAGTCAAAAATCACTTCAATGCCATTTCAGACCTTGAAGCGGACAAACTCCGTGTTTATGTGCGTTCTGGCCGTAATCCTGACAAAGAAGCTGCTGCAAAACCAACGAGCAAGGTTGTCATCCGTCGACGCACGGATGCTTCGAGCTCAGAGGCCGCATCAGCTGACGCCTCCTCTGCAGCGCACGAAGTTGCTGCAGTAGCGGCTCCTGAGTTTGAACAGGAGCAAGCACCTGCTCCTGCCCAAACATATGTGGAGACAAGCCCAGCTCCGGCGGCTGTTTCAGCTGCAGCGAGCGAACCTGAAGCTCCCGCAAAATACGAGACACAAAAAGAGGCTGCGCAAGAGATCGCCGTAGAGGCGGTTAAAACGCCCTTGGCTGAATCTGCACAACCAAAATTGGCCGATGCACCATCCACTGCCAGAGTTGAAACAAAACCGGCAGGTGCTCCGCCCGCTCCAACGAGCACGGGTGCAACCATTGTGCGTCAGGCTGCTCCAGCAACCAGCGCAACAATCATTCGCCGTGCCGAACCACCAGCTGCAGGAGGCCCCACGGCAGCAAGCGCTGGCCCACGTCCTTATGGAAGCGGTCCGGTTCCAGCAGGTGGACGTCCCACACCACGTGACAGTTTTGGCGGCCCACAGCCACGCTCCGACAGAAATTCGTACCAGCGTGGCGAACAAGGCGGATATCACCGCAGCGAACCCGCTCCCGGCGGCCCACGTAGTGGCCCTGGTGTATACACCGGCGGCCCAAGGCCGGCAGGCGAAGGCGACCGCGGCGGCTGGCAACCTCGTGGCCCAGGCGGCCCGGGTGGCTACGATCGCGGCCCTCGGCCAGCTTATGGAGCAGCGGGAGGAACATCAGGCGGCTTCGGTGGACCACGCCCTGCGGGCGCGCCCGGCGGCGGATTCGGTGGACCACGTTCTGCATTTGGCGTGACTCCCGAAGCGACTCCCGGAAAAGAAACTCCGACTCGCGGACGCGAAAAAGAAAAAGAACATGAGTTGCGTCGTCGTCGTATGCAAGACGAAGAGGAAAACCGCAAAGCGCGCGCCAAAGGTGCACGCGGTGGCGAAGAAGAATTCCTCGATGAAGAACTCTATTTCGGCGGCGAAGAAGCTGTTGGACCTGAAGGCGAACAAATCGCGCAGGTACGAACTGTAATTTTGCCAAACCGTCGTCGTGGCTCAGCTCCATCACGCAAGCGCGAAGACAAGCGAGCCGAAGCCGCAAATCCGATGAAGGCATCCAAGCGTGTCGTGCGTGTGGATGAGTCGATCTCCGTGAGCGACCTTGCTGCTGAGATGAGCGTAAAATCGTCGGCCATCATCAAAGTGCTTATGAAACTAGGCATGATGGCGAGCGTCAATCAACAGCTCGACATGGAGACAGCGACTCTCGTTGCCAATGAATTCGAGTTTGAAGTGCAGAACGCATCGGTGAGCATCAGCGACATTCTGAACACTAAGAAAACATCGAAAACCGACTCAGCGCAGGCTGAGGTGGTCACCCGTGCGCCTATCGTGACCATCATGGGTCACGTCGACCACGGTAAAACATCATTGCTCGATGCTATCCGCTCTGCAGACGTTGCAGCCGGAGAAGCTGGCGGCATCACTCAGCACATTGGTGCATACCAGGTCGAGCACAACGAACGTAAAATTACATTCCTCGACACCCCTGGTCACGAAGCCTTCACGCAGATGCGTGCACGCGGTGCGCAGGTGACCGACGTTGTTGTTTTGGTCGTTGCCGCTGACGATGGCGTGATGCCTCAAACAGTGGAAGCAATTGCCCATGCCAAGGCTGCGGGCGTGCCGATCATTGTGGCCATGAACAAGATGGACAAACCCGGTGCAAACGTCGACCGCATCCAACGCGAGCTTGCACAGCACAACGTCACTCCCGAAGATTGGGGTGGCGACTCGATGTTCGTGCCCGTATCCGCCAAAACAAAACAAGGTATTTCCGAACTCCTCGAAGCTATTCTTCTGCAATCTGAAGTCCTCGACCTCAGAGCTCCAAAAGAAGGTCTTTCCGCAGGTATCGTAATCGAAGCCAAGCTCGACAAAGCGCGCGGCCCAGTAGCCACGGTCATCGTCACCAGCGGTATTCTGCGCCAAGGCGATTGTATCGTTGCTGGTATTGCTTTCGGTCGCGTCCGTGCAATGTTCGATGACAAAGGCAATCGCATCGCAGAAGCGCTTCCTGCAACTCCCGTGGAGATCATCGGTCTCTCTGAAGTTCCCGCAGCAGGCGACCAGTTCAACTGCGTTGTGAACGAAGCCATTGCGAAAGAAGCTGTTGCTTATCGTATCGAGAAGCATCGCCAGAAAGAGCTTGCTGGCAAGCCTAAAGCCACGCTGGAAGATTTCCTCGCGAAATTGGGAGACGATCCCAACAAGCCCAAGGAACTCCCCATCATTCTTAAAGCTGATACACATGGCTCTGTTGAAGCTATCCGTGCCAGCTTGCAGAAGTTGGATACTGGAAAGGTCAAGAACCGCGTTATCCATGCCGCTGTTGGTGGAATCACCGAAACCGACGTCACTCTTGCAGAGGCATCGGGCGCAACGGTCATCGGATTCAACGTGCGTCCGGACAAACTCTCATCGAATGCTGCCGAATCGCGTGGTGTACAGATTCAGTGCTTCAGCATCATCTATGAGCTGCTCGAAACGGTCGAGAAACTCATGGCAGGTAAACTGGCACCGGTTAAAACTGAGAAGGTTCTGGGCCATGCCGAAGTGCGCAACCTGTTCTCTGTACCCAAAATTGGTGTCATCGCCGGAACGGCCATTACCGATGGAAAAGTCACACGCAACTCGCACATTCGTGTTGTGCGCGACGGCATCGTGATCTACACGGGCCGCATCGGATCGCTGAAGCGCTTCAAAGACGACGCCAAGGAAGTCCTCCAAGGATTCGAATGCGGTATCGGGGTTGAAAATTACAACGACCTCAAGGTGGGCGATGTGCTCGAGTCCTTCATCATTGAAGAGACAGCAGCAACCCTCCACTGAGAATCTCAACGCGACACCGGGCCCTGAGCCCGGTGTTCAAGTCTTATGCGGAGTTTTTTTTCGTGTCTTCAAAAAGAGTTCTTCAAGTTGGCGAGCAGATCCGTGAACACATCGCAATGATGCTGATCCGTGGTGAGCTTTCCGATCCTCGTCTCAAGAACATCACCATCAATGCCGTGAAAGTGTCACCAGACTTACAGCTAGCAAAAGTGTACTACAGTGCCATGGGAACCGCCGCAGAGCGCGATGCGGTCGACAAAGGCCTGAAACAGGCCAGCGGCTTCATTCGCCGTTCGCTCGGTGACACCCTAAAGATGCGCTACACCCCGGTGATCCACTTCTTCTTCGACGAATCCATCGAGCGCGCTGCACGTATTTCTGAAATCATCGAAACGGTGAAACAGGAAGACGCCCAGGCTGATGCTGGGTCGCAACCAACTGCAGAAGAGTCGGACAAAAACTGAATCTTTGTTCGCTCGCCCCTTTACCTCAACGGACTCCACACCCACATGTCACTCATCCTCATCGACAAGCCTGAAGGACCAACGAGCCACGCTGTTGTGTCCACAATCAAACGCGTCCTGGGTGTCGACAAAGTGGGGCACCTCGGCACATTGGATCCCTTTGCATCCGGCCTTTTGCCCGTGCTGATTGGCAACACTGCCAGACTCTCGGATGAAGCGATGGACGGCGAAAAGGGATATCTCTTCACCATTGGTTTGGGAAAAGAAACAGATACGCTCGATCCGACCGGGCGCGTTATTGCCGAGGCAGAACTACCAAACAACCTAAGCCGTGAATTGATTGAAAACGCACTTAAGAGTTTCACTGGCCAAATCGAGCAGGTTCCGCCGGTATACTCGGCGCTGAAAATGAATGGCATGCCTCTCTATGAACACATGCGCGCTTCAGGCAAGCTTCCGGTCGACATCGAAAGTAAACGCCGCACGGTCACCATCCACTCTATCAATCTCGTTGATTTTACCTCAGACAGCCTTGTTCTGCGGGTGGTCTGTTCGAAAGGGACATACGTGCGCTCCTTGGCGCGTGATATTGCCAAGGCGCTTGGTTCGGTAGGAACCTGTATTCAATTGCGGAGAGAGTGGGTGGAACCTTGGCATGTGGACACCGCGCTCAAAGTATCGCTCGATGCCAACGGTCGGATTGCACCGCCGGAGGCAGCTATTTTACATGAGGCTCGTCGTCCGCCTTGGAGTGTTGCTCCAAAACTTCGCCGCGCTGAACTCGCTTCCGCATATCTGGAGAAATTCATTTCGGGCAACAGTATTGAACTCTCAGCAGAAGCGTTGCTCTGGACAGATAATTCTGGACTCAATGGCCAAAGCCTTGCCATCGAAAAGATCATCGTCAGCTGCGGTGAAGTCATGTTCCTTTGCGAGTTTGAATCCCTTGCCGAAAAGCATAGGCTTCAGCCTCGCAAGCGCATTGTGTGAATCCCATTTCGCAACGTAGGAATAATTAACAGTCAGCTTCAGATCGTTTTGTAGCCGGCAATCCACGTCATCGTTGTTGTCGCCGGTCACCACAACAGATTTATCAATTGCGGTGCAGAAAAAAACAAGTCTGATTGTATGCTTGCAACATCAAAGAAACAGCAGAATTCAGGTGAGCAACTTTATTGAACGCCGGATGGTCTCGAGGTCATCGTCGGTCAGGGGATTTCCAGCAATTCCGAGAGTGCTCAGGAGCCCAAGCTCTTTGATGGGCTTGAGCGACATGATGCGGTTGTCGCGCACATCGAGTTCATCAAGATCGCGCAAATCCTCAAGACCTTCAAGTGAATTGAGAGCATTGCGGCGTAGCCGTAGAACCCGAATTGACCTACGCTTGCTGATGGGCAGAAGCTCGGCAATCATGTTCTGGGAGACATCGAGAACTCGCAACTTTTCCAATCCGGAAAAGGGTTTCAGCGTGGTCAGGCTATTTTCTGCAAGATGAATTTCGCGCAGGTAAACCAGGCTCGCCAGAACATCAACATTGCGCAGCTTGTTGCGGCGAGCAGAGATAATTTCAAGTTTCGGAAGGTTTGCAACCCATCCAAGATCCTCAAGCTCAAGCTCATCGAGATGCAGAGCGGTGAGTGTTGCAAGACCCTGAAGGGGTTCAAGAGTAACGCACTTGCTGCCATTGAGCTTGAGCCCACGCACTTGCGGCAGAAGAGTCAAAACACGCAGGTCAAGGGCCCAATTGCGTTTCATCCAAGGGTCAACAGCTAAATCCAACACGTCCAATTGCGCCAACTTTGTCAGCGCTTCTGCGTCGTTTGCTGCACGCACGAGCTTACGCAAAAGTTTTGCAGTTTTGACCTGCAAATCATCCTCGGCCGTGCTCGCCCACAGTTCAAAAAGTTGGGCTGTTTTCTCTGCGCTCATGACGACAATCCTAATTTGCTGCGATCAAAGAAACTCATGTAATGGCGAAACTCAGCGATCGATTCCT
>JBILKM010000042.1:0-24461 GCA_044376695.1 Silvanigrellaceae bacterium
AGAGGGTGCTGCCGTTTGGTTCTGAAATTCAACCTGAACCTGACTGTAATCGCGCTGGAGTGAGCGCACGAGACCCTTGATGATGGACATATCGGCTGCTTTTTGGGTCAACACGCGGCGCATGAGCAGCACAACACCCTGTTCTGCTGCCGGATTTAAAACGGCCTCGCGGAATAGTCCGTCGAAAAACCATTCGGTAAAAAAGCTGAGCTGAAAGGAGGACATTGCACCATCGTCGAGAAATGCGAGACACGCATCGGCGTTGTGGAGCTTCCACAAATGACCACCGAATTGCGACGATAGTTTGTAGGCCGCCACACCCTTGAGTGCAAGTGTGTGGTCTGCTGTAGTGGAGATCTCTTGAATGATTTGATCTGGGGATGTTCCCTTGCTGCCCAGAGTGGCTGCGTTGCCCAACGCTGTGGTGATGCGATGAACAGGCGAGAGCAAGTATTCCTTCAATTTGCTGAGCTGATCCGAGGCTGAAAATAAGCGAGCCAAGGCGGGATCGTTGGTCTTCAGAACATTAATGAGGCGGAGGCGGTCAGCATGATTGACGTCTGAATTTTCTTGTTCGAGCAGTTTCAGGACTTGCTGAGCAAAGCCTTCTGTCGAATTCAAGTATTGTCTGCGCAACAGGGCGTCGGAGTGATTGAGATACACCTGAACGCGACGCAGCAAGTATGCCAAACCACCCAGGGCGGCTTTGGGTGAAAGCCCAGCTGGAAATTGTGGGTGGTTCGAGAGGAAAAACAGAAGATCCGCACAATCACCGACACTCGACGCCGTGGTCACGACCTCGATGATACCGTTGCAGGTCGCGCAATTGAGCGAATCTGCACTGATTCCGTTTTCGGTGACCTGGGCGCGCACCACATCCGCAATCGTTTGCGGGCTCACTTTACGTTCGACAAAACTCATCAGGAGCGTCGAAACGACTTGTTCCGTGGTGGGCGTGGCAAAATTGGGTGCTGCGAACTTATGCAGTTCAATTCCGTCTCGGCTCATCGTAGGCACCTCGCATGGACGTTCACCTCGATTTTAACAGCCTTGTGCTCCGAGATACGGGCAAGAATTTCCCTTGGAAGCAGATTTAAGATAAGTAGGGCTACCGACAAACAATCTATCTTTCCTGGGGGCTTCCATGCAGTTTCAGCAAAAGAGCGGGGCGCGGCGCGGTGGGCAACATCCGACCAAGTACATTTTCGTGACAGGTGGAGTTGTCTCGAGCATCGGTAAAGGGCTCGCTGCTGCAAGTTTGGGCGCTCTTCTGGAAACCCGTGGTCTGCGCGTGTCCATGACCAAGATGGATCCCTATATTAATGTTGACCCTGGAACTATGTCTCCGTTTCAACATGGCGAAGTCTTTGTGACCGACGACGGCGCTGAAACTGACCTCGACCTGGGACACTATCAACGTTTCACCCGCGCTAATTTGAGCCGACGCAATAGTTTCACAACCGGACAAGTCTACGACACAGTGATCAACCGTGAGCGTCGTGGCGACTATCTGGGTGGCACGGTGCAGGTTATTCCCCACATCACCGATCAAATCAAAAGCAATATTGTGAATTCATCTGAAGGTGTTGACGTTGCGATTGTTGAGGTGGGTGGCACAATCGGCGACATCGAGAGTCTTCCCTTTCTCGAAGCTATTCGTCAGTTCCGCAATGATGTTGGCAAGGAAAACTCCTTGTTCATCCACGTGACCCTCGTACCTTATATCCGCGCTGCCGGTGAGTTGAAAACCAAGCCAACGCAGCATTCGGTCAAGGAATTGCGCTCAATTGGCATTCAGCCGGATATTCTCATCTGTCGTGCAGATCAGCCCATGTCGCAGGATGTGCGCGAGAAGATTTCGCTGTTTTGCAATCTAGATCGTGAATGTGTTTTTGAAGCGCTTGACGTCGATAATATTTATAAAATGCCGATTATCTATCATGAGCAGGGGCTCGATGCACGTATTGCTGAGCAGCTTGGAATCTGGACTGCACAGCCTAATCTTGAAGATTGGAACCGCATCATTGAGCGCCTTGAGAAACCTCGCCACAACCTGCGTGTTGCAGTCGTCGGCAAGTATCTCGGTGTGCGCGATAGTTACAAGTCATTGTATGAAGCTCTCACTCATGGTGGGATTGCCAACGAGGCTGCCGTTGAAATTGTAGGCCTCGACTCCGAACAAATCTCTTCTGCGAATGCCCACGAACTGCTGGGTGAATTCGATGCGATTATTGTTCCCGGTGGGTTTGGTGATCGTGGTGTGGTGGGCAAGATGGCTGCCATCCAGTATGCGCGCGAGAGACGTGTGCCCTTCCTTGGTATCTGCTTGGGTATGCAGCTTTCGTGTCTCGAATTCGCACGCAATGTTCTGAAAATTGCTGACGCTAATTCCGAGGAGTTTGATCCGCAGTCGCGCAACAAGGTCATTCACCTTATGGAAAGCCAACAAAAGGTTGAACGCAAGGGCGGAAGTATGCGACTCGGTGCCTACGACTGCATTGTGCGCCGTTCGACCAATGCCTATTCTGCCTACGGAGCAGATCGGATCAGTGAGCGGCATCGCCACCGCTACGAATTCAACCCTGAGTTTCGCACCCGTTTCGAAGACTCTGGTTTTCTGGTTTCGGGGGAAAGTCCCGATGGAACGCTGGCGGAAATGATGGAACTCTCAGACCATCCTTGGTTTGTTTGCTGCCAATTTCACCCTGAACTCAAGAGTCGTCCGACACAGCCTCATCCATTGTTTCGTGAGCTACTGTCGGCTGCCGTGAAAGGCAAAGAACAAAGCACTTGAGTCTGCGCTACTTCTTTAGGGTGTTTGTGCCGCCACAGCTGTGCTGTCTTCGAGCTGTGCTTCGTAGCCAAAGTAGCTCAGAGCTGTGGCTTTCCACACCTGTGTGCCACCGCTCGTAACCCGCTGCACTTTGAGTGAAAGCCCGCGCCCCAGTTCGGGGTTGCCTGAGTTGAACACAAACACCTCGCTCGCGCCGGGCGTCTCTGGTGCGGCCGACTTCAAAACCAGATTTTTATCGGGCTTGAGAGTCTTGGTTTCATTGAGAGCTGCGACCAATCCACCATCGCTGTCGATATTGGAATTCCAGGTTCCCTCTTTTTTATCTTCGCTGAAGACGACGTCGGCACTCATGTAGATGGGATACTTTGCCCCGCCACTGCCCAAAAATGTAAATGCATATTTGAGTTTCATCTGTTTTAAATCGCCAGAAGGGCCAGCCTCTCCGGCTGCGAGATCCCGAACGCCTGATTTCTTGTCCTTGTTGAGCGTGCAACTCGAGCCCGCTGCGGCCAGAACCAAGGAAAGCAGGGTTGGGTGCAGACGAAAGCTGTTTTTGTTGGCTTTTCTGGTATATGAGTGACTCACTTTGCTTGCCTCCGGAAGCCTGGGCCGCCTAAGGTGGTCGGGTCGGATTTAAGAATCGCACAGAGTTGTCTGTCTTTGGAGTTTGGAGTCAAAAATGAGCATGGAACGGAGTCGGTCGGCAGAACTGATGCAGCGCAGTCGGAAAATTTTTCCTGGCGGAGTGAACTCTCCGGTGCGCTCCTTTCGCAGTGTTGGCGGCGAGCCTGTTGTGTTTTCGCATGGTCAGGGCAAGCACCTCACCGATGTCGACGGTAACACCTACATTGACTTCTGCGGTTCGTGGGGGCCTCTTATTCTAGGCTACTCGCATCCCGCGGTTCTTGCTGCGGTGCAGAAACAAGCGCAACGAGCGCTCACCTTTGGTGCGCCAAGTGAAGAAGAAGTGCTCCTGGCTGAAAAGATTCAACAGTGGATGCCTGGCATTGAGATGATGCGTTTTGTGAGCAGCGGTACCGAAGCCACTATGAGTGCGATTCGAGCTGCACGCGCCGCAACAGGCCGCAACAAGTTCGTCAAGTTCGAGGGCTGTTACCATGGTCACTCCGATTGCCTGCTCGTGAAGGCCGGAAGCGGTTTGGCTACGCTTGGTCAGGCGAGTTCAGCAGGAGTGCCCGAGGGATGTGTTGCCGACACGATCACCGGTGTGTTCAATTCCATCGCTGGGATCGAAGATATTTTCTCACGCTGGGGCAAAGACATTGCTGCTGTGATTGTTGAGCCGATGGCAGCGAACATGGGGCTCGTACTCCCTCAGAAGGGCTTTCTCGAGACTCTTCGTACTTTGTGCAGCAAGCACGGAAGTGTGCTGATCTTCGATGAAGTCATGACTGGATTCCGCGTGGCCAAAGGGGGCGCAGCTGAGGCGTTTGCGGTTGAACCTGATTTGTGGACGTTTGGAAAAATCGTCGGAGGCGGGCTTCCAGCGGCAGCTTATGGTGGCAAGAAAAGTGTGATGGAACATGTTGCACCGCTCGGTCGCGCATACCAGGCTGGCACATTGAGCGGTAATCCGCTTGCAATGGCAGCAGGCTTGGCCACACTCCGTGAAATGGAAGCGTGTTCTGCTTTTGAGCGTCTGGAAGCTGTGGGGCAAGAACTCGATCGCTGCGTAGAAAAACATCTTTCAACACATCTGCAAGCGGGCCGGCTGGCATACGTCCGCAAGGCTTCATTCTTTTGTTTCTTCTTCGGTGCGGCTCGTTTGCCCCAACACTTCAACGAAGTGTCTGCTTGCGATATGAATATGTTCAATAAAGTTTATCACAGTTGGCTTGAGCAGGGCATTTACATGGGCCCCAGCGGTTATGAGGTTGGATTCTTGAGCATCCAGCACAACTCTGATGATGTCGAGAGGCTTGTCCGTGTCGTTGCCGAAAGCCTCTGAGGATTATCCATTTGCAGGCATGCGGATGCGAACCGTTTTGCAACGCTGTCGCAATGCAGAGGTGCGGATAGGAGCGCAATCCTGTGGGAATGTGTCGGCTGGCTTGCTCGCACTGATCGGATTTTCGTCGTTTTCCGATGGGTCTTCAGCCCGGGTCGACGCACTTCTGAACATGCCCTTGTCGCAACTCCAGAAGGCCCTCGAGCCTTTGTTTCAGCGCTGGTGGGATAAGGTGTCGCAGCTGCGGATTTTCTCCGACGCAGCGGGCAAGATGAATGAATCGATTCAGCAACAGCCGCCCGAGTATGGGGTTTATCTTGTAAGCCAATTCACCCTCTTTGCAGACATGCGCAAAGGCAACCGCCCTAGCTACACCGATGCGCTTGCTGCCCCATTAGCCAAGCTTTGTTTTGAGCAGTTGATTGTTTTTGTGCGTGAAAGAGCTGCAGGACGTCCGGTTTGTTCTGGAGTTTTTGGGGCCGATATGGCTGTTTCCTTTGTAAACGACGGCCCGGTAACACTGATGTTCGATTGTTCCAGTGAAAATGGAGTTGTCGCTCTATGAATTCGTTGTCCCGCAGTTGGGAAAACATGTCACAGCTCCTAAGAAGAACCTACGTCTCGGGGCAACGTGTTGTTCATAATACGGGGCTGCTATTGCGCGCAGTGTTGCCACTTTCGGTACACATGCGCATTTGGGTGTTGTTCGTCCTTGTTCTGCTACTCGAAGAAACTCTCATCGCCTTCATGCCGTCATTTCTTGTCTTTTTTCTCTGTGCTGCGATCTCTTATATTATTCTTTCTCGTCTGGTGGATTTGCCTCTGCGTTCGCTTCAGCAGTTGACACGTCAAGGTGGATTCGATCTCGGGGGGACGGTCGCCGCCGTTGAAGGTTACGATGAATATTCGCGCCTTGCGCGGGCTATTCAGGGGATGGGGCGGCGAATGAATATGTCCATTCAGGAAGCGCGCGAGCAGAATAGTCGAATTGATGAACTTTTTAATGCAATTGGCGAAGGCGTGATTCTGTGCACACTCGAGGGCAAGGTTCTCAAAATCAACCACACTGTGCGGCGCTGGCTTGAATATTATGGTGATCCGCTTGGACGCGACCTCATTGAGGTTGTCCGCAGTGTTGAGCTGAATAACAAGTTTGTTGCGTTCTTGCATCGCTGTCGTCAGAATTATACGTCCACTGATGTTGAACCTGAAGTTGTGGAATCCATTCATCTCGATGGCACAGAGGCAAAGCGCGTGCGCGCAAAAATGGTTCTTGTGCAGTCGGGAACACAGCATCCTGTGTGTTTTGTGTTCCTCTTCGACATGAGTGACCTGCATCGGCTGGAGCAGTTCAGACGCGAATTCTTTGCAAACGTGAGCCACGAACTGAAAACACCGATTGCCTCAATTCGAGGATACGCAGAAATTCTTCAGGATCAGTTCACGACTTTGAATCAAGAGATGGTTCAGCAATTTCTCGGCGTCATTGTTAAAAATTCGGATCAAGTCTCGACGCTGTTGCAGGATATGATCCTTCTCTCCAATTTGGAAAACAGCCAGATTCCCCTCACTGTTCGTCCCTATGACATTCGCAATGCACTCGAGCGGGTCAAGGAAACGTTGAGCTTGAAGGCAAAGGAAGCTGGGGTCAGTGTCATCATCGATGTTGACTCCCGAGTGGATGTTGTTCTGGTCGACGGTCAGCGATTCGATTCTGTGCTTTTGAACCTTGTAGACAACGGAATTAAATATAACCGTCGTGGCGGCTACGTGAAGGTCTGCGTCCGTTTGGGCGAAGATGAGTGGCTCGTGTTTGTTGAGGACTCCGGTTTAGGGATTCCGCATGCAGCACAGCTCAGAGCATTTGAACGCTTTTACAGAGTCGATAAAAGCCATACCCGTCTGGGTGGAGGCTCAGGGTTGGGGCTTGCCATCGTAAAACACGTCGTGCAAGCGCATGGTGGCACCATTCACCTGCGCAGCGAGCCTGGCGCGGGAACCGTTTTTACAGTGAGTATTCCACGCAACCGTACCCAGGGACGCATCGCTGCGCTGACTCCTTTTTGATACGGTTTGAATGACGCCAGAGCTCGCCGGAGGAGCATTATTTCTGGGTCACGACCCGGTTGTTTACTGCTCCGAAGAAGATATCATACAGTTTGCAGATTCCCTTTGGACAGCCGTCTGCGGCGAAGGTCGCGCCCAAACGAACATCGTTGGGAACGAGGGCGTCAACGTGTTGCAAGGCCTCCGAGCGTGGGATTGCCTGCCCTGTCACTGAGATCCACTTCACTTTTTTCGAGTTCAGTGTCACAAGTTCGTTGGCCTCGCTGCGCCCATTGCCATTGCGATCAAACCAGAGTTTGAGTTTTTGAAAGACGGGGTCGCGCGAATCAATGCGTCCATCGGAATTCGCGTCATAGTGTGCGAGAGCTTCAAATCCGTTGCTTGCTTTTTCCGTGCTGCTCAGCAGCGTGGCGTCTCCAAAAAGCTCGCGCCCGTCATCCACTCTGCCGTTGTTGTTCAGGTCGACAGTCAGCAATGCAGAGCTGTTGCTTGCAATCCAACCCACTTGCTCCTTCGTGCCATCAGCATCGAGGTCAAATTCAACGCCCGAGTGCGCAACGGGCAAGGTGCGGATCATTTTTTCGCCTGAAAAATCCAGCACCAGCGGGCTCAGTAGATTCACTTTCTGCGTGCAGCTTTTCCTAGCTTCAGCGCCCTGAGAATCGATGGCCGTGATTTCGATCTCGATACTCGCTCCGAACCATGAGTTGGGATCTTTAACAAACAATTTGAATGGAATAATGACTTCTCCAGTTTTTTTCGACTTAAGTTTTGCGTTGTCGAGAGTCACTGCGTCCATTTTGCTCTTGTTGGATTTGTTGAAGGCCTGAACTTTCCATTTTTCTGCAGAGCCCGTGACGGCCAAGAGAAAGTTGTCACCACCGGAGCGCCACAACGCGCCCGGGATACCGTTGGCCTTACCGCTCATCGATCTTCCGAAGCTGATCTGCGATTGCAAAACCCCATCGGTTTTTGGGGATACGCCAAATTTGACAGAGTCGCACTGTGCTGTTGCGACAGACGTTGGCATTGGTGTTTGCATGGGAGTAGGCGCAAATTCGGGGAGTACAGTTGTTGTCTGCGCAGGGGGCGAAGCCGGCTTGGTTTCAGTTGTGCCTACGGTTTGTCCGCTGGCATCGGCCTGTGCAGCTGCAACTGGTTCGAGCACACTCTTTTCGATATAACCTTCAACAAAATCTGCTGCACCGGAGTTTTCGCAGGCGCGCGCAAGTGAGGTGCGTTGTGCCTGAACCAAAAACATCGAACCTTTTTCGGCGATGGCATCGATAATTTCGCCGGCCCTGATTTCACAGGACATCGTTTTTCCCGCGCGAATGTTTGATTTTACCTTGAGTTTATATTGCGGCATGTCGCCATTGACTTGCACAAGCGAGACAACTTTTGAGGAGTCGCTACCATCGGGAGATTCGGGAAGTTCTCCCAGAGTTTCCTTGCTGTAGTAGCCCACTGCGGGCTGAGGGAGCGAGCCCACTGTATCGCATGCGACCACTGTATAGCCCAAAGCCACGACCAAAACATTTATAGCTACAGGTTTGAGCATGCCGGGCTCCTCATCCGATTCATTAGGATTTAAAATAACGTCAAAGTCCGTATCGGCTCGGAGTATTCGTTTCTTGATTATTGCTCTTTCCAGGCGGCAGAGGTTGCGCCCATGCTCGCGGGATTACAGGCAAGTTTAAGGGCTGCGCGTGCCGTATTCAGTTCTTCGATGCGCTTGTTCATTTCGTCTTGGATGGGCTTAATTTCATTTTCCAAGCCCCTGATTTCGGTTTCGAGTGAGGTGACCTGTTCTTGGAGGCTTGTGAGTAGAGCCTGCGCGTCTGCAATCAGACCGCTTTGTCCAGTTGTGGCCTGGAGGATTTGTAAGAGCTGGCGTTGCTGTGTGAACTGACGGTTAAGCGAAAGCAGAACCGCATTTTTAGAACTCAGCAGGGCGGATTTAGCATCGAGTGAGGTCTTCACGTTGGCTGCCTGAGCGAGTGTGGGAATGTCTTTCCAGAGGACCCGCTGCTCCGTTGTGAATGAGATCAGTCCGGCTGCGCCCTGCTTTTGAACAGTCAATGCGCAATGACCGCTGCTGAGAAGTTCAGGAATACGTGCGCAGGCCTGATTCTTTACACTCAAGGCAAGGCTCTGGATCGTAAAGGGATTGAGCAGTCCTGCCGGAATTCCTGCCTGAGCTCCCGCCAGCCCATTTATGGTAGATTCAATATCGCCCATTTGTAGTTTTGCAGGTGTAGAAAAGGTCTGACAGAAAATCTCCTCCCCAGCGAGTGACTGCAAAGCAAACTTTGTGAGAGCAGCCTCAACCTCGCCGGAGTTTGGATTTGGCGGGGTGTTGATGCCGGGCTGCGTTGGGGCCTGCGTTTGCGCTGGGGCAGGAGGGCTAGCTGTGCCAGACTTCTTGGTGCAGCTCGACGACAGCGCGAGGCACAGGAGTGCTCCGGCAATGAGGGCCGGTGTGTAAAAAGTCGTTTTCAGCATGAGTTACCTCTCCCTCTACTTCATTTTCCAGAGGATTTTCGGTTTCGATGTGAAAATATTGAGTCAATTTTTGGAAAAATAATCCGATACGTGAGCGCTTGAGGGATTTTTTCAATGAATAAAATCAGTTCTCTCTTTGGGGTGTTTACTTTTCTCCTCCTGCAGATGGGATGTGCGGGTAAGACATCCAGCGGGCTCAAGGGCACTGCGGCAGACAAGCGCGCAGCTGCATCAGGGCAACAAGGCGGCGACGCCAACAGAACCGAAGTATCAGCTGCGCAAAAAGAAGAAATTCCGATTTTCACGAGATCCAAAGCCCCCATGCCTCTCAAGTGCGATGCGGCTTCCGATCTGCCATTTATTTTGTCGGACGGTCTTAATTCAAAAAATGTGTTCTTGCTCGCGCGTTTTGGTGCTGTGGGTTCCACATCACTCCCGTTTGAGTCAAATAGTCTGATTCCATGGCTCAAGAGTGTCGGTTTTGGACAAGTAAAATTGCTCGAAAGCAAGGCTCATGGTGTTCAAGGTTTTGTTGCAAGTTCAGGGCGAATGAATCTGGTTGTGTTTCGTGGAACACACAGCCTTGAAGGTGTCATGACCGACTCTAAATTTTTGATCCAATCTGCTCTCACTGACGGTCTACCTGGAGGTGTTCACCAGGGATTTGCGGCTGCATACAGCAGTGTTTCAGCATCGCTTTCGGAATTTTTGGAGACAGCAGAGCGCAAGTCAATTCCGACCTATTTTGTTGGACATAGCCTTGGTGGAGCTCTGGCAACGTTGGCTTTTTTGAACATGCAGAAGAAAGGCGTTACCGCTGCTGGAATTGTTACTTTGGGCCAACCGCGTGTCGGCAACTCAACCTTTGCTTCAGAATCAGAAAAAATTCTTGCAGGCAAAGTGAAGCGTTTTGTGAACGGCAACGATGTGGTTCCGCATTTGCCTCCCAGTGGACAGCACGCGGATGTTGCGCTCAATTCAGTTCTTCAACCGTCCACCAGGACTGCTACTCTGGCGGTGCTGAGTGGAATAGGTGCACTCACAGGTATGACTTTCGCGAAAGCAAACTTCACTCATATAAGCGCACCTGAGATGCTCGGCCAAGCTGATTATGCCAAAGGTGGTTATGAATCCGATTCGGCCTGGGACGGAAAATACTGGAATAGCAACGGACAGAAAGTGCAACAGGTTGTTGCCAACCCTGGCGCAGCGTTCCAAAACCCGCTTGTGAACGAGCATTTTGTCACGGGATATTTGTGTGAGCTGGTGAAGACCTTGCCACAATAAATTTGGTTATGCGGCTCGATTTAGCTGCGCACGCCCTTCTGTGCATCGATCAACTGATAGCCAAATCCGTGCACAGTTTCGATGAGTGAACCTGCATTGCCGAGTTTCTGCCGCAGCCGCTTGATGTGTGTGTCAACAGTGCGAGTGTTCAGTTGTCCTTCATATCCCCAGACCCGCTGCAGAAGTGCATCACGACTTTGTAGACGCCCAGCGCGCTCTGCGAGATAGAGGAGGAGTTGGTACTCGGTAGCTGTCAGAGAGACGCTCTCACCATCGACGAGAACTTTAAATTGCTCTGGGAAAATGGTGAGGCAGCCAATGATCAGCTGCTTCTCGGACGAAATTTCGCCTGCAGACTGAGACAGCGGAGTGGAAAGTGCCGGCTTCTCGGTGGTGCTCTGTGAAGGTGTGATTAAACCTGAGCGCCGCATCAGCGCCTGGACACGCAGGAGGAGTTCACGTGGCGAGAAAGGTTTGGTGATGTAGTCGTCGGCACCAGCCTCAAATCCATCGATCTTGTCGGATTCCTGCGATTTCGCAGTAAGGAGAATAACCGGCACGTGCGCGAGCTGTTCATGCTGGCGCATTGCGCGCAGGACTTCGGTGCCCTCGAGATGCGGTAGCATGACGTCGAGCAGCACGAGTTGGGGTTTGCATTTGAGCATGGTCTCGACGGCATCGGCACCGTCGAAATGGGACGTGACTTCGTAGTCACGTGTCGACTCGAGAGTGAATTTGAGTAGGTTGTTTAGGTCTCGGTCGTCTTCCACAATCAGGACGCGTGAGCGGCCATGAGGTGTGATATGGACTGAATTCAGTTCAGACACGAGCATCCCTCCAAGATTATCCCGTATTCGGCATATCAAAGCGACACTGTGCCTGTGAAGCGCGTCACAATATTTCTACAAAAAAGACAGAACTGCGCATCGGTGCTTGGGGCTCAAGCTTCCTCGCGCTGCTGTTTGATCTTCTCTTGCAGCTGCATGATGCCGTCGATAACCGCTTCCGGTGTGGGAGGACAGCCAGGCACGTAAACATCCACAGGAACGATACGATCGATTCCCTGAACAACGTGGTACGCGCGGTAAAAACCACCGGAGGAAGCGCACGCGCCCATAGACAAAACCCATTTTGGTTCGGACATTTGGTCGTAAATACGACGCAGAACCGGAGCCATCTTTTCGGTAATTGTACCAGCAACAACGAGCAGGTCAGCTTGGCGTGGGCTGAATCGTACAACTTCAGCACCGAAGCGAGACAGGTCGTATTTTGGGCCCATAACGGACATCAGTTCGATACCGCAGCAGGCGGTTCCGAAAGGATAGGGCCACAGCGAGTTGCGGCGGGCCCAGTTGACGAACTGGTCGACTTTGGTGGTGATGAAAAACTCTTGTCCGTAGCTGTGGTGTTTCATTGTGGACTCCCTTGGAGTGCGCTGCGCATCATGCGAACATCCAGATAAACATAAGAGGCTGGGGCTTGTCGATGCCCTCGCCGGCAGATTCTACAGGAACAGCTTCAATAATCCTTCTCGACCTAGGCCAATTTCCAGAGATTCACCAAAGCCTAAAATACAGGCAGTCACTGGTCCATCGACACACACAATCCCGTGCCGCATCCGCGAGAAGAGAGTGATGTGTTCGCTGTCGCCATCAAGGTTGAGGCGGGTCAGGTGGAGCTGGTGTCCCGGGGGGTTATAAGGCTCGCGCACAGCTAGCAGGAAATGGTGAGCAGTGGGTTCGAGAAGGCCGAGTCCATAAGACCTTATTGCCGCAGTGCTTCCTGCGGGGGTTGAGATCCAGACTCCGCTCGAGAGTTGTTTCTCGAACCGCGACTGCGGGCCCTCCACGTGAATCGTGTATCGGCTTGCTGAAGCGGGATGTTGATGTCCGAAATAGATATCATTGAGTGCATAGGGCAGGGACGTTCCGGTTGAGGTGCGGGAAATTAAGCGCCGCACCAACTTGGGCTTTCTCTTGCTCTCCAGGATTTCAGCCAAACCCACAGAAAGGGTGTCGGGGGATAAATGGCACAGATGTCCGACCGAGTGTTGCGGAACGGAATTCAATCCTACCAGTGCAACATCTCCGCCTACAAAATGGCTTGCTCTGAGAAGCGTGCCGTCTCCCCCAACACAGATAACCAGTTGGCGCCTGGGCATAAGACCAGAGACTTTTCCGGCCTGATAAAAGCTAGCCGGTGTATGGTCTTCAGATGCCAGGTCGTCGAGGGTGTAGAGGCCGAAAGAGATGTTTTGGTTGGTGAGTAGGGTTAGAAGTGTATCGAGTGTTTCACAGTGTTGATCGTGCGCGCGCTGGAGGGTTTGATCGCTTTGTCCATCGCGCAAAAAATATGAGCGCCCGGAGTCGGATGCAAACTCGGCGGCATAGCGCTCAAGTGCCGTGCGCTTCTGGACAACAATAACGTCGGGCTGCTGTGGCTGCGCGGTGGCTGGGAAGACTGGTGCTTGGGGCGGCTGTATCACCGCAGCAGCTCCTTGTTGCGCTTGATGTCTTTGTTGTTTGTGTAGATGTCGAAGAGTTTGCGCTGCATTGTGGAGTAGTATGTTTGGGCGGCAATGCGCTGTTCAGCCGCTTGCAGGCGTTTCAGCTTTTCCGCGTCGGGAGCGGTACCGTCTTTGCGGCTAGCCAAACGTACAATAGATTTGCGACCGCCAAAGTCGAGCACTGTTTTGCTCATGTCCCCTTTGTTTTTCAGTGAGAAAATCGTGGTCATGAGAGGGTCGGATGAGCCGAGATCTTCAATGAATCGTGTGCGGGGTGTGACCGGTTTCTTCACAACCTTCCATTGAATACCGTGAGTTTGGAGCAGGGTTTCGATTTCAGCAAGATTGTTTGCGGACAGCAGTGTGTTGGCTTCCTTTTCAAGTTCTGCGGTCATTTCGGTGCGGATCTTTTCGCTCAGCGCGCGGCGAGCAAGTTCATCTTTAACATCTTCAAACTTTTTCTCTACGCGCTCGCGTGACTCCTGCCACTGCAGAAGTCGGAATCCGAAAGGAGTTTCGAGAATAGCGGAGAGCTTTTGATTTTGATTCAGAGCGAATGCGGCTGCTGCGGTGACAGGGTCGATGTTCGTGTTGTCGAGCCAGCCGATGTCGCCTTTCGATTGCTTTGCGCTTGCGTCGTCGTTGGTGCTGCCAGCGATGTTGGCGAACGATTCGCCCGCTTCGACCTTGGCCTTAACATTCTCAATAAGCTTGCGCGCATCTTCTTTTGAGCGGCTCTTAGCTTCACCTTCAGCTCGTTGAGCATCTTTGTGGGCAACCAGAATTGAGAGGGCACGCACCTGAGCTGGGCGAACAAATTCATTTTTGCTGCTCTCCCAGGCATCCTTTAGGCTTTTTTCGTTTGCAGGGTCGGCGACGTATTTTGTGGCTTCAGCAGCGATCTTCTCTGTGAGTTTGGCTTCGCTGGGTTGGATTTGTGCGAACTCGAGATTGAATTCAGTGCTATCGCGTGCAGCGCGGTCGCTCAGGATTGATTTTGGGGTTGTCTCAGGGAGGGAAATAAGTGTTCCCATCTTTTCAAAGGAGATGGAGTCGCGCCCTTGCTTGTGAAATTCAAGCTCGCTGACGTAACCATTTTTCAGGAATTTTTTGTACTTTGCGAGATCGAATTGTTGTGTCTTCTCGTTCTGAAATTCGGGCCGGCGGCGAATCCATTGAGCCACCTCTTGATCGTGAGGCACCCATCCGAGTCGAGTAGCCTCTTCGAGCATCACTTTTTCCTGGATGAGTTGGTTGAGGGCCGACTGGATATTCGCCTCGCGCCGTCCAGGTTCGTTTCCGGTTTGCCTGTCGAGGTTTTCGAAGGTGCGTTGGAGTTCGATGAGGCTTACGGTTTGCGAGCCCACTTGGGCAGCCATGTTGCGATCGAGAGATGAACCACCCGGAGAAATTCCCGTGACGGCGAACGCGATGACACCAAGGGCAATGACCGAGAAAACGGCCATTGACTTCACGCTGGGGGACAGAAGCTTTTTCGTCGACAAACGCATGCATGCCTCTCTGTTGGGCTGAATCGCACGGAACCGACCCGATGGGGTGCGCCTCCGCGTGTGATGACAGTCTATGACATGAACCTCCCAATTCTTTTAGCATGCAAGCTTTCTTTTTCAACCAATTGGCTATAAAATAAATGCGTTATCAAAAACGCTCATCCGTTAGGACGTCGCCATGCTCGTGTTTCGTAGATATGGTTTTGCCTTGCTTGTTTTGAGTGCACTCATATTTCCGTTTGCATTCTATTCGTCCGATGTGGCGACCAGGCGTGATCTGTCTTTCGTTGAAAAGCTCGTTTACACGGTCAGCCGCCCGGTGGAGCTGGTCTTTAATCTCGTAACACACCAATCGCGTGACCTTGTCCGCTCTTACGTCGACCTCCGCGGCGCCCGCCAGGAGGCTGATCGTCTCAAGGATGAAAACGCCAAGTTGTCTGTCAAAATTCAAATGCTGCAGGAAGTCGAAAAGGAAAACGAGCGGCTCCAGAAGTTGCTCAATTTTGTGCGGCAGGTGAACCTGAAGTTCGTTTCTGGTCAGGTGCAAAGCGGCGACCCAAGCTTTCTTTATAAAAGTATTCGCCTCAATCGTGGCGAATCCGAGGGAGTCCTTCCCGGCATGGCTGTTGTGGCTGCGGAAGGTGCAGTGGGTGTGGTGATGCGCACGGTCTCGAAAGCGTCCGATGTGCTCCTCCTCAACGACCCCAACTCAAATCTCGATGTGATTGTCGCACGCAATCGGCGCCGGGGTATGCTCGAGGGCAGTGCCGGGCAGTCGATGCTTTTCAAGTATGCGGATCGCGGAAGTCGTGTTTTGGTGGGGGATGAGATCGTTACGAGCGGTCTGACCGGTCCGTTTCCACGTGGAATTGTGGTTGGGAAGGTCTCGCGTATTCGGGTTGAACCCGACGGCGTCACACAGGTCATTGAAGTCGAGCCGGCTGTGAACTTTGCCGAGGTTTCGGAGGCACTCATACTCTTGCGCAACAGTCGCGAGGTGGACGTTATCCGCCGCGTTGGCGGAGGTGAGTGGATGAAGAAGCTTGTTGAGTCGGTTCCAGGTCGCTCGGGAGGCTGAGAATGATTCGCTTGCGCGCATGGCAGGCCCACGCAACGGTCATGGTGATTCTTGCTATGACTCTTGTTTATTTCCAGGCCTATGTATTGGGACGCTTGAGTTCACCTTGGCTCCACGTCGATCTAGCCACCGTATTCGTCGTGTATGTCTCCATTGAGCATCTGCTGTTGGGGGCGCTTGTGCGAATCTTCATTGTGGCCGCGCTGATGCACATGTTCTCGGGTGCACCGGATGGCTTTTATCTGATGTTTTATTTGCTTGCTTTGGTCATAGCTAACGTACTTGCTCGGTTTTTTGCTCTGCACAAGCTGAATAGTCAGTTCTTGATTTTTGCAGGTATTTTCTGTCTCAAGTTCGTGCTTGTTTATGGCAGCCTCTCAAAACTCCAACGTGTGGCTGATTTTGGTTCCTTCTTTCGTGAGGTGGCACCGTCCGTTATCGTGACGACCCTGGTCTCTGTGCCTCTCTTTGCGTTTTTCTCGGCAATTGATGGATTGTTTGATGCAAGTTCCCGGCGTGACCATCGCCAGGAACTCGTTGAAAACTGAGGAGTGGATGGCCAGTGGCTGAAAGTCGATTCCGATCAGAAGTGCTTGTTGATCCGCGGCGTATCTACTTCGCGATTGCAGCGTTTGTTTTTTTCGTTCTCTGCCTCACAGGCCGCCTTTGGTACCTTCAGATTCTCAAAGGCAAAGATTTTGCGATCGCTTCGGAACGTAACCGAGTGCGCGAAGTCACGCGCCCTGCGCCGCGCGGGCAGATTTACGACCGCAACGGTAGCCTGATGCTCTCAAACAGGCCTTTCTTTGATCTGGTGATCATTCCGCAGTACCTCCAAAATCGCGAACAGACTCTCAAAATAGTTTCAGAGCTGTTCAGTATTCCCCTCGAGCAAATCGAGAAGCGGTTGGCCGAATCTGCCGGTGTGCCGCACTTTGTGCCGGTGCGTATCAAGCGTAACCTGACCCTGCACGAAGTTGCAGTGATGGAATCAAACAAGTTCTTTTTGCCAGGTGTTGATGTCGATACGGCTCCGCGCCGCGATTATCAACGCAGCTATTCAGCGCACCTTTTTGGTTATCTGGGTGAGGTCACCAACCGCGAGCTCGACAACCTTAACAGCCTGTCACGCGATTATCAGTATCGTGTTGGGTCGATTATCGGAAAAATGGGTGTCGAGAAAAAATATGAAAATAGCCTGCGCGGCCTTGAAGGAAAGGATTCTCTTCAGGTCGATGCTTTTGGACGTTTGCAGTCGAGTACGAACGTCGATCTGGGAATGAATTCGCGCAAAAATGGACAGCGTGGTAACGATCTTTTTCTCACCATCGACGATGACATTCAACGTGCAGCTGTTGATGCGTTCAAAAACAAAAACGGCGCGGTGATTGCAATCAATGCTCAGAATGGCGAGGTTCTTGCCTATGTGAGCCACCCCAATTTCAGCCTGTCGATGTATCAAGATGGTCTGACAGGCGAAGACTGGCAATTGCTCCAAACTAACCCTTTCAAACCGCTGCTCGACAAGGTCACCGGTGGTGCCTATCCACCTGGATCGGTCTTCAAGATCATCACTGCCTTGGCTGCTCTTGAGGAAGGTGTCACCAATCCTAATCGCACCTATTCATGCAACGGCGTTTTCACGCTTGGAAACGGCAAGTGGCGCTGTTGGAAAAAGACCGGTCATGGCGTTGTCAATCTGCGCAGCTCACTCGAACAAAGCTGCGACGTGTACTACTATCAGGTCGGAAACCTGTTGGGTGTCGATCGCATAGCGAAATGGTCGCGTGCATTTGGCCTGGGAGATAAAACCGGACTCGATCTCAACATGGAAGTCACAGGAATTGTTCCTTCAACCGAATGGAAACTCCAAACGCGCGGTGCTCCCTGGCAGAGTGGCGACACCATCAACGTGTCGATTGGTCAGGGCTATAACCTGATGACACCCATACAGATTGCTGTGATGATGGCAGCGATTGGCAACGGTGGGAAGGTTTATCGCCCCTTTTTGCTCAAGAGAATTGTTGATTCTGCTGGTAAAGTTGTCAGTGAGGAGAAGCCTCTGCTGCGGCGGCGTGTGACCTTCAAGCCTGAGAATATGGCGATTGTCCGTGGCGGTCTTGAAGACGTTGTGATGGCTCCTACCGGAACGGGTCGCAAATCTCAGGTTCCTGGTTTTGTGATTGCAGGCAAGACAGGTACAGCTCAGACCGCCGCCTTGAAGCGCACCAAGGATATGGATGAGATTTCATTCCAGCAGCGTGACCATGCCTGGTTTGCTGCGTATGCACCTGCAGAAAATCCGGAAATTGCTGTCGTTGCGCTCAGCGAATTCGATGGTGGTGGCGGTGGTTCGCAGGCAGCTCCAATCGTACAGCGTGTGCTCGATGCATATCTGCGTAAGGCACACCCGGAGAAGTTCCCGCTGGGCAAGAACGCTGAAAATCTTGCAGAGCGCAAGACCAAGCTGCAGGGCACAGCAGGTGCTGGCGCTGCGGAATCTTCAGCGGGTGCGGATGCGTCGGGGTCGGATGAAGCTGAAAATGGCAGCGATGCCGATGAAACTGTCGACAGCGATTGACGAAGGAGAGTGCGGTGCTTTTGTTCTGGCAGCTTGTCAAAGAACGCTTCAGAGGAACTCCTTGGTCGTTGCTGATTACGGTCTACCTCCTCGTTGCCATCGGCCTATTCAATATGTACAGCGCGAGTGGTGGCGACGTCGCACCGGGCCGCTTCAATGACCAGGCCCAATGGGTTCTGCTGGGAACTATGGCCATGATCTTCTGGGGGGTCTTGCTCGACACCCGCTCGATTGAGCGATTGTCGATTTTTGCTTACCTGGTGGTTTGTGCAATGTTGCTTGTGGTTGACGTCACAGGCCATATTGCGAAAGGCTCTCAGCGCTGGCTGACGATTGGCCCGGTTCGTATCCAGCCCAGTGAAATGGCCAAGTTTGTTATCATCCTGATCACCGCGCGCAGTTTTGCTTTCGTCAAAGGCGTGCATGAATTTACTTTGATGACCCTATGGCGCCAAATCGTTTTGATTGGCGTGCCGTTCTTGTTGGTTTTGGGTCAGCCTGACCTTGGGACTGCTGGGTTGGTTCTTCTCATAGGCAGTTTTCAAATTGCTTTTGTGCGCGTGAACTGGACGAGTATTTCCATCGTTGCGTTTTCGGGACTGAGTCTTTCAGTGATCGCCTGGAACTTTGTTCTTTACGACTATCAAAAGCTGCGTGTGTTGAACTTCCTCAACCCGATGCGTGACCCAAAAGGTGCTGGCTATCACTCCATTCAAAGCATGATTGCAGTGGGAAGTGGTGGTGTCTGGGGCCGTGGTTTTCAGCAAGGAACACAGAGCCAGCTGAGCTTTCTGCCTGAGCGGCACACAGACTTCGCTTTTTCCGTTTGGGCGGAGGAACAAGGTTTCGTCGGCTGTTTGGTTGTGTTTGGGTTATATGTCCTGCTGCTGCTGCAAATCTTTCAGGTGGCTGAGAAAGCTCGCGATTCATTCTCAGCACTTGTTGCATTGGGTGTGGCTGGTTTTTTTCTGTTTCATTTCTTCATCAACGTTGCGATGGTTCTTGGATTCTTTCCTGTGGTGGGAGTCCCACTTTCACTTGTCAGTTATGGTGGCAGTCATATGCTGACTGTCTTGAGCTGTGTGGGTTTGCTCATCGCCGTGGAACGACGCCGAGCCATGTCAGCCACCTGATTCCAAGCCCCCTTTTTTAGAAAGAGGCACTCATGAATTCATCTGAAGGCAAATCAACATCACTTTCGCGTACACGGGTTTTTGTGGTTGGCAGTATTGCCACAGTTTTTTTGTCTGCACTGGTTCTCGTGTGTGCGCCACGCAAGCCCGACCTAATCGCGGATTCTGCGGCTCCTCAAAATGCCAGCGGTGACCTCGCGGTGGATGCTCCTCAAGAAGCACCGGCTCCGGTGGGTGCATCTGCACTGCGTGGAGGAAGCCCTTCGGAAAATCTTTATGGACGTTTCTGTGCGAGCTGCCACGGCGCAGATGGCCGGGCACAAACCACAATGGCGCGTATGATGAACCCTGCGCCCACCAATTTTCAGGTCGGTCCATGGAAAGGCGAGCAGAGCGTTGCAGCCATTGTTGAGGTCATCAAAAACGGAAAAGGCGCGATGCCTGGGTTCGGTAAAGAGATCAGTTCTGAAACAGAGCTGAACGCACTTGCCGAGTATGTTTTGTCGCTCCGCAAGGAATCCAAACAATGAGAATCCTGGGCATCGACCCCGGAACTCGGATTGCTGGTTACGGTATAGTCGATTTGGCCATGGATGGTCGTGCTCGTGGGATTGCTGCGGGAGTCTGGCGTTTCGATGCCGAGCTTCCTTTGGCGGCCAGATTAGCTGCATTGTCGGTTGAACTTGCGCGCGTCATTGAACTCTATCATCCGCAGACGGTGTGCGTAGAGCAAGCATTTGTCGCCCAGAATATTCGCTCTGCGCTCTTTCTCGGGCACGCCCGTGGCGTTGTTTTGGCAAATTGTCATCAGGCTGGTTTGGGTGTGTTCGAGCTTGCACCTACGGCAGTGAAGAAAGCTGTTCTCGCTCATGGTCGTTCCAGTAAAGAAGAAATCGCGCGTGCGTTGTCTTCAATTTTGGGGATTTCGTTTGAGAACTTGCCACACGACGCCAGCGATGCACTTGGAATCGCCTATGCTCATGCACTCCGCGAAAAAATTGCGCGTGCACAGGGAACATCCGTGAATGCAATGGTGGAATCCGAGCGAAAAGCTGCACAGGCGCAGCGCCGTCGAGGTGGCTCCCGTTGGGCAACCGTCGAACAACCAGCGCGTGCTGGTCGCAAACAAAAGCACGGCTTTGAGCAGTTCATTGCTGCGTCTACCAATAAAAAGAGCTTCTAATTCAGTGGATGATGTAGCTAACACCGAATGGAAAAAACCAGGCACCGTTTTTTATATTGCCTGAATATCCGACCCCGAAATTCAGGAAAACATTCTTGGAAATTTCGGCTCCACTTCTGAAAAGTACAAAAGGTGGAACATATCGGGTTATGCGTTCGCTGAGGGGAAAGGCAAGTCCTGCAGCAGCGCTTATGCGCAGGCACGAGGATGTGCTGAGGGGCTTGCTCGAATGCAGGTCGGTTTCCACGCCTAGCATGGCCAATTTCGGATAGTAGTATTTGAAAGGCTCTTTGTTTTTGATTGCAACTTCTTCTTCGCGGAGAGGAAGTGTGAGAGCCGTGATCCACCGATTGTTGGATTTGAATTCGTGCGAAAGAAAAAGCGACATGCCGGATGCCGGGAGCGGCTGCACATCCGAATTCTCATCTGCGAAGAAGTACTTCATATACTCTTGGGAATATATGATCATGTTGGCTAGTGCGACTTCAGATTCGAGTGCCGTGTTGTCTTCCTGCTGACAGATAGCGCGAGCGGTGTTCGCCTCCAGGCACATAAGAATTACGGAGAGGAACAGTATTAATTTCATCGTGGGCAGGAATCTTGTCATCAGAAAATCCTAATGGTGGGCCCTGCTGCTTTAGACAGAAGTGAAACGCGGAATACCCATAGTGCCGAGTTTACCTGCTGAGTTTTTCAATGAGCGCGCTCACGTTTTCGAGCGAAAAAACTTCCTGCTGCCCTGATGCAAGCCATTTGCAGGCGAACGTGTTGTTTTTGAGCTCATCCTCGCCCCTGAAGACAACCGCTTGCGCGCCTGTGCGCTCTGCCCACTGGATTTGTTTTCCGAATTTGCCCGCTGAAAGCGTTGTTTCAACGTTGATGCCGGCGTTTCGGAGAGTTTGAGAGAGCAGCAGTGCACTGCCGCGATCAGCCTCCGAAAAGCGGATCACCGCAACTTCGGTTTTTCTCTTCAGAACAGGTGTGAGACCATGCACTTCGAGGAAGTTGAGCAGTGAGACATCACTCACACCATAGCCAATGCCCGGCAGAGGTTCGACACCAAATGCGCCGACAAGGTTGTCGTAACGACCACCACCGAACAGTGCGCGGCGGTTCTCGGGGTGGGTGTCGTAGATTTCGAAAACGAGACCGGTGTAGTAGTCGAAACCTCTCATAATTGAGGCATCAAATCGAACACATTGCGGCGGGATGAGAGCCTCGAGGCAGGAGAGGCGTTCTTGGAGTGCATCGAGGTGTGTGGTTTGTGACCCGAGCAGTGAACGCACTTCCGACAAAGGTCGACTCATGAAGTGTTCGAGCGTTTCGATGTCGGAACTGCTCAACCAGAGTTTTTCGGCTTCTGCACGGAAGGTTTCCGGTGGGAGTTTGTCTTTTTTGTCGAGTAGGCGCAGCACTGCGTTTTTCTGGCTCGGGTTGATTTTTAGAACACCAAAAAGCAGGTCGTCGACAAGTCCGCGGTGGTTGATGCGGATTTCAAAATCACCCGGACGCGCCCCCAAACGCACCAGGAGGTCGTGGCAGGTGAGCAGCATCTCGATATCTTCGTCGAGAGGAGTGCCCCCAAAGACGTCGACATTGAGCTGGTCGAACTCACGCAGGCGGCCTCGTTGCGGGCGTTCGTAACGCATGCAGGTCGGGATGGAATACCATCGGATAGGGCGGTGAAGTTCCTTGACACGCGATGCCACCATGCGAGCCAGTGTCGGTGTCATTTCAGGGCGAATCCCTACTTTTCGACCCCCGCGGTCTTCAAATGAGTAGAGCTGTTCGCTGACAATTTCTTCACTTGATTTGCTCGCATAGAGCTCGAGTGGCTCGAGCAGAGGGCCTGCATATTCCTCGTACCCATAGCTCTCGAGAACCTTTTTGATGTTGTCATACATCCAGCTGCGCAGGCGTTGCAGCTCAGGGTGGAAGTCGCGCGTGCCCCGATAGCCCTGGGTCGAGAGGGTGTGGGATTCCTTCGTTTTCGCAGTTTCTTGATTCATGACAGGACTCCGGGGGCGGGCAGACGTTTAAACCGGGCGAAAGTAGTCAAAAGGTGCGGGATGTGTCAATTTTTGTCGCCGTATAGACCACACCCGACAGCTGGGATATAGCCCGAGCCGGGAGCCTCCAAAGGGAGGGCACCCGCAGAGTCATTGAGGCCTTTGAATGAACGAATTTTTTCAGCACTGGAATCTCGATCCGCTCAAATTGCCCCGACACGTCGGTATCATAATGGACGGCAATGGCCGCTGGGCAACAAATCGTCGTTTGCCTCGGGTTGCCGGGCACCGCAAAGGCGTTGAGCGTGTGAACGAGGTGACCGAGTTTGCTGCTCAGTGTGGGTTGCAGGCGCTGACACTCTATGCCTTTTCCGACGAAAACTGGCGCCGCCCCGAGGAAGAGGTGAGCGCCCTAATGAGCCTGTTGCGTTGGTATCTAAAATCTGAGCGTAACAAAATTCTCGACAACAACATCCGCTTCCGCCTCATTGGTGATCGCGGCAAACTCTCGAGCGATATTCTTGCACTCGCAACCCAACTTGAGCAGGAGAGTGCCAGCAATACTGGCATGACCCTATGTGTTGCGTTGAGCTATGGCAGCCGTGGCGAAATTTTGCGCGCAGTGCGGCGCGTTCTCGAAAAAATTGAATCGCGAGAGCTCTATCCGGCAGACCTTGATGAACAGACCTTTGAAGAGCACCTCGACACCTCTGGCCTGCCCAGTGTTGATATGGTGATTCGTACGAGCGGTGAGCAGCGCATCAGCAATTTTTTGCTCTGGCAGTGCGCTTATGCCGAGTATTTCTTCGAGCAAGCACCCTGGCCCGATTTCTCTTCGGAAATCTTTGCAGGACTTCTGCGGCGCTTCTCCGACCGTGAGCGCCGCTTTGGCCGCACGCCGGAACAGGTACAGCAGCGCGGACAAACAGACGCATCACGTCAGGCAACACCCGTACGCCTGACTAGCGTGAAGGGCTCCTGAAAATGGCCGATATTCTCTCTTGGTTTTTCACCAATCCCTTCGTGGCGTTTATAGCCCTCGTCGGGGTTGTGGTTTTCGTTCATGAGCTGGGTCATTACCTGGCAGGCGTCTGGATGAATATTGCCATCGAGGAGTTCAGTCTCGGTTTCGGCCCAACCGCTTGGTCTTTCAAAAAAGGCCGCACCGAATACAAAATTTGTTGGCTGCCATTGGGTGGATATGTTCGTTTCTTTGGTCAAGAAGCCGGAGAAGCGCTCCCACCAGAGCTCGAGGGTCGGGCTCTCAACACCGCCCCTGTTTACAAACGATCGATAATCTCTGCAGCAGGTCCGTTTGCGAATTTTGTACTGAGTTTGGTTGTGATGGTGATTCTCTCCAAGGTCGGGCTACCCAAGCCGGCGCCTGTCGTCAGTGTGATGCCCGATGGCGTTGCGCGTAAGGCAGGTCTCCTGACAGGCGATAGAATTCTTTCCATCGCCGGAGAGCCTGTTCAATCGTGGGCAGATATCAACCGCCTCGTTTCGTCTCGTCCTGAAAAAAACACTGAATTCGAAATCGAACGCGGTTCAAGCCGTTTAAAAATAGAAATGACACCTGCTCGAGACATGAGTGAGTCGCTTTTCGGTGAACCGATTCCCGTGGGACGCATTGGTGTCTCGCAGTTTTTTGAAAGCCCCCGAGTTGTGCTTGCCCCCCAAGATTCCACGCTACGTCGGGCGGGTCTCATCAGCGGTGATAAAATCATCGAAATTAATGGCAAGAAGATGAGTGCTTTGCACGACGTTGAACAGGCATTAGCAATTGGCCCTGCCTCGCTTGTTGTTGAACGCATGGAAAAGCCTGATGAACTTCTATT
>JBILKM010000072.1:0-8587 GCA_044376695.1 Silvanigrellaceae bacterium
CGCACGGAGAAAACAAGAGCTCAGTTTGGAATCGTTCAGGGTGGAATGCATACCGACCTTCGCGTTTTGAGCGCACGCCAGCTCGTCGAGATAGGATTCGAGGGCTATGCAGTGGGTGGCCTTTCTGTGGGTGAGCCGAAGGAGGAGTTGCGGCGAGTGCTTGCCGGTACAACTGCTTTCTTGCCGCATGAAAAACCGCGATATCTTATGGGAGTCGGCACGCCCGATGATCTCTTTGATGGTGTTATGATGGGCATCGACATGTTCGACTGTGTTTTGCCCACACGCAATGCGCGGAACGGTTCAGTTTTTGTGCGAACCAACGTTGATCCTTCTGGCAAGATACATATCAAGAATGCTGCTCACCGTTTCGGGGATACCCCACTCGATCCTCAGTGTCGCTGTCCAACCTGCCGCACCTATTCCCGCTCATATCTCCGTCACCTGTTCGTGGCACAGGAGTTGAGTGTTTATCGTCTTCTGACTCTGCACAGTCTGCAATTTTTGCATGACTTCATGGCCGACCTGCGATTGGCTCTCGAAAGTCCAGCACCTGCGGAGCAGCTCCTCGAGGTGCGGCGTATGTATGTTGGACGAACAACGCGGTAAATATTTCCGCTCTAATTCAGGAAGATGTTCCGATTCCACCGTCAGCGACAGCGAGAGAGGGTCTGACGCGGAATGAGTTTGACGTGGAACAAAAACAACCAGGCGTGGCGTTTGCCCGATTCCTCCGGCAAAGGAGATGGGAATTCGGGTGCTGCCGGTCGTTCTGCGCAACCTAATAATGGCAACGACCCGAATTTCGAAATTGACTTCACCGAAGGTCTGGAGTCTACGCCGCAGGAGGTCACCGCTCCGCAGGAAGTGTCCGCACAAGAGGTGCCAGCTCCGCTTGAGGTGCCAGCACTCGAGGTGGGCAGCCCCGGCGATTTCAGATCACAACAATACGATCACGGCGTCCGACTCAATGAGTCTACCGATGCGGGTAGCCCCTCCGGGAGTGGCTCGGTTGCGTTGGATGCACTCGTCATGGTGGATGACCCCCTTCCGGAGTCGATGGGGGGAGGCAATGCCGCTGTGCAAGATATGTTTGTGGCAGAGGTTCTCAAAGGGGCTCAGGCTTTTAATGTGGAATCGAATGATTCTCGACCATCTGCGCTTGCTGGGGCTCTTCTGGATTTGTCGGTTTCATCAACAGCAGACACAGCAGTTTTGGCAGTTGCAGAGCAACTCCCCGTTCAAGAAACGCGCTCGGTATCTCAGAACGAGACAATGGTTTTCGACGTGTCATCCGAGGCCGAAAAGACAATCATTCTTCCTGAGACCCGCGCTGAAATTGAAAACACAGACTCACAGCGGAAGGATTCTTTTCAGAGCACTCCGTCGAACAGTGGCTTGGATGTAACCTTGGCCACTGCAGTTCAACCGTTTGCATTGCAAAATCAGGTTCTCCAACCTGATTCACCGCGAGTTTCTGAGCTGCTCGCACAGGGTTCAGCGACCATAGCCAAGCCTGAACCGAAGAAACCCGCCGGCAATGCTGAGAAAGGCAAAGTTACAACTGAAGAGAAGACCAAAGCCGGTGTGGCAGGAAAAGCTGCGGATGCTAACACAAAAGAAAAAGCGGCCACGCCAGGCAAGAAAACCGGATCTTCGGCCAAGGGGGCTGCCGGCGCAACCAAAGTAGACGCTGTAGTTCAGCCACAGACGCAGCTGGAATCCACGAACAAGACACCTCAGGCTAGCGCAACCTTTCGTCAGCTACCAAAAGATGCACGAATTGTTCTCGGTACACTGGTAGCATCGATTGTTATTTCTGTTTCTCTCTTTGCGGTTAAACAATTTAGAAACAGCACTGAAAAGAGCGTCAACTCTGTAGCAGCGAATAATCCGGAGCAGCCAAACAAACTTACCCCTTCTAGTACGCCAGCAGCAAACAGCAAATCAGCTAAGCCGCTGCAACGTAGCGGCGATCTGCCTGAGGAGGCCGAGTCTGCTGAGGAAATCGACTCCGACGTAGAAAAGGCAGGCGCCGAATCTGGACAAAAATCAGTACCGGAGAAGAATTTATCTACGGCAGTAGGTGCAAAAGATAAGAAAAATTCTGACAACGTAGCTGATTCGGAAAAAGATGAAGATTCTGAGGAAAACTCAAGCGAAAAAAATCGGGGCAAGAAATCGGACTCCTATTTTGCTCTCACACGGCCAACAAGCCGTTATGCAATGGATATTAAAACTCTGTCGCCGCTATTTGATGCCAGCGTGGCTCTCGACAGGGTGCAGCCGCGTCGGGTTCAGAATTTACTCAGACAGCTTCCCAAAAGTTACGCGGCCACTGATCCGGTTGAGAAAAATGCCATTCGTGAAATCACTGGGCGGTACTATCTCCAGGTGGGTGCTCTCACAAAAGCAATGTTGTTGTTTAGCCAGTCTTGTCCGGATCCAGGAAAAACCAGCGATGTGGAGATTTGTTTGCATGCTGCTCGCGGCATGCTGCTGGCTGGCAACACTCAGGAGCTCGATGAGACACTCGAGCTGCTCCGGCCGAGGCTAACGGGAAAACTTGCAGAGTGGCGTGATTGGCTCAAATTACTCGACGTCAGCAGTCAGTTGTCGAAACCAACGCTCGAAAACTTTACCCAATTCACCGATGAGATGATCGATAAGGGGCCATTCATGACATCTGAATGGAATCTCCAGTTGTCGGGGCATTTTGCAAAAATTCTGATGTCGGTTCCTCATAAGTTGAGGATTGAGTATCTCAAAACGATCACAGGCAATCGTAAGAAGATGTTTGAGATGCGAATGGCACCTGCGCAATTCGGACTTGATATTGGCTCCTACATGATGCCATCGATTTTGAATCTTTTGTTGCGTTACTATGAACTTCCTACGCTTTTGGTTCAGGGCGAGGAGCCCGAGTCCGATTCAGAATTTAGCTTAATGGGATGGATGTTCAACGTCATTGCTCAATCTAATATGAATGAGCCGCGGCAAACTCGTGCGCGACTTGCCCCCTTGTTTGGGGAGAAAAGTTTTGCGCCTCTGGCCAGAATCATTGAGGGACATCTGGCAGCACAGGCTGGGGATTACCAGGGCGCTGCTGCAATGATTTCAGAACAGATCGGCGTCGTCTCGGAGGTGGTCGATCCTAAAGCGGACGAGCTAAACAAAGATGCTCAGGGTAAGCGCTTTCTGGTGGCGACACAGCGACTCAAGGAATTCCCTTTCCTTTATGTGGAATGGCTTTTCTTGGGGGTGAAGGTTGCGTCGGGCCTGAGTGACAAGGAACTCATGAAAACCGTTGTTCTCGCTCTTGAAGATGCACGTCGGCGATTCCCGGAGCTCAAGGATGAAATTCAATACTGGTTCATGCTGGGGCGCGGTTACCGCCTTCTCGGCTATGTTGCAGGGGTGGAAGCGGCGAGCAAGGTAACCGGACAGTTGGCCACGACACCCCACGAGCTTGGGTTTGTGGTGGCCGACAAAATCTGGGTTCTCATGCAAAAACGCAAAGTTGCTGAGGCGAGGGCGCTGATGCGCAAGAGTCTTAGAGAAATAGCCTATCATGCTCGATTGTTGGAGTTGGGTGCCGAATTTGCGGCGCAGTGGTCAGAGGATCCCTCCTCATACTTGAAATTGGAGCAGGATATCCCCAAACGATATGAAAACCGAGGGCGGGATAGAGCCTTGCTCTCCTTTTTTACGATCCGGAAATTGTTAAGTAATTATTAGAAAAATTGATCTCCTTCAAATCCTACTTAAGTCTGAATCAACTCTGCCGAACCGTGTCCTTGAGGGGCAGTTGAGCTGCCTTTCTGCGTGACTCAGGAGGCTCCCATGATACGTGCATTTGCTCCCGCACTCGGTGACTTTCGCGGTACCGGAGAAATGAGGGACGGAACAGAACTGCGCTGTACTTTCTCAGGAAAAGAGATGATCCCGGGCGTGTGCTACGGACTTCGGCTGGAGGTGAATACGGTCGAGTCGGAAGGGCAAATGATGAACGTTTATTTCGTTCTCTCCCAGGACAACACAGAACACCTTGAGATTCAGTATTTTGATGGCCGGGAACAGCTTCACACGCTCCATCCGGTAGATTCACCGATGCTCTCAGATCACCCTGCAGGACGCGTATTTAGTTTTGAGGGGCAACGTCCCAATGGCACCATCATACGCTTCCATTTTGATTTGGTCTCGAGTGAAAGGATAGATATCACGATGGATTCGAATACGACGCGGAGCACTACCGTTGAGGAGCGGTGTTGCCTCCGGCTCGAGCGGGTACATCAGACTGTCATGGAGAGCGCCGCGTAAAGGCTTTTCTCGGTACAATCGTTCCCTGGCCTGTAGAGTTGGGGAGGAGAATCGCTCCCGGTAAAAGAATGGTTCCGGGATTGGTCACGGCGTTGCAGCCGGTTTGAGCGCGGTTGCCGAAAATAGCTCCGAATTTCTTGAGTCCGCTAGATACTTTTGAGTCTCCGACTTGCACGGGCACCTGGCCGTGGTCAAGGCGGAGATTTGCGCATTTTGTGCCCGCTCCAAGGTTGCAATCGTGGCCCAATATGGTGTCGCCGACGTAAGCGAAATGTGCTGCCTTGGCACCGGAGAGCAGCAGCGCACCCTTGAGTTCGCTCGTGTGGCCCACAACTGCGCCGGCTGAGACATAAACTTGTCCGCGGATGTACGCGCCATGACGCACGGTGGCACCCGATTCGATGTAGGTTGGACCTGCAATATATGCGCCAGCCTCGATCACAGCACCTTCTTCAATCACAATCTGTTCTTTGTTCTCAAGATATGCCTGTGGCGAAATGTTTCCCTTGAGACGTTCGTGAACGGGAACGGAGGAAATCCGTTGATCAACGAAATCGGCTAGGCTCTTTCCGAGAAGCTGCCAAGGGTATTCTCTGCTTTTGAGGAATTCATAAACTGCGGGGCGAAAACTTTGCGCAACTTCCCCAGAGAGTTCGAAAAGAGCATCGTTCGTGCAGAGTGTGGTTGTGATTTTTGTGTTCATGGAAATTTCCTCGAAGAGGTTCTGTCAGCAACATATGTTAGGGTAACTGGCTTTGAGTGTAGCTGCAAATTCCTCTCAACATTGGGCAAATCTTTCCGAGATGTACCGTGTCATGTGGAAGAGGAGAGACCTATGTTTGACAAGAATCACTTCAAGGAGGCCTTCCGCAGTTGGGTTCAACGAAATCCAACCGCGAGCGAGCAGGAAGCATTGGATTTTTGCCAGGCAAATATACCGGCAAATTGCATTGCGAGTCATTATTGGCTCATAGAGCAGAGTGTGCAGTGGTTCAAATGGGTGCACCAAACGCGCGCACTAGACGATCCCTTCTTTGAGTCGCCCGATACCACCGAGGCGAGAAAGTACGTTTGTTAGGTGCTTGATTCGCAGTATTTAAAAAAGAGGGCCCATCGGGCCTTTTTTTTTTGATCTTTGAAGGAATTAAGCTGAAAGTAAGGCAGAACGGCCTGCGCTGAACAAGTGAGAGAGATACGCTTGTGCGCCCGGGTCGAAGACACGTGAATCAAAGTGGCTTTGTGTCCAGCGGTGCGAGAATGCCTTGCGCAGATGATGCAGCGCAAGTGTTTCGGCCTCGCGGTAAAGTGTATGAGTGTTGCTGTTGAACTCACGCTGTTCGAACAGCGTGTCACACACTTGCGCACAATTCTGAAAATTTCTGTTCAGCAAAATATTTGGATGGAAGGCATTCCAATGCAGGAACATCAGGAAGCGGTCTATTTCGGCAAGAGCCTCGAGCTGAAGAACACTGACCGCGCGCTCGCGCTGCGCGGCAACGACGAGGTGAAAAAAGTGGCTCACCTCCTCTCCGATAACCGAAAGTGCCTGAGGTTCGATTTCAACAGCTGCGCTGAGCGTGTCTTTTAATTCTCTGGGAAGTTCGATCGAGAGATACACCGTCTCTTGCTCAATCACCTCGTCAATGAGGACTCGTGCATTTTGATTTTCGCAAACGGAAACAAAGTCTAGAACGTCGAGTTCAGTTTGTCTTTGGTAGAAATTCTCGAGGAAGAACCATGAAGATTGAATGAGCAAATCAAAGTTGCTCCCACTCATTGGACAGCCTTTTTCGAAACTCGAACGGGATTTATACCGCGTTTATTTAGGTCTCGAGCAAGTTTCTTGCTGCTCGTTGATAACCATGCGTCGTAGAGTGAGAGAGTGCTGCGATGGCTTTCAAAACCGGTTGTATTTTCGGACACGTCGGTGATGATGTCCACCGCAGTTCCAAAACTCGAGGCCATCTCTCCGTATATTTCACTTAAGGCAGCCTCGGAGGCAGTGCGTTTCTTCATGAGGTGGGCGAGTTGTTCGTATGCACCTTCTCCCATCATGACGTAGTATTTGATGTCGAAGCATTTGCGGTTGAAGTATTCCTGAAAGAATCCTGAAAAATACAGGGCTGTGTCGGCAAGTTTCTTGTAAAGAAAAATCTGTTCGCCGGGTGAGCTCTCGAGTGCTTTTTTGAGTATGAGGGCCAAACACTCATCGCTCATGCGTGTGTCATCAACGCGAAGATAATCACACAGCAAATTCACAATGTAGAACTCGACGTTTTCAGACAACTGAATTCCCTGACGGTTCTGAGCATCCAGAACCTTGTCGCGGAAAAAAGCCTGTGGACTAAGGTCGGTCGTCCAGATGTTGCTCGGTGACGAGTTTGAGCCGTCCAAACAGCTGTCCTCCTCTTCCAGCGAACCTAAGAGGGGTCGTGCTAACCCCACGGTTCTCCTTCAGTCTCGGATAACTCTGACTGATTGGCCAGTCTAAAAATGGCCGAGAGTCAAAATCCCGCTGCAGGGACTATCGGAAAATCCTGAATTTCCTTGAATCAAGGGCGAACGATGCCCTCCATGCGGAGGCGTATAACCCGCGAGCCGAGAAGGGAGCCATCAGCTTTGCGGTTCACAACTTTCAGCGAGCGCATCTGGTTGCCATTGAGTCCACTGCGGCGGATTTCGTGGGTGAAGTCGAATCGTCTTTGGCGAGGGTCAAGGTCGCGCTTCAGGACGAGATCCCAGGTCGAACCGTCGCTCTTCGGTTCGGAGGCGTCTTGGTAAATTTGAATTTGAGCGCTTTCCGCGTCCGGATAAATGACCCCTTCAATAACCGTTCCGGACAAGCTCTGTCCGTGCAGAGGTTGGTCTATTTTCACTTGGCTCAGCTGCTTTGGGAGAAGTTCGCTGTTGAGCAGTTCCCGGAATAGCTCAGAGTCCCAGGTGGGGCCCAGCGCAAAATTTGGGCGTGGTGAGTTTTCATCAATGATGCCCGTTGTTTCCTGAATTTGGTTACGGATGAACTCCCGTTGTGCCGCGTTCGGGTTGTCGTTATTCAGCCCCTCGGTGATGCGTCCTGCAGCCCGGCGCACAAAGCTGCGCAGGGCCACGTAATCTTCCCAGTCGAAAAGGTCAGGACGCAGAGATTCCCGGGTGGTTCCGGTTGTGCCCGCGACCATAAGGGTGATTGTGTCTTTGAGGACTTCATCATTCCACACCAGCTCTTGTTTGTGGTCATGGAATTGAACGGTTTCACGATTGCCGTTCATAGTCCGGTAGGACAAAAAATGGGCTGGAAAGGTGCTGGTCTTTCGCATTGCTTCAAAGCAACGCAATGCGGTTGAAGGGCATAAACGAATCACCAGTTTCGGCATTTTTCCTGTTGCACGCACTCCACCGACACGGGCTTTGGTGTTGCCTTCAAGCACTAGGTCTGCAAGGCCATCGCCCTGTGCGCGTGAGCCATTGAGGAGTCGCAATTGGCCAGGGTCAAGAAGGCGCAGATCGATGCGTTCGTCTTCATCAGCAGGGCGGAGGGTATAAACTTCCTTGTCGTTGAGTGAGGCACTAAAGCCAGTGTTGTGAGCCTCAATCAGATCCATGAGCACCATGCGCACCTGGATGGATGAAATATTGGGGTCGGGTTCGAAATCCCCCACAATCGCTTGTGCGATGAGTGTCAACCAGTCGAAATCGTTCAAGGGCTGCTGCCGCTCGGCGCGCACCTGAATATCCTTTGCAAGCAAGTCCATCTGCCCGCGGAAATTGAGTGATTGCAGCTCCGCAGCACGGCGCAGGTCGAGAGCGAGGGAGGCGCTGCGGCCCGATTCGGCCAGCCAAGCCTGGTGTTTCTGCCCATCTGCCAGCCCGAAATAGCCACCCACGTATCCCGCTGCCATGAGGTGGCGTTCTTTGACTCCAAGTTCGCCGGCGAGTCGAAGAACGGTTCCTATGCGTGGCCCGTACACCTGTTCTTGGGTTGGCTCGCTTTCGCCAGGAGCATCCTTGCAGCCGGACAGGCCGAGAACTGTGGCCGCGCAAAAGGCGGCGAGCATTGGGTTTATGATTCCGTGATTATTGGATTTTTTCATAAAGAAGCCCTTCCTTGTGCAGGATAATCTGCCTGATTTTATCCAATTCGCAGGCGATTTGCGTTGTTTGCTTGAGGCATTGGTTTGACGCACTGCGGCGTTGGATTTGAAGGGCGCAAAGTGCTGTCGCAGAGGCCAAGAATTGGTTGACCTTGCGGTGGTTTACCAATAACCATGAG
>JBILKM010000043.1:0-23606 GCA_044376695.1 Silvanigrellaceae bacterium
CCAACCGTATTACAGTCTTGATGGTGCTGTGGCCCCGGGGAATTCGGGTACCATGCAGGGCCTCTCGGCCGCTTATATGAAAGATGATGTGGGCGCGATTGTTGCTCCTGCCACCATAAACTCCTCCGCGATCACCGATGGTGCATTTTCAATTGAGTTCTCTGCTCCGGAGGACACGACCGCTGCCGATACGAGCACGGGTGCTGTGACCTCGGTTGGTAAATCCAATGTATCTGGATTTGTCGTTGTGTACTGGAAAGATTCCGAGTGCAGCAGTTCTGGTTGGAGTTTCAAGCCCAACAAAAGCTTCGACCGCTTGGCTGCTAATGCGGATCTCAGCTGTACCTATCCAGGGCTGGATGCAGCTTCAAGCGGAACGAACTCATGCAATTTGGGATGTTCAACGGACACGGCAGATGCTTTTTTCGGAAAAGCGGCCAATGACATCGCTGTTCCTCCTGAGTTTCCCGCAGAAACGGGCGCGGACAATGCAATTAAGAGAGGGTGCTTGAACATCGTTCGGGTCGGTTCCGACGGACGCACCAGCTTCGCCGTTAACAACGCCATCAACGGCGAGGCTTACGGAGCGATGGTTTATCCACTCGATTCCTCGGGTGGTATCGGCATGACACGTTCGCGCTGCGCGAAACTTCTGCCCTTTAACGTTGAATTCGCAAGCACGCGAAAATCGCCGGGGCTAGGCAAGTCGAAGAGCGATTGTTTCGTGGCCACTGCAGCTTCAGGCAGCACTCACAGTGCCTCGGTTCATTACTGGCGAGTGTTGCGCGATACCTGGCTCGATCGTCTTGGTTTATCGGCAATTTACTATCGGCACGCCCCTTCCTGGGCAGCATGGCTCGATAATAATCCGAGCTATAAGCCGACGGTGAATGCTGCGCTTGAGTGGAGTGGCCGCAACCTGGTGAAGCTTTCGCAGTGGATGCATGTGTTTGGCGAGCGGATGGGCTCATCGTTGCAGCACATTACGATGTTCCTGAGCAACATGTTGGCATCGGAGGCACGCGCTGACACGGCTGCTCCATCTCCGGATATGAATGGTTTAAAGCATCCCAAGGGCTCCGCATTCAGTACTCTTACCCTGGGCGGTGGACAGATTCGTCCCTCTGCCGACAAAGATCTTTACGAGCTTTCGTATAAAGGTAAAAAGCCAGCCTTTCTTTTTGTCGGGCAAACGTTCCGGCTCTTTGATTTGTCGGGAGAACTTGGGCTTGGGTATGAGTTCACTGGCCTGACAATGAAGGGCAAGAGCCCAGACGCGACCCGCACCCCGATTTCGCTGAGTGGTTACGGAGGTGGGGTGACAACCGAATACCGACTGCGCATTGGTTCTTATCCGTGGGTCGCCCCGCGTTTTGCGGCCGTTTACGGAATGATGCGGATGCGTGAAGAGGCCGAAGCTGTTTCGTCCGCTTCCTCCTCCTCGGGATCGGGCGCATCTGGAACATCTGATATCTCGCCGAGTGGAACAACTCCGGTGTGGCAGCGTTACACGACCCTTCGCCTTTTTCTCGATGTTTCGATTCCACGCCTCTATGGCGACGATGAAAATCTGATTCGCTACGGTTATCAGGTTGAGGACATGACACTGTCGTTCTTTGGCGGCTTGAATACCAACAATGGCAAGGTGATTAGCACCTCGGGTTTACAGTTGGGTGGCGCGATTTCTTTTATGTTCCACTAAATCTTAGGCAGCGGTGGAGCCTTTGGCCAAGGCAATGCGGTCGCGTTCGTTAACTACATAGGGTTTTAGCAGTTGGTTCAGTTTTGTAGAAAGGCGGCTGGTTGAAAAACCAGACGCCTTTAAAAATTTCAACTCTTTGATGATTTCTTCGGCCTTCCAGAGCACATCCACTGGAATGAGGATTTCGATGTCGCTGATTCCCGATTCAGGGTTACCGGGCTCGGTGCGTAATTCAGGTATTTGCGTAAGTGTCAGAAAGCGATGCAGCATGTCGAGCCCCCTATCTGTGCTACCTTTAAGGTCGGCACTTTGTGCTCAAATTTAAGATTCTGCAGATGATGTTTTGATAATGACAGGGGGGTAATCCATGAACTTCAAGCGCTTCGCGGAACGAGGGGGTTTCAAACTTCTGGCCGTTGCCCGCTTTTCCGGTCCTGCCTATGCCCTGGTTTCCTATCTACTCAATTGCCTCACCGCGAAGGTTGAGGAGGTGATCACAAGTGCCGGAGAACTTGCTCTGATCGTTGGCGCAACCGAACGTCAGGTGAAGGCAGCGCTGCAGGAGTTGAGCGACTCGGGAGTTGTTCACGTCACTGAACGCAATGGCTCTACCCTTCTTTTGAAGCTCAATCTCGACCCGACCGAGTGGAAGAATCTTGGTAAGCCAAGTGAAAAAAAATCGCGCTCGGCTCTCGGTGATGCGAAAAATATCAGAACTCTTCATCCGCAGCCTCCTGTACCCAATGGCTCGCAGCCTGTTGGACTTTCTGCAGATGATGCGCTCGTTTTTCCTGCACGTCGTTCGGGTAAAAAATCGGCCGAGGGGCAGGGAGCAGGGTTGGTTTCGATTGAAGGCGGACTGCGCGAGAATGGTAAACAAAGTGGTGCTCAGAAGAATGGGACGGCACAAGGAAGCGACATTCTCAGCAGTGTTGAACATGAGAGCAAGAGGATTCTCGAGGCATTTTTGAAAGCATCTGGTCCAGTTCATGAACTCGATGAGAAGCGTGAATCGGAATATGCAAGGTTGCTTTCAGAAGCTCATCCAACCGAACATGTGTTGCAGCTGATCACTCATTTCGGTCGGGAATTGCCCTCTTTGGCGATGCTCGCGGGCGCTTGGATGCACTATTCTGAGACCTTCCACAGACATCAACATGAGCAAGTTGACCTTGAAAGCTATCGTCAGCGGCACCAATCGGCTGAGAAAAAAATCAGAACTCTTGCAAATACAGAGCTCAAACGAGCACAGTCGCAAAAGACTCTTTTGAGCGCAGACGAACAGCTCTTGCTGCGCATTTTTTTGCGGCACGAGCATCCGCGCAGACAGCTTTATTGGGCATTGAAGGTGAGGGAGCGTTATCCTCATCTGCATGATTTTTTTGCCGTTACGGCTGATCTGGCGCTTCCACCCAATCATCATGAAGGCATGAATCGGAAAGGCTAATTTGCAGCCTGTTCTCGGGATGTGGGCCCTTAGGGCTCACATGTGGCAGCGTCTGGATTCCGTTCCACAAGGTATTTCGCTTGAAGCCAGCGGATTCTGTCCTGGGCAGCACCGGTCTGAATGCGGATGTACATCATCAGTTCTCCGTCGACACCGGTTTGCGTGAGATACCTGTAAATCAGTTGCTCGTTGCCCACATACTCGATAATTGGTCCTTTGCTTGCAGACGCGTAAGTGGGTGCGCCACCTTCGGGTGCTCCCGAGACCTTCATATATTCGCAGAGTTTTGTTTTTACAGGCTTGGTTTCAGCATCTTTTTCGGTTGGCTCGGGTTGAGCATCGGGCGGCGGTAGTTGTGGTGCAGGGGGTGGCACCATCTGTGGATTGCCTTCTCCCAGATCAATTCGTTTTGGGGTTCCCAGAGCTCCAGCGATGCGTGTGACGTGAGTATTATTGAAAGCACCCTCGTCTTTGAGCAAGGAATTCAGGTCAAAGAGTGCAGGCTCCATGCCAACGTTTTTTGCCATCTTAACAAAACGCCCAAGCCCTTCGAGGCTCCATTTTCCAGTGTTGGGGCCCGAGTAGAGTGCCAAGCCAATCGCTCCTGCACTCCGCTCACTCCGCGCCTCGTTCATAAACTGTTCAGGTTTGCTCTCTTGTACATGATAAAGTTGTGGATAGACCCACTTCACGATTCCTCTTTTAAGCCAAACATTCCACTCAATGCTGAAGTTTTGCAGGGAGAGAACTTGTCGCTGCGAGCTGAGCGAGAATCGCACGCCGGAGGCACGCGCAGGGGCTGTAACGCGTGACATAAATGCTGTGAATGTTTGCGGCCCCTTCAATGCTGTGGCAGCTGCTCCCGTGGGAAGATGTGGAGCGAAGTTGTCGCAAATGTGTATCTCGCGGCTGCCATACTTGACCGCGACCTCTTTCATGAGTCCGGCCATAAATGCTTCAAACGATCCTTTATAGGGATTGATGCGGATGGCTGGCACGGTATGGAAGTTTTCCTCGAAGCCCGCCCAATTTCCATTTTTGTTTTTCTGCCACAGTGCTGATCGCATCGGTACGATGTTGCCCCATTCGAACCAGGGAACAATTTCGACATTGTAGGTTTTCCCATGCCGAACGAGCTCTTCGAGCGGATCTCCCTCGGCCTCGGCGCAGCGCTCTGGGCCGCCATACTCTTTCATCACGCTAGATTTGAACAGTGTGCAGCCGCGCGACCACATATTTACATAAAGCCTCTTTATACCGATGCGCGCTGCCATCGCGACGACATGTTTGCGACCAACGGCAGTGTCTATGTAACCGTGCTCACGTGTCACGAAGGCTGATACATTCATCCCCGAGCCGGTGCTTTCGGTTTCCGCGAGTGTTTTTCTTTTGCAGGCGCTGAAACCGAGGAGGGCCAGCGCAGTCATGCAGAGCACTACTTTTATTTGTTTTGCTTGCATCATTCCGGATGTCTCTCCCGCCTTTGGGCATCCTGTTCTCGGAATCTTGAACACGAGACTTTAGTATTTTTGCTGGTCATAATGAAAAAAATTAGAAATAACTTAAGTTTATTCGATGTGTTAAAGATTTCGGAGAGTTTGGTCGATACGAGGCAAATGTTTGAAGAAGGGTGAACCATGAAAGTATCGATGCTGCTTCCATTAGTCGTGCTTGCCGCCTGCACGGATGCAAGCAGTTATGATGGAAACAACCAGGCAGGTTCTGGAAGCAAAAAAGCAGCGGGTGGAGAACCGAACGCGGCTGGCAACGGTTCCAGTAATTCTAGCGGTGAACCTGTTGCCCCGGGTGAAAAGAAGGCTGTCTTCTCATTTGGTCCAAAAGCAGCGATGGCCGACTTCCTGTTCATCTTCGACAACTCTGGCTCGATGCGTGTTGCATTGAATCAATTGCAGGCTGGGTTTGCGAGTTTGGGCTCCGCGGCTTGGCCTGCAGACTCACGCATTGCAGTGATGACCACGCTCCCCGGTGATCCGAATAACTTGAACAATCCTCATCCGGACGTGAACCGCTATCCAAACGTCGAGCTTGATCCTGGATTTCTAAACCTGGTGAATGAAGCAGGGCGGAGAAGATTTATTGATGCGCCAGGCACAAATCAGGCAGGTAAGGAAGGCTTTGCACAGCAAATGTGCGCCGATCAATGGTTCAAGCCGTCGGATGTCAACCCGGCCGGTAAACCCTGCTTGTCGGTTGCGATCCAAAGCCCTTTTCACGGTGTTGGAGTTGAGGCTGGTCTGGTGGCATTGAGCCAGATCGTGAAGAAGCGGCCGCAGATGTTTCGCAAAGGCACAAACGTGAATGTTGTGTTTGTGAGTGACACCCAGGATCCGGGTGACAATAAACCTGCTGTGCAGGCGTTGCGTCCGACATTCGCGCAACTCAAGCCTTTGATCGAGCAGAACAGCACGGTAGCGGGGATAAAAATGCATGGTGTTACACCCAGCATAAAGTGCACGACAAACGAAGGAACCCCATCGCTCACCGATGGGCGCGGCTTACCATACCAGGATGCCATCGCAGCGAGTGGCGGTGTGTGGCTCGATTATTGCGACGGTTCAGCAGTGCGCTCCGATTACAAGCCTGTGGCGCAGCAGATTTTGGCTGGTGCGCTCTCTGAGCCGGTTTTTCCACTTCCCCAGGTCGCCTCAAAAATCGTCAGGGTCGTTGTGGATCGCGCTGTGTTTCCGGCAGACCGGGTGATTCTTTCGGCCGACAAGAAAACTTTGCGTCTGAATGGTCTTTCAGCATCTAAAGATGTGTCGATTGAAGTGATTTATCTTCCTTGAAGAAATCTACGAATGCGCAGTTCACACTTATGCGCGCACGTAGTCGCCCAGCTTTTTTCCAACCTTGTCGAGCATCCCCAAAGAATACGCTTTGGGCAGTTCACCCACCAGCGGAACGACGTACTCATAGAAGGCGTTGGTGACTCCGTTTCCTGCGGTGTTGACCATGTGCGCTGGCACGAGCTTGGTTTTTTGAGCGACCTTTTCCAAATCAACCAATGCTGTGGTGCTGGAGTAGGGTAACTCGGAAACTCTCTTCAGGATGACTGTTTTGTCGGTTTCACCGCCCAGGATGTAATCCACTGCCGCAGCGCCAACAGCAAAAGCTTCATCACTGTCGATGTTCGAGACCATCCCTGGAAGGGAACGTTGCAGGTAGCCCCATGTGTCTGCACGGACACGCAGTTTGCCCAAATGGCTTTTCACCTGAATATGTTTTTCGATACTGTGCGCGAGATAATCTCCAAGCTTGCCAGTGCCTGAGAGTTGGGCGTTGCCGAATTCATCCTTTTCACCTGCAAACCTTGAGCTGCGGAGCTGGTCAGCAATCCCTTCAGCCACAACGACTGTGGCACGCCCGAGTCGATCGTAGGTGTTTTGGACATCACTGAGAAACTGCTCTTCGCTGAACTTTCGCTCGGGGACATAAATAAGATGAGGGCCGCAGTTTTCGGGCTCTTCATTTTCTACGCAGCGGCGCGCAAGTGCTGAGGCTGCTGCAATCCATCCGGCGTGACGCCCCATGCACACATTGATTTTGATACCGTTGTAGAAGCTTCGGTTGTCGAGATCGTCGCCGAGAAGAAGATGCGCAGCAACACGCGCAACGCTTCCATAACCAGGGCAATGATCTGTTTCCATGAGATCGTTGTCGATGGTTTTGGGGACGTGGAGAATCTGCAGGTCGTGTTTGCGTTCGTTTGCTTCACTCCGGATCAGCTGTGCCGCCTCGGCAGAATCGTTGCCTCCAATATAAAATACGTAACGGATGTGATGTTCGCGAAACACTTCAAAGAGGCGGTCGAGATCCTCGCGTTTGGGTTTCATTCGCGCAGAGCCGAGTGCTGCGCCGGGAGTGTGCGCAAGGCCAGCCAATATGCGCTCGGGCAATTCGCTTAAGTCGAGCAGGTTTTCGTAGAGCAAGCCATGCAGACCATGAAATGCTCCATAGACCGTGTGAATTTTTTTGGGATGAAGACGTGCCGAGCTGAGAATTCCGGCGAGGGTTTGGTTGATGACAGCAGTGGGACCACCGGACTGGAGAATGAGAGCGTTCGCGCGACCATGAGACACCATTCGAGCCTCCCGAAGTGCTGAAAAACATTCAAGAGTCAGTGTGAGCTGACAAATGTATTTTTAACACCTATCACACGGAAGGTTCAAAATTCAAATTTCAAGCTTCAAAGTTTTTGCTTATTTTGAGCGCGAATTAACGCGCGTTGCGCCAGACGCCCTCGAGTCGTTCTGCACCTGTTGAGACGTAGCTCACTGGAACGCCAATGCTGTTTTCGATCCGCTCGACAAAGGCCTCCATCACGGGATCGAGGTTGTTCTTCTCGTCCACCACGCGAGCCCAGCCCGGTGCAAATTCCAGCACGGGCTCAATGTTCTCCCAGGCAACCGCGGTCATCGGCCAGCCTTGCATCAAGGCTCCTGTGCGTTTGTCTTTGTAGGCCGTCACCAAACCAACGTGTTCAAGGCCACTCAAAACATCTGATTTCATCAATGCGAGGCTCTGGTAACCATTCACGCAGGCCATGTAGCGCAGCGCAACAAGATCAAGCCAGCCGATCCGGCGCGAGCGCCCAGTGGTCGAACCGAATTCATTTCCGCGCTCACGCAGCGCTGTCTCGAGAGCGCCGGAGAGTTCGCCGGGAAAAGGTCCATGACCTACGCGCGTGGCATAGGCCTTGGCTACGCCGATGATGTTGCCAATTTTGGTGGGTGGCATCCCAATTCCGCCAGGACATGCGCCTGAAACAAGATTGCTGGAAGTCACGTAGGGATAAGTACCGTAAGCGACATCGAGTAGGCCGCCCTGAGCACCTTCAATCATCACCCGAGCGCCGTCGTTGAGGCGGTTGTGCACGAGCATCGCCACGTCTTTCAGGTATGGGCGCAAAAAGCGACAGGCTTCCATAAGCTCCGCGAGGCTTTCCGGACTCAGGCCCTCTGCGAGGGGGTGTCCGCTGTGCGCAAAATGCTCAAGAAACCCGGGAGAAACGCATTCGCCAAGACGAGGAGCATCGCGTTGAGCGCGGCTGGCGTATGCGGGGCCGATGCCGCGGCCGGTTGTGCCAATGGCAGTGCCACTTTGGCTGCGTTCGAATTCGCGCTTGAGATCCTGTGCTTTGTGGGCGGGTAGAATGGCAGTGGCGCGAAAGTCGATGTGGACACGCTCGGGAGCGAGGTCGAAGCCCTGTTCTTTCAAGCGGAGAATTTCATCGCGCAAAACCATGGGATCGACGACAACTCCAGCACCAATCGCAACTTCGCACTGCGGATGAAGGACGCCCGAGGGGAGAAGGTGTGTCACCACTTTGCGACCACTGACCCAGATGGTGTGCCCCGCGTTGTTGCCACCTTGAACCCGACAGACGAGCTCAGCATCTTGAGCAAGCAAATCTACAAATTTGCCTTTGCCTTCATCACCGAATTGAGCACCGAGAATACATGTGGCTTTGCCGGGGGCGAGCAGGGAACGCATAGGCAGAACTCCTCTGGACAAAAGTTCAAACGCCGCACGGTACTCCACCCGGGCGGGGTGGGCAACCATGCGGCGCTCGAGAGTCTCAGGAGGCTCAAACTGCATTTGCCACAGCGGGCACGGCAGGTTGTTCTAGTGGCTTATTCAAAGTCGCACTTGGCAACCACACAGGTTGGGCAGTCCACTGCAGCTTCGGTTCCAAGAGTGATGCTAATGCCACTTGGGAATGCGGTAGTGTCGACACCATAGTTAATCTCGTAGGCCTTGACCTCTTGTTCAGCTTTGTATGTTTTGCCTTTGATCTTTCCGGCTGTCGGGGTGCAGGGATTGTCGTTGTCGGTAAATGCATAGGTCAGGTTTTCGAATTCGGTGGTCACCTTGGTGTTATCCGCTGCAACGAGCGATTGAATGACTCCTGCGCTCACCACTTTTTTCTCGAGTTCTCCTGTTGTCGAATTTCGCTTAATCTTCACGAGCAACTTGGTTGGAGTGGTTACGGCTTTCACTCTCTGCAGTGTGGAGCCATCGGGTTTCTTGAGAGTGATTGTTCGCTGCACGGAATTATTGACTTCTTTCTCGTAGGAGAAATTAGCCGTGTCGGTTGTAGCCTTGAAACTCACTTCGCGGGTACCCGATGTCGCCATTGTGCGGCCTGTGAGGGTTTTGCCCGATTTGGTCACGCTCATTTCGCGGGTACGCGCTTCTGTTTCGGTCATGGATGTGCCGGCGATGTCAGACCCAGATTTGCCCTCGCCCTTGAACTTGAAATGTCCGCTAGCGGTGCACGCAGCGTCCGCAGCATTTGCAGGCGTCCACACGCGCGTCAGGGTTCCCGAGCCTCCCATTTCCGATTTGACCACGTTTGCGGCGTTCGGGATGCGTCCGCGTTTTTCAGATTTTTCTTTCTGACCTGCGGTGTAGGTGATGACCACGGTCACTTTGCCGTCCGAAGGCGAGTTGGCGGTACAAACGCGATTGCCTGTCCCAAAGTTCTTTGTTTTCGGAACTGCTGGGGCAAGTGTGAGTGCACTGGCAGAGCCACCTGAGCCGGATTCGTTCAGTGAGCTCGCGATTTCGTCCATGGTATCGCTCTGATTTTCAGCAAGAGCCCAGACGTTGTTCGTGATGTCGCCTGTGGGGTCGTTGAGAAACCCATTCAGTGCATCCACCGTATCCGATGCTTTCTTTCCACAGCCAAAGAAAATTCCGGCAACGGCAAAGGTCGAGATCAAAGCATTCAATTTCATGATTTCCTCGCGCAGCATATTTGGCAAAAGCGCCAATTGAATTTTACTCGAGGATTTTTGCCATCCGACTGGCCGTGTGCAGCCATGTGCGCTAAATTGCTGACATGCAAAAAAGTGAGGTTCCCGCATGGATATGCGTCAGCAAGAGTTCGACGTGGCTTATGCTTCCGGTGATTTCGAAAACGCGGAGCAGTTGGTTGTCGAGGCTTTGGCCGATAGGCCCGATAACCCGCACTGGTTGAATCAGCTGGGGCTGCTGTATTTTGCACAAGGGCAATACTCCGATGCGCTGGCGGCGTTCGATCGGGCAGTGTGTGCAGATCCTCATTTTCTTGAGCCGCTGCTCAATGGTGCAATTCTTTTGTCAGACCTGGGCTATTACGATGAGGCCGCGCAGCGTTTTGATGCGGCGCGTCTTATTGATTCCTCGGTTCCCTCGCAGGCGGGTTCACTCGGACTCGGTTCGACCCTGCCTTTGCCTTTGGGACACTTGCCCGCCTCTTTGGGTGTTGCCATTGGGCGGGCCGCTGCCGAGAAATATCTGCAGCTCTCGGATGCGCTGTTGGATTTAAATTTGTTCGTGCGTGCTCAGGAAGCTGCAGAGGAAGCCTGCCGTCACTACGACCATGCGCGTGCTCGGCTTCAGCTTGCGCGCACTTATCTTGCGCAGCTGCAGCCTGATCGAGCTCTTTTGGAGGTCGAAAATGCACGACGGCATGATCCTCGCTTTGTTGAGTTGCATGTTTTTTCTGCTCTGCTGCATCTTGTCCGTCATGAGCGGCCCGAAGCCCTCGATGCACTTACCCGCGCTGAGATGCTTGCAGACACCACGGCCTTGGGGCAGGTTCTCCGGCAGGCCTATGCAGGGCCAGGCTCTGCGCTGAACTAAAGGAGAATTGTGCGTGTCCTCATTGCCATCCAATTCGTGGTTGGATCTCCTGCCCAAGTATTCTCTCTTGCGCAACGACGACCGCAAGGCGCGGCTGCGTGCTGCTGGACGCGAAGTGTTTGATTTTGGAATCGGCGATCCGCAAGAGGAAACTCCCGAATTCATACGCAAGGCTTTGGCTGAAAATATTCCTGCCGTAAGTCAATATCCGCTCTCGCAGGGGTCGCTCGACTTTCGCAAATCGTGTGCGCGCTGGTGTGAAACGCGGCTGAATGTCACCATCGATGCTGCAACCCAAATCATTTCAAGCAATGGCAGCAAAGAAGCCATTTTTCACATTCCACATGTGCTTCTCAATAGTGGAAGTGCGCGCCGGATGGTGCTTTTTCCGGATCCGGGCTTCCCTGTTTATAAGAGCTCCACACTCCTTTCCGGGGGAGTGCCGTATCAATACACATTGAAGCCAGAGAACGCATACGTGTTCGATCCTTCGAGCATTTCGCAGGATATCCTTCCTCAGGTGGCTGCTGTGTGGATCTCCTATCCACACAATCCCACGGGTGCATTGCTGCCGCGGGAAAATGCAGTGGCTATTTATGAGTGGGCGCTAAAGCACGATCTCGTGCTTCTGTCGGATGAGTGTTACGTGGATATGTACTTTCCTGGCAGCGAAAAACCCGTGTCGCTGTTGGAAGTTGCTGCTCAAAATAATTTCAAAAATCTGATGGCGTTTTTTAGTTTGAGCAAGCGTTCGGGTATGACAGGTTACCGCTCCGGTTTTGTGGCTGGTGATGCGCGCCTGGTGGGAGCATTTGCAAAGTATCGTCCCAATGTTGGTGTTGGTACTCCGGAGTTTGTTCAGCGCGCGGCCATGGCTGCGTGGGCGGATGACCTGCACGTGCGCGAGCGCAACGGCATCTTCGCAAAAAAGCGACACATCGTGGATGCATTCCTGAGCAAAAATGGCTTCAAGGTATTGCCGTCTTCGGCCACCTTTTATGTGTGGATTGATGCTCCAGAAAGTTATCAGAGCGGCGAAGAGTATTGTGAAGCGCTTGCGCTGGCCACTGGAATTGTGGCCACCCCTGGGGATGCTCTGGGAGATTCTTCAAAAAAGTGTTTTCGTCTTGCCCTGGTTCCGACGGCTGAGAAAATTCAGCAATGTGTGGAACAGTGGCAGCAAGCAATTGATTCTGGCGTTTTGCGAAAGGGATAAACCGACATGCCTAACACTCTTTCACCTGAGAAGATCAATGAATGGAAACAGACCATCGCCTCAGCATGGACTGATCCCGAGCAAATTAAAAACCCTAAAACACAGCAGACTCTTGTTGCGATTCTGCGCGCGCTCGAACACGGGATGTTGCGTGTTGTGAGCCCACTGGGAACCGAGGCGACTCACACCCACACTCCTCTTTCGGGTGATCTCCGTAGCTGGGATGTTCATGCGTGGGTGAAGCAGGCAGTGCTGCTGACCTTGCGTTGGCGCACGCCACGGATGTCCACCGGTGTGGCTGCTTACACAGGAGAGCAGTCGGTCGCTCAGGGCAGAATTCACGGCGATGCGCTGGTCTTCCACGATAAGCTCGACACACGCTCCGATCATGCAGAAATGCGAGTGCGGGTTGTGCCGCCTGGAGTGGTTCGAGAAGGGGCTTACATGGCTCCGGGTACGATTTTGATGCCTGGTTACGTGAATATCGGCGCGTACGTTGGGCCAGGCACAATGGTGGATACATGGGCTACGGTGGGCTCATGCGCGCAGATTGGAGCCAACGTTCACCTTGCGGGTGGAGTAGGTATTGGCGGCGTTCTTGAGCCTGCCAATGCACGTCCGGTGATTGTCGGCGACAATGCGTTTGTCGGGAGTCGTGCGATTGTTGTTGAAGGTGCTGTCATTAGTGCTGGAGCTGTTCTCGGCGCGAATGTATGTATCACTGCAACCACGCCCATCTACGACGTGACGTCGCCTGAGCGCATTGAATATCGTGGTTACGTGCCACCAAATGCTGTGGTTGCACCAGGCACACGCACCAAATCGTTCCCTGGTGGCGATGTTCAGCTGCAATGCTCCTATATCATTGCCTGGCGAAACGACCGTACAGACGCAAAAGTCAGTCTTAACGAAGTTCTGCGCGAAACCGGTATTGCGGTTTGAATTTCAGTGTTCTGTAGGTTGTCGGGTTCGTGCGTAGCTCTTTAGGGCTTCTGCACGCGCTTAAGAATAACCTCTCTGGCGCGCACGGTTGGGCCAAGGTTTTCGAGGAGCATCTGGGTTCCAAGAATCCGTCGATTGAGGAACATCAGCTCAGCAGGCGGCGGTCGCAACAGCGTTGCTTTTGCAAAGCCGAGGATCTTGTCTTTCAAACGCCGGGTTAACTGACATTCTTTCCATGAAAAATAATGATGAACGAAGGGCTCGCAGGTGATGGTCATCATCTGCACGAAGGAGTCACGGGCATCATCGCTATCACTTTTGAAAAGCAGCTGCATTTTCTCAGCAATTGCAATGATGTCTTTTTTAGTGCCGAACATGCATGCGAGGCACAGTTCTCTATAGTTCTCACGCAGAGTGGGGCTGAGTGCCTCGGTGGCACCAAAGTCGAGCACGCACAGTTTTCCTTCAGGAGTCACCAGGAAATTGGCCGGATTTGGATCCGATTGAATGAAGCCATTGTCGAAGATCTCGAAAAAGAGCAATTCGAGCATAGCATGGCCAAGCCGATCGCGTTGCTCCTCATCAGATGAGCCAACATGAGGCGCACCAGTGCGGGTCATCCAGTCTTTCAGATTAACACCTTCGACCCAGCGCGTGACGAGTATCTTTTCATTGCTCAGCGCTGGGAAGACCTCTGGTACGATGATGTTTTCAAAAGAGCTCAGACTCTTGCTGTAAAAGAGGTAAAAGTCGCGCTCTTTGGCAAAATCTAATTCTTGCAGAAATAGAGCCTCAACCCGGGCAAAGAGCTCATCGTAGTCGGCTTTAGCCGGGAGCACATTGGCCAGAAGAAGGACGCGTCTGATGTTTTCGAGGTCGGAGCGCACACTCTGCTCGAGTCCTGGGTAACGCACTTTAACTGCCACCGGGGTTCCGTCCCGCAGGCGGGCTTTGTGGACTTGCCCGATGCTTGCCGCGTGAAGAGCTTTTTCATCGATCTGCTCAAATGGCCAGTCGCCCTCGAGCGCTGACTCGATGAGAGGTCTGATTTCATTCCATGGTCGGGCTGTAGCATCAGACTGCAACCGTGAAAGGGCATCGCGCCAAGGTTTGGGGAGAACAGTGTCATCGGCGAGGCTGAGCATTTGGCCCATCTTCATCGCCGCGCCTTTGAGATCGTCAAGCCCACGCGCCAGGCGCAGTGCAGCCCCACTGTGTAGAAAATCTTCGGCGGGTGTGCCGCTCAATTTGCGTTTAATTTTCTCAGAGCCTGCGCGAACTGCTGTGCTGCCAAGAGTGCGCAGAAGCGAGAGGGCTCGTTTGCGCGCATCCGTTTCAGTGCTCAATTGTGTTCACCTGCTTTAAGCAATTTTGAAAAGCTTTTCGAAGCGCAAGGCCTTCATTCCCTTTTGCACTTTTGGGAGTGCATTCTGGATTGTAACTTCTTTGCGCAAGACCTGGGGAGCAAGACGGAAAGCAACCAGCGCTCCATAGCCCAACTCATCCTCAATTTGGCAGGCTGCAAGGTCGATGACAATGTTACTTTGATTTTTGCCAACACACATGTGGGTTAGCTTTTCTGGGAGCGCACTCGCAGCTGTTTGATCCAACTGCCCGTCCAGAGTAAGGACGAGTTTGTCGTTCATTTCGAGGCAGCTCAGATTCATACGGGCGCTCCGTCGGCTCAAGTTTGGCTCACCCTTCATTCAACAGTGCGAAAACCGTACCGTCAAGCTCATCCTTATGATCAATTGCAACAGGTTGTTGAGGTGTGTCACCATGGGGCGGTGCAGATTGTGCCTATGCTCTGGAACAGGAGTTGCCTTTATGGTTTCGTTTCCGCCGCAATGGAAAGTTCTCGCAAAAATAGCTCTCGTCCCATCCGCCCTAACTCTGTTCACGGCTTGTCTTTCAACGGGCGTGCGTTCTTCTGGGTCGGAATTGCCGCAGGCGGGCACAACCTTCGGCGATGGACAATTGCGCGTTTCTGTAGACCACAATTGCACAGAGCGTTGCGAGACAATGAGCGTCGAATTCGAAAACCTGACCACCTCTCCCATGGAGATTCTGGTTAATCAGGCTCGGTTCCAGCGCGGGGCGGAGAAATTTTCTCTCAAGCGGCAGGGTGAGCAAACCGGCAATCTTAAGATTCCCCCGAAGAAGAGTGCATCGGCCGATTTTGCGCCCTATTCGGCAGCGAGTGGCCGCCGTCTCAGTTACGTTGCGCCCAAGGCTGTTTGGTGCTCGATGAAGGTGAGTCCGGAATGTAAAAATACAGCTGAAGCAGATGCTCTGTGTGCGGGCTATGCGCGTTCCTATTTTGATGTCTACACGGAGGCGGGCGGATGGATTCTACTCAACTTTGCCTACACTGTGGGGGGGAGAACCGAGATTGTACAGAGCCCTGCGCCTGAAACCATGGGCCGGGGGCCCGATGTGCTTCCAGTATCGAACGACCGTGCGCCTGCGTTCTTTCGTGAACCCGATGCAGTTGTATTTTATAAGATGGAGTGCAACGAAAGATGTCGTTGCACGGATATCACCAAGCCAAGGCGCTTCTCCGACGACAAGCTCAAACCTGTCGTTGAGCCCATTCCTTAAATCGAAAAATAGTGGAATGAGCGCGGGCGGGCATCGAAGTCTTTCAACCGGCGTTCGAACCGCAGCAAGCAGATCACCTCGGTCATTAGGTCGCTGTGTACGTTCACCACGAACTGGTGCAGCCGTTCAAACACGAACTTGATTCCGAGACCACCGCTCTTACGGCGCTCAACATCTCCGAGGTCGAGAGTTGTATCAAGGTAACGCAGGATAGTTTCTTTCTTAAGACGCCCAAATCGATCGGTGACCGAGAGTCCGAACTGTTCACCGTCGAAAGCCCACTTCACAGTCACGAGATCTGTGTTGTCGAGTTGGAATTCTGTGCGGTGTGGTTGTCCCTTGTAGCGATGATTTGCATCAAAAACGGCATTCAGAACAAGTTCATCGAGCATGTCAGAGATGCGTCTTGAATACTCCTGAAAGCGATTGTTCTCGATGCTTCCACCCAGGTACCGGACAAAATCACCGACACGTTCGATGGCTGTGTTCTTGTCGGAGTGAGTCAGGATGTCATGGCGAAAGATTTCACATGAACCCTTGATGTACTTTTCAACCCCGAAGATATCAGACGTTTGAAATTTTCGGATGATGGTCTGCATGTCACGCGGCTCAAACTCATTGTTGTTTGAGGCAACAAAGCACTGCACAGGAAGGCAATCACGGATATTGTTTGGGAGTTCGCCGATGGGTGAACGAATCGTGAGGATGATGAGGCAGTTCGGATACTGCTGACTAAATTTATCGACCAGGTCGTGGTGGCTTTCATCAGAGATCAGCAAATTGCGTCGGTGTGAAAACTGCGACTCATTCATGTGTTGAAAGACTTCTTCCTCTGTGGCGCATTCCACGAGAGAAATACCAGATGAGCGGATAATCACGCTCAGATCGTTGATGTTTGCCTTAGTGAATTCCGGTAAAAAAAGAAGTGCGCGCATGATCTTCTACTCCACACGAAAACCGCCGCCCCGAGAAATCAAGGAGCGGCGGTTACCTCTATTTGAGTGTCACAGAGTTGTATTAGTTTTTCAATGTCAAACGCGAACGGAACCAGCAGGTTGGACGCAGTCCGAATGCTTTAGCGTCAAGTTCAGTACAGGAATACTTTGCCGATTCTTCCTCGGCCTGAACACTATTCTGGCCACGCGCATTCTTCTTGCCGGGAATCTGCATGAAGTCGTAGGGCTTGCCGCAGAGAGCGCCCTGGAAATATGTATCCAAACGGCACTGCGCTGCAGGGTGACTGTCGGCTGTGCGGGTAACCTTGCGGGTATCAGGTGTGTCGAAGCGAGGTTCTGCGGAACTGCCGAGTTTTGAGAGCAAGTTGGCGAGTGAGAAACCTGCAGCTGCAGTGCGGTAGCAGAGGTCGCGATCGCTTTCTGCTGTATAAGCTTCGTCACACTTGCTTCTCTCGAAGTCGCCGATTTGAGTCCGGAACTGAGCATTGATTTCCTTTTGTTCACCCCAAATGCGACGCGCACAAGTATGGGTGGCAAAATAGTCTGATTGGCCTTCATTTGCTGCCCAGCTGACACCCTTGAAAGGGAAGCCTGCAAAGTGGTGACCGAGCTCATGACATACAACCATGGCAAAACCGTCGGCAGTCACTTCACTGCGGCGAGCAAGACCGCCGTACATGTTGATAATCCAGGTGTTGCCCATCTGCTGCGCAGAGGCGTTCACTGTGGAATTGCTCCACAAGGCGTTGACCTTGATGCTTGCTTTGTATTTGGCTGCTGGCTCTTGATAGTGTTTCACTACGCCGTTGATGATCTCTTTGAACTCTTCTTCTGTCATGTTGGCAATCATGCTCAGGTTGTCTTCAAGATGGAGATCGTTCGGTGGCAGAATCGATGCCTGTGCCCAAGAGGAGACCCCAACGAGAAGGCTTGCGGACATAAGACGGGCCGTGACGTTCATGCTTGTTCCTCCGGGCATGTTTTTTCGGTTGGCTCGTCAACCAAGATGCTCCCCTGGCGTCAGCAGGTAAACCTGACCGAGTCGGTAATTTGACTCCCTCCTCAGAGTGTTTATTTTTTGGTCATTTTTAGGCCGACCTGATTCTGGATTTGTCATTTGAGCTCTGATTGATTCTCTTTTATTAATTATTTCGGGTATTTGTTCTTGGCCCTGGAGTTGCTGAGGGTGTGCCATGTTGGACGCATCGACCGGCGTCGGGGAGGGCTTATGTTTGTTAAATCTGCTCAGCTGAGATTGTCTTTGGGGCTGTTTGCCTTTGCTTCCTCGCTTTTCCCACAAGGTGCGCTGGCACGTGGCGAGCGTGTCATGGGTGCGGCGAATGAGGGAGCCACGCTGCGTGTGCAGTACATTGAGAAAATGGAGCGCCTCGACCGGGAACGTAAACAATGCCGCAGTGATATTGAAAGCATTGTGAATCCTCAGTTGGCGCTGATGGATGAGATGGGGCTTGCGGGCCAGGCTGGCCCAACAAAGTCACTTCATGACGAAGCCAAACTCAACGCGGAAGCACAGCGGCTGCAACAGCTTCAGGTCGAACTGATGCGTTTGGGCAAGCTCGTGAGTCAAACCCAAGGTAATAAAGACGACGCGACCATGCTGCGCAATATGCAGGCCTTTGAGCAACGCATGCGAGATTATATGGTCTCTCAAAAACGATTCGACAATCGTGGTCAGACTCTCGTGAGTCGCTCTGAGAACGCCGTAAGCAATTTCATTCCCTTCGCAAAAACACTGCTGCAGATCAAACGTGCAGAGGCATGCCAAGGCATTTGGCAAGATCTGCGCCCGCTGCTGCCCCTAAATATGGAACATGCGCTTCTGAAAAATAGAAATCGTCTGAAAACGCAGGTTGCCAGCCTCAAGCAGAGCCATAAGAGTTTTGAAGTGGCTGCCACACGTTTGATTGAACGATTCAAGCCCGCGCGCGCTGTGGCTGTCGAGGATGTTTCAGACCTTTGACCAAGGAAGTCGCCCGGAATCGATTTTTAACTTTAGCCTGAGCACGCCGATCCAACGGCGTGCGTCTATTCTTTGAACCAAAACAAAAACACTCGGGACTACAACCAATGTGAGGAGAGTTGAGGAAATCAAACCTCCAATCACACAAACAGCCATGGGTGCACGTGCCTCTCCGCCCTCGCCGTGACCAATAGCAATCGGCAACATTCCGAAGATCATGGCTGCCGTGGTCATGAGAATAGGGCGAAGCCGCACAGGGCCTGCTTCGCTGAGTGCATCGATCATGTTCTTACCCTCGCGCATACGAGCGAGGGTAAAGTCGATGAGCAGGATTGCGTTCTTGGTCACCAGACCCATGAGCATGATGAGCCCAATCATCGCATAGATGCTCATCGATTTCTGTGTGATGAGAAGGCCAGCGAAGGCGCCCGAAAACGCCAAGGGAACGGACATCATAATAACAAAGGGTGTAAGGTAACTTTCAAATTGCGCACACAGCACCATGAAAACCAGAACGATCGCCAGGAGCAGCGCGTTGAGCATGGCACTGACTGCATCCTGGAGAAGTTTGGCCTGGCCTTCAAAACTAAAGCTTAGGCTTGCGGGCAGGGTCTTGCGCACTTCTGTTTCGAGAGCGCGGATAGCGGCACCCAAATCTTTGCCCTGAAAGTTTGCCATCACTACGATTTGGCGTTGACCACCGAGGCGTTCAACTTTGGAAAGAGAATTCTTTTGTTCGATGCGTGCAACGCTTGTGAGTGCAATTGGCACCCCTGAAGCGTTGGGAAGGGTCAAGCCCGAAAGATCAGTCATCCTCTGAGAATCCACGTCTGCCACGCGAGCCCGAACGTCGAAGCGTGCTCCTTTGTCTTCAATCTCACCCACCTTCATGCCCTCGAACAGCGTACGCAGCGCGAAACCGACCTGCTGGGTGCTCATGTTGACGTCGGCAGCGCGCACGGGGTCGGTCACAACCCGAATTTCCTGCACGAGAGGCGGTTCAGAGGTCTGCACGTCTACGGCTCCTGGAATATTGTTTTTGATCCAGTCGCGCATGGTGTTGGCATAGTTGCTAAGTTGCTCGAGGTCGTTGCCCTGTAGGATCAACTGAATGGGTTGCTGTCGTCCGCCACCGCTTCCAGACTGCTCAGTGACTTCGACTTTCTCCTGTGGATCGGAGAAGCGTTTGCGCAGGTCGATGCGCAGACGCTTGACCATTTCTTCCTGGGTGAACGAGCGTTCATGCTTTGCGATGAGGTTGACGTCCAGGCGTGCAACGTTAGGCTTTCGCTCTGCATTCGCACCAATGGCCATCACTACGCTTTGAACTCCAGGATAGGCGCGCAGGAAGGAATCCAGGATCGCAGCGCGCTCTTTTGTGCGCGAAATTGGTGTTCCCTCTGGCAATTCGTAGTTTACAGCAAACTGGCTGCGGTCTTCTTTCGGGAAAAAGGCTACAGGCACAAACCGCAGCATGAGCATACTTACAAACAAAACACCCACACCAACGAGTACTGTTTTCCAAGGATGTAACAGCGTCTTCTTGAGAATGGATCTATATTTTTCTTCTGTCGCAGAAAGTATCCGCTCTACTGGCAGAAAGAATTTCGGAACGCTGCCATGATGGGCCTTGAGGAGTCTTGAACTCATCATTGGGGTCAGGGTGAAGGCTACAAAGAGTGACACCATAACCGAGAATGCAACGGTCATTCCAAATTGGTAGAAGAAGCGTCCGAGAATCCCTTCCATGAACGCTACAGGCACAAACACAGCAACGATAGACAATGTAATGGCTATCGCCGCCAGGCCGATTTCCTCTGTTCCTTTTTGAGCTGCCTCGAGTGGGGAGTCGCCCAACTCCAGACGACGGTAAATATTCTCGATGACGACAATCGCGTCATCGACAAGAATTCCAATCGAAAGCGTGAGGCCAAGAGTGGTCATCAGGTTGAGAGTGAAGCCCATGGTTTCAACAAACCAAAACGTGGCGATCACTGAGGTTGGGATGGCGCAAGCACTAATGATTGTGGCTCGCCAGTCGTAGAGGAACAACAAGACGATCACAATTGCGAGAAGGGCTCCCAGAATCAGGTCGAATTTGACCGAGTCTATTGACCCTTTTATATATTTAGAGTTGTCCTGAAAAACCTGAAACTTTACGCCTTGAGGCAGAGATTTTTGCAGCTCGGTGATCTTCTTCTTGGCTGTGTCCGCGATCGCAACTGTGTTTCCGCCCGACTGCTTGTAGAGAACCATCACAATTGCAGTTTGGCCATTGGCAGAGGCGTAGCCGGTTTCGTCGGCAAGCGTGTCTTCCACGGTGGCCACATCTTTCACTCGGATTTTCTGGCCGCTACGGAGCGTGATTGGAATTTCTCCCACTTCAGCAGCAGAACTCAGCGTGCCTTCGGTTCGAATGCGCAACAAAGACTCGCGGTTCTCGATTTTTCCGCTCGGAATATCGAGGTTCTGTGATTGCACTGCCTGTACCAGTTGTGCAGGCGAAAGGCCGAATGCCTGCAGACTTGGTCGCGACATGAGAATGTGGACTTCGCGTTCGCGCTGCCCGGCAAGGTCAACACGTCCAACCCCGGACACGGTTTCGAGGGCTGGCTTGACCTTGTCTTTTGCAAGCCTTGAGAGCTGCGCATAGGGCAAAGAGTCCGAGGAGAGGGTCATGGTGATGATCGGTGCTCCGCCGACATCGAACTTGGCCACAATTGGTGAGAGAGCCTCGCTGGGTAACTGCGAGGTCACGGTGGAAATCTTGTCGCGCACATCCTGCGCTGCTTTGTCGCCGTTGCGCTCAAGCTTAAAACGTAAAACCACCTGTCCAAAATTCGGAAATGCTGTGGCATTGAGAGCCTCAAGCCCTTCCAGGCCATTGAGACTTTTTTCGAGCGGTTCAAGGATTTTCTGTTCGACAGTTTTCGGGTCTGCACCAGGGTAGGTTACCTGCACGGTAACGACCGGGAAATCGATGTTTGGAAACTGATCGATGCCCAGTTTTTTATAGGAAAAGAGCCCAAAAACAATCAGCACAAGGTTGATGATTGTCGCGAAAACGGGACGTTTTATGGATACATTGGCGAGTTGCATAGAGGTGTGTCCTTAAAGCTGCGCTTCGACAAATTGTCCGGGTATGATTTCCCCAGGCAAGGCTCCTTGAACACGCCCAATCACTTCGAATGTGCGCGAGTTTTCCTGAATGACGGGGACAATCCGCAGGATTTTGGCCTGTGTTTGCTTTTCGAGTGATGGAATCGATAACTCAACCACATGTCCAGGTCGGACGCGTTTGATGAGGTTTTCCGGAACGCGGAGTGAAACTTCCAGTTCACTCATTGAGGCAACTTCGAACACCGCAGCTCCCACAGCTACAAATTCACCTTCGACCTTTAAGCGCCGAGAGACAACACCATCGAATGCAGCAGTCAGGCGCGTATCAGCTAAGAATTTCTGAGCCTGCTGCAGGTTGATTTCAGCCTGTGCAAAGCCAATCTGCGCGCTTGCCAATGCGTTGTTCATGCGTTCGAGATTGGCTTGCGTGGTGGCGCCTTCTTTCTTGAGTTGCTCCTCGCGCTGCATGTCCTTGCGGGCTTGTTCGAGCGTGATCCGAGCTTGTTCTCTCTGGTTAACGGCAAGCTTTAGGCGCAGCTGAGCGTCGGTGTCGTCGAGCGTGGCAATCACCTGGCCGCGCTTCACCTTTTCCCCAACCTGTGCTGTGGTTTTGCTGATGTGGCCTGCAGCACGGAAACTAGCCTGCCCCTGTTTGCCTGAGTTCACCTGACCCGAAACGCGGGTCGACATTTCCGGATGAGCGGTGGTGTTCGTTACCCCTTTCGCAGTCCCCTCGGTCGAACCTGATGCAGGAGCTGCCACAGTGTTTGCTGAGGGAGTCGCAGCAGATGCGGCTGAATGTAGAACTGCATTTTGTTGTGCGCCTGAATTGGGTGTCTGCGAGTTGGGCAAGTTCTGTGCTTGAACCTCTGGGGCATCCTCTGGCAATTGAACTTTGCTTTTTCCGGTGCAGCCGAAAACCAGCGCGAAGATCGCCATCGCGCGGAGCGAATCTAACATGATCTTCATGTTTTTATCTTGCGGGATGAACATGGGAATTCCTTTCTGTGCAGCGGTGAGGCTCAACTCTGAATCAAAGACCTAATGCTTTAGGGAATGGGTTGCTCACCCATGTTTCGGCGTAATCTAAACCAGGCGAGATCCACCTCAGCCCGGGCGTTCACAAGTCCCCCGCGCGCACGTGCCTGATCGCGCTCGGCGAGAATCAGGTCCGTTGATGATACCTGGGCATTGGTGAAACGAGCCTGGGTGAGGCGATAAACCTCTTCGGCCAGGCGTACACTTGAGAGCGACGACTGAAGGAGATCGATAGCCGATTTGAGATCCAGATAACTTTTAATCACCTCAGTCTTGAGAAAAGATTCGGCCTGTTCGCGGGCTATTTCAGCCTTGGTGCGCTGCGCAACGACCTCGGAGATCTTGTTCCAACGCGTGCCCCAATCCCAAATACTCCATTTGAGCTGAAGGCCGAATGAGAATTTGTCGCGGATGTCTTTTTTGTTTGCCAGGACAAAATTGGAGGGTGTGTCGGTTGCGCGTGTTTTCAGGTCAGAAATTTCAAAATCTCTTTCGTAGCGAGCAAATCCATTCAAGGAGGGCGAGAAGTCGAGGCGAGCTGCCCAGGTGGTGAGGTTGGCAATGCTGACCTGGTTTTTAGCTGCTTTCAGCTCCGGACGCTTCTCAAAGGCAGTTCGGACAACCTCTTCGAGTGGAGGAGGAGAAAGCTTGCGCATCTCGAAAAATGATTCGCTCGGCGCGTCGATTTGTGTTGGCGAGAAAGATTGCTGGAGGTTTTCCGAAAGGGACAGCAGTGCCAGCTCTTCCGCAACGGCTGCTTGGGTTTTTTGTGCCCGAGCATCGGCAAGGTTGAGCTCGAAACGCATCAGGTCGGCTTTGCTCAGCTTTCCGGCACGAAACATGGCTTCAGCGTCGCTTTTCTGCTTCTCGACTAACGCTACGCTCGTATCGGCTATTTTGAGAAACTGTTGCGCACGCAGAGCGGTGAGGAAGACCTGCGCGCCAAGCAATGC
>JBILKM010000129.1:0-2664 GCA_044376695.1 Silvanigrellaceae bacterium
TAATTGTCTCTATGTCGATGCCAACGCTTGCCAGCCTGTTAGCCAAGCGTCCGAATCCTGCAAACATCTCTAGCGATTTGTGCCCCTGGCAGAAGCTTCGATAGTAATTCAGGTCATCAAGAAAGCTTTCTGTGTGGTGTTTGTAGAGACGCCAACTTTCTTCATAGAGATTCTGCATGCTTAGAGTCCTTGAAAAGACGAACTGAAATTCTCAAAAGCAAACGTCATTCCATTTATTTAATCCGTATTTGATGGGACTTATCATCGAATATAGGCGGTCTTATTTGTCTAAGAATTATGCGGTGTGTAGTGTGTGTCGTCTGACTACCGGCATGTTTGGAGTTCCAGCCGGGATTCGGGGTGAGGGCGGTTGGCTGATCGAAAGCGCCTCGATTAATTTCGCAATTCGAAGTTCTGGCCTTTTCTATTGGAATCGTAGAGTTTCGAAAACGTGTGGCTCTGCATTAAACTAGGTCCCTCCTTTGCTGCTAGTGGTGTTCACAAGAGATGTAATTTTATTCGAGGCTTCATTCTCTTAATCCATTTGGATTGACGATTGTACTCCTTTGGGTGTACTCGCATGTCATATCGTCTGTGTTCTGGAGTTGCCCCGTCAAGACCGACCATCCCACATTTAGTTAAAGTTGGCCCGTCTGAACTCAGACGGGCTCATCATTTTCAGCGATTTATGCGGATGATTCTCGTTGAAGTCGGTGGCCCACTCATTGAGTTTGCCTAATACTTCTTTAGCATCCCACAGTTCATTCACGTAAACGTAATCTTGTTTGAAACGTTTCACGAAGGCCTCAGACATCCCGTTACTCTCGGGAGAGTAGGCTGGAGTTTGGCAGGGAATGAGTCCCAAACCTTCTGCAAAGAGCTGGGTTTCATTTGCGATGAAGATTCCGCCGTTGTCTGTGAGCCATTCAATTCTAGTTTTTGGCGTCTGTTTGCCCGGAAAGCGTCGCTCATATGCCAATGCAAGCGCGTCTCTTACGTCGGACGCCTCGAGGTTTCCAACGGCTGCAACGAGGCTCAGAACCTCTCTGTCGCACGTGTCGATGACGAACATTGCTTCAATCTTTCGGCCATCCCAGCAGCGGATTTGAAAGGAATCTGAGCACCATCGGGTGTTGCTTCTCAATGTTTGCACTTTTCCTTCGTGTTTTCGTTTGGGCTTGAAACCGACGAACTTAGGCAACAGCAAATTGTTTTCTTTCATGAGACGATAAATTCTCTTGTGATTGGCTTTTGGTAGCCCATCCGCAACAAGAACTTTATTAACAACCGCGCCAGCGCGGCGGTAGCCGTAGCTGGGTCGCTTTGCGACCAGGGCTCGGATGCGCTGGAGAATGTCTTCATCACTGATTTGAGGTGTTTTGCCGCGGCGTTTCTTCGCAACCATCACTTTTTTTCGAAGGCTCTCTCGGAGATGGCTGCGCGAAACATCCAAGGAATCGCAGATGACCTTCAAGTGAAATCCTCCACTCCTTGCAAGGGCTCGCGCGAGATGAGTTTTTTTTCGCGTCCAATCCGGACAGCCTCCTTCAGGCATTCAACCTCCATAGTCTTGCGACCCAAAAGACGCTCCAGTTCGCGGATCTTCTTATCCATGGCTTTTTTCTCAGACTCAGGGAAAACATTCTCTTCTTTATCAACCGCGCTGAGTTGTCCTTGGGTCATGCACTTTCTCCACGTATAGAGTTGTGCTGGATGGATACCATATTTACGGGCTGTTTGGCTCGTTGAGCTGTCGGCAGAAAATGCCTCATTCACTATTCGAACCTTTTCCTCTGGGCCGAACCGTCTTCGCCTTTCAGTCCCAATAATGATTTCAGTACTACGACCAGTCGTAATCACAGTCCTTAAACTCCCCTTCTGGCAGTGGGGGATGGTCCCTGCTTGATGGGGCTACATCAAACTGCCAGAAGGCGGGCTTTGTTCACCCCACCCCCCCCAAAAACTCTGGCCAAACCGCAAACCGCATGATAATTCCTACGGACACCAAAGCTATCTGCATCAAAAGGAAGGTTCATCTGATTTCATGATGGCCTAATCGAGGTAGGAATGACCAACAAAGAAGCAAATTCAATCTTTCCAAAACTTAATAGACTTAGTCAAACCCTCGATACAATTCTCGACATGTGGCTCACGGCCGGTCGTTTTGAGAATCGGCAAAAAAAGCAGAGTGTCCGCGGGCCTCAGTTGCCCTCGAATTATTAATTAGTGAGGAACATTTTCTGTGAAGTTTACAAACAAAAATATTTCAATCGGAAATAACGTTAAGCTTGGTGCGAACGTTAAGCTCGGAAATAACGTTACAATCTATGATAATGTCGAAATCGCCAACGATTCGATCATCTGCAACGATTGTGTTTTGGGTGAGCCTCCAGCAGATTATTATAGAAGTGAAAACTTCATCAATCCACCTCTCAAAATTGGGCCAAATGCAATTATTCGAAGCCATTCGATTGTTTATGCAGGCAGCTCAATAGGAAAGAACTTCCAATCAGGGCACAGAGTCACAATCCGGGAAGGCATGAACGTCGGAGACAATTGCAGCGTCGGTACACTGTGTGACCTTCAAGGTTACGCAGAGATCGGGAATTATTGCAGGCTCCACTCTAATGTGCACATTGGGCAGAAATCGAAGTTGGGTAATTT
>JBILKM010000073.1:0-8428 GCA_044376695.1 Silvanigrellaceae bacterium
AACCGAAGAAGAGAAGAAAGCTCATACAGAGGGAAAAGGATCTCACAAAAGAAGCGCCTGATGAGGATGGTCGAGGGTGAACCGACCTTGCCTTACCCTCGGCCTCTGCCTCCAATCAGCTCTGTTGAGCCGCACTTGATATAAATTTTTACCTACCTGAATTCCTCACTGGAAGTTGGCGAATGTCACGATAATCAGTTCGCCGAGCTTTATGGGATGTTCAAGGACATCTCGCCTTCCCAAGAATTCAGAGCCGAGATGGCATCATCCCATGATCCAATTTTTTGCAATTTTAATTGTACGTCAAGGATCTGCAAGCCAGAGATTCGATGGCCTGTGTCGATTCCGAAACGGATATGAATGGAATTATTTTTGGTTGATTGATGTTGGTATTCTGCGATTGTGTTCGTGCTCTTTAATTGAATGGTCTTGACACACGATCCGGCAGTATCTGTACTTTTCCTTATTATGTTTCTTTTTTGACCACGTATTCGTTTTAAAACAGAGGATCATCAGGGCAGAGATGTGGCTATCCGTCTTGGCGCTATCAACTTCCCAGGGTGGGGTCAAACATAAAGTTTTTAATGCAAAAGCGAAAAGGGCGGGTATGCCATGGAGCATGCCACGCCCATTACCGACAACTCTCAATGCCGTTATAGAGGTTGAAGAAAATTACGCTCAATTAATTTCTGCGACAGCTTACTTCTGCACGGCCATTTCTCTGGTCACCGGCTGTGCAAGAGTAGGTATCGCCTGGGTTTTTGAGGTCGCACTCAGCAAATATTCCACCTTGTGGTCTGCAGTTCTGGTACTGCAGGCTTAATCCTCTGTAGGTCATATTCGCCGTAGTTGATACGTTAATTGTGGTTGGAACGAATCTGTATCTGCAACCCGAAATACGGGTTGCGGTTCCTACAGTCGGAAATTTCCACATCTCGTGTTGTTGCGCATCTGCGAGCACTGACAACTCGATTGTTTCAACGCACCGGTTATACTCGAGACAATTATTGCTTCGACCATAACGCTTGCAAGTGCGGCTCGCTTCATACTCGCCAGCAGCAAAGGACAGGGCGCAATTGACAATATTGTTCGCACTGCCGCTCACACTCACTGTTCGTCCATTTTGCATCGCTCGGCTCGGCGAGAACGATAATCCAGCAGCGGGAGCTGTGAGGTTCAGGAAGTTTGGACAGACGAATGTTTCGGTCGAAGTGACTTGAATGGGAGAAGGAGCTGGAGCAGGAGCTGGAGGAGGAGTTGCGCGTTCAACTTGAGTGGGCGTCGGTGTTGGTGTGACACAAGCTGTCGTCTGTTGTGTTTGCGTTTCGATGAGGTTGCCCAAACCCCGACCATATGTGTTCGAGATTTGAATGTTTGGCATCAAAGACTGAAATAAATCGTGTTTGATCCAAACACTGCTCGCTGATGGATCTGCGGGTGGATTTCTACAAAGCGAGTTGCTCGAGTCGATTCTATATTGCAATGAATTGTAGCCATTCATAAAAACTGTGATGTTTCTCTGTTGAGGTAGCTTGGTAAAAAATTCGAACGGCTTTGTGACGCTCAGACCTGCACGATTGGTGCTTGTGATTTGAACTTGGTACCTATCCTTGGTGAGGGGAATTGCTGACGTGAGAACATTTCCCAAGACAACGAAACTCGACGCATCCTGACCACTCACTAAATAAAAATGTTCATCACCCATTACTTCACTCAGAGTCTCAAACTGCAAAATTCCGCGTTGCTCTGCAATGTTTGAACCTATGAACAAACTTCTTTCGCCTAGTGCTGATAAAATATTGGTTTTAATATCTCGTGGAGCTTGAGTTGGATTACCAACTTTGACTCGGAATCGCTCGATGCTCGTTGGTTTGCTTGAATCTCCAACGGTCATCAATCTCGACCTAACAAAGCCATCAGACACGCGTCGTGTGACCATTTCTTTGAACAATGCAATCGTTACGTCGAAATATCCTGGCACTCCACCGGCCGAAATTGAAAGAGAACATTGAGTCGGTGAGCTGCTCTTTTGAGTCACAGAGCCGCCGTCGACTGTTACGTTCGCACAGCTCGGAATATTGACGACCTCAAAATCCAACGTACGTGTCTGATTTAGGCCAAGGTCTTGGTCTGCAATTGCTGCCTTGAGCGTAGGAGCTCCTTGGCTTTCATACAATTTTGCTATGCCCCGCATGTCGCCAGAGCTCAGTGAAACATTTCCGGAGAAGTTAATTTTGCCGTTAATGTCGGTAATGACGGGTAGATGCTTCTGTTTCGCAAGACTGAAGATAAAAGGACCGTACATGGTGATTGAATTGAGATCGAAGGGGCCAAAGACAAAACTTTCGCGCGCTGAAACAACCGGAAATAGATCATTCAATGTGAAGCCTCTTGGGGGATTCACGTTCTCGGCCACAATCCTGATGAAGCTTGCTCTGTCTGGTCTCGAAAATTCATGACCTAGGCCAATCGCGTGAGCGAGTTCATGCGCGATTAAACCTACGTTACGAGGGTCATTCAAACAAGCATCGGTGTGAGTGAGCGCCATGACATTTCTTGGGTAGCCCTCAGCCAGAACTTCAAGCTGACGCCCTTGCCAGGCCCAACCACAGCCTGATTCGTTGTTCTTTATCACTTCCAAAACATCTCTATCAGCACTTGTAGCAGGCCGAAAACGAATTGGAGTTGATGCATGATACATGGCAATAGCACTGCCGAAATTCTCCTTCGCTCGATTGTCTAAATCGGCCGCGAGCGAATACGGCACTGTCATGTTGGGCCACAGATATTCAGTCGCGATTTGTCCGCCATTTCCTTGTGCAAGAAGCCCAAGGCTCTTTTCGCTCGCCGAATCAAGCTCTTTGAAACTCCCTTTGGGAATGCGCATGTGCCCCTCAACGAGAGCGTAATTTCCGTAGTCCTCGTAGGTCATGGGAGTCCAATTACCGTAGAGTTTGACAAGACCCCTCTTTACATCCCCAGCACTGCTTTTAACTACGGAACTCTCGTTTTGAACCCCTTGTTTTGCGGACACTCCAGCGCGGTTTTCATTTGGGTTTCCGCAACTTGCAAGATAGAGCCCAGAAAGCGTTGCCATGAGAGGCACGAGAGGGCGCAGCCGTGAGCTTTGATTTTTCATTCTTTTGGCAGTGGACAACATCATCGTAGTGCCCCCCAAAACAGCAATTTGAGTTACACAGAAAATTTTTCTGTTAACGGTCTTGGAGATCGGAGTGTCGTGTACGTGCTTTAGTGTTTTCTTCTAACCAACTGACAGTACGAAATAAAGTGGGTGAGACCGCCCTCTGAAATTTGGAACAAATTTTCATCGGGAGAGGGCCTTGGAAAGGGTGTGCCTCTGGGTGCACTACCCTTTCGGGTTAGAGGTTTCGAGCCTCCTGTTTTTTATTTCGGGGCAGGCACTTCCTCGTTGAATGATGTCAGGCTTGGCAGACCAGTCATGTCAAGAATCTGCTTTCCTTTGACGTATCCGGCATAGGGAGCAGTTCCTCTCAGCTGCGAATAGGTGAGTTTTGGCAGTGATGCAGAGAAGGTTGTGATAGCGCTGCAGTCGCTTGCTGATTTGGCTGAAAGATCGCTTGCGCTTGCACAAATGGTGACTTCTGCGTCGTTGCACTCTTGGGCTGTTGCGTCCCTTCCATCACCCGAACCTGCTTCATGGAATCTGCCGATGCCATAAACCAACGTCGAGTTTGCTCGAATGCGTGCACCACATCCGACGCTTGAAAAGGGATCATCAGTTTCGCCCATGGTGCTACTTTGTCGACCTGAGCCACCGGCAGCCATTTCAAAGTTGCCTGCTGCCTTGTCGCCCAAAATATACAACCATGCGCTGTGCTGTTTTGCGCTCGTTGTGATGGATGGCTTGGAGAGGATGATCTGCCAAACTTCGGACTTCGTGCTCGAGTCATCGACTTTGCCAAGAACAATGAGAGTTGGATAGGAGTCGTCGCCAGCCTTTTGGAGCTCCGCAAGGTATGAGAATCCATCCTTGCGCCCAAAGAGAATCGTTAGAGTTCCGCCGGAGGGTTGCGATATTTCCTCTTTGCAGGAAAACCAAAAGCTCGCAGAGCCAGTGAGCGTGTTGCTCGCATCTGGTAATCCCGTGAGCGCCCATTCCTTTGGCGCCTCTGTGACACACTTTCGCGCTGTTGACTGGTGTCGACCATCGAGTTCAGCCAGTCGACCATCCACTTGCTTGAGACGGTACATGAAGTCGGTTGGGCCGGGGTTGAAGAAACGGGATTTAACTTCCGCCAACTCTTGTCCCGCAGCTGCTTCGAGCGTGCTGCTCAATCCCATACCCTGGGATGCAGATTTGAGCCCGGAGGGTGCGCTCTCTTTCACAGGCAGCAAGAGTTTCCCCATTCCAATGGGATTTCCTTTTGGTGCGGATTTCTTTCCGCACGCAGAGACAATGCCAAAGAGCGATGCGGTCACGCCGCCGCAGATAATCCATGTCAAACCAGAACACCGTGAAAACGAGATCATCAGACACCTCCTAGATTAAAAGCAACTTGGAACTAAATGTTCAATCCGACTGATAATAGAGGAGGATAGTGCAACAGGGATGCCAAGCCGTCCTGCGGTATCTGAGAAATCCTTTGCAATTTACGACAGGGCAGATGCTGTGGTAGGAAATTGACTCATCGAATAACACATCCTCGGGGCCGCTATGTCAGCCGACTGCCCGCAGAACAAGTTACTTTTAGGCCCGCACCGGGGTGCAATCCGCTATTTGCTTGTCAAAAATCCAAAAAGAGCATCCGCTCTGGCTCAGCAGTATGGTGTCTCGATGAGTGAGCTCGTCAGCGGCGAAGTTTTCGTCTCTGAAGCGATGATTGATGAACTCTGGGATGACATGTTGGATTGTTCAGCAAATGATAACGCGGTCTGTTTTTCTGCTGGGCGTCTTTTGCAATTGCATGACCTTGGAGAGCGCGGCTGGCTTGTTTATCACAGTGAGAACATTCAATCAGCACTTGCTGAATTACAGAGAATCAAACTCCCATTCGAGATTGTTGTCGACAAGGCAGACTGCCTCATCGGAATAGATTTTCCTGACCATTTAAAGAGTGACGTGATCAGGAATCATTATTTTCTGTTTGGCTTAATTTTGAATCTCATAGGTCTCTGCCGCTTTCCAGGCCTCGTAAAGGAAATCAACATCCCATGGAATCATTCTTTAGGATTTGAGTCTCAACGCTCACGTTGGAGCCAGCTAGCCTCACTCGAATTGGGTTTGAAGATAACCTATGGCGGAGAGAATCTGACTCTTATCTACGATCGTGAAAAGTGTCTTAGTCCTCTGAGAACGTCTGATTCGGCTTTATATGCTTTTTTTTACAACCGAATTGTTCAGAGTCAGATGTCGAAACCTATGAATGTTCTAATTGACTCAGAATCATCTTTGATTAAAAGAATCAAACAGTGCATAAAATCAAAACTCAGTGGTGATAAATCGAGTGCGCAATCCATTGCGGGCGAATTGGGAATTTCAGTTCGAACTCTTGAGCGAACTCTCGCGCTTGAAAATCAGACTCTACGCTGCATGAAGAGAGAGATTCAAAGAGACACATCAGTTGAGCTTCTTAAAATGGGACTGCGAGCAAAGGAGGTTGCTCTTCAGGTTGGCTTCGATGATGTAACATCATTTACGAGAGCCTTCAGGCAATGGACAGGCACTTCGCCCTCGCAGATAAGGAAACAGTCCACTCATGGTCACTAATTTTCAGTCGAAAAATGTTTATTCCTTCAAGACATTTGGGAGTCGAGCGCTCATCCGCTATCTCTTGGTTGAACACCGAGCTTCACTTATGGCGGCGCTCGCGACTGTAGGGCTCACAGCGGAAGAATTGTTGATGAGCAACCGTGTTCTGAGTGGCGCAGAGCAGGCTCCTATCTGGGGACTGGCCTCGCAATTAAAGCCAGCTAATCCATTGATTGCATTTAAAGCTGCGCTCCTGCATGACATCCATGACTCGGGTTTACCGGGAGTTATTGCGCGAAGCTGTTCTTCCGTGCGAGAGCTTATTGAGATTCATGAAAAGTATCTCAGCAAACTAGATTCTGAAGGCGTACTTTCTCAGATCTCGATGACCAATGATTCCGTTTCCTACTATTTTGTGGCCCTCGCGCAGTACCCTCCGGTTATTCAAGAATACGCCCTGGCAACAACATGGATGGCTCTTACGGCATTGTCGCCGCAAGCAAGGAATTACATGTTGGCCATGGAATTTCCCGGGTCAATTGAGGCTCACGGTTTGGCGCCAGAGCTCTTGGATGCAATTGTAGCTGACTTTGGTGTCAAACTTTCATTTAATTCAGGTCGCCTTGCGCTGGTGCTGAAACAGTCGTTTGTCGACATGCCAATTCCGACCGTCGATCCTGCGCTTCGCCTCATGCTAGAGCGCAAGTTGCGTGTTCTTATTGGTGAGACACTTCCCGAGGATGGTGAAGAACTCCGTTCACAGGTTTTGGCAGCTATTCTGGAATTGCGAGCGCATGAACAAGCCATTAGCCTTGAGTCTGTTTCCGATTTTATTGGCGTGAAAAGCGAAAAGTTGTCATATGCTCTACGCTCACATGGAATATCGTTTCAGAAATTGAAGTCCATTCTGGAATAGCATTGGCAAATTCAATGCCGTTTCTTGTTGTGAATAATTCTTTGCAAATTAGAGCCTCATTTGTCCCGAAGATCGTTCATTCTCAAGCTGCATTACGAGCATAAATATCAAAATTTTTTGATAGCTTTGTCCAAAATATTTCGCTATTTCGGCCCAGATTTCTGGAGAAAGGGAGCCTGCATTATGACTTGCTGTTGTCACGGCTGTCGATTGGCGACTTGGTGTCATGTTCGAGGGGTCTGCTGAACGAAATCGTTATCCAACATACAGATTTGCTCTACTCGAGAATGAATTTGATTGGGAATATTCTGTGAGCTGTCGTTTTAAGATTGTTTGACTGAGAAGGAAGTCGCGGGACTTGGTCAATTCAGATTCAATTTCAGTCGGAATCTAATCATTAGTAGGATGATTTAATTATTTTCAACTCAACGCTAAGAAGTTTTGTGTGCATGGGAGAAACGTCATCAAGTCTGGACAAGATGCTTGTATGTTCACGACGCGGGAGGGCCTGGTTCTCAACGATATGCTGTCATCTAACTGCGCGGGCATACAGAGGCAATTTTTCCCCAGGACACATGGGGCACTCAATTGCGGCTATTCGAATCACATCTCTTTTTTTTGGCCTGCCATGAATTTATCCATGCAGCGATGCCCACAAGCAAAGCTGAAAGCAACACGAGAATCCCAATTGCAAATGATACAATTCCACCAAAACCAGCGATGAGTGAAGGCCAACCTCCTCCATCACGATGAGAAAAAGAATCAGCCTCGACGAAAGCAAAAAAGGTAGCGAAGAGGCAGATAAAAAATATCGATGCTTGCGATAAAACAATGACTCTCGTGCCAACTTTCCAGATTAAGACGAACAAACCAGGTCCAAGAATGATCGTCAATGCCGTAACAAATATGACTAAATCTTCTGTATTCAAGTTTAATCTCCAGTGAGCAGCCGAGATGAGTGAGAAGATTAAATATGCGAGCCGACACTGAAATTAGCGGGATCAATCTCAGATAAATAAGGATTTTTCTTATATGAAGCTGATTACAATTTTTGGGCTCTGCCGGTCTTGCGTTGTTGCCCCTTGGATTTGATGCTTTTGCTCACGACACTGCACAGGACGCGTCCATCGGAGGTGATTTTCAGAAAAGCTCAACGGATTCCATTTAGAATGGTTCGTGACACTCAGTTCAGCGGATGGAGTGTCATCCAGATGGGTGACGACCGGAGCGCATTCGCATTTCTTGCCGCCTGAACTCCCACCCCCTGTTCCCGGGGGTATGGAGCTTGTGTATTACTTCTGAACTTCGTCTTTCTCGATGATGACCGTTTCGCCCTCTTTTAGAGTCACGGCAATGTGCTTGTAATCCATGCCAGTGGGTGTTCCCTGGCCACACAAGCCAATCTTCTTGACACTCAAAGGGAGGTCTATCTCGATAGGCATTTTACTCGTTTCAGTGGTGACGAACTTTGGGTTTCCGCCAACACATGACGCTTCAGTACCCTCAATGCCGATAACCCGAACAAGCTGGCGAACACCGGTGCTCTCGATCCGGACACGGGCAAAACCGGCAGGAATGGCCACCGTAGGCTCATCGTTCTTGATGATGATCCTTTGGCCTTCTTTGAGAACCACAGGAATGTGCTTGTAATCCATGCCAGTGGGTGTTGCTTGACCGCAGAGGCCGATCTTCGTGACGCTCACGGGCACTTCCAATTCACTCTTTTCGGCGCTCTTCACTGTGAGAAGATGCTTTGGATTGCCACCCACGCAGCTAGCCTC
>JBILKM010000074.1:0-8367 GCA_044376695.1 Silvanigrellaceae bacterium
TCGGCATTGGTGCCAATGCCCTCTCCCAGAAATGGACACGCAACTTCAATTTCTCGGTGAAGCTCACTCAGAATCTTGTTGTTCAGCTGGTGCTCGATGGCATTGAAACCACCAAAATCGGGCGCTCAATAAAATTCAATGAAACCGATCTTAAAACTCTTAGCGATGCCCAAGCGCGTGTCGCCCATCAGAGCTTCTCCCCCGCGCAGCAGCCTCCAGCGCAGCTTTTGCGCAATGCTGCACTCCCTGCCGAAAACCCCGCCACTCTCGATTTCATCACTCAAAAACTCAAGAAAAACTTCACCGAGAACATTCTCAAATCACAGAACCGCTATTTCTTTGTGGTGATTCTCGAAAGCATGCGCGCTGCCGAGAGCCGCCTACTGACCCCTGGTACGCGCGGCTATACGGAGAACCTGGATAAGCTCAGCGCACAGGGAATAGCGTTTGCCGCGGGCTATTCATCGAGTGTGGTGTCGCGCTCGGGAGCGGAAAGCTCGGTCTGCAATTTTATTTCGACCATTGCCCTCAACACCATGCGCGATACTCCGATTGAAAAAGCAAAGTGTGCTCGCGAACTGTTTCAGGCGCAGCTTGAAAGCCAGGGCATCACATCCACCTACTCCTGGTTGCATGGCGGCTATCATGGTTTCGACAACCAGGGGCTCTTCTACAAAACCGCAGGATTCGAGATCCCGTTCGATATCTTGAGGCTCCCGCGTGACCTGCCGCGTACCGATTGGGGGCTTTCCGACAAAGCCCTGTTTGCGCTCTCGAATGATTGGCTCAAAAAGAAAGACCAAGAATCCAAAGCCGGGCTTCATTTCTCAACACTCGTGACAGTCTCCAACCACACGGCGTGGGATTTGCCTTCCGATGCCGACCCTGCCCTCACGGAGTTTCAAAAGCAGAGCACGGCGCGTCATTTTGCAACTGTGAAATACAGCGATGCCGCCGTAGGGCAGTGGGTTGCGCAACTCAAGGCCGATGGCCTGTGGGAGAAGTCGGTTGTGGTGTTTGTGGGCGACCACGGCATGCAGGATCCAGCCGATGGTGTTGGCCCGATACCGGGTTTTGGCCATGGGAGCGCATCGGATCTCGTAACTGCGGATCACCTGACCCGCGTTTATTTCAGCATGTCGGGCGGGCTGGTGGAGTCGGCCGTGAGCGCGTGTCGAGGGCAAAAGCTGTGTGACTCGAGTGTGCATCTCAAACACCCGGTGTCGCAGATCGATATTCTCCCCACGCTCGCACAGCTTCTGCCGCAGGCCGACACACAGCCGTGGTTTGGTGTGAGCCTCTTGAGCGCGCGGCGACTCTGGCCTGTGTTTGCCGACTTGGGAGATTTCTATTTCGTTCCTCAGGCACAGCGGCCGATTGTTTCAAAACAGGCGCTTCATGCTGGCTCAGAGGTGGGAGAAATTGCGCCAGAGTGGAGTGAGTTCCGGGCTTATTTGAATGTTTATTCCACGCTGGTGCGCCAAGGAAAACTCAGAGACTCGCTGTATGGCGGAATCAGGTGACGGCGACCGTATCGAGCCTGAAAGCTGCGATAGGAATTTTTTGGTGTGGAGGGGTATCGCGCCTGGATGCAGCGACACTCAAAGAGTGGGAAAAATAAATTGCGAAATTCTGAGTTGTGATTTCGCACCCATAAATTTCGCAATTCTTCAGACCCACTTTTTTTCTATCGCTGCAAACACACGCGAATAGCCGCAGAGCCTCAAACGTAATCCGTGTAACCCTTCTCATCGGCCGTGTAGAAAGTATCAGGATTGGCAGGTGTGAGTTCAATCCCAGCCTTGAGCTTCTCCACCAAATTTGGATTGGAGATAAACGCCCGCCCAAAGGCAACCAGGTCGCCTGCCTCGCTCGAAAGATCCGCTTCCGCACGCTCGCGATCGTAGCCTCCCGAGAGAATCAGGGTGCCACGGAAGTTTTTGCGGATATTGGCCTTGAGCTCGTCGCTGACCTTGGGTGCGCCCATCGAGCTGTGGTCGACAAGGTGAATGTAGGCAATGCGCAGCGCACTCAGCTCCTTGGCGAGGTGAATATAGAGTTCGTCCATGGCGGGATCGGGGCTCATGCCGTTGAACACACCATAGGGCGACAAACGGATTCCCACCTTGGAGTGACCAATGGCGGCCACGGCAGCCTTCACCACTTCGAGAGCGAAGTGTGCACGGTGCTTCACCGAACCGCCCCAGGCGTCTTTGCGTTGATTCGAACCGGTATTGAGGAATTGATCGATGAGGTAGCCATTGGCTCCATGCAGCTCAACACCATCGAAGCCGGCTTCCACGGCCAGTTTGCAGGCATGAGCATATTCGCCAATGGCAATCTTGATATCGTTCTCGGTCATTTCGCGCGGTACAGGGTATTCCTGTGGGCCTTGAGCGTCGGTCCACATGGTTCCGGGTGCTGCAAGTGCAGAGGGAGCCATAAGGCGTGCACCTTCAGGCAGGTTGAGCGGATGCCCCACGCGTCCGCAGTGCATGAGCTGCACAAAAATTCGGCTGCCATGCTTGTGCACAGCCTGGGTGGTGAGCTTCCAGCCTTCAACATGTGCATGATTAAAGAGTCCGGGGATACGCGCGTAACCGAGGCCATTGGGTGAAGGCGAGGTGCCTTCGGCGATGATGAGCCCTGCGCTGGAGCGCTGCTCATAGTACTGAGCCATCAGCGCATTGGGGGTGTTGCCGAGCGCACGGCACCGCGTGAGGGGAGACATCACCACGCGGTTCTTCAATTTCAAATTAGCCAGCTGGGTGGATTCAAAGAGTGTGGTCATGGGGAGTCTCCTGTGTTTTCAGTAGAAATCTCGTGCAGAGGGCAGGACGTTACCCTGAAATCTTCGAAAGAACTACAGCGGGTGAAGTGCATTTTGAAATGTTTTTTGGGGCGTTTATTTTTTATCGCGCTTGGATGCAGCGACACTCGGTGAGTGGGAAGAATAAATTCTGAAATTTTTACTTTCGAATCGAATGCGATTGAAGGAGGCGTCTCCTCAGAAATCCAAATTTCTCCACTGGGCACCCTCTCGCTCGTTTGGTAGTTTAGTTATCCTGCGCACCCAAAAGCTCTCTGAAAGTTCTCAGCACCATCGGAGCCCTTATGACGGCAAAGAAGACACCCGCTCTCAAAGCCTCAGCAAACAAGGCAACATCATCCCAGCATACAGCTCCCAATACCTCAGCAAATACAGCAAATGAGGCGCTGATTCAGACCCTCAAAGCCAGGTTTGAGGCCCATCCCAAACGCCATCCGAACATGGCCTGGCAGAACGTTGAGGCGCGGCTCAGCGCACATCCAGACAAACTCAAGGTCTTGCAGGCCATGGAAGACACCGGTGGAGAGCCAGATGTTGTTGCTGTCGATCATAAAACGGGCGAGCTAACGTTCGTCGATTGCAGCGCGGAAACCCCGGCTGGCCGCCGCAGTGTTTGTTACGACGCAAAAGCCTTGGCCTCACGAAAAGAGAACAAACCGAAAACCAGCGCTCTCGAACTTGCTGTAAAAATTGGAATCACGCTTCTCAATGAAGATGAATACCGGCACCTACAATCCTTGGGCAACTTCGATGCTAAAACATCGAGCTGGATAGAAACACCCGCCGACATGCGCGCCTTAGGTGGTGCCCTGTTTGGTGACTACCGCTTTGGACGCGTGTTTACATATCACAACGGAGCTGAATCGTATTATGCAGTGCGCGGATTTAGAGGCTCTCTCAAGGTTTAGCAATACACTCCTGCGCAAGCCCCCACGCGTGCCGCGCAAGGATTCTCTGAGTTCTTGAAAAGAAACTCAGCACAGCGCATCAAAACAACCAAAAATTCATTCATAGAAGCTGTGAGCATCGTTGTTCACACAGCCTGTGCATCACTTCCTGCAAAAGGACTGTGTCGATTGTCTCCCAAAATTGAAACAGGGGATTTTTCATGAACGAAACTCAACAAGATAAAAGCGGACTTTGGAGTGAATTTTTAAAGTTCGCACTCAAAGGGAACGTCATTGAACTCGCCATAGCTTTTGTAGTGGGCGGAGCGTTTGCAAAAATCACAACCTCAATTGTCAACGACCTTGTGATGCCGCTCGTAAACCCACTCATCCCGGGCGGCGACTGGCGCGAGCTGACCTTTGAACCAGGAGTGCGGATAGGGAGTTTTCTCGGAGCTCTGCTCGATTTTCTGATTATTGCGCTTGCGATGTTTGTGGTGGTTCGGATGTTAGGGCGGCTGCGCCGCGAGAAGGAATAGGGAATAGAAATCAATCTTCTTCAAATGAAATTATGCACTTTTTTGCCAAGACTTAAACCCCTCAATAATGAACATGCGCAACAGCACCTGATATGGTACGCCGCGTTCTTCAGCAGCCTTCTTTATCGCATCGACAAGGTCGGGATCAAGTGCAACAGATGTCGGTACCTTGCGCTTTGCCTTAAGCCTTTTCATTGCTGCAGCAATTTTTTCTTCATTATATTCCGAAGGCTTCTTGTAGCTTTTGTTATTCTTCACATAGCGCTTGTTCATAACTCAGCCTCTCCTTGCGATGCATAGGGCGCGCAGAAATGACGCGCACTCGACCATCACGGATAGTAAATACAACATGCAGAAAACGTCCCGAGTATGTTTTTCCAAGAACCCCAAAACGCGGTTCATCTACCGCAGGTTCAGTTTGCACACCCAGGGGAAAAATAACTTCATCATAAAAGACTTCTTCTGCCTCCTTGGTCTCAACGAAGTGTTTCTTTCGCGATTTCTCGGAATTGCCAGAATCCCAGGCGAAGTGAAACATTTCTTGCGCAAAAAGCCATCGAATAAGCCAACCACTAAACTCGAACTTTGCCAAAGAATCCTCCGCAAAGTATAGTGGTTAACACTATACTAACGTATCTGTAAAAACGTTGCAATCGGATAATGATTCATATGAGAAAACAGCGTTTAATGACCTAATCACCCTTTAGATGGGAATATGAATCTCATCGCCGACAACCACTTCTCCGTTGACCAGGCGCATGTACCAAATTGAAAAATGAATGAACAAAGACAACTCTAGCGGTGTCTAGAAATCAGTCGGATTGTCCTGTTTTCGACATTCTAGGTTCGCCATTGAATGCGCGCATCGCCAGTAAGAAAGAGTGTGTTCAAGCGACTGATGCAAAACAACCATGTCGCAATTAAAAGCCTGCTGACAGCAGTCCTCCAGCCCAGAAGCCCGATCGAATCGATCACGGTACTCAATCCCGAGCTTCATGGTCCGCGCTTTTCAAGCAAAGCTTCTCGTTTGGATTTGCACATACGGCTGCACGACGGGACACTCATTGATATTGAAGTGCAAACAAGCCGCGATGCGCAATTTATAAAACGATCGCTCTATTACACATTTCAGATGATTGGCGGTGAGCTTAAAAAAGGCGAGGGCTACGAGAAGCTTCCGAACTTGGCTGGCATTTATATTTTTGATGAAACAGTCTTCCCGCAGCTCCCTAAAATTTCCAGCTTGAACCCCCAAGAAAATCCACTATTCTCAGCTTGGGTGCAGTTTCTTGGTGCAAAATCCGCTGAAGATATTCAGAGGGCAGCGAGAACAGCCCCCGAGCTCAACACTCTTGTTACGGAATTGAAGCATATGTCGTCGGACAAAAGTTACGTCAAACTGATTCAAAAGAACAAAATGGACAGAATCATTGCCCAGCGCGCAAACGCAGAGGCGTTGAGTGATGCCAAGGAAGCAGCCAAGGCCGAGGGGAGAGCTGAAGGCATGGCTGAAGGCATGGCAGAAGGCAAGGCTGAGGGCGCCCGCCAAGCACTCCTCAACAGCATCCACACCGTTCTCTCCCGGAAGGTCACCATCAGTCGGGACGCTCTCTCCATCCGCTTTAGCCAACGCTCCATTTCTGAACTCGAGTCCCTGCTCGCAGCCGCACTCGACTTCACCTCCCCCGCCGATCTTGAAGCCTGGGAAAAGGCGCACCTGCCCCACGGCTCGTAAACAAAACACTCACCCCAGCCCGCCGCAGGCGGGCTGGGGTTTCCCATCTCCCTCGCCCCCTGGCACCCTCCCAATTCAGCACATCAGTGCACATTTCCTCGCTTTCTTATCTTTGGTATAAAGCACCCGAGAAGATGGGGATCAATATGAAGTATCTCGGACTCTTTTTGGGTCAAGCAACGCTAATTTTGTCTCTTGTGCTGCTCAGCAGGGCTCAATTCGACTCAGCATCTTGGCATCACTTGCCGCGCTTCCTGCGCATCCCAAGCATCCGGCGCACTCTGCGCTCTTTCCGGGATACTCTCCGGCTGATACTTGCACTCACTGCCACTTTGCACATTTGCATTTTTATTTCTCACAAGTTGCTGCTGCGCTATTTTGGAGTCACCTTCAGCCCGCAGGTCTGGCAGCATGTAGATTCCGCAACATTGGAACTCGCAGTGCGCAGTCGCCCTTGGAGCACAACGCTTGCTGCACTCGTTTTGCTTGTTCTGCCGGCACTGTATCTCACACTCACCCAAAAAATCGCACGTCTCCTCCAGCACCCATCACCACTTTCACTTATTCCAGCATCAGTGGCCGCGCTGAGTGGTTATGTTTTTCTCTACGTAAACAAACCACAGCTGCCCTCGCGACTCTTTTTCGAAACGGCACACGCCTCACTCTTCAAACCTGAGCAAGATACACGCGCGCTGTCCGACGATGAAAAAAACTTCCTACGTGCCCACGGAGTGGCTCACCTGAGTGAAGGACAAGTGCGCTTTACCGCGCTCAAACCCAATCCAATGGCACGCAACTTAATTGTTGTTTACCTAGAGGCCTTCGACGTTCTTTACACCAACATCTCTCCCAAAGGCTTCAAGAACCTCACACCCACTCTCAATGCGCTGGCCAAAGAATCCACCGTGTTTCGCCACTGGTATCCAGCTGGAGGTTGGACCATCGGAGCTCTCTTTGGTTCTCACTGCGGCACACAGCTCGACCCCGGCTCCACCAACGGCAATGCTTACTTGGTTGAGAAATTCGCCGCTCACTCGCCGCTTGTTTGCCTGCCCGACATCCTCAAACAAGCCGGCTTCAAAACATCCTTTATGGGCGGTGCAAGCCCACGCTTTTCAGGCAAAGGCGATTTCCTCAAATCGAATGGCTACGATGAAGTCATTGGCCGCGAATGGTTTGAAAATAGCAATGAGCTTAAAACCAAAATGCTGGATTGGGGACTGCTTGATTGGGAGCTTTTCAACGAAGCAGCTGAAAAAGCCATAGCCATGCATGCTGCCCAAGAACGTTTTCTTCTCACCGTACTCACCCTGAACACACACCAGCCCGGGTATCCTCAACCTTCAGTGTGCAAACCGTTCCCCCCAGAGGCAGGCACCGACCCCCTGCGCACAGCAGCCGCCTGCACCGACAAGGCGCTCCAGAATTTTCTCAACAAACTCGAAGAAGCAGGCGTGCTGGAAGACACCGCCGTGTGGCTTCAGTCGGATCACCCTCAGTTTGAAACCGAGCTCAAGAAGAATGCTCTCGGAGTAGAGAATGTGAGCAATAAAGAGCTCGTGAGCATCCTGAGGCTTCCAGACACCCGCACAGGAACTCTGGTTGAATCGCCTGCCACTGCATTCGACTTCCCCGCCAGCGCTCTCGACGTTCTGGGCGTGGCAACCACTGGCCGGTTCCAACGCGGAGTGAGCGTGTTCAGCCCTGCGTTTAAATCGCGAACAGCAGTGGCCTCGGCGTTCGGGTTTCATGGGGAGCTCCCTGCGCCGCCAGCATTGGACGATGAATTTCTGAGTGCTCATGCCCACTGTTCTCCCTCCACACCCAATGCCACACTCCCAAAGCCCTGGTCACCGTGCGCATTTGCAACACTCAACCACCTGGCATCGCTCGACCAGCAGCGCCAACACGCGCGCCCAGCCTCTCTTCTGCAGGCTCTCAAAGACCTCCGTTTCGAACTGAACCCGAGCGACAACTCGCCGATTGCGTACCTGGCGAGCGACCCCAGCCGCCCCAATCTGCTGCTGCACATTTCAGAATACGAAGCGGCAGATACACAAACCGAAGTGCGCCCCTATATTCTTGAATTTTCTCACTCAGGTGAACTCCTGAGCACCCGCAAATTGCAATTCAACCAGGAGCAGGAGTGCCAGCACCGCGAGGCTTTGGTGAATGTTGTGTTTGAAAATCAAAACGTGGTGGTGCGTAATTGTTCGGGTGGCCGTGATGTCAGCAAGCTGAAACTCACTCGAAGCACAACGGCAAAATTGCCATTGTGAGCGGCTTGTAGGAGCTCAACTCCGCTCCCAGAGCCTCGCCTTCCAGCCCCAAGCCTTGAGCCCCTCCCCTTCTCCCCACAACCGTGCTACACACCCT
>JBILKM010000130.1:0-2624 GCA_044376695.1 Silvanigrellaceae bacterium
CTGCTGTTGCTTCTGCTGGAATCGGTTGTCCAGCTCCAACACCCGCCGAAGAAGGGCCGACCAAATTGCGAGTCGTGGATGTGCCCGCTGATGCTAAGAAGTTCAAAATAAAGGTCGACAAAGGCGGGCAGAATATTGGGCTTCCTGCACCTAAAGGAGAAACTCCACCCGCTCAGGGGGAATGTTTTTTTGTGTTGGCTGCAAACCAAAAGGATGTCGTTGCGGAAATTACATTTCAGCGTGTCACCAAAAATGCCAAAGGTGTGTCGATTTGGGTTTTTGCTCCGGCACGCCGTTCCGAGGCTGGAAAGATTTTGTTGAACTTTTCGGCCGTGCGGGCTGCATCTCTTAAAGCTGAGATCCAGGCCACAAGCAGCGGTGAACTGTTGCCGGGCGAAAATCCGCTTGTATTGCCTGCATTCGTTCTGATTCAAAACGCTCAACATCAGGCAGCCAACGTCCGCACTGGATTAGCACTGAATATTCCCGTCTCGGGTTTTGGTGTTGTCGTTGAAAGTTATGTGCCACGTTTGGCAATGGGCACATGGACCAACATGATGGGTTTGCGAGTGAGCTACGCAAGCTGGACTGCTGAAAAGATCGTATTCCGAAAGCCAAGCGCAAACGATAACCAGGAGGCCACGGCAACTGGCAATAGCTTGCAGCTCGATGTTATGTTCCGCTATCCACTCAACAATAAATGGGTTCCACGCTTGGGTGTGTTTGTTTCTCCGCTCGCCAACCAGACCGAAATTTTGAAGGCTGATGCCAGCGCCACAAGCCCCCAAAATACTCAGACCCTAACGCGCAGTGGATTGAGTGTGGGTGCTGAGGCTGAATTGCAACCCTCGACCAATTTCTTTCTTCAAGGGCGCCTGAGCATGTCCTTCAAAGAGACAGTTAAGGTCAAAGATGAAACAGCTGGTGGGGACAATTTATCGGGGACAGGTTCTGCCACGCGCATGCATTTGACAGGCATCGCGGGAGTGCGGCTCCCACTGACGAGTTCGCGGCGTTTTGTTTTCGAAGGGTTGGTTGGGAACACAATCCGTACCGACAAATATTCGGAGGAGATTGCCAACGTAGGACAAGAAATTCAGAAGGATATTATGACCTTCTTTCAGGCAGGATTTGGCTACATCCTTTAGCCAAATTGGTCTGCTTTTGAATCAGAATCCCGGTGGTACAATCAGGCTGTTAATTCCTGTTGTGAAACCTTCAAAGGCCTGAGTTTCTTCGTTGTACTGCGGAATGAAGGCGAACAGGTAATCAGCCTGGAGCTTGTGGTAGCCCTTCTCACCGTCGCGGAAGTAGCTCGAGCGATCAATGCGCTCTGATCCACCCCAAGAATTTTTGGTGATGAATGATGTGAGCGCTCCATAGGAAACGGCTGCTGTCTTCATGAGGTCGCTGACCTCACCCTCAGGAGTTTCGAAATAGGTGTTGGTGACCGGGTCGAAACCTTTTGCAAGATAATCTTCAAGTACGGTGGAGTGGTAACCTTGGCGACCTACGCCCGCTTCTTGGAGCTTCTTGAGGTCGAAGACTCCTTCGGGAGTCATGGCATTGAAGTCAACAAACCAGTTCAGCACGACCGGATATCCAGCGTTCATCGCTCGCATGGCACGGCGCAGCGCGCGTACTTGCATTTCTGTGAGTTTGCCGTCCCAGCTCGCCTCGGCCTTAAAACCAGGCCGCGGATCTGCGGGGTACTCAGCGTAGCTGATGGGCCAGTGGATCTCACGCCAAGCAGGCATGACCTCAGAGAGAGGTGCTTTCACGCCGCGTCCTGCGGACACTGTAATTGTGCTTGGGTCGATGACTTTGCTCTCTAGAGCTTTCATGTTCACACCAAACGCACGATCGAGTTCGGCGCGGATCACTTCACGTGTTCTCGATTTGGAGAGCACTCCGCTCTTGAGGCTTTCGTTGAGAACGGCAGTCGCCTTTTTCTGACGCTCGCTGCGGGTTGCCTGTGCTTCTTCTGGAGCGAAGTCTGACTCCTTCAGGAGGCCATAGCGCATGATGATCTGGGTTGCCTCGTAGAATGAGCCTCCGGTCTGGAGCTCGCTTCCATTGAGGTAGGCCAGCTGGGCCTCATAGTGCCGATAAGTGATATAAGTTTCCGAGAAATTGGGGAGGGGCTCAGTTTCGCCGCGGAGCAGCATCGATTCGATCCAACCGACTGCAGCATATGCCCAGCAATTCCCGATGCTTTGCCATTTCACGGGTGTGTGTGGGATATTTACTGTCTGCGTCGACGATTGGGCCTGAGGGGCAACTGCCTGGGGCAAAGGGCTGATTCCAGCCGGACTCTGCGAGCATCCGGTGATCGCGGTGGTGAGCCATGAAGCGAGCGCCAGGGCGCAAAGCTGTTGGAATGAACGAACCATGGTGTTCTTCTCCTCGGTCTGTGTCACGTTTGTAGTTCAACAGAGCGGCGGCCAGCGGTAGTGGAGTTCCAATGGGATGTAAAGCGAAAAGATGCACCTCAACCGGCTATACCTGGCTCGGCGTTTTTCTGTGTGTAACTTTAGTTCAATTTCTTATAGGTTGCGCTACTTTAGAGCCTTTTGGTAAAGTTCTTGATAAGCCCGAAATACCAAAGGATTGGGGAACTGCCG
>JBILKM010000131.1:0-2609 GCA_044376695.1 Silvanigrellaceae bacterium
GCAGGGCCTCCGGAATCGCCGTAGTACGGAGAGGCTCCCCCTTGAGGGCGCCGAATGGTGAACTCCGACTGTGCATCCATGCTTTGAACTTCAGCCCAGCCTGCGAGGAGCTTGCCACCACTCTCGTTGGTTTCCGTCGCGCCATAACCAGCAACCAGTAAACGCGATAGGACAGCAAGGGAATTTGCCGGCGCGAGTGCAACAGGCTTGCCATAGGGCTCGAGTGATTCCTTCACGCGCAGCAGCGCAATATCAGGTGGACCCAGCCGAGTGAAACTTGGATGCTTCTTCCATTGAGAGACCTCCACAGCCCTATCGCGTTCGAGTCCTGAGCGGCCAAGTGACTGCGCACGAACTTTGATGAGTGAAGCCTCACGTAGGCCCTTGTCAGGATCAGCCACACAGTGCGCGGCGGTCAAAACGAGGTCATCTGAAACAATGACCCCTGTGCAACGTGACGAAGTTGAACTTTCCGAGGGAGCAGCAAATGCCCCAACGACCACGGTCGCAGGAGGCACATCGAGTTCGTGACTGACAGCCTCGGTGTGTCCGAGCATGTTGGGCACGGACTCAGACCATTTCATCTTGCACGCCAGCAGAAGAAGAAGCACAGGCAAACAGGACTTCAAACCCATTTCAACAACCTCACAGCGATCTTGCTCTTGGCACCAGCGTATCGGCAAAAGTCTGCTGTCCATTGCATAAAAACGACAACACTATGAAAATTATTTTAAGTCATTAAAATCACATAAAATTCGCAAATTGAGCCGTCAACAAAAGGGCACCCAATGGCACGCTAAAAATCTTTTATAAATTTCATTGGCTTGCTTTTGACATGTTGTCACTGTTCATGATGAACTTTTTGCTAATTATGATTGGGATTGAAAGATCAAACGAATATAATTTCAAATACCGGACAAAGAACTATGAACATCACAACAGGCTTCTGCGGAACTGTCGGAAACACACCGCTCATTGAAATCCCGAGTCTCTCCAAGCTCACTGGCTGCCGTATACTCGGCAAGGCTGAGTTTCTTAACCCCGGCGGTTCGGTCAAAGACCGTGCTGCGCTTGGAATTGTTCTCGACGCAATTTCCTCTGGGAGATTAAAGCCGGGTGGAACGATTGTGGAAGGTACCGCGGGCAACACCGGAATTGGTCTGACCCATGTGGCAAATGCTTTGGGCTACAAAACCGTGATTGTAATCCCCAATACTCAGTCTCAGGAAAAGATCGATTACCTGCGCGCCATTGGCGCTGACGTTCGCCCTGTTCCTGCCGTGCCCTACTCCAACCCAGAGAACTTTAATCATGTAGCCCGCCGTCTCGCTGAGGAAATTCCCAACGCCGTGTGGGCCAACCAGTTCGACAACGTCGCCAACCGCAACTACCACGAAAAAACCACTGGTCCTGAAATCTGGCAGCAAACGCAGGGCACGGTGGATGCGTTTGTCACGGCAGTGGGCTCAGGCGGAACACTTGCGGGTGTGTCGCGCTACTTGAAGTCGCAGCGCGTGGGCGTACACACTGTGTGTGTCGACCCCTACGGTGCAGCCATGTACAGCTGGTTCAAAAAAGGCCACCTCGAAGATGTTGTCGGGGGCTCCATCACCGAGGGAATTGGGCAAATCCGTGTGACGGCGAACCTTGAAAATGCACCCATCGACGATGCCATCCGTATTCCCGATGCACCTATCCTCGAAATGGTGCACTACCTCGCCTATCACGAGGGTCTCTTCCTGGGCTCATCGGCCGCACTGAATGTTCTCGGTGCCGTGCAGGTGGCTCGTAAGCTCGGACCGGGCAAAACAGTGGTTACTATTCTTTGCGATGGTGCGGGGCGCTACCTGAGCCGGCTTTTCAACGAGCAGTGGCTCAATGAAAAAGGCCTCAAGCCAAAAGCTCGAGGCCTTGAATTCATTGATGTAGCCAGCAATAATGCTGGCTCATGACACTCATTTTTCCTTAATGATGTGCCAAACGCCCTTGAACTTGTCGCCGGTCATGTCGCCGGCCTTTTTATCGTTGACCCAAAGGTAAAGTGGCTTGCCTTTGTGTGCCCATTGCTTACTGCCATCATCACGGGTGATGACCTTGAAGTCGCCCATATCTTTTGAATCGCTCGATGCGACCAGCGCTGGCCACGCCTGAATACAACCGTCATTGCAAACACTCTTTCCAGAATCAGCAACGTCGTTATCGAACGTGTAGAGGGTCATGCCCTTGTGATCAACAAGCATACCCTTAACGAACTTGGCAGGAGCGGAGTCAGCCTTGGCTGCACCTTTCTTTGCCTTGGCTGCGAGAGCGGGAACAGAAATGAGCGACGCAATTGAAGCAAAAACAACTAGTGAACGCATAAGGAACCTCCATTTTACCCAGCTATGGGAATCTTTTTACTGTGTTGTTTATCTTGGTACATGGCAGTGTCTGCCAGCTTCATTAGTTTCGCAAGGTCAGTGGAGTGGTCAGGAAATGCAGCGTGTCCAATACTCGTGCCCACCTGCAGAGAGAGCGCACCATATGAAATCGGAAGTAACACGATGTTACGAATTTTTGACATCGCGCTTTCAATATCAAGAGTGTTCGAACCTACCATCAGGATGCAA
>JBILKM010000002.1:0-155246 GCA_044376695.1 Silvanigrellaceae bacterium
CGCGTGCCTATATCGAAAACGTCCTCTCTTTCTCACTTTCGCCCGAGGAAACCCGCAGAGTCGGCTTTCCCGTGGGGCAGGGGTATCTTAACCGTGCGCTGGCCTCAGTTGAGGGCACTTTGTGCGCGACCAAAGAAATCTTATTCCATGGATTCACAATCGCGGGTGTGCTTGCCGGCGGCACGCATCACGCTTTTGCCGACCATGGAGAGGGATATTGCACATTCAATGACGTCGCCGTGTGCGCACGCTATGCACTGAATCACTCTGTAAATCGAGTGCTGGTTGTTGATCTCGATGCCCACCAGGGCAACGGTACGGCTTCAATTTTTGCGAATGAACCTCGCGTTTTTACCTTTAGCATGCATGCCGAAGAAAATTATCCGCGCCAGAAAGAGCGTTCCACGCTGGATATTGGGCTTCCAAGCGGCGCCGACGATACGCACTACCTGAGCCTGCTGAAAGAGCACTTGCCCATGATTTTCGACTATTTCCAACCTGAGCTCGTGTTCTTCCAAAGCGGGGTTGACGTCCTTGCTGCCGACAGATTCGGTCGACTCGGCCTCAGCATGGAAGGCCTGGAGCAGCGCGACACTTTTGTTTTCGAAAGCGTTCTGACACGAAAAATTCCGTGTGTGATTACTCTGGGTGGTGGTTACCAGAAAGATCACGCTGCAGTGGCCCGCGCGCACGCACAAACATATCTAACAGCAGCGCGTAAATTACATGAGCACTCTTCATCATGACCCCTTGTGAGAACAAATCCATGATTCAAAGCATTCGTTTCTCTTCTCTACTCTCCTGCACCGCTCTTTTGAGCATATTTACACCATTCACAACACTTGCGAACCCTGTGTCTCAAAACATTCCTGTAGCCCAGAACAAGTCTGCCCGGGCTCGTCCTGATTCGAACAAAAAGAGCTCCCAGCGTCCGCGTCTGGTGGTGCTCATGACCATCGACCAAATGAGAGCCGACACTCTTGAGCGCTATACCGCCGCATTGCAAAAAATCGCAGCAGGCAAGAGCGAAGGATTGCTGGCCCTGAAGGAAAACGGCACGTGGTTTTCTCTCGGCTATACTGCCGGTGCACCAACCGTAACAGCTGCGGGCCATGCCTCACTGTGCACCGGAGCAAATCCTGCAAAGCATGGGATTGTCGGTAATGAAATTTTTGATCCGCAGTCCCAACGAGGCGTTGCCTCCACTGCCGACAACACCGCCTCAGACCTGCTTACCCCTGGTCTCTTGCCCGAAGATCCGCTCTCACGCGTGAAGGAGCAAAGCAGCAGCGCACGCCGACTCCAAACTCCAACGTTGGCCGATGCGCTGCGCGAATGGAGTGGGGGGGTGAGCAAGACAATCGCACTTTCGCTCAAGGATAGAGGTGCCGTGTACTGTGGTGGCAAGAACGCGGCCGGTGTCTATTGGTACGACTATAAAAGCGGTAGCATGGTCAGCAGCACAGCGTTCACCTCGGCGCTTCCAGAGTGGGTGAACTCATTCAACTCGCAGAGGCGTTCGCAGTTTCCCAGCTCCTGGACTCCTGTGCTTGCGGTGGAGGACATGCAAAAACTCCTCCCCAACGAGGAAAAGCGCAAAGCCTTTGCGGTGCGATCGGCACTCTCGCAGTGGTTTGGCAGCGGCTTTCCCTACACCTTTAAAAATGAGAGCGGCTCCACACTCGAAGTCCGGCAGCGCTTTCAATACACACCAGCAGCCAGCAACAGCCTCGTCGATTTCGCTCTTGAGGCCGTTAGGCAAGAACGCCTCGGATGCGCATCGCGCAAAGCCAAGTCCCCATGCCAGGCTCCCGAGTTTCCGGATCTCCTAACCATCAGCTTCTCTACACCCGATCTTGTCGGGCATGCGTTTGGTCCCGAAAGCCCCGAACTTATGGATATCTATTTGAATCTCAATCGGAGCATCGAGCGGCTCCGAAAAGAGCTGCACAGCGCATTAGGTGAACAGAACATTCTATTTGTTTTTTCGTCTGATCACGGGGTGCAGCCGATGCCCGAGGTCAGCCAGGCACGCGGAGCAACAGCAGGACGCATGGTGAGTAAGGACATCAAAGCAAACCTGGAAAAAGTATTGCGTGAAAAATGGGGCGAGGGGCCCTGGATCGCCGATCTCGTGACCGCAGAAATCCACTTTCGCCAAGAGACGTTCACCAAAAACAAAAAAACAACCGCTGAGGCACTCTCTCTGCTGCAGGATTATTTCAAATCGATCAAAGGTGTGCGCGGTCTTCTCACGCGCGCAGACATTGTGAATGCAGCCACTCCGGAAGCAGAACATTACAAGCGAGGACACAATCCTGAGCGGTCGGGCGAGGCGGTTATACTTCTCGAAAAAGGCTGGCTGCTCGACAGCCGCAACGCAGCAACCCATGGCACAGCCTTCGACGATGACACCCGTATTCCAGTCGTGTTTTCAGGTTGGAGCGTGCGTCCGCGTTTCGAGATCAAAGATAAGGCGCGCGCTGACGACGTCGCTCCAACCATCCTCGAACTTGTCGGCGCAAAAGTAACACCCTCAATGACCGGCAAGTCGTTTGCGGATCGTTTGCGGCTCAAGACACGATGAGCGGCTCGGTCTTTTTGGTATTCATTTTTTGCATACCAGAGATTCAATAATATTCATTCAAGTTATCTCTTGGCTGAATTACTCCAGCGTCCATCGGTTCGTGTTCATGTTGGCCACGAATACTTTGAGGTGCTCATCATGGTTCGTTTTTCCTGTTTTGTTGGTCTTGCTGTTCTCGCTCTGTCCGCCAGTTCTGCCTTCGCGCAGCCCGCCTGGGCCATCATGGGTGCGGTCTCTGAACCGGAACCTCGCTTTTGTGCCGACATGATGGCTTCGGTTTATCATCCCGAAACCGGCGCAGAGGTGGTGGCACGGGACTTGTGCGAATACGAAGACCTGCTGGAGCAGGGCTACCTTCCCGAAAAACCCATGATGTGCGCACAGGCTTTTGGATATGTGCGTCATCCGGACTCGGGCGCCACTCTGACCTATCGCAACAGCTGCGAGCTGCAGGCTTTCCTGAAGGCCGGCTATATCCTCTTGCTGCGCAAACCTTGATACTGCGCACTCTTTTATTTACTGATTCTTCCTTGAAGCGTTGCCAGGCGCGCACTGTGGATGTTTGCAGCAGTGCTCGCCTCAGGCCTCGCACGGAGGAAAGTTTCATGTCCATGCAGGTTGAACTCGATTCTTCAAACCCGGCTGCTTTCTACGAGTCGCTCACATCCACCTTGAAGGCACTCCTTGCAGCCGAATCCGATTTCATTGCCAACTTGGCGAATGCATCAGCACTGCTCTTTGCTCATCTCCCACAAATCAATTGGGCTGGATTTTATCTCCTCAAGGGCAATGAACTGGTTCTGGGGCCATTCCAGGGAAAACTCGCATGTACGCGCATCAAGCTCGGACTCGGTGTGTGCGGAACCTCAGCGAGCAAACGTGAGACCTTGGTTGTACCCGACGTTGAAGCCTTTCCTGGACACATTGCTTGCGACAGTGCGAGCCGCTCAGAGATCGTGATTCCTCTCATCAGCCGTGGTGAACTTTGGGGGGTTTTGGATATCGACAGCCCTATTCTCAACCGTTTCACTGAAGCGGATAGGGTGGGTCTTGAAATGTTTGTAAACGTACTGACGCTTTCGATTGAAGCGCGTGGGTGATCGTGTTGCCTGAATGAAACCAAATCCACGGCAGGCCTACATTGTTGATCGTATAGAGATGATTTCCATTGGATGTATTGAATAAGCGATGAACTGCAAGACCCATGCGACGCGAAGACATAGTGAAGCCTACACCTTCGTATTTATACCCTGCGGGTATGACTTTTGGAGTTGCCAATCCGAGTTTCGGTGTTTGTTCAGAGGCATCGGATTGTTGTTGATGTTTTGATTTGACTGTCCACATGCTGAAACAAGAAGCGCCAAACTAAATACAACAACTCTAAACCGAACCATTTCTCCTCCTTTGTGTGTCGCGACGGTCATCAAAAACGATTGAATTAACCAAAGCAAAACACATTAAATGCAATCGGCTCTTTTGATGATTTTCATTAATTAATGTAATTACCAACCCAAAATGACAAGGGTTATCTCCCCTGCTCCTCATGGCATCACGAGTGTTGTGCCGACGGACTGGCATGCAGATTCAATGACCGGCACTGCAGCATTGGTGTAAGTCCAAATCGTAAGCACAACCTGTCCATTTCTCGACTGGCGGCAACCTTTGATTTTGTTCGCCGTAGGGCACGCAACACCCTTCGCGAGAGTGCCATTTTCGAGGGAACAATTAAACTCAACTAGGGCGATTTCTGAAGCCGCGAAGCCTTCGCTGCAGAGAGCTCCAGCCGATACGACACACGAGGTCACACTTGTTGAAACAGGTGTGGCTGTTGGCATGGCTGTTGGCGTTGCTGTGGAGGTTGCTGTGGAGGTTGCTGTTGGCGTTGCTGTGGAGGTTGCTGTTGGCGTTGCTGTTGGCGTTGCTGTTTGTTGGGTGCCACCGACAAAAGCACAGGCGCCGGCAGCGATACCAAATGAGGCCTCATTTGGTATGCCCACAGAATCACTGGTTGTAGTCACTGAACCATCGGTCAGGTACCACATTCCTCTACCGAAAATATGCATAGAGCAGCATGTTGCTTTCCTAGATGGATCTCCTGCGTTGCAAAATTTAACTGCATCCGCAAGGTCTTCTTCGCTATCGTTTAGTGAGCCACTTGCTATCAGATTACCAGTGCAAGATTTCCCATTGAGCTTAAATGCAGCTGCGCTAGTGGATGAATCTGGGATTCCGCAGACCCATCCTTTGTCAACAATGGCTACGTTCACACTACTCGTCATTTCTCCATCAATATTTCTTGTAAATACCAGAAGGTGAGTCGCTGAAGTTGGTTTAATTGTTCCCGTGGAGAAACTGTGTGTAAGGTTTCCGCCCGTCTTTGCAATTGTTGCGATCGGATCTGAGCTCAATTTCATTGTTGGACCTGAACCCCAGTATAGAGCATAATGCGTAACATCAATCTCATTCGATGCCTTTGTTAAGAATGCGATACCAGAAAGCCTTCCAGTGGTGGCGTCTGTATCCGTAAACGAAATTGCACTGGCTGCATTAGTGGGTGCTGCCTTGTCTAAAATCTGCGTGCTGACTCCTCTTTCCATCTCAAGATCATGGTTACGTGTAAACGCGAGGATATGAGTTGCCGCAGTCGGTTTGAAAGTAACCGTCGGTAAAGAAAAGAGCACGTTCGAACCAGTCTTTTCAATCGTCGCAATCGCTGGATGGTTGAGTTTTGTGGATGAATCGCTTCCCCAGTAGAGAACATAATGTGTCAAATTGGATTCGTTGGGAGATTTTCCAATCGAAATCGTGCCAAATAATCTGTCCGCAGAGAGATCGGTATCTGAAAAAGAAACTGAGACCGGTGGATCTACTGGTGCTCCTCTGTCTACAATTAGAGTGCTTACTGCTGATGACATCTCACCATCATTGTTGCCTGTAAAGGCCAAGATATGTGTTGCTCCAGTCGGTTTTACCGTGTTGGCCAACAGTACATGACTCAGATTCGCACCCGTTTTATTTAGTGTGGCAAATGGGGTCGTGGCCAATTTTGAGGTTGGACTCTTTCCCCAGTATAAAGAATACTTTGTTAAATCGGATTCATTTAAGGCCTTTGAGATGAATATTGTTCCCCCAAGTCTGCCTGCAATGAGTTCAGTATCCGTGTATGACAGAGCAACAGCCGAATTAACGGGAACGCCTTTGTCGATAATCGCAACTCCACGACCCGTTGCCATCTCGCCAAATTCGTTTGCGGTAAAAACGAGGATGTGTGTTGCGCCAGTAGGCTTTACAGCTCGGAAAATTGTAGTCACCAAAGAGCCACCCTTCAATAATCTGCTGAACGGCCTCGAGCTTAGTTTTGTTGATTCACTCGAACCCCAGTACAGCACATATGAGGAAATATCTCTGTCGATGAGTGCCTTGGTGACTATGACATTACCATCCAATCGGCCGCCGTCGAGATCGTTGTCTGTGAATGCAATTGCCGCGGCAGCATTCTCAGGCAAACCCTTATCTACGAGAATTGTACTTGCACCGGTGAACATTTCACCATCAGCATTTTGTGTATAGACCAAGAGATGGCTGCTGCTCGCTGCACGCATTGTCTCTGGTGGAAAGGTGAATGAGAGATTACTACCTGTTTTGGCAAGACTAGTTATCGGTGTTGAGACTGATTTTGCGTTTGGCGACTGACCCCAATAAAGCACATAATGAGTCACGTCTGATTCGTTGGCTGCTCTTGTAATATTTACCGTACCGTCCAGGCGATTAGCTACAAGATTTGTGTCCTGGAACGCAATACTCATGGCAGCATTTACGGGTACGCCTTTGTCAATAATGGGCACACTAACACCTGTGGACATCTCGCCATCTGCGTTTCGTGTGCGAACAATCAGATGTGTCACGTCGGCAGGTTTTATTGTCCCTGCTGGCATCATTGCTTCGAGATTAGAGTTGTTTTTATTTACAACAGCGATCGGAGTGTTCTCGGCTATCACTTCGGCGGTCCGACCCCAATATATGGCATAAGAGGTCACGTCTGATTCATTCGCGGCTCTCGAAATCGTCATAATTCCGTTCAATCGTCCGCCGTTAATATTCGTATCCGTGAAACCCAAACTTGTCGCAGCGTTTTCTGGAACACCTTTGTCGACAATGGGTGTGCTTATTCCCTCAGTCATCTCTCCATCTGAGTTCTTGGTTAGAACTATAAAGTGCGTTGCATTGAGGGGTTTTTTAATTCTCTCTTTAATTGAAACCGTGAGGTTTCCACCTGTTTTCAGCATCTCTTGAATGGGTACAGAACTTAGTTTTCTGTTAAGACTGTCTCCCCAGTAAATGCAATAGTGTGAAACATCCTTTTCGTCCGAGGCTTTGGTAATGGACAAAGTACCAGCCAACCAGCCGCCTGTGAGTTCGGTGTCATTAAAGGAGAGACTGACGGCAGCATTCACTGGCAGTCCTTTGTCGACGATTGGAACACTCACCCCAGAAGACATTTCACCGTAAGGATTCTTTGTTCGGACAAGTAGATGAGAAGCTTCCTTCGGTTTGACTGTAGATTGTGGAAACTCGTAAACGAGTGGCATGGGGGCAGAGCCTTTAGGAAGAACTGCAAGTTCTTTTACACCTGCAAGCTTCGTTTCTGCACCACTCCCCCAGTACACAACGTAATGAGAAATCGAACGCTCATCTGAGGCTCGCGTAATGCCAACGGTGCCTGAGAGTGATCCACCCCGAACTGCAGTATCGGTAAATTCTGCGCTCAGTGCAGCGGCTGTAGGGGGACTTGCGGCGAAACCAACGTCATCGTCTGAAACTTTATTCAAGGGCAAAGAATCCATATTTTTGCCACAGCCAGAAAGGGAGTAAACAGACGCGAGAAACATTATGGAAGCAGACATTTCAGCAAATCCGGTATTTTTTCTCATCTTCCTGACTCCTAATTTCGCCCACTAGCGGGAGGAGGTTCGACAAACTAGTCGAAAAGCTTGAGCCAAATGTAATTAACAATCGAAAATGTCAGGGGTTATCTCCCAAGCGATTATGTCAGGTCCGAGGTTTAAACTCCCCCTTTCCAAGGAAAAGGGAGGGGGCATGGCCAAGAAGGGTCTACTCGTGTCAGCTGACGATCAAATCCGCTACGAAAGTGTACAGTCTTATCTTCAAGGGGAAATATCTCTGTTGGAACTGGCCTCCGTCCTCAAGCTCACGGAGAGGCAGACCTACCGAGTGGTCGCCAAGGTTAAAAAAAATGGTCTCAAGGGTGTCTTTCATGGCAACCATGGGCGTGCCCCGAAAAATAAGAGCTCTCTATTCTTGAAGAAGCGAGTGCAGGATATCGTGCGAACGACTTACTTCGACTTCAATTGTTTGCACATCCAAGAACGGCTCCTGGAAGACCTTCAACTCGAAATCAAGCGCGAAACACTGCGCACATGGTGTAAGGAAATCGGTGTTGCCAAAAACAAACGGCGGCAGCGGAGAAAGCCACGTCCAACCAGACAAAGGCACTGCAACCGTGGATTTCTTTTACAAATGGATGGTTCGCATCATGAATGGGTCGCAGGTCAAGAATGGGTGCTGATCTCAATCATCGATGACGCTACAAGCGAACTTCATTACTGCCAGTTTCACTACGGCGAAACGACCAACGCCTGCCTCAGTGGACTTCGTGCGATCATCGAACGCTTTGGTGTCCCGCGTTTTATTTACGTTGACCGTGCGGGCCTCTATGGTGGACAAAAGCGACAGAATTTCTCGGAATTCGAGCGCGTCTGCAATGAACTTGGCATCAAGATTATTTATGCAAATTCTCCTCAAGGTAAGGGCCGCATCGAGCGCACTTTCCGAACCTTTCAAGACAGACTTATCCCTGAACTTCGGCTGCGTAAAATAACCGACATGGGCAAAGCGAATCTGTTTCTCAATGAAGACTCCATTCCGAAACAATGGGGACAGTTCACTGTGGAACCTGCGTCTGCGCTCGAGGATTGGAGGCCTGTGCCTGAGGGCTTGGCTCTCGACAAAGTGTTCTCAATCCTCAAGCACAGAAAGGTAAATCCGGGTGAGACGATCTCATTGGATACTCATTCTTTCCGAGTGACACATCCCGAGAAAATCTCGCTCGCAAATCAAACCGTGGAACTTAGGTTCGACCTTAAGGGACGAATGACCATCTGGTTTGCAGGAACGGAACTGAAGTGGGAGCGCGTCCGAAAACCGCAGAGGATTCGGGCACGTGGGGTCGCCTGACCCCACCTGACATAATCGCTCGGTAGTTGACCTGACATAATCGCTTGGGAACAACAGATTTTCATTAATTAACCAAACAACACTCCGAAAATACAATAATTTTATTGTTCACTTATTTTTTTCATCCTCTGTATTATTTGCATTTACAATCCTCGCTGTTAAAAATTTAAACCCGGTTCTTTTTTTATTTATTTTTGATATTATTCGCTCCGTGCAATCATCTGTAGATACAATTATTATTTTTTTAACTCAAGATCATTACTATCTCTGACGAACGTGAATCCATAATCGCTTCAATCAGCGAAGAATCATCAGAGAGGGGAAGATCATGGTCGTTCGCTCAGCACGCTTTTTAATTGCTTCGGTTCTTACCGCGACGACGGTGTTCGGTTGTGGTGAGCAGAATGCAAATTTACAAACGACTGAGGAAACCCAGGCTGTTGAGCAGCTTGTTGGGAATGATGAACTTTTGGGTTTGACCCAAGCACAATGCACCACAACTGCGCTCAACAGTGTGACGGCATCTCCTCGAGGACAGCTCTATATCAACTCTCCTGCAGTTTTGAATGACAACAGGAGCAAGAATTCGGTAAACAATTCGGGCCCCGGTGGAGCATGGAGTTTTGCCAATGCCCTGCGTGAAATTCTTGAGCTTCCAACGGATCCTGGAAACAGCGCAGCGAATCTTTTGGCTGAAGAACAGGCGGTAGATTCATTCATCGACATGTTTGGTTCTCAGACCGTCAACGGTGTCAACGCCGCGGAGCGCAAAAACACAGTAATAGCCCTCAAAAGAATGTGGGGCATACGTATGGACGCAAATGGCACTGTCCGACGCTGGTTGGGTGGTGCTCCGTTCAAGTTGGTCGCGATTGTGAATCGAATGGACATCGTCAAGAGAACAAGTTCGGGAGCGGTTGATTCGACGACGGCGGGTGAAGGACGACTTGTTTTTGGCTTCACAGGTTCATCAAGTATGACCGTTATCTTTGAATACAATTTGCCAGTCGGAACAGTTTCACCAACCGGCGGTATCACGCAGGCATCCTGGACGGTATTATGGAGAGACCTGAAAAATCACCTGAGCGACACCAACAACAGCCGCTCGGGTGTTCAACCTGATCAATCTTTGACGAGTCAACCTATATTTTCCAACCAAGCGAGTTATCTGAACGCACTTGAGGGAATCACCAATCGTTTTGTCCGTCGTACATCACAAAAGCGCGCAGCGACGGGCACTGCGACTCAAGCGGCCATTGCTCAGATTCGAACCAATGAGTTTCTTGATTCTCCTTGGGAATTGCGAGAAATCGTCCGCGTGAGAAACTCGCTCAGCAAGGCAGTGCTGCAGGCAACTACGACCAAAAATTCATTAGGCGTTGGGTCTGGCATCACGGGTTCTGGATTGACGAGCCGCAGCGATGCTGACCTTGGGGCTTGGATTGATGGCAATGTCACGTGTTCGAATCCAAACGATATATCTTCATGTCGTTTCAGTGCGTCAAACCATCAAATGCCAGAAAGTTTTTCACGGAACGGCAAGTCTTTCAAATCTGGGCCTAGTTCAGAGGCGAACTTTGGGAGATGGTTTTCATCTGACTCGAGTAATATCAAACGACGGTTCTTTGCCCTGGAGTCCTGTGATGGGTGCCACAGCTCCGAGACTAACGTCTTCTTTACGCACACAAGTCCATTCAATGGCGATCCATCCGCCTTTCTCACCAATGCCAGCACCATCGGAGCATTCCGAGTTGAAGCAGATCTCGCGCGCCGATTGCGCAACTTTAAAAACCTGGTGTGCCTAGCATCACCAACAGCCGCTGGCCTCAACCTCGGAGTTTCGGCACCCGTGGTTGCACCGCTCGAGAAGCGTGTTGGTACAAGCAGTAGCGTCCACTAATTATTAGAGCGATTGCCATCACGAAGTTAGCACCGGCAGAGGACACCTGTGATGGGAGCCTTCTGCCAAATTTGTGATTAAACACTGAATCAGTCGATAATCACCACACGCCCGTGCTGAGATGCAGCTCCCTGGCTCGCATTGTCTGCATCGCTCGATTGCCCCGCAGTGGCTCCAGAACCCGGTGTGAGCGTTCCAGTGCCAAATGAGGCGTTGAAGTAAGAGGAACCACCTCCACCCCCCATTCCCCAACATCCGCCACCACCACCGCCGCCACCGGCATATCCAGCTCCACCGCCGCCACCTCCACCATCTCCAGGCACGGCGCCACCATCTCCACCGTTGCGCCAACCCCAACCACCCGTACCCGTTTGCGTGGTACCGCCATTGCCGGATCCACCGTCACCTCCGCGGCCATCGCGACCGGGCTGGCCTGCTGCATAGTTGCGATTCGAGGGTCCACCCACACCTTGGGTCGAGCCATTGGCTCCACCGCCACCGACTCCACCGCCGCAGCCATCGCCTCCTCCCTGCACGCCTGAACTGCCGCCACCGGCTCCTCCATATCCCGAGCCAGCAACGGCATGCGAGCCACCACCACCAGCGCCCACCGCAAAAAGCACATCTCCCTTCATCACCGCAGACGCACCGCCGCCGCCGCCAGCTGAACGACTCGCCGATCCAGATTGTCCAGCTCCGGCAACGTAGACAGACAACGCATCACCCGCATTGATACCAGAGGTCACAGAAATCTCTGCGTAGCCGCCACCACCGCCCGCAGCACCGTCTTTCACAGTTGCGCCTCCCGCTCCCCAAACTTTTATAACAATGGGATTTGCTGGGCTCGCGGCTCGCTGTGCTGTCCAGGTTTGAACAGCACCAGAAAAGGAAAAGGCCGATTTCCGCGGTGGCACTGCGGCGGCTGTGCCGACAAGATCAACTGAAGACGGATAAAGCCAAAGTCTCATACGACTCGAGGCATAGCTGTAGGCGGTCGAGAAGAAGCTCGGATTTCCAGCCTGATTGTACCAACCAAATGTGCTGTATCCGTTCGGTCCTCCGTAAATGATCCCCGAATAATCCATCCCTGTCCAAGTGTCGCCTGAGGTTTCATGATGAAACAAACTGTAAACATAGGCCGTTAATACCGGGGCTGCGAGAGTCTTGAGTAAGGGCAAACGATTGGCGTTCTTCATCAGATGGATATTGTTGGCTGCAGGCTCACTCACGCTTTCCCAAGCATTCGTAGAAGTCTCCATTTGCGCGGAAAGCCGCCAGTTTCCGGCAGCAGTGCCATCTGCCGCATTCCAGATTTTTTGCCAGCGTGCATCGTCGAGCACCTTTGAGGTGTCATCGGGCCGCACAGATCCGGTCACCTGGGATGGGTTAATTACATTTTGCTTGATAACCCCAATAAGGTAACGATTTCCCTCTTTGTACAAACATCCCAGGCCAGGAACATTTGCCTCATCTGCAGCACAGGCGCTCAACGTGGCTGGAGTAGGGCTGCTGCTCGTGGTGGCCAACATACTCGCGGGCAATCCGTAACGGATCACAACGCGGCCGTTACCCCCTACGGCTGTCTTCCAGTTGGGTGAGTATCCCGGTATCTGAACCGCATTGACTTTATCACCACCAAGCGCAACGCCTGCAACATAATCGACGTCATTCTGCTTCGGTGGGTTCTTTTCCGAACCACTGAGGCACTCTGCCAACGAATACGATCGCCCATTCGACATACGGAAGACACCAGCAGGATCGATGTAATCTTTGCTTCCATCAGACCCTGAATTTGGAGCCAACACAGCTCCACCTGTTGCAAAGCCGATAAAGCAGCTACCGCCTCCACCACCGCCATTTGTTCCGCCGTTTCCGCCAACACCCGAAGCTCCGCCGTAGTAACCGCCACCGCCCGCACCCGGGCCACCAGAGCCTCCGTTTCCGGATGCAGCTGCTCCCATCAAGAGAGCACCTTTCTTATTTCCTACCTGACCGCCTTCGCTCTGGCTGCCACCAGCACCTGGATTTGCTTTTCCACTTTGCGCGGTCAAACCACCACCAGGAGCACCGTTACCTTGCCGTTGCGCGCCACTCGGGGTGTACCAACCCGCACCACCGCCACCGCCTGCAACCAAAATCAAATTCTGTGCATTTGTCCCACCAATGAAAACATTTGAAGAGCCACCTCCATCGCAGCCCCCGTTGTACCCCGCACCGCCATTGGGGTAGCCACCCGCGCTGGAACTTGTCTTTTGACCACCCTGTGCCACTTGAATGGATAAAATTTCATCTGGTTGAACAGAGATCACGGCAGAAGAAAATCCACCCGCGCCCCCAAAATCTGCGTTGTGAGACGCGGCATAATTTGGAGTCTCATCAAAGACACAACCACCACCGCCCCATGCCTTAATCTCAAGGGAGTAAACACCCTTAGGCACCTTGAACGTCTCAATTGCACCGGTGTAAGTGAATGCTTTTTGCTGCGGGACAAGAGTCTCACATTTATCGAACTGATAACTTCCCGACCAAGAACTCAGCACACCATTCGAACATGAACGCGACTGAACCTCGCTGATGCATTGGCCTGCAGTATTTCCCAGAGAAGCAACGTAACGCGTACGGGTCTCAAATCCGGCGTGTGGAACGGTTCCGCAAGAGAGCGGGGGCGCCACGATACAGGCTGGCTCAGCGAAGGAACCTGACCAATCTGAATACTGCCCATTGTTGCATGTTCTCGTTTGGATTTCCTCCTGGCAGGCCTGCCCGAAGGCCGCTGCTTTTTGCAGAAACTGCCTTCTGGATTGAGTCGTTCCGCTCGCAATTCCTCCCTCACAAGGAGAGGCCGCCTGAACGTTGCATGATGCAAAAGTTAAAGCTCCCGACCAAGAACCAAACTGTCCGTTAAAGCACGAACGCGTTTGAATTTCCGAGGAACAGGTCGAGCCGTAAGGCACCGACTCAGCTCCGTAGCGAACGCGTGTTTCAACTCCTTCGTGGGGTGTGTTTTGACACGACAGCGCAGGGAGCACCGCACAGTTCACCTCTGAAAATGAACCACTCCAGTTGGAGAAACTTCCATTGCTACAACTTCTCTGCTGAACTTCTGCGACACATAATGTCCCAAAAGCAACCGCTGATTTCTCATAGCGCACCTGACTCTCGATACCACCATGAGCCACCTTTCCGCAGGTCAAAGGTTTATCAACCACACAAGACTCAAAGTCCGCTTTTCCAGTCCAACTGCTCCACGCCCCATTGTTGCATGTGCGAGTGCGAAGCTCAGGTTGGCAAGATTCACCAAATTTTGCAGTTGCAGCAACGTACATTGTTTTAGATTCAGTTGTCCCGCTCGCAACGGAAGTGCCCTTCTGGTCGAGACAGGGTGAAGCTTTTTTCACAACACAAGACGCATTCGGTGTTGAAAACTTCGATGCTGCAAAATCTAGACGGCCATTGTTGCAGACCGCTACCAGGTTTTCAAAATTGCACTCACTTCCAAATTCAACCTCAGGTTTCTCGTAAACAATCTTCGAGACCGACTCGCCGTGTTGGAGAACTTTCAACAAGGAACCGGAAGCTGCTCGGTACTCACATGATTTCGGCAATTGAACCTTGCAGGAATCGTACTCAAAGGAACCTGAGAATCCAGAGGATTTACCATCGAAACAGCTCGCAACCTGCAATTCTGATTCACAGGCACCACCAAAGCTAGGTGCACTCTCTTTGAACCTAATCCGAGTCGCCACTCCTGCATGTGAAATGCTCGGACTCAAGCAATTCGCAGGCGCCTGCACAGCACAATTCTCGTTTTCAAAACTTCCGTTCCATGCCGTGAACGAGCCATTGTCGCAGAAGCGCACTTGCAACTCGCCTTGACACACTCCGCCAAAGGCAACCCCTGAGGTTTTGTAGCGAATACGTGATTCTGAAGTTCCGTGCTTTCCTGTCTCGCAGTCCCTGGGCTCACCCACAAGGCAAACTCCTTCGCGAAAGCTCCCGCTCCAAGGCGTCCATATGCCCGCATTGCACGAGCGTGTCTGGGTTTCCTGCTGGCAAGTAGCGCCAAACGCAACTGATGTACTCTTAAACCGAACTCTTGTTTCCTGAGAACCATTGGTGCCGCCAACACAATCAAGCGATTTTTGCACCACACAATTCTCAGAGGTATATCCGCCGCTCCAATCACTCCATTTCCCAGCATTGCAGATACGCATTTGGGTCTCTGGGCGACAACTCTCCCCGAAAGCAACACTTTCTTTTTCAAATCGCAACCGCTGCTCGGTGCTGCCTGCAGGCTTGCCGTCACAGGAAGTCACCGAGGACTTCGATACGAGGTTCTCGGATCTGGCTTTTAATTTTGAGACTTCAATCGTTTCATCGTTGAGCGTGTTCTCACGCGTCGTGAGCAAGCCACACGAGGCCAACAGCAAGGAGGATCCAAGGAGAGGTAGGTTTCGCCAAAACCAACGCGTTGCCATGGAGCCTCCGCGACCAGTGGGTGTCTATGGAGAGGATCGGTCATGACCTCAGGGCATTTGAGGAGGAAAATAGGGGAAGGAAGAAAATAAGAATTTTCCCAATAAAAACAGATAATAAAAAGCAACAACAAAAGGCCAAGGGCTTTAATAATGTTTTAGACGACCCGGCTATCTTCTATTTACTCATATCTGTCGTTTGTTGCCGAACGAGATAATCGGATGGATTACAGGGCCGTACAAATTGAGTGCTGGGATGATTCAATGCGGTCATAGTCAGCCAATATGCGGCATTGGCCGCGCGCGCATTAAGATCACCTTTTCTTGCCTTGTCAGGATCATCAGCAAAACCAGGGAGAATGAACTTTATATTCTCGGCGAACCCAGCCACGAGCACTCGAAGATAATCCCGATTGAAATTGAACCAGGGATTTTGCCATGTGAGGTTCTGCTCGCCTACAGGAGAGCTCATCAAAAATTTAAGCATCATCCCCCAAATGCGATACCAGGATCCCGGATGATCCCCTCGGAAGTTTCCTCCACGTTCCGTGAGATCACCTCGGATATCAATAAACTTGTTAAAAAACAGATTCACCTGCTCAACATGAGCAGGAGTGGAAGGGGCCTTTTGTTTCTTTACGTAGGGTGCTTGCCATCGGGCATTGTTTCTCAAAACAGTGTGAATATTCACAAGGGCGTCGAAGACGTTGTTGTTGTTGAGAGTCAAACCCTGTTTGAACAGACTCACAGGCGTAATTGAATTATCGGGCTGTGCCAGGATCCACTTCTTTAGATTCATCTCGCTTGGAGTTGTGTAATAAGTGTATTCGCTGCCGGTGAGATATGAGTCGAAATTCCAAATCGAATACTTTTTTCGATCCACTCCCCAAGTAAACTGACGTCGTTTAATTTCCTGCCCGAGGCATTGACCCAGAACGAGACCATCCAAATAGCGCATGGGCTGCGTGGCAAATTTGTACCGATAATACTCTTTTGGAAGTCCCATGAATTCGGCCTCGGAAGGCTTTTTGGGTTGACACGAAAGAGTGAGAAAAACACACGAGAGAAGGGCGGCAAGAGTTTTGATATCGATCTTATTTCTCACGGCTTCACTACACCTCAAAAACACGATCAACGAGAGCAGTTCTGCGTTGATGTAGATAGTGCTTCCTCATCTATTTCATCCTGAACCTCAGGCAGCGGCAGAACTGCAGTTCCACCGGAGGTTGGTTCACCATCAACCGTAGAGAGGGCAGCAACCGGGTAGCCACCAAAAATATTGAGTAAGCTTCCGCTGTCACCCTTGGCAAACGAAAAATGCCCCTCAGATGGATCGTATGCGAAGATAAAGACACCATCTGAATCGGTCGTCAGTAAATTAGTTCGGCTTGTTCTACCAACAACATCGAGAGCGCTGAGCTGTACGCTCTGACTGTCGCTCTTTTTATGCGTCACAACTCGGAGGTAATCTTTGAAGCTTAAGGGAACACTGGGAGAAGTTACGACGCTCGGTAGATTTCGCTCTCCATTCAGCACCCATTTTTGAAAGGCCTTGCGCGCGTCAGTTTCTGCCTGACAGCCAGTCTCCTCGTCGGGAGTGCTAAAAGGGGAACGTATGCAACCAAGATATTTCTCACGCAGCTTTGCTAAAGGAGTTGTCGCGTCGCTCCGGATAGCTTCGAGCTCAGCACTCTCACTCTCGCCCGCAGATCTTTTAAAAATCATCTCCCTGAGCTCAGGCGGCATACTGCAAAAGATTTTGGGATCGGTTTGGTTCGTCTCGGGGTCAATACTCTCTTGGGCACTGGCACAGAACTGAACATTCGAAAGGAACGCTATTGAACGCAAATTACGTTGCCTGGCCTTTCCCATGAGCGCCATCGACCAAATGCTCGAGTACTCTTTCTTTGCAGACTCTGGGAGACCTTTGCCAGCTGCGTTCTTTTCTTCCATGAGTGCTTGGTACATCCTTCTGTAGTTTCGATAATTCTTTCCGGACTTCTCTTCAATTTGTACTTCCACGGCGAGCAAATCTTGCCGTGAAAAACAAGCGACCTTCAACTTTGATTCGCCGCTGCGCTTGAACTCTCGCGTTTTTTCTTTGCACAGGTTTGCGCCATACTCCGGTAGCCAGTGCTTTGTCTTATCTTCTGGTAGAGCAGAAACAACGTGTCTGTTAATGAGTCTGGAGAGGCTCGCAGCTTTGCGATATGAGGGCGCGCTGACTTCAATCGGTACGTATTTTCCACGAAATTCAAAATATAATTTGTAATTAAATACTCCTTGTTCTGAATCGGAAACATCAGGCAGGCAGTGGGATGCAGTAATCACTTTTCCTTCCATTTCATTTTCATCTGGGAGAAAATTCATCACACAGTTTTTTTGTCCTTTAACACCTTCGACCTCCCATTTGACCTGAAAGAATCCTCTGAGAACATGTTTTCCCATGGCTGTTCCAGATGTCGAATTAACGAGTGAGAGGTTGGAGGGCTTCTCTACGCTCGTAGGTGAGCTACCCTTAACCAAGGCCGATTTTGTTGGACACACCTTGTTTGGGTCTGCCCCCTGAACGGAACAGCCTATGAGCAAGAACAAAGGAACTGCACAACTTCGAACATACATAATCTCACCCAACGCCAAGTGTGTCCGCAGCTTCACAGAACCGTTGGCTGTTTCCGTTTACCTAAAGTACTCAATTTACAATCAGAATACCCTCACCAAAACCGCATAATGTCGACACCCATCCTTCAAACTTAACCAAATCGTAGTTTCTTACGAAAGACCCAGCCGCGCTGTATCGAATCGTTCTACCAAGCTTCTTCTGCACAAATCCGTCGCCTTGTGGCAAGTTGCATTTCTTGACTGTTGCACTGCCATTCACAACTTCAACAGCATACTTCTCAACAAATAGCTTGGGGGTTTTCAAAACAATGTTATACATCTCTGGGTTGCAGTTTTTTGTTGTAAAACTTCCGGCGGGCAAATCTGAGTATCTTGATTGTATTACACTCCCACCCAATATCGCTTCCGCAGATGCGTTTCGTGGGTCTGTACCAAGGAACGTGATCAAAAATTTTGTTCCCAGCTTTATTGGGAAGCGTTCAACGTCAAAATAATTCCAGGAGAAATCGCTCGTGGCCTCTCCTGAACAGTAGCTGCTGTAGTAAAAATCAAAGAGCGATGTGTAGGGCGAAGTGGATATATTGGGTGCTCCTACACTGACAGACTGGTACACAGCGAGACTCTTTCGCTCTGTGATAATCGCGTTTGAGCGAGCAAATCCCGCGCATTTACGCGCAGGGTTGCCAGACGTCCAGCCCTCGAATGAGGAAACATTTGTTGAACCATTCAGGGAGTATTGTGTGAGCAATGCTCCTGGATCAAGTCTGCATGAGAGCATCGTGAGAGCTCTGTCGACAAAAAGCTCAATTGCACCAACGGTCACGACAGCGGAAGTGCAGTCGACCTGTACTCTGTCGGGATCAATCGGGACTCTAAACGTGACTCCAGAGACATCGACCAAACCAGCTGATGAATAATAAGAATCGTCAAGATATGGGACAATCTCGATTGATGATCCAGTGTTTACTTTTTTGATCCCATTTGGTGTATAAAAATGAAGCTCTTTTTTTACGCTACCAAAACATTTTGTGCCAAAAAGAGTGGGTGTGTCTGATGACCAGGGCTTCATCACATATGCAGAACCCACATCCAAAGGCGTTGCTCCGACCATCATTTCTTGAATTTTTTGGTCACTCACGTGCTCTGAATAGTACACACCCGGAAATTCCCTGGACTTTTGGACATTCGACGGTTGCTGTTCTGGTTGCTTTTCCCCATCTGGCGGTTGTGTGCCGTTGTTTCCAGTTCCAGGTTTTTCAATAGTTGATGCAACTTGCTCCTCGTTTTTCGGATTTGAATTCGGATCGCCCTTTGAAGCAGGTTCGGATTGACTGGCAGGGAATCCAGATTTTACCGAATTTACACTCGGTTTCCCACTGCACGCTGTCACTGCAACGAAGAACAAAAAGCCTGCAATTTTTTTCAATCCACTCCCCCCCTTTTAGTAACCGGTACATCGGATACTGGCTTACACTCTTGAAACCAATCTCCTAACTCTCCAGTATTGGGAGCCTATCAGTCGTCTAATGAGATCTTGAGAAAGGTCAGCTGCGTTGGTGCAGCTCTCTTCCTCTCAAGAAAATGCCCTGATCCTGACTCAAGTTTCACAATATGGATGTCGAGCAAAGCTGAGTTGTCGCGAGCGGAGGTGGGGGGGGTAGAACCATGAGTCTGAATGGCGTTCGGCTGATTTTTATTGTGCTGAGTCCAATCCTCTTCGCTGCTTGTGGGAATCGCGGTGCCGAGAATTTAAATACGGCAGTTCACGAGCAGGGCGCTCAAGTACGGAATGACGATAGCTCTCTGCTTGGTGTGGGTGTGAAACCCTCCATAGCCCGCGGAAACGACATGTTCCCGCAAGTCACGACCTATCGCGTCTTGGAGAGCAATGAACGAGAAGGGTACTGCTACCGCACTCCTTCTTTTGTCCGCTCAGGTAAGTATGTGGTCGTCGTTGCTCAAAAGCGTTTTGGATTTACTCCTGGCAAAACAGAAACAAGTAAACATAAACGACCGGTTATCCATTCGAATGAAAAAATCGATAATGCTTCATCTTGCGCCGACGAATCGTTCATCTCAATCGTAGCACGGATGGCCATTGTTCCGCGCGAATCCAAAACAAGAGAACTTGATGTTTCAAGTTTGAACTGGTCATCTGAGATCACTCTGGTTGATATGGCTAAGTTTATCGACCTCGCAATTACGCCGACCTCTCGCTACTTTGAACCTGCTCTTTTTGATTATTGGATCCGTTTAAAATCAAATGGATTCAGCAAATCCTCCGGATATTCGAAGGCCGATTTATTTTCCCAATACCTGGGCAACAATTTCCTGAAAACCTCAAGACCATCGGAAGCTCAAGTCGCATCGTGGTTGGCAGCAGCTGAAAATGCAAAAAATCTGCTGAATATTCGATTTGGTGCACAAGCTGCTTTCGGTTTTCAAATCGAGGAACAGCCTTATTTGGGTGTTGCAGGGGTGCTTGCTTACCCAACTGAACCACACGCACCTCACAACGATTACCAGCTGGGTGAAACAGTTCTCAAGCAGGCTGCAGTGCGTGTCAATCTGCACGAGCTTTGGAAGCGCGTTACCGACTCAAAAGGAGCTCCCAAAACAACTCCCGTTTCACTTGATTTGCTGGGAGACGTATTGATTTTCAAAACTCTATTTAACTCGGGAGTTGTAAGGAACTCTGTGCTGACTGTGAGCCAGTGGGCTAAAGAAGACAGGTCTGAGATAAGCAAGCAGATCGGTATATTCAACGAAAAGCTGCCCGGTCGTATTGACGAATTGATTAAACTCGCCAGGTGGTATGCAAGCATTGACAATCCGCTCGTTCAACCTCTCGCGGAAAATGGCAGCAACGCAGTGGAGCTGGAAAAGAATCTGGATTTGGACACCTGGAGAAGGGCGGCAAAGAGTGTCTACGCAAACGAGAAGTGGTATCCCATCAAACTCGTTCGCACTGGCGAGGTGAGTCAGCTTTTAGATTCAACGAAATGGACATATGCAAGCCTGTACAGCATCCACAAAAAACTGGGGATAGCCACCGAACGAGTCTCGCAGAATACAGACGAAGACCAATTGCGTCTCGCTGCTGTCATGTCTGCTTATGCAAGAATGATCAATTCCACAGTGAATGCATCAGCAAGGGGGCTCGATGATGTCACGGGAAAAGAAACTCTCAATGTCCGTGAACTCCTCTCCCGTATGTTTTTCAAGAAGGGTCGTTTTGGCCCAGGGAACGGCTTAAATCTTCCCGATCAGAAACGTATTTTTCTGCCAATCGCTGGTGGATTCCCTGCTACAATAAACTATGAACTCGAAGACGTTGATACGGATTACAATGACCTGAAAATTAAAGATGGAAGTGAACGACAAGCTGCCATTATCGGGAAGTCATCTGCCAGCGGAGCATCACATTATGGGCTTATCATGACGATGCGATATTTTGGTATGAAGGTACCGAAAGCTGCAAATGAATCGTTCGACCTCTCCAGTTGGACGCGCGACTTCAGCTTTTCGTTTGATTCCGGTCGCAATTGGTCTGCAGACAGCTTTGTGAAGCCGACGTACGTCAACAATTTTGTTACTGCATCCAACCAAGTGCCCAAAATGTTAGATTCAGGTTTCGAGAGCAGCGAAGTCCAAGGTTCAATTGCGTCCATTCCCGGGTTTTATGGCAAGGGTCAGGCTCTGGTTTTGCATCTTCATCCGCAGAACAGTTCAATGGGAATGGTGCAAACCAAAGATGGAAAAACAGCCGTTGTGAAGTGTCTTGGTGACTCTCCGGGAGACGCTTCCAAGGCTGGCGCTGGTTGCGATTATCGCATGAACCTGCAGCTGGTTCCGGGCAGAGTGAATGAAAACTGGGAAAATTTAGCTCAAACAGCGCCCCCTGAAAATATTGCGCGTGAAGCGGTCGATTGGCAGTTCAGAAATGCTCTGACTGTATATCCCGGATCCGCGGGATATTCTGCAATGTCCTATGTAGGTCGCGATGATTGCAAGTCAGCGAAAGTTGGTTTGGCTTATGAGGGTACCACCCAAGACCGTAAGGAGTACAAAGGCTTCAACAATGGCATTTCGGTAAGCTTTATTAAGGTCAAAGGAGGCGACTTTAGCCACAAAACCGATTGCGAAAAAGACCGAGACAGTGCAAGTGAGGACGATTGGAATCGAAAGTGAATTACGGAGGACTCAGAATGTCCGACAGCGCTTTGAAGCGGGTTGCCGTTTCTTCTTTTCTTCTTATGATTTCTGCTCTCGCATTGGTAGGCTGCCGCACTGCATCAAAGGAAAATTCCAGCGAGGCTGAGGTCATGTCTAATGGCCCACTGAAATCCTTGAGCAGCCGACGTGCACAAGTCACGGGACATTTGATTGCTCTCGGAGGACCTGGCTGCAAAATTCCACTCACTTCAGCGACTCCTGAAGTCCCCGGGTGCCAATCCATGCCCTTCTGTAGTGCGTCAATAGTCCGCGACAGCAGCATCTCCGCCACACCCTTTGTGCTCACAGCAGCTCATTGTCTTGAAGATGATATTGAAGACTACGAGATGGTGGCCTGCAGCAATCGAAAACTTCCAGCGGCGTCGCTGCGCAGCTTTGGCCTCTATTTCTACTCACAAGCTTCAAAAAAGCTCATTCGGCTGGGGCGCCCAGTTAACCATCCAAGTTACCGTGGCACAAGTGAAGCGCTCTCTTCAACACGCATGCATGACGACATTGCCATTGTCAGTATCGCACCAGAAGAATTATCCCGTGTGACCGAATTTGCTTCCATTGAAAAGAACGTGCCACGGCTCACTCCTGAAGCCACAGTGTTTGAAAAACTACTTTCCGACGTTGGCTCAAGCTCGCGAAAGAATGATGCGCTGACTCACTTTGTCACGAGTTTTCCGCTCAGCGCCTTCGACAAAGCACCACTTGCCGAGTTGATTGGTGGTGGAATGGTGAACAACGGTACTGGTCTCCGGATTTCGCGCGTGAACGCGTCCCAAAAGGAATGCCTCGAGATTGAACTCAATTGGACCCCACTTGGCTGTGTGGCGCGTGGTCGAGAAGGAATTAGCAATGTAGGCACTCAGCTACGGAGTGTCCGGATGCGCGTTGCATACTCTTCACCTGAAAAAGCTCTTGCGATCTTCGTTCCACGTAGGGAGTTCCCCAAGGAGGGTACTTGCCAAGGCGACTCCGGTGGACCGGCTTTCCTTGGCGATGCCGATTCCACGGCGGTCTATGCCGTAGAGTCCTTCGGTCCGTCCCCCTGTGCCGGAGCTCCAACCATCAGAACTCTTGTCGCCCCGCACACGCGTGTCCTGGGGGAGATGGTTAAGGTTGCGTTGCAAACACCTTCCTCCTGCCGCTGAGTGGGCAAAACCTGCCCAGGCTGTAAAAGAGATCGTCCAGCGAATGCCTTTAAAGAATGCATTCGCTGGTCTTTTTTTTGAGACGCCATGCCTGGCCTGTGTGAGGGTTTAAGGCTGATTTTAAGGTTTTTTTGTGTTCGTTTCTTCTTCCTGAGATTTCGAACACCATTGCAACATAATGTGAGTTATCAAAACTGAATACAATAAAGTTTAAATTCAGTGTTTTTCTTAATCTTAACTTCTCTTCATTTATTCATATTAGTTTAATCTAACTTTGTTAACTTAACTTGCTTTTAAAATTCAGAGAAAAACATAAAAAAACCACAGCCTCAAAAAACCATGAAAAAATAAGCAAAAGAAATTAAGCAAAAGAAAAGGCACAAGAAAACCTGGCCCCAATCAGGCCGACCTAGAGATCGATCGAGATTTCCAGCCACAGAAAATCCAACCCCACAAGAATTCTGCAATTCGACCAGCACATGCTTTATTTTGCGTCTTTTCAGATTGGAAAGTTTCAACTGAGTCTTTTCGCAAACCATTGAATATCGTCACCGGGGCTGCAGACAGCAGCTTCGGTACAAATGACAGAAAGGAGAGACACATGATTTTCAAAACTTTGGGCTTTGCTTCAATGCTAGCGATGTTGGGATGGTCGTCCTCGGGTTGGGCACAAACCGCTCATTGGAAAGTTGAGCAGGCTGTCGCCAACGGTACTGGCTGCATCATGGGCAGTGACACACTTGCCATCGCTGCCGGCGACCAAATTCAGTTCATCTTCTCGAATTTGGGTGTCGACCTTCCCGCGAACTCGGGATTACCCTATGCGGCACGCAAGGCCTGTACCCTAGCCGTACCTGCTCAGATTGCTCGGGGCTTTTATGCGGCAAACCTGCAGCAATCTCTCTACTATGGCGGTATCAAGAGCAGCGGAGCCTCTGCGAGCATTGCAACGCAGGGCACGTTCTTCGGAATTCCAGTCAATCCACTTGTTGTAAATTTGCCCTATGGAACGACCTTCAATCAGCCAGCTGCTTATCGCCAGACGACCAACAGCTTCCTCGTCTCAGCACCTGGCCCAGCTATGTGGTGTCTTCCATCCTTTAACCCAGTCGGCCTCTTCACCTCGCGCCTGGTGGTTCAGGGTAGCAAGACGAGCGACAGCCAGAACCTGCTCCTCAGCGCAGACCAATACGACATCAAATTCTATGCAACCATGGGTTGGCTGACCTGTCCTGCTCGTTGAGAATTTGACTAAACTCCTAAACTCACTGGCCGATACCCTGAAAGTTGCATCGAATAGCAAGTTTCAGGGTTCGTTCATGTGAGGTGAGTCGTGAAGAACAATAGCCACAGATTGTTGTCTTCGGAATTTTTGCGCTCATTGTTTTGTTCCGCAATTGTGGGTCTCAGCGTTTTTAGTGTCGTGGCCGCGCAAGCGCAGGACGACGAGTTCAACGAAGAAGCACCCGTGGCCGCAGAACAACCTTCGGAAACAGAACCCGAGCCCGAGTCCTCACCCAAACGCACTGAGCCCGCAAAAGCATCGCGCAACAGCGCTCCGGAGCCACAAAGCTCAGCAACGACAGACGCAAAAGATGCCAGCCCGGCTCAGAGCGCAAGCCGCGACAGCGTGGACACGTCAAGGCCGCCCGCGTTGATAAAACCATGGATGCTTTCGACGGAGCCGATTTTCAAGGGGCCGACAGTCAAGCGCTTCCAAACCCCCGCCGACCTTACTGGTCGCGACCGCCAGTTGCTCGAAGTCCTCGACTACAAACCCTCTGCAACCAAAGGGCGAGTTGAACAAATCAAAAAGCTCATTGCGGACTTGAAGAAAACTCCACCCAAATCAGAAGCGGCAATAAATACCACCCTCAGCATGCTCATGCTTTATGAAAAGCAGGCCTTGGTATTCGAATGGATGCGTGTTGTGGGGGCGACCGACCCAGCCTATCCCGACCTGACAAGTACACTGAGAAACATTCGCCGCCAGCAAGCACAGCGCTATTATGAGCTTCTCCTGAACAATCCGAAACATCCGAATGCCAAGCAGTGGAAATACAAACAACTGATTGCGCGTTTGAAGTTGGGCGACCCGAGCGTTCGCGAGGAGGCGCTCAGCGTATTAAAAGCCGGAAATCCCGATGATGTGCGGGAACTGTCTGCTGTGGGAACGGCCATTGATGCAGGTGCAGGGCGTATCCCCAGCCCATTTGGAAACCTCGAAAACATCGCACAGAACTCAACAGATCAATACGAGGCTGCAGCGTTCAAGATCATGATCGCCGAGCAGCTCATGATAACGAACAAACACCAGCAGGCTGTTGCCATCTTGCAAGAGGTCATTGCCAGCTGCCGTGGTATCCGCCGAGGAGATAAAGAACAAACTCCTGGTGCAATTCTTCAGGCCGCATCGCATATGCTCATCACCGCAGGATTGAAGAGCTCTACCACGATCAATCCTGAGATCACCCAGACCCTGGCGAACAACGATCTCGCCGAGTATGCGCGCAGCTATCTCGAACAATTTGCACTGACGCATTACAGTAAAAGCCTTCCCTCAGCACTGAAGGCCTATGGTGATGCCTTAGCGCTTGGAAATATTTCGGAGGACGTCAAGACAAAGGCCGAAGCACGTATGCTCGACCTCAACATTGCTTCCAATGACTTGAGGATGATTCAGTTTGCATGGGAAAGAGCGATTTCTCGCGGCATACAACGACAAACACCGCTGGACTCACAACTCATGCACACCATTGCTCTGGTCGGTTCGCGCTTCAAAATGACACCCGACAAAAGCACAGTCGATCAATTTGTTGGTTTGCACGACCTCTTTGCGAGAGGATTTGGATATTACGCAGCGCGTGAAGACTATGCATTGCGGGTGATTGATGCCCTCTACCAAACCAAGCAATACGCTGAAGTTGTGAGGCGCAGCGAGCCTCTGCTGCCGAGATTCCGCGACAAGCAAAACAAAACGACGGCTCACATCCTCAATCTGAAATCACGTTCGCATCAGATGGGTCTCGGAACAGACATCAAGATCACACCGGGAGCTAAACTCTCTGGCGATGCTGCGATCGCAGCTGGCTATATTAGCAACGCAGACAAATTGCGCCCGTTGCTATCGCCCCAAGAGGCTGAACAGTTTATGTTCTTCACTGCCTACGTACAACTTCTGTCAGGACAAACAAAACCAGCTCTCACACGCTACGAGGAGGCCTTTACCAAGCATCCTCGCAGCCCCGTCTCCTCGGAATCTGCGGCCTTTCTGCTTGACGTTTTGGTTCAAAGAAAAGAGCTCGCAGACGTTGAGAAATTCACTCGCATGTTCATGAGACTCTCTCTTATACCTTCACGCGACCCATACAAAGATCTTCCGCGCCTTCTCGAGCGCACGGTCTTCGACATCGCAAAATTGCAATCAGATGCAAAACAGCACGAGGCAAGTGCTGCTCGGTATATGGCGTTTCAAAAGGAATTCCCTGTTTCAGCACAGGCACCCATCGCGCTAGAGCGCGCTGGTGCGAATTACTATCAGGCAAACAAACCCGAACTTGCCTTGGCTGCTTTCGACATTTTCCTGAGGCAATATCCAAAACTTGCTTCAGCTAAAGAGATCCGCTGGACAACTGCAGAAATGTCGAGCTCGAGTAAGCAATATCTGAAGGCTGCAGAGCACTACCAGATCTACAACACGTTGTATCCGGTGGAGGGAACACAAAGATTAGCAGCATTGAAGGCTGCAGAAAATTATCGCTTGGCCAACAGGACGAATGAGTCTTTGGCAGAATACGAAAAACATCTCAAGATTCTGAAAAATCCTGCAGATCAAATTAAGGTTCTGCGCACGATCTCGGATATTGCCCTGAAAGCAAATAACCAAAGTGTTGCATTGTCTGCACTCGAGAGGCTCTCTAAACTGGTTAAGAGCCCAGATGATTTGATCGCTGTTCATTTTACACTGATGACCGTCTATCAGAAAATGGGCCGCGAAGACATGACAAAGAAATCGATCAACACATGCACAACTGCGAAACCAACCACACCCGAGAGCTTTAAACTTCAGGCAAAAGCGAAGTTCACTGCAGCACGGTTTGAGGTCAACTCGCTGCGTACCCGCAATGTGATGAATCAGAAAGATCTCAAGGCGGCGCTTAAGTCTCTTTTCAGCGACTACGAAAAAGTAAAAGCAGATCTACTCGCTCCCTGCGAAATACCGGGCGTCGATTGGTGTGCTCTTGGCTACTATGAGACCTCTAAACTCGCGTCTGATTTGAGCAAAATGCTCGCACTGGTTGAGCCCTCAAAGTATCTCGATGAAATGGCGGTTGCGGAGCTGAAATCTCTGATTGCGTGGAACAAGGACAAAATGCGGGCAGAAGCACGCAGCTATGCTGAACAAGCAGAAGAAGCTTTGACGTCCTCAGGAATGCTCGATCAAGAAACGACAGAAAAGATAAAGCTCTACTCTCAGCAGGTCAAGCTCAACCGCAGTGAAGAAGAGAAAGCACCGAGTTCTGGAGACGCTCAAAGCGACGGTGGCTTTTGAAAGCTCTTTTCGATTCCATTTCAACACGACAGGTGTGAACAAACACCTGTCTTTTTGTTTCAGCGGCACTTCTCGAAGAAAATCTCCAATTCGGTCTCCGAGCCTGGTGCCATCCGCAGAAAAGAATCCTCCTTGGGTATTTGAACTCCACTTGGGATGGCATGAGTTAGGCCCTCAAATGTAAAATCGAGGCCTAAAATTTGCGCTTTTCCGCAAGGCAATTGGGGCAAACTCATTTCTGCTTGGAGTCCAGGGACAAGATACAGCTCTTGATTGCGAAAGCGCGCAAATTCCTGGGGTGCAAGGTTCCACTCTTGTCGTGACAACAACCTGTCTCCAACAAGCAACAGGACTCGCGATCGGAGCTGCACGGAGTCGACCTTTTTGGCTTGGATTTGAGATTTCACACCGATGTCCTTGATCCGGAATCCGGGCAACGCTTCAATGCTAAGGCGCACGGCACATTCGCGCACACCCGAGCCCCCCGAGGGAACATTCAAAATAAATTCCTCGAGGGCCAGCCGCACTTGCAGACTTTCTTTTGCGCTTCTCTGAACTTTGAGATTACGACTCCCTGCCTTGGAAGAGGATTTGCATCCCGAGCCAAACGCAAACCACTCATGAACCGCCAACTCTGCTCGAGGCTGCGGAACGCTGCCCTTCGCCGCCGTGTCCTTTGCTGCAGCAAAGCTGGAGTTCAGGAGAAGGCAAATCCACATCACTGAAACGATTGAATAAAAAAAAGCAAGACAAATCGAACAATTGAATTTTCGATGCCATTTCATTGCACTGCCCTCCCCGCAATACGAACCCAGCAAGGAACTTAACAAACTGAATTTCTAGAAACTAAAGTTTTTCTTTCATGATTCCGAAAACAAAAGGGTTTCAGGGGAGGCAACACATGTTGAAATCGAAGAGCGCCCAGGCAAAGCAGCACATATGCATCTCCGTTGCGCTCATCGCAGGCCTCTGCTCTCTGGCTGCGTGCAAGAAAACGGTTGTCTCAGACAAGGTTGTTTCTGTGGCCACTCCGATGCCAACAACAGAACCCCCGCGCAAAGGAATAGGTGACGGCATAGCCGACACACAGGCGATTATCAAAATCACCGGGACAAAATGTTCGGCAGAGAGAATTACAGAATTCGCAGTAAAAGTTGCGGGATTAAAGAACACTGATTGGATCAAATTCAGATGCGATGATCCAGACAAAGAAATTAAGGTCGATACCAAAAAGGGATACTGCAATGTTTTGCAGTTGCGCCCGCGCGTGTACATGACCAAAAGCGGTGTATCTGAGGAGTATTACCGTGAAACCGCAAACTCCAGTCATAGGTTCTTCTTCAAAGTCAAACAAAGCACTTCGCAAAGCACAACAAGCAGAGGCGTAAATATTGTCTTCGAAGACACGACTGATGAATACATCAAAAAAACCTATGAACCGTGCAGCAAAGACCCAAATTTGCAGAAGGTCACAGACGTGATCGAAGGCGGAGAAAAAGCCTGTGCACAGATTCTCGGAAAGGTCACAGACAAGCCCGCGGCAGTGGATTGGGACGACTTCCAATTCACGGTAGAAAGCGATCAGGTTCAATTCACAGTGGAAGGATTTCCAGATGTGGGCTGCAGTCCGAACTGAACAACCTGACTATTTCACGAGCTCTCGACAAGTTGTGAAGATTGCGTCGAAGGCGGATTCACTCAGCCGCCCCGTGAAAGTGTTCTGTTGGCTTGGATGATAGCTTCCAAGCAGCCAGCGGCCTGATTTTAGTTTAACTTTCGCCCCATGCGAGAACTTCACCTTCGGGCGTTGCACTTCACCTTCAAGCTCGAGTTCTTTCCAAAGAGCTTCCCAGGCAATATTGCCGAGCGCCAGAATCACGGTAACAGAAGTGCTTTGTTCCAAAGTCGACTTGAGAAACCCACGGCAATGAATGATTTCATCCTTTGTGGGTTTGTTGTCTGGTGGAGCGCAGTGCACCACCGCTGTGATGAGTGTGTTATGCAATTCTAGGCCATCTCCACGGCTTTCCGAGTGAGCCTGATTGCTGAACCCTGCACGGTGCAAAGCTCGATACAACCACACTCCGCTTTGATCGCCAGTGAACATGCGACCGGTTCGATTGGCACCGTGAGCAGCCGGAGCGAGTCCAACAATAAGAAGTTGCGCGTCAAGGCTGCCAAAATTCGGTACCGGACGCCCCCAGTACTCCTCATCTTGATACATGCGCCTTTTCTCGAGAGCGATCTTTTTGCAGTGCTCCAAAAGGCGAGGACACCTTCCGCAGGTGATGATTTGCTGCGCGAGGGTGTCCTTAACCATGTGCATCAGAACTCACTGAGATGCTGGATTTTACTTTTTCTTCTCAAGTTCGCTGCCGATGTTAATGCCAAGCAGCTTCACGGTCTTGCGCACGCTATCGTAGTCGGAGTCTTTTACCGCAGCGAATGCATCGGAGTTGTTGATACCTCGGAATGCGTCGGGCATTTTCACAACACATGCCTGAAAGGCTTTGGCGATCTTTTCTTTGGACGCAGCAGTGACTTCCTTGCGTATCACGATTGGATCGTTGGGGATGTCTTCGGTGAGGGTGACGATCTTTACTTTCTCTTCAATATCCGGAAACTGTGTCTTTACCTTTTCCCGGGCATCTTTGATTTTGCCATCCACAGGCTTGTTGTAGAACACCGCCCCTGCATCAACTTGACCTTGGTAAACCGCGGTCACCACTGCATCGTGCTTACCTTGGAACACTTCCTGGCCAGGTTTGACTTTCGCGTCCATAAACATCTTCTTCGGCAGAATGTAACCTGAGGTCGAAGCGGGATCGACGTAAGCTACCTTTTTGCCGGTAAGATCATTGATGGTCTTAATGTTACGATCCGTGCGAGCAAGAATCGCAGCGCGGTAGGTGGTTTCACCATTGCGTGAAGCCTTGAGGAGTGCTTCTGCACCAAAGCGTTCATGTGCAAGTAGGTACCCAAATGTGGGCAAAAAGGCGATATCGACTTTCTTCGAACCCATTCCCTCAATGGCAACGATGTAACTATTGGGAACAGAAATGTCGAAAGTCAGACCCGTTTCCTTTTCAAGACACTGAGCCACTGGCTTCATACTTGACATAATCTTGGTGGAATCGGTTGAGGGAACCATGACGAGTTTCAGGGGATGCTTACGGGTGCCGAGCTTGGAGTCGTCGGCATGTGCAGCAAAAGAAAGAGAAGAGACGAACAATGCGAGAGCCGCTATACGTTGGAACATGATGAAATCCCTCCGATGTCCGAGCAATGTTGCTCCGGGGAACGCACTTAACGAATAACTACGGGGATTTCAAATCGAAATTTACGTGAAACTCAAGCCGCCGACTTTGCTTTGATTTTTTCGACCTTCTCTCGCAGCATCCTCTCTTCTTCAGAGCCTTCTTCGGGATGCGAGTAAAAACATGCATCAACCTGCTCTTTGGTGAAGAAGTCCTTTGAACAAGCACTGCAAGTATAGCGGGCATTATTGCGACGATACGGTTTCATATCTTGCTTGCGCACGAAAACCTCTGTGACCTCGGGTGCCATTCCAGTGTCCGAGGTCACACTGTCCAAAAGTGAATTGTCTATGGTGACAGTCTTTTCTTTGAGAAGACTGTGTTGCTTTGTGTCGAGCTCTAGATTCTCACCCTCTGGAGGTGCTTGAAGGATCGCAAGAACATCTGCACCCATCGTTTCCGTGAGCGACGGCTGCTCTGCAATGGAAGCAAATTCACTCGCTTCCTCAAACGCTCCACCCAAAGAATCCGAACCCAAAGAGTCTGCCCCTAAAGCATTAAGTGAATCAGAAATATCAAGACTCAGCCCCTCCATTGCCTGCGCAGCATTTTCTTCTCCGAGAGGCTTCTCATTGAAAGTCTCTGGCGTTGCGAAAGCCAACGCGGAAAGTGCTGATGCTCCTTCATCTGCAACACGAGAACCGACATTGTCTTGTCCGGCAAAGAGTTGGTGAGCATCGTTTTGCTCTTCGGTGCTGAGATCAAGCTGTACAGCCGCACCTTCAACAATTGTCCGCATGCTTGTCTCTTGATTCGGCTTCGCGCTTGATTCCAATGTCTCTGGAAGATCCTGGTCGCCAAGGGAAGCGACCACTGATAAAAGCTCGTCTTGCGCAACGACATCGGATGCATCGAGACCACCGTCCGCGGCATCAGAGAACTGCGCATTTGCAAGGCCAGCCTCTTCTGGGGTCAACTCTGCCTCTGCGAGAGCATCTGCAGGCTGCGCCTCTTCTGAAGCAGGCGCAGCTGCTGCTGCAGAAACTGTTTCAGAATACTCGTCTTCTGAGGCCTCAATCTTCGCCTCGACGCCCTCTCCTTCAGGACGTTGGGCCTCTGAAGAGTCATTTTTAAGGGAAACATGGTCATCAACTGCTTGATTCAGAGCTCCGTCTTCCGCGAGAGCGTCGAGCGAAGCTGAAACGAGCGCAGGTGCGGCAGCAACTTTAGGAATTGCTTTCGGTGCAGCAATCGCTTGAACCAAAGATTCGGGTGCGCGCTGCGGCGCGTGAGCGACGTTCGGCTCTGGTTTCTTACCCAAAGCCTGCTGTTCCCGAGTTAAGGTACTGAGCATTTTGGTGTGTTCACTCAAAGGGTCTATGCGCTCGAGCGAGCGCACACCGTGCGACGCAAGCCGCTGCATATAACGCACTTGAACTCGCCTGAGGGCAACCTCAAATTGCGGGGTCGGTTTCATCTTCACGAGACAACGCTCGAAACACTGTTCGGCGTCATCACAGTTCGCAAATCCGCGCCCACAGGCCGTGCAGGCAAAGTGAGCGGTCGTACCTTGGTGCGTGGGCCCCGCTGGGCTGCGGAGCCTCAACTCTATCGTGCAGCGCCCGAGGCACTCGAACGCCTTGTCGAGTGCTCCATGGAGATTACCACATAGGCCACAGACAAATCCGCTCCGAACCCGATAGACCCGAGGCTCGCCCGGACTCGAAAGGCTCCGCCTTTGAGCCAGGGTGCTTGCGCCATGGGAACCCTTGGCAGCGGCGGATGTGGCAGCTGGTTCCAGTAACCCACGCAAGTCCTTGGCCATATTTATCTCCCTCGGAACCGTCCAGATTCGAGCTATTATCGGTTGAATCGAAACGGGGTTTATGCCAAAGGAGACATCTATGCGGAGTCGCTGGAGTAATTCCCGGCTGCGTGGCATAAATTTGGGGGCTCGCACATGCCAATTCTCACCATCAAAACCGACAAAAAATCAATTGAAGTTGAAAAAAACGCATCGATCATCGACGTCTGCGAACATCATGATACCAGCATTCTTTTCGGATGCCGCGATGGCGCTTGTGGCGCATGCATGATTCGTGTTGTTGAGCACTCGGAAAATCTCAGCAAAATGGAAGAACATGAGCGCGATTTCTTGGAAACTATGGCTGCTCGTGAAGATGAACGCCTGGCTTGCCAATGCCGGGTCTTGGGTGACGTTGTCGTTGAAGTTTCCGAGTAATGAATCCGCTCGAATCTTTGTTCTCGCAACCGCTCAAATGTGAAAAATGGCACGGCGCAGAGAACGATTTCCTGTTCGTAAATCTTGCGGATTTGTTGATCGCACGCCGAACATCAGCGCCTCATGAGATCTGGGAGCACTGTGTTGCGGCCATGTGTCAGCGCAACACAGGTCTCGGTGCTGATGGCGTGGTTGTCTGGTGCCATGAACCCAACCAAGGGAAAATTGCTGCTGCGATTTGGAATAGCGATGGCTCGCGCGCTCAAACATGTGGGAATGCGCTGCGCTGCCTCGCTGGTGTCCTTCTAGAAAAGAAACTCTGGAATGGAAAAACTCGCCTCGAGGTATCTTCGCTCGAACATATCAACGGAGAGATGATTCCGAGCCCACAGACATTTGCCTGTCTGCTTGAGGCCACCCAAACTCCACTCTCCGAGGAAGTCAGCGCATCTGTCGGTATGGGAACTGCAGTCGCGCACCGCACGGGCCTCTTGCAGACCTACTTGCAGAGCTTGGGCGCTGCAGCTGCGCCTGATTGGATGCAAGGCGTGGTGACACTCACATTCGTTCAGCTCGCAAATCCACACCTGGTTGTTCAACTCAAACCCGGATGGTTCTCTAAATTCAATCGCGAACAATTCTCAGAGATGGGCAAAGAGCTTCAGGCAGAGATTTTTTGTCGTGCACTTGGAATACCGCTCTCTAATATTGGATTTGTAGAGCCAGACCAGCAGAACACAAATAGCTCTGTCCTGGATGCCATCGTATATGAGCGTGGTGCGGGTTTGACACAGTGCTGTGGTTCCGGTGGTTGTGCCATGCGTGTCGCTCTGAAAGAAAACCTTCCGAACCCTCTTCCTGAGCTTTTGAAACTGAAAATGCCAGGCGGGATTATTGCCATCAGTGAAGCGGCACGCGAACTCGTTCTTACAGGTCCCGCAAAAAGAATTGCCCGCCTCGAGGCAGACTTCTGACAACTCCGGTTACGCCGGGGTTGTCAGAAGAGCACCGCCGAGAACGGGCAAATCAGGATCGAATGACTAGCCAAAAATCAGCCGCGGCGGCCTCTTTCCAACTCTTCCTGGTAACGCAGTGAATAAAGCACCCAAGGCTGAACTTCGAGGCGGCGATAACCAATAGGTTCACCGGTTCCTTCGCAAAGTCCATATGAGCCATCATTGGCCTCAATCTTTTTGAGCGCCTTTTCAACCATGGTGAGCTTGTGGCGATCATGCTCGGCGAGTTTCATTCCCACGTCTTGGGCTGTTTCAACCGAGGCGAGATCGGCTTCATCGGCAAGATCATCGCGGCTGATTTCGTACATCCCTTCCGCTTTTCTCTCGCGTGATTTTTCATGGAGCGTCTCACGGATTTTCAGCAACACGTCTTTCAGCTTCAAAACCTCGTCGGGTGTGAGTTCTTGAAGTTCCTTGGAGACCTTTGATGCCATTTCAGCAACCTCCTGCTGCATCGGTAGCCAGACTGACTGACTCATTCAAACTCGTTTGGAATAGACACTTTGGGACGTATGTATGCACTAGCTTTAAGATTTTGTAAACCGCCCTTCCCTACGGCTAAGGTTTCAGCGGGTTTAATGCCTTTTTTTAATTATATCATTACATTATGAACTGCCGAGTCGATTGAGCAACTCGGCAGCAATGGGGTGGGAAGCAACAGTGCGGTGGGCTGAAACCTGGCGGGGGAAGAACTTATTCAGCGGCTGGGGGAAGAGTTGCGCCCTCAAGAGCATGGATGCCCATGTTCTCGCGAAAGTTATTGCGCAACTCAATCAGAGAATTGAATCGACCAGAAGCACGGCTTTGAATAACAAATCCCTCAGGAGCGCGGGCCTTTCCCTCTATAACAGCCTCGCTAAAATCCACATATTGAACTTTTCGTCCGCGAGCATCGCGGGTCACCTTGACCGAGGCAGAAGAAGAACTTTTCGAATGTAGGGCTGATGCCGAATCAGACCCCTGAGTCGTACCTTCGGAAGCAGTTCCAGCTCGGGCCAAGCTCGAATGCGCAATCAAAAGACCGGTGAGCAAAAGAGCGAAGGCACGGACAATTAAAACAATATGGTCGAGAAGGCCTACTCGGCCTTCCAGGAATGAAATGTGTTTCATTTGAGTGAATCCTCCATCGCAGAAAGGTCAGATGATGAGGCGGCAGCGTCGCGCGCCGTTGCTGCATTGCCCATGGAAGCTTGGTCTGAATCCGAGGCAGCAAGCTCTCTGAGAGATTCATCGTTCAGAGGTTTGCTCGGCGAGGACATCAGTCTCCGCAACTCCTGTTTCATTCCAACGGCAGTCTCGAAAACACGCCGGTCAGATTTTCCCAGCGCGAGTGTGCGCTCCACATAGGCATTGGCTCGCGGATAATCCTTGAGACGATCTCGAGAAATCAGGGCAAGGTTCTCGAGAATCAGGGCGTTTTCCCCGGTCTTTTTGAGAATTGATTCGAGAAGAACAACTGCAGAATCCGCATTACCCTGTGCACTGAGAACCAGAGCTTTACCCACTTGAGCATCGAGATGCTGAGGAACAACAGCGAGAACCTTTTCAAAATGTGCTCCGGCGCTCGCCATATGCCCGTGCTGGAACATCAGCACACCCATATTCATCAGAGTTGGAATATGAAGAGGATCGATAGCCAAGGACTTTTTCCAAAGAGCTTTAGCATAAAGGGGACGATTGAGTTGGAGCTGAACAAGACCCTGGAGAGAGTAAATTTCGGCGTCCTGGGGAGCCAAAACCAATGCCGACTCACTCAAGGTCTGCGCCTCGAAGTGATTTCTCTCGAGCAGTGCTGCTTTTATAAGAGTTTTCAGTGCGCGAACATTCTTGAAGTCAGCTCTCAAAATGCTGCGTGCGTTTTCGCTGGCTGCCTTAGGTGAATTCCCCACGAGTGCAAGTTCAGCGTGCATCTGCAACGAGGCAATGCTGTTGTCGGTTCCTCTGGCAGGCACGCGTGGGTCTTTCAAAGATTTATCTTTGGCGCCGCTCTGCCCACTCCACATCAAACTGCGTTTGTCATCGGAAACCTGAACAATCATCGATGAACTATCGGCGCTCTTTATCGCCATGGGGCGCCTGGTCGTTTGGCACGAAACCGAAAACACGCCTGATGTTATCATGATCAGGCAAATTGAAATTTGATTCAAACTCAGATTTCTCATGGCATTGTTCCTCTATAAAAGCCAGAGTTATGTTCAAAACGGATTCAGATCTTGGTTCTGCTTTGAGTCATTCTTCCTCCTGCACAACCGCACGCGTTTCTTTTCTCATCGGTAATTCGTGCGAGAGATATGAGGGCCTAGGCATCTCTTCGATTACTTTTCTGTACTCACCTGGACGTAGCACCGCGAGCTTGTCCTGCAGCATCCGCGTGTATGGAGAGATCACTTCAGCTTCGTGAGATTTTTCCAGGGCCTGTGAGTAAAGCTGTGAAGCCTGCTCCTGAAGTGGAATTGCTATTTTGTCGAGCTGCGATCGAAAGCTTTCAAGATCTGTACCAGCAGCAGATTTCGGATTTGGAACTTGCATCAGGATGCTTGCAAGAGCCTCCTGGATTTCAGCTACACGGTACAAGGCAGCCACAGATATCTCTGCCTGACCTATTTGGGCAAGCTGCGCATATTGCTGCGCCAACGTTTGGGCTTCTGTCTTGATGCGTGCAAACTCGACCTGGAGATTTTCCGAGCTCGACACACGCCGCGCACGAAGAGAACGACCCTGCATGTCCAGAAGGTCGAGCTGCACAGTTCCGGCCAACAACAGACCTTCGTGTGCGAATGGATTCTCCATCTTCCCTTTCAAAGCCTTGGCCTTATTGATTGCCAACGCAGCCAGACTCGAGGCATCGCTACTGTTGCTTCCATCAAGGTGAAGCTTTGCTGCTAGACCGGAAAAGTAGATACCCCACTCCGGAGCCTGTGTGAGGCATCGATGAGCTGCTTCCTTCGCGCTAACAACAACTGCCACAGAGCGGATCTGTCCCTGCGCATCGATGAGAGTTTTGTAAGCCTCACACAATTCCTCTCCTCGCTTGAACCCTGCAATTGCAGATTTGATATTGGTCACCGCAAGGCTCGGTTGTGCGGCGGCCAGCCTAAATTCGGCTGCCCTGTGCAATCCCTGTGCCGCAACGTCCTTTTGTACCTGCAGAGCTGACAACTGCTCCAGGGATCTGGCCGCATCCGCGAAGCGTCCCAAGCCTTCTGCTGTGGCAGCAATCATTTCCAGAGCCTTGGTTTTAAACTCAGACTGTGGATACTGGGCTGTGAATCTCTCAAGAGTGGCAAGCGCATCTTCAGGTTGCCGCGCCTTGAGTTGGTTGCCAGCTGCATTCAACAGTGCTTTGGGTGCATCGGGATCGGATGCAAAGGACTTGTGAAAGTCGGAAAAAAGCTTTCCCGCTTCTACGAACTTTCCAGCCGCTTCGAGTGCCAGGGCCTGTTGAAAGTGAGCAACGCGGTGGAGCTTAGAAAGCTGCGCACCGAGCGGAGCCTGCGCAACTCCCGGAATGGCCAGGAACTGTTTGGTTTCCAGACCTGCGCTGATCCAATCAGCTTTGTCGAACGAACGCTTCACGACCAACCGAAGACCCTCACTCACCTCAGCGCTGCGAGGACTTTCTTTGGCCATCGCCATCCAACGCTGTGCTGCCTGCTGGGTCTGCCCTGCCTGATAAACCAACCAAGCCGCACGGTGAAGGTGTGCTGTCCTGTCAGGATCCGCTGGAAAAAGTCCTGCATGTAGATCGATAATTTTAACAAGACGCGCTTCTATCGATTGAATCTCAACACTGCGCTTTTGTGGTGCTCCCTTCTCCTGCAACAGAAGCTCACTCTCGGCCATTGCGTTCTCGAGACCGGTTTTGCTTTCGGTACGTTTAAGGGCGAGCTTTTTGTCGAGCGTTGCAGCACGATAATATCCCTCTATTGCTTTATCGTGCTCTCCGAGCGAGGTGAAAAGTTGTGACTGGTTGAACAGCGCCGTGAACAACTCGGGGCCTTCGCCCTGATGTGCTAGGGCCATACTATAGATGCGCAGGCTTTCCTGTGCGGTCTTGCGATTGTTTGTTTTTTGGAATTCGGCGTGGAGATAGACACTCCAATAATTTACTTCCTTAATAAATACGCGCTTTGCATTTTCGCGTGCCTCGGCGCTCTTTTGCGCCTGCATCCACTCGGAGCTGGGGTGCACTGCCTGCGCCGCCATTTCGAGGGATTCTATGAGCTGGTCTCGGCGCTGTTCCCTTTCATGAATCGCAGCAAGGCGCATCATGAATTGAATATTTTTGGGGTTGCGCGGATACTCTGCGACGAGGCGTCCGTATATCTCTACAGCCTCACGATTCCGACCTGCGTCCGCATGTAGCCATGCGAGTCTTTCCAGGAGCGTCACGTAGAGCTCAGGCTCCTCCACCGACTTGAAATAGCTTTCAGCATCAGCAGTATTGCCCAATTCCGAATAGACGAGAACCATGTCGCGCAGAGCATCTTTTCGAAGTTCGCTCATCCTGTTTTTGCCAGACATGTCGTCAGCGTATTTCACTAAAAGCTTGAACGCAGTGAGTGATTTTTGAAGATTCTTTGCAGTTTCCTCTTCATTGCCGCGCACATTGAAGAATGTCCATCCCAGCTTATAAACTGCATAAGGATAGCTCCTACTATTTCTGAACGAGAGCACTTTCTGATAATTGGCTAGTGCCTCATTGAACCTGTTTCTACTGAAATAAAATTCACCCAATGCGAGATGTGCATCTGCGATAAAATTAGATTTTGGAAAACGGTCGATCAACCGTTGAAAGTAAAGGGCTGCGCTGTCGCTCTTCATTTCCGTCAGAAGAAATCCCAAATGATAAAGAGCATCCTGAGTTCTCGGATGATTTGGGTACTGATTGACAACTGAACGGAGAATCTGAACAGCCATGTTCACCGAATTCAGCGATTGCACCTGAACAAACTTTGGCTCTGCAGCTGCGCGGTTGTTCTTTGTCCATCTATCGTGCGCTAGCTCGTAGGCTGTCATTTCTTTCTGGAGAAAATACTTATGCCTTTCTGAATGCAGCTCAGCAAGACGCAAAAGAAGATCGACCCTCTGCGACGCACTCGTTGGTTGCTTGAGGATCTTTTCGATGCTGGCGATGGTCGAAACACGCAGCTTTTCGAGCTCCTCTTCTTTACCAAGGTTCTTGCCACTCTGGTTAACAAAGGTTGAGAACTCATAAAGGCCAGGAGGCTCAAATCGCCCCTCGCCAACATCACTGTTCAGGCGGAGTGAACCCGAAAACTGTCTGGTCTGTTGTCTGAGAGATTCCAGGGATGATTGCCCCTTTTTCTCCACGGGCAATGTTCTAGATTTCTTGTTGCGCTCCACAACCACAGGCTGCCAATTGCGCAGTTCTGCAGAAGCGTCCCTCATGCCCAGTGCCATGTTGCCTTTGTTTGTTTGGCTCGGAGCCTTCGCTCCCCCGGCTGCGGCTTGCTTGGCGTGTGCTTCCTCTAGTGTCGCACCAAGCAGGCCCAGTAGACCCACAGCATAAATCAATGGCCTATTTCGTTGCATGTTGTCTCTCCTCTCCTTCCGCCTGATTGCATTGGGATTTTTTGTTGAATACAAAACTATCGAGTTCGTCCTTCCAGAACTCACGTTTTTTGTCTTTCCAGATGCGTGGTGTGGTTCCCACGCTATCGAGAAATTGCTGTTCACTGCCCAGAAACTCCTGCCCCTGGGCGCTTCTTCCGTTGTTCATAAGTTTGTCTTTTTCGGCAGTCATGATCTCGAGATGAATCAAACGTACCTGATTGAGAGCTCGCTCATATTCACTGCGCATGACATCCACATGCGACATTGCGAGCTTGCCAATCCTGAGCTGTTCCTTCTTTTCACGTGCCATGATTGAATTCACAAGATTTCTCTTGGTTCTCGGGGGAAGATTCTGCCCCTCAAGACGCAACCGCGCACTACGCAATTGAGCAACCTCAGTCAGGGCCTGATGAATTGACTTTCGTCTGCCCAGCGACTGCAAACTACGTGGCCCGAGAAGGTTGTTGCGGTGGCTCACTCCTTGAAACATCCCTTCAACAACCGAAAACATCTTCATCTCGTAATTGGAACGAATCTCTTTTGCGGCGGTGCGGTAGTCGCTCCATCTCCGCAATTGATTGGCCTCCTCTCGCGTATGCATCACGAAATCTTGAATGCTCTCGCGCGCAGCGGAGAAATCGCACAGCCAATAGTTCACCGCAGCACTCAAATAATACTGATCAGGCTGAAACTGTCGGTTAAAATGTGGGCTGGTGGCACCGTAGCCGACACCCAATGCCCTGTTGGGGTGCCCGGCCATGAAAAACGCCCAGCCCTGTTCACTCAGACTCTCGTAGAACAGAGCACTTTCAGAATCGATACTCCTGTAAAGGGTGAGAGCCTCTTTGAATTCTTTACTTTCAAAGTGCAGGCGTGCGAGATTTAGGATGGCTCTTTCTTTGAGTTCCACAATCTGCTGATCACTGACCCCAGCAGCTTTCTCTGCCTCCGTGGCATCGAGACTAATAACAACTTCAAGTGCTTTTTTGGCCGCGGAAACATCATTTTTTCCAACCTGAACGAGCCCCTCTTGAAGCTTTGCTTGTCTGTAATATTGCGAGTTGATTTCAATTTGCGAGAGCAGTGAAAGTGCAACTCCAGGGTCACTGAGCCGACCCAAGGCAAGATAGTATGTATGACTTGAGTCCTTTCCCGCGGGGATGCTTTCGGAAAGTGCTTCTGCAATGTCTGTGAGAGCCACTGTTCCCGCAGTGCTATTCTTATCGAGACGCTTTTCGAACTCTTTCCAGAGGAATTGTGCTGCGGTGTAATTGAGCTGAAGTGGTGCAGTATGAGCTGCACGGCTCACGAGATCAACGCCAGCCAAGCGGGTTTCGTTCTCGCCCACAAACACCAATGCTGCAGCGAGAATCATGCGAGCACGCTGAGCTGGAGTAACGTTTGGATTTTCCAGATCAGTGAAAATTTTCTCAGTGAAAATCATACGCTTCGCAATCGGCTCTTTCTGTAAAGCCCAAGCAGCATCGAGAAGCTGTGTTTTTCTCTGGACTTTCGCTTGAGAACTTTTGTTCGGCTGAGCTGATGCAACAGCACTGATCGGCCAGAGTGGCAATGCAAGCAAACTCATTTTGAGAAGGAATTTCGTTCTCATGGCTCACTGTCCTCCTGCATTCAGAAAGACACTCAGCCCTGCCTGTGCCATCCAGTTGTGCCGCCAGTTTTCACGGGTTCTTCCCTGCGATTCATATCTTTCTTTTAAGTAGACATCTGTCACATCAACCCTAAGGCTGAATGACTTTGAAAAGTAGAAGCGCTGACCAATGCCCGGTGTGAATGCCCACTTATTCCCTTGGGTTGTCTGAACCTGCGCCAGACCTGCACTTAAGGTCAGATCAGAGTAGAGGATTAGAGAATCGAGCAAATTAATTTTTCCATATATTGGAGCAGCAACGACTTGAACCTGATGCATCCGATTCAATCGAATGAAGCTGGGCTCAAGGGATTTGCACTGTTTCTCGATGCAGATTTCCTGAGATCTCAGGGCCACCAGATCGAGTGAGTCGTTGGAACGAAAATTGACGAAGTTATACTCTCCACCGATTTTTTCAGTGAAAAACATTCCCGCACGCGCACCAATCGACTGTGTCTTGCTGTAACTCTCGTTCAGAAGACTTCCGAAACTCGCTCCGGCCTCGACTCTGTATTGCTTGTTGAAGAAACGATTTTGAATCACCGCGGGCGCGGCATCATTGGTTTCAACACGATTGAGCGCGACAAGACGTCTATCGGCTTTTTCGGCAGCCAGACCATTCAAATTCCATGCTGCACACGTCAGCAGTAGTGTTGCTTTCCACATGGTCGTCACCTCTAAGTAGACCTGCAGAAAGTATCGACCCCGATGTCAAAAGCTTTACGTATTTTTTTCTTGGAAATTTCAACAAGAACTTATTTTGCCAATGCTGCCGCACCGATAACCGCTTTTAGGTCATCATCGGAGAAGCGCAGACCAGCACCAATGAACTGAATCGGCTTAGGCGAGCGACCGATATTGTCAGCACCACCGGTAAAATAGATGTTAGGTGTCACGAACAGATTTGCGTAACCCTTGATGCGTGCTTTTCCTTTCGAGCGATTTTCGGCTTGCGAAGGATCTTCGCCAAACTGGAAAACCTCCACAGATGTGCTGAACCTGTCGGAGAAGAGATACAGATCGCCTGCGACACCTGCGTAACTTTCAAAAAGTCCAAAGCGTACACCAACGTTATCGAAACGCTTTGCAAACTGAACGTTGTATTTGATGCGGCTACGATCCTCAGATGAGACCGTTTCTTCACGCGTGACCTCTGCACCCAGAGAATCTTTGGTGACAGTTCTGCGCACTTCGCTGATGTTGCGGCCCTGAGGCGAATCCGAGACACCAAGCAAGTAATAGCGATCCGGACGAGTTGCCAGGCGTAGATTGAAATGGTTTCCGGTCTCACCCACGTACTGAGTCTTGTCAGCTAGGCGAAGCTCGCCTTTATAGTCGACCTCAACCCGCAACTTGGCTGCAGGCTTGAGAAGCTCCTGCACGCTCTTCAATGTGGTTTTGAGTTCATTTGCAGTGTCATCGCGTGAAACCAGTTGTCCGAGAGTGCCTTCGCCTTTTTCGACCTTGTCTACAATCAGCTGCACTTTGCTGGTGGCCTGACGCACACTCTGCATCGAATCATCCAGGGCTGCGATGATATTTTCGACGCGATTCTTGTTTTCACCGGTCATAATCTTGCGCAGTTCGGCGCTGAATATCTTCATATCCTTGCTGGCATCGGCTACAGCCAACATAATATCGTCGATACGGCCGTCATGTTTGCCGAGCAGTGCATTGACCTTGCTCATTGATTCGCGCAAAGCTTCAAGTGTAAGTGCTATATTGTCTTTTTGATTTGAAACTAAATCGCGAGCATCTGCAGTAATTTTTTCCACATTGCTGACGATGCTTTGCAGTGTGGATTGACCATCACCCGTACCAAAAACTTTTGCCAAAGTTCGGCTTACGTTTTGCAAGTCTTGAGCGATGCTGCCCAACGAACTCATGAGCGTGCCCATGTCGTTGAACTCTTTCATCTGCGGAATTTGCGCACCCGATTCGAGTTCCTCTTTGCTCTCTTCGTTGCGAACGATCTCGAGATACACATCACCGAGAATACCGCGGGACCGTAATTCAATATATGATCCCTTGGGAATCTTTATGCTTCCATTCACACGGAAATTAACTTTGGCACCTTTGGGAAGAATGTCGATCGACTCAACTTCGCCTACTTGGACACCGCTCGTGCGCACTTGAGTGCGCGGTCCAACACCACCCACGTTCTGCAGAACAGTATTGAACTTCTGCGCACGCGACGCAAAAGGGTTGCCTTCTAGAGTCAGAACGAGTGCACCTATGGCTGTTAGCGCAACCACGGTGAAAAGTCCGACTTTCAATTCTGTTGTTACAGTTCGTTCAAACACGTTTCCTCTTTCGATGCCAAAGGCAAAGATCCAAGGTCTAACTCATAATACCATCGGACTGAAATTTTAGTGCTTGAATTCAACTGGGTAACAATTTCATTCTTTCGTTGGAGAACCCACAGGGGGTCAGGCGATCGGCCTACCGAGGGGACCATGCAGTGAGCCTGTGATGAATTGTCGAATGACTGGGTCCGTACTTGTTGTAAAATCAACAGGACGCCCTGTCGCATACATTTTCCCCTCATGAAGAAAAAAGATGCGATCCGCTAGCCGCAGCACTGACTGAATATCGTGGCTGATCACGACGCTTGAGAGCCCAGGAATCTTGCGCTGCATTTCAAGAATCAAAGAGTCTATGAGTTCCGAGATGAGTGGATCCATTCCCGTGGTGGGCTCGTCATAGAGCAAAATAGATGGATTGAGCGCGAGAGCGCGCGCCAGGCCCACACGCTTGCGCTCGCCGATAGAGAGATCCGGAACCCTTGCGTTTCCATAACCAGGCAGGCCCACCATTTCGAGCAACGACTCAACCCGACTCGTTAGTACTTTAGGAGAAAGTTTTTCGAATTCACGGATCGGGAACGCAACGTTCTCTCCGACGCTCATACTGTCGAACAGTGCGCCGTCCTGAAACAGCAAGCCCATGTTTCTGCGCGCTTCTATCCATTTGGTTTCTGGAGCATGGGTTAGTTTTTGTCCATTGACAAAAATCTCGCCCGCATCAGGATGCAGAACTCCAATAATATGCTTTATGGTCACCGACTTGCCTTCGCCCGATCGGCCGATGATGAAACTAATCTCGCCGCGCTGTAGTTCGAAACTCAGTCCGCGTAGCACCTGTTGCTGTCCAAATGTTTTGCGAACTTCATTAAAGACAACGACAGGCGAGCCATTTTGAGAGTAGCTCGATCTTTCAGCGCCGGGCATCATCGCATCAGCCCCGCATTTGGACGAGTGAAATGAAGAAATCAACAATGAGAATGGTCAACAAACTCGCCACCACAGCCTGAGTGGTTGCCTCACCGACACCTTTTGCACCACCACGTGCATAGAACCCTTTGTAGCAGGCAATTGTAGAAAGAATAAAACCAAACACGAGAGCCTTAACAAGCCCCTTTTGAATATCAGAAACCCACACCAACCACTGCAGCTGTGAAATGAAAACAGACGTATCAACTTTGAACATGATGAGACCAATGATGTAGCAACCTATGATTCCCAGGAACAGAAAAATTGCAGCGAGCATTGGCATCATGAGAGTACTGGCAATCACACGCGGAACAATAAGGTAACTCACCGGTGAAACGCCCATTGCCTCCATCGCATCGAGCTGTTCATTGACCCGCATGGTGGCAATTTCTGCAGCCATGGCAGCGCCAGCGCGCCCTGTCACAATGAATCCACACATCACAGGTGCCAGCTCAAGCGCGAGAGCTTTTCCTGTAGCCGCTCCCATGAGACCCTCGGCTTTGAAAATTCCGAAGATCTTACCGATTTGCAAGCCCAACACCGCCCCTGTGAACAGCGACGAGAGTGTTACAATCGAAAGAGACTTGTTTCCGACGAATTCGAACTGTTTGAAGATGAGTTGAATGCGCAATGGAGGGCGCACCATCCAAAAGAAAACTTCCTGCAGGAGAAGCGTGAACCGCCCGAGGCCGATGACCTGTCTGCGCACCACACCACCCAGGGTTTCAAGGCCACGCAGCGCAAATTCCATCATGCTCAGCGATCTCCTGTGTGCTCCAGAATACGATGGCCCAGCGAGGCCAAGTCTTCGTGACGCAGTGCCGAATGTGCGTCGAGGTGTTCAGCGACAGGGAGCGTAAGCACAGATTGGGCAGCACCACTCAACTGTTCCTGAACTCGCCTTTGCACGATAATAAAATTATCCAGATAGTTTGCAAAAAAGGAATCATCTTCTTGTTGACGCATGGTGCGCAAAGTTTCCTCGAAGGCAGGGTCAGCGCGCAATGCCTCTGGAAAAGCGCGGTTGATGACCACCTGCCCAGGTTTCATCTTCAGCGATTTTAGGGTTTTGCTGAGTTCCCAGGCGACCTGCACAGCATCGTATCGAACCGATGTGACAACGTAACAATGAGTTTCGGATGAGCGCAGCCAATGCGCCGCGAAGTCGAGGCGGGTCATCATCCGTGCAAAAACTTCATCGAGAAGGATAAGGAATTCAGCGAAGTGCAGCATGAATCTTTGTCCGCCCAACTCGGTTAGGCCATCGAGAATCCGGCGTGCACCACCTTTCACCACACGCTGAAAAATTCCAGCCTGAGTGTTGTTTTCCTGCGCAAACCACTTGAGCCATTCGATGAGTTTGCCGTCCAGAAAAGCCGAGAGCTTCTCTGGCTTGGAGAGAAAATCAATTGCATGAATTCCTGGCGCCGTATCGACAACAAGATCGGTCAGGCCCTCTTCACGCTCTGGCCACTCCGCCATTCTCACAGCTGCAAAAGTATCAGTTGCGGTGGCCAATCTTTCAGCTAGAGCCCTGAAAAGCTCATTCTCATACAAACGTTCCTGCGCAGGCTGCGAGAGGCCTGCCTCATTCACCCAACGTTTGAGGCTCTCACCAATATGGAGCACGCTGGCACGCACAGAACCGGGGCAATTTGGGAGTTCAAGACGCGCTCCGATTTCGGGCAACTCTGCCAAACCCAACGCTCCCTGCAGTCGTTTCGCTGGATCGATCGACATCAAACCAACGTGATGACCACGCTGCGCCAAAGCGAGAGCAAAGCCCGCCGAGAGAGTTGTTTTCCCCACTCCGCCGGCACCCAAAAAAAGATGAAGGCGTGGTGGCTTGCCGCTCCGTAGAGGTGTTGAGGGGTTCTTTTTCATCAACGCTGATCCTCGCTGATGTCATGGGCAAACGGCAAATGATGGGCAGATTGTCGAGCTGAGTGGTTCTCTAGAATTTTATCATTCTCATTCACAAGCCAATCGGTGACGCCTTGCAAAACAGTGGAAGCCGAAGCCTCCGGGTGCGCAAGACCAATATCAGGGACACTGGTTATGGCGATCTGATGTCCACGTTTTTTCAATTCGTCGCGAAGCATGCTTTCGAAGTGTTGGCGTTTGCGCAGATCTCGGTGCAAAAGCGCCAAGGCACGACATGCTGAGGTGGTGGTCAGTTTCTTCTCCCACAATCCGACCACATGTTCGTGGTTCATCGATTGCGGGTTCTTTTCCACGTAAGGTGCAATTGAGCGGTTAATGAAGAGAGCATTTGGTTGGCGTCCGAGATCGTGAGTCAGCTTGGGCAGAAACTCGAGGGTTTCCTCCACTGGCAATTCTTCAGGAAGTGTTACAAGTGCTGTCCCGACAATCTTTGGGTCTGCAAGCATATTCGCGACACGCTCACACTCTGCAGCCAAAGGCCCCGTCATTCCGAACTTGGCAATTGTGGGAGCAATGGTAAACAAAGAAACACCATGGCCCGTCGCCTGGGCATCGACAATCACCCGATCGAAACGCGTTCCCCGAATTTCCTCAGACAAACAAACCAGCCAGAAAAGACGACCCAGAAAAAACAGTTCCTGAACGCCAGGAGCGGCATGAATCAGCCTTTGAACGTGTTTGTTTTCAATAACCAGATTATAGACCAGACGCAGCTTGAGATGGTCAATGAAATACTCGCGGATAGCCTCGTCGGCCGAAAAATTCATCACCCACAGGTTGTGCGCGAGCGGAGCTGAATCGTGCCCCGCAGCAGGACGGGAAAAGAGCGACGAAACGGCGTCGTGCAGAGCCCACTGAACAATAAGCGTTTTTTCACCACGCAAAGCACAGGCCTGGGCGAAAGAGGTAGCGAGTGTGGTACGTCCCACACCCCCCTTGCCCAGAAAAAAAACCAACCGCTGAGAAATGGTTTCAGCAAGATTGGTGTGCGAAATCATTTGTTAGGATCGCGATGTTCGACGTCGACGTAATCAACTTTGGCTTGCTGCGTACCCTGAGCGCTGTGAAGCGAATTGGGTTGGACGGTTTGGGCACTGATGGAAGGAGCCTGCGGCGAGGCTTGCTGAGATTGAGCTTGGGCGTTCTTGCCCTCGTCATCACTGCCGCCGTCGAGGCCCTTCTTGAAGTTGCGGATACCCTCACCCAGCGACTTTCCGACGTTTGGCAGACGATTGCCGAACAACAGCAAAGCGATCGCAAGAATGACCAAAAGCTCAGTAAATCCAATATTTGCCATGCCCGCCCTCCTCAACTGGGACGCTCTCGAATACTTCCGGGGTATCGGCTTACTCGTGCCGGACAATGAGGTCAATCCCACGAAATTATTGACGCACGTCAACCCCATTTGAGAGCACTGAAAAGGATGATATCAGTCTAGCTGTAAAATTCATAGGAAAGGGTTCCCATGGAATCGCTGACTTGCAGTTCATCGCACATTCCCCCCTCCCCGGTAGCCGGGGCACGAACACGGCCAGCCGTTCAAGTGAGCTATGCGCAGATCCAAAGTGCGCTCTCACGTGCGCTCCGTGGCGAACGCCTGACCTTCGAGGACGGCGTGAATTTGTATCATTCACCAGATCTGGTTGAACTCGCTGCAGTCGCCAATGAACTCAATCTGCGCAAAAACGGTCGCGACGTTTTTTTCAACGTCAACCGCCACATCAACCCCACCAATATCTGCGCTTTGTCTTGCAAGTTCTGCGCCTTTTCGCGCAAACCTGGCGAGGAAGGTGCATACGCTTACTCCGAAGACGAAATCGCGCACCGAGCAAAGGTTGCGGCAGATTCTGGAGCCACCGAAGTCCATATGGTGGGAGGTCTTCACCCGCGTTGGAAGCTCACGAACTACACAAATATCATCCGCACTGTGAAGCAAACCGCTCCGCAACTCCATGTGAAAGCGTTCACTGCAGTTGAACTCGATTGGCTTGCCCGCAAGGAACGCAAGAGCATTGCGGATCTCTTGGTCGATCTGCGCGATGCAGGCTTGGGAAGTTTGCCCGGTGGTGGTGCGGAAATTTTTGCACCATACATCCGTGAAAAAATTTGCGACACGAAACTCACGGGTGATGGTTGGCTCGACATCCACAGAACCGCCCACAAAATGGGACTTCGCTCCAACTGCACGATGCTTTATGGGCACATAGAAGACGTTGATGCGCGTGTCGATCACATGCTGCGTTTGCGCGACCTGCAGGAAGAAACCCGCGGCTTCAATGTTTTTATCCCGCTCGCCTACCAGCCCGAAAACAATGAGCTCGGTATCAACCGCCACACCTACGGCGTCGATGACCTCAAAACCATCGCAATTGCGCGACTGATGCTCGACAACTTCCAGCATATCAAGAGTTATTGGGTCATGACTGGCGACCGTGTTGCACAAACTGCTCTTCACTATGGTGCAAACGACCTCGATGGCACCGTGGTTGAAGAAAAGATTGCAAACATGGCTGGCAGCCGTGCGGGTATGGCCATGGCCAAGAGCAAAATTCTCAGGGTCATTCGCGATGCTGATCGTATCCCTGTGGAACGCTCAACTGTCTATGAACCCATTCGCCGCTACGACAACCCCGCGGAGGACATGCTGTGATGATCAACGCGTCCATAACCACACAAAACAATCCCTATTCACTGAATTGTGAAAGCAAAAATCCCTGGCGTGATTACGAAAAAGAAATCGTACCAGGCACACTGCCAGCCGCAGCGGGCTTTCAGGAAGCTCCGACGCTCTCTGAAATCAACCTGCGCGACTCCTCCCGCCAGAGCATGATTGCTGCATTCGAACGGCCAGTGAAAGTTCACGATGAACTGATGCTCGCCAATCTGGAAAAAACAGCAGACGCCGAGTTGAAGGCAGCCTACCTCACGGCCTACGCAGGCAAGCGCCTGTCTGGAGAGCAAGGCCAGAAACTTCTGGACGAAGGCGACCTCAATATTCTGGGCTGGCTCGCCACCCGTGCGAAGGAGCGTTTCCATCCCGGCGGAAAAGTTTCATTCCTGATCGATCGCAACATCAATTACACCAACATCTGTCGTATAGGTTGCGATTTTTGCGCGTTCTATAGGCGCAGCCCAGAGAGCGATGCCTACGTTTTGCCGAAAGAGGAAATCTTCAAAAAAATCGAGGAAACAGTTGAACTCGGCGGAACCGGAACGCTGATGCAGGGTGGTGTTAACCCACACCTCAAAATTGAGTACTACGAAGACCTCTTCCGCAGCATCAAGCAGCGCTACAAAATCCACTTGCATGCGCTCTCGGTCATCGAAATTGAGGGCATCGCCCAGGTTTCACGCCTTACGCTCGAGGAAACCCTCCAGCGCCTGAAGGCGGCTGGCCTCGATTCCATTCCTGGTGCAGGCGCGGAGATTCTCTCCGATGAGATCCGTCTTGAACAGAGTCCGGTAAAGCGGCACAGTCACCGCTGGATCAAGGTGATGCAGGAAGCGCACAAAGCCAACCTCCCGACAACCGCAACGATGATGTTTGGAGCACTCGAAGAGCGCAAACACATCATTGAGCACATTCTTCGCATCCGCGATGCACAAGATGAAACACAAGGCTTCTACGCATTCATCCTCTGGACTTTCCAGGGCGAGAACACGGAGCTGGCCAAAAAGAACCCCGAACTTCAACCCACCAGCGGCGTCGAATATTTGCGTGTTTTGGCTGTGAGTCGCCTCATGATGGATAATATCCCGAATATCCAAGGTAGCTGGGTCACTATGGGACCAAAAATCGGGCAAATCTCGTTGCACTATGGCGCCAATGACATGGGCTCAATCATGATTGAGGAGAATGTGGTGAGTGCAGCAGGAACATCTTACACACTCGACCGCAAGAACATGATTGAACTCATCCGCCGTTCAGGTTTCACTCCGGTTCAGCGCGATACCTACTACAACATTCTTGCCGAGTATCCTGAGTCGCCCGCGCAGTGAAAGCAGCTCTACCAGAGTTTCTCATGGAAGACTGGCTGGAGAAGCATCGCTTCTCCGCCCGTTTTAATGCTGGTGAATCTGGACACCACCCACAAACGCTCGAATCCCTCTTAAATGGACTCCAGCCTGATTTCGGCTTCTCTCTCCGTGATGCTCTGCTGAGCACGGAACTGTGTGATGCTCCAAACCTCGGACTTGAAGACCTGCGCTCAGCGGTTGCATCGATGCATCCAGGTGCATCGCCAGAAAATGTACTCATCACCACCGGCACGAGTGAAGCGCTGGTGCTCCTGCTCCGCCAGTTGCGCCCGCGTCGTCTGGCTCTCATCGTTCCAGCCTTCCAGTTGTTGCTCGAGATTCCGCGTTCGCTGGGGGCTGAAATCGTTCCGCTGCCGATTGACTGGACGGAAAATGGCGAGCCTTTAGCTCCACTGAATACATGGATTGAAACCATCACTCGGGAGTGCCCCGACGTGTTGCTTATCAATCACCCACACAACCCATCCGGACTCGTATTCACGCAAGCCGAACTCGACGCAATGCAAACCGCCGCAGAAAATGTCGGCTGCACGGTTGTGGGCGATGAACATTACCGACTCCTCGCCCGATCCGATGGCACGCTCGGCCCAACAGCTTTCGCGCCAGGGCGCTTCGTGACGGGAAGCTTTATCAAATGTGCGGGAACGCCGGGGCTGCGCATCGGCTGGTGTGTGGGTGCGCCGAGCACTCTCCAAGCGATGCAGAGTGAGAAGAATTATCTCACCCATACCGTGAGCCCGATCTCGCAAAGCTTGGCTCTCTGGTTCTTGCAAAGCTATTTCTCGGGAAATCGCTTTTTTGCAGAATTGCACGGCGAGTGGATGCAAAATCGGCTCATCCTGGGCGAATGGCTTCAGCGGCAAAGCGAGTGGATTGGATCTCCCCCGCAGGGTGGCCTTGTCACATGTCTTTTCCCAAGCGACCACCCAGCTGACATCGAGCACTTCACCGACCTGAGAAATAAAGGGGTCTTCCTGCTGCCTCTTTCTACTTTTTCAGACTCTATCTGTCCTGCCGGCCGCTGGAGTACAGGGTTTCGAGTTGGGTTGGGTCTGCGACCGCACAACTTCGAATCGATGCTATCGGTTATGGTGCCGAATAACTTGCGTTAAATATCCAGAAACAGTAATCACAGGCGTCTTTTGATCGAGGTCTTCCATGAGCGAACTTCAGCGCAATCAGGTGCAGGAAATACTGGAAAAATACGAACCTATCCGGAGGTCACTTTGACACGCCTCTGCGGCGCAAGCGAATGCTTGAAATTGATGCAGAGAGCCAGAGCGATCCAAACTTCTGGAACGATCGGCGCAAATCTTCAAAACTCCTAAAAGAGAAAAAAGCTCTTGAGGATGGCTTCGAAAGTGTTGCGGCGATCCAACGGATGGCCGACGATGCGCTCGTTCTGATCGAATTTGGCGAATCAGGCGACGAAGCCTCGGAAAAAGAAGCGGATCAGGCCATCTCAGAGCTCAACGCAAAGGTCACCGACCTCGAAACACAGCGATTGCTCTCAGGCGAAACCGACAAAAACTCAGCTATCGTCCAAATCAACGCGGGAGCCGGCGGAACCGAGGCCTGCGACTGGGCGATGATGGTCATGCGCATGATCCTCCGCCACTGTGATGTTCGCAAATGGAAAGCGCAGGTGGTGGATGAACTCGAGGGTGAAGGAGCAGGTATCCGCAATGCCACCATCACCATCGATGGTGATTTTGCCTACGGTCTATTACGTTCAGAAATCGGCGTACACCGCCTCGTGCGCATCTCACCCTACGATTCCAATGCTCGTCGGCACACGTCGTTTTGCTCGGTGTTTGTGAGCCCTGTGGTCGACGACGACATCAACATTGAGGTCAAAGAGAGCGACTTGCGCGTAGATACCTACCGCGCCGGTGGTGCCGGTGGCCAGCACGTCAACCGAACCGACTCCGCGGTGCGTATGACACACATGCCCTCGGGAATTGTTGTTCAATCGCAGAGTCAGCGCAGCCAGATCCAAAACCGTGAAACGTGTATGAAACTCCTCAAGGCGAAACTCTATGAAATTGAGATCAACAAACGCACAGCCGAAAGTCGTGCGATTGAAGATGCCAAAATGGACAACGCGTTCGGTTCACAGATCCGCTCCTATGTTTTGCACCCCTACAAGCTTGTGAAAGATACTCGCACACTCTGCCAGTCGTCAGATCCGCAGAAGGTACTCGATGGCGACATCGCAGAATTCTCGCTCGAATTCCTGCGGCAGTCGGCTGCGGGCAACTTCAAAGGCAAAGGCGGCTCTGGCGGGGACGACGACGTTTAAAGGAATCTTTGTGATGAACATTCAACAGGAACTACTCGCAACCCTGAAAGACTACCCCGACTTCCCCAAGCCCGGGATTGTTTTCAAAGACATCTGCCCCCTGCTGGCAAATCCAGGGCTGTTCAAACGTGTGCTGCGCCACCTTGCCGAGCATGCCGCAGACTGCTCCGCAACCCACATTGTCGGTATGGAGAGCCGCGGGTTTTTGTTTGCTATGCCACTTGCCACAGAGCTCGGCTTGCCATTCATTCCGGCGCGCAAATCCGGCAAACTCCCCGGTGAAGTGCTCAAGCAGAGCTACACGCTTGAATATGGAATCGACCACGTCGAGATCCAAAAATCCGCGATTACACCGGGCGCCCGTTACCTTGTTGTTGACGATGTGGTTGCTACAGGCGGAACTGCAGGTGCCGTGGCTCGTCTTATTCAATCCAATGGTGGAACGGTCGCTGGTTTCTCTTTCGTAATTGAACTGAGCTTTCTGCCGGGCCGAAAGATGCTCCAGGAGCAATCCCCTCAGGCAGGCGTGTACTCGCTCCTGACCCTGTGAAAAAAAGAAACGCCAGCCCGATTTGATTCGGTCTGGCGCTTTCAAAAGTTCTTCGAGTGAGCTTGAAGAACAAAGCGGGCCCTGGAATAAGCAGCCGATCAACTCGCCTCCCCACAACAGATTCTCTTCCTGAGAATCCACCATCCTGGTTCTCTTGAACCTTTCTCAAAGGCACAAGTGCGCTTCCTGCGCGTAGAGGCTGTTTTTCTCCGTCCCTGGAGCGTTGCAAAACCGCCGTCAGAGCCCGCTAACCTTTGTTTCGGAGGCCGAGCGGATGCCTGAACGAGACAATTTTGCAGCTCAGAGAGAAGTTGTCGCGTTGGGTCTTCGGTGTCTGCGACTCAGACGCCCATGAACTTTGAGATCAGAGGAAGAACAGCTGGTCCTTGTTGAGACAGCAAAAACAGAATCGTCATGATCGTGAAGTAGGCAACAACAGAGGTCAGGGTGCGTTTTTCGCTCTTAAGAGCCGGGCCCCAGGCCTGGGGTGCGGCATAAAGGCTGGTTGCGCGAATGCGCTGTAGACTCGGAAACCAACGGTTAGGCACGGTTTCGCAGTAGCGTGCGTAGGCTTCCCCGAAGATGTGGGTGAGTTTGCGTTCTTCCCAAGCCACAACGGGAATATATTGAGCGTAAAAAACAACAATCACGACTACAGGCAACCAACTGACGTTGCACATCAGTGCCAGGCCAACGCTCAGAACGAGGTTTCCGAAGTAGAGCGGGTTGCGCAGCAGAGCAAATGGACCTTCCTGCACCAGCTGACCATTCGAGTAGCTGCGTGTGCGCGAGATGGTGCCAATGTAGGCCACTCCGTAGGTGCGCAGAAATTCACCCAGCAGAGCCACAATGCCGCCCAAAAGAAGCGACGCCAGCGTGGGTTGGGCAAACAAAATGGCGAGAAGGATTATTGGAACGGGAGTGTAGTCGCGCAGGCGGAAGAGAATTTCTCCTGCTTTTTCGATTCGACTCAATTGCAATGGTGCGTGCATGTTCTAGCCCTCAATTCAATTTTTCTCAAAAATCAGAACAAATCCGCTTCGGCAAGAGCAGATTCACTCGCCCACCCCGGTAGAGAAGCCCGTTTTTGGGCATCACCCCGAAAATCGGCCGGAACTATATTGAGGTTGTCATCCAGCGACACGTTCAAACCGTGCAACATGCGCGGAAAATCAATCCCCAAGGTTCCTGGATTGTAGAGCGCCAACGGCCAGCCGAAGGTCTCGAGAAACATCTTTTCAAAATCATCGTAGACAGACTGCGATGCGCTTAGGATCCAGAGCTCATTGTTGTCGAGATGCCAAACAATTTCGGTGAGCCGGACTGAGGGCAATGTGCCCCGTAACAGCTCGAGCTTAAGCCGATCACGGGTTGCATCACGAAGCTTTTTGCCTTGCAGACGCCCACCTTGAGTTTTGCCTTTTTCTTTGTTCTGAAGAGCTTCGAGCGCGTTCTTCATCTGCAAACGAAAGTAGGTACCTGGAATTCGCTTTACATCCGCCCGTAGGCCAAAAACGAAGGCCTGGCCGTAGGTGTGCTCGTGCGCGGAATCGAAATCCGCTTCTCCCGTGAAGGGATGGCACCAGCCCAGGCTCTGCTCGCGTTCTTCATCCATCCCGAGCGGACGAATGCTTTTGCTTTTGAGCTTCTTCACAATCTCCGCGAGCTGAACCTCTTTTGGAGAAACAAGAATCTGTACGCGCCGTAGCGCAAGAGCACCCGCACCCAATGACATGGCGTTTCAATCTCCGAAATCTCAGTGGTCTTGGCGCGGCACTGTGACACAGCCGACCGGCAGCTGCAAGGGAGCGAGCACGCCCGCGGGCCCCGCAAATGCCATGAAGGGAGTTGTAAATGATGCTGAGAGGTTACCGTGAGCATCGCAGGCAATGATGCCCGCATGGCCATCCAATCGGCGCTTGAGGTCGGAGAGAGTCTCTCTCACCGCTTTATCCAAAGGCACTCCTGCACGAACAGCCGCAGAAATGCGTTGCCCTGCCGAAATACGCAATAATCCTTCCCCCCAGCCCGTGCAGCTCACTGCTGCGCCTTCATCGTCGGCATACACTCCAGCACCAATCACCGGAACGTCGCCCACCCGCCCCCTCATTTTCCCTGGGGTGCCCCCCGTGCTGGTGCCCGCGTAGAGTGTCCAGCCCGAGGGTGAATCTTTTGAGCGCACGGCAGCAACCACCCCCACAGTTCCGCGCTTGTCGGGGTGTTTCCCGGAACGCACCGACTCCGCTGCAGGACTTGCGAAAAAGATTTTCGCGTCGGGTTTCCCGGCTGCAATCCAGCGCGCGAAAACCTCTCGTTCGCGTGGATCGACAAGATCTTCAGGCGGCAGAGGGAGATGGCCACTGCGCCGGGCGAAATCCTCCGCACCCGTACCCACGAGAAAGGCATGATTGGTTTTTTCCATGATATCGCGAGCAATTCGCCCCGGATGCAAAAAGTTACGTATCCCTGCAACAGCTCCCGCGCGCAGAGTGCGGCCTTCCATAACCCCGGCATCGAGTTCAACCTCGCCACATTCATTTAGAAAACTGCCTCGGCCGGCATCAAATGTCGGATCGTCTTCGAGCACATCAAGGGCAGCAACAACAGCATCGAGGCCACTGCCCCCGCTCCCAAAGCAATGTACAGCAGCCTCGTAGGCCAACTGCACCCCACGCGCGTGGGCAGCATGCAGTTGCACAGGAATATCCCAGGCACCACCATGGACGAGCAGGCGCAAATCATCGGGGAAGCTCAGGTTTTTGAAGTCTGCCTGACAGGGCAAAAGAACACTCATCTCCGGCTAATCTCCAAATTTCTCTAGAATTTATTTCCATTTTTTTATTTCAATGAAGACCAAAAGAGGCTAAGGCTGCTCTAGGCCGGCTCTCGCCGGGGCCTCACGAGGCGCACCTCTTCAGAACAGCCGAGGATTAGAATGAAAGAAGCTCCACGTCCATCCAAAGCACATCGCTACGCCGAGCAGCTGACAAGCCAGCAGCGCTCTGCATTGAAAGCTAAAGCACACCATCTCAAGCCTGTTGTTCTGGTTGGAGCGCAAGGCTTCAGTGCAAATGTACTCGCCGAAATTAGCAGCGCCCTGAACACACATGAGCTCATCAAATTGCAGCTTCCGGGACAAACAGATGCCTCCGAGAAAAAGGATGCTTTGGCAGAACTCGAGGAATCCCTTCCGGAGCATAGCTTTGTGGTCGGGCGTATTGGTCGCACCGTTATTCTTTACCTTGAGAAGAATCCCGAAGAAGCACTTGTCCCGCTCAAGGGGCTTTGAAGTCGAACAGTATGCATCTGATGTGCAGCAAACGGAACTTTCACAACGCCGAGGAGAACAGAAGATGAGCCCACATTTTGTGAAAGCAATCGACAACAATGGCATCAGCGCCGAGGATGCTCGCGAAGCGGTGCGCACACTTTTGCGCTATATGGGCGAAAATCCCGAACGCGATGGTCTGCTTGAAACACCGGACCGCGTGTGCCGCGCCTGGGTTGAAATGACCGAAGGCTACCGCATTAATGCCGAGAAAGTGCTTTCCACGACATTTGAGGGCAGCTCAGATGAAATGGTTGTTCTGCGCGACATTGAATTTACATCGTGCTGCGAACACCACCTGCTGACCTTCAACGGTCGGGCACATGTGGCCTACCTGCCCTCACAAGGACGCATCGTTGGGCTCTCTAAGCTCGCGCGCATAGTTGACGTCTACTCTAAGCGGCTGCAGGTGCAGGAGCGCATGACACAGCAGATCGCCGATGCCATCAAAACACATCTCCAACCCCATGGCGTTGCGGTCGTTATTGAAGGTCAGCACAGCTGTATGTGTGTGCGTGGCGTGCGCAAACAAGGTGCCACCATGGTGACCAGCTCACTGCAAGGAGTTTTCCGCGAAAATGCATCGACACGTGCAGAATTCATGTCATTGATTGGCCGTCGGGACTAACTCTGGCGCTACCGCAAAGACACTGTAGCTCTGCCCCCTCATGACGATCAGATAAAGACGCTGACCAAAGTAACCGACCGGCATATTCAAAGTGAACCTCAGACCCGAGCCCACCAGATGGGTGAGGGCCGAGGTGAACTGAAGGTCATTTAACCCGCCCTGGTATCTAATTTGCGCAGCAACGCTGGTATCCACATCCGCTTGCAGCACAAAACGCGCGCGGACTCCCATCAAATCGATGCCATTGCATGTACCAAATGCCTGCGGTGCTGCGCACGACAGCGAAATACCAAATTCGCGCCAGATGCTATTTGCCACTCCACGATCTTCCAACCGAGAAACGCTCAGCCCCAAAGACGCAACCTCGGGCTCACGTGCCTCTGCAACAAGCGGAAACAAGCGTGTCTTGTTGTCGACATACGAAATGTTCAAAGACCAAAACAAATTCTTGTCGACAGCCACTCCCACCTTCGCCGGCAGGACAACATTCAGGAAAGCGCTCTTCGAAGCGTTGGCAAGAACTGTTTCACTCGTTCCGGATGTCGTTAAATTATCTTTTATTGCATCAAAACTCGCGGTGAGCTCTTTCCACTTGACCTTGACGTTTCTGACTTTGAGCGAGCACCCTTCAAGGATCGAGCGCTCTTCGTTGAGCACGAATGTTTTGTCCGCTTGTACGAGTCCCAAAACATAATCGGTTGGCTCGGGCGAAGAGGGGCAGTTGAAACGCTGCAATGTGATCTCAGAGACAGCTGCATCGGTCACGCCCAAAAGCATGGTTGACGCGCGCGCCGACAGACTCAAATGAAGTGTCTCATTGGATTCACTCTCCCCTCCGGCCGACTTTTTGCCGCACCCCGGGAACAGAACAAGCATGCCGGCAATGAAAAGCACGGCGCTCCTGTGGGATTTCATTTGGGGCATGTGAAGACCCCCGCTTCGTTGAAATTCCACACGGTCGTCCCATTGCTCAGCCGCGGACAATCAACAACACCACGCCAGGCCCCATCCACAAACTGAAGGGTGACCGTGCAAGGCTCATCGGCAATCGTCCAGACTTCAGTTTCTCCATAGCGGACAAAAACGCCACAGCTTTTGGATTTCCATTTGGCAATAGCGGGATCGGTGGTGAGCTGCAGACCACCACAGACATACTTCTCTTCCGTGAATGCGCTCACACCAGCGACGTTAAAACCAAAAGAAAGTCCAGGCCCCTGTCCTGCTTGGTCGCGCGCGGACACGGAAATTCCAGAAGTGTTTTGGCTGCAGGTCACAAGAAAATCTTCATGGGTGACAGATTGTTCGCCGGTTGACGAAGACAAACTCAAACGGCCACAGCCATAACCATTCACCAGATTGCACAGCAGCGGCACTCCCGAATTTGGCTTCAAACGCGCAAACGCTTCATCGGGAGTGAGTGAGGTTTTACTTGCCGAGCGCGGCCCACAAGCGCACACCGCAGCAGAAAGAAGAGCAAGCGCAGCTACACCGCTAGGCGTACACGCGAAAGGAGTTCTTTTTTTTAAAAAATAAAAATCCATGAGCATCCCATCCAACCCATGGCTTCGGTGACGTTACGCTAACTCTTCTTCCAATTTACGGGACAGGTGCTCCAATGTCCACGTTAAAGTACTTGTAGCTTGTGCCGCGTGAGGTCGGGGTCGACGGATCTGTGAAAGAGATAATCAGCACCATTTGCTTAAAGTCGACGAGCTTTCCTGGGCCAATCATATCCGAAATCTGAATATTCGTGCTGCTTCCTGAAACCTTCATGCTATTGGTGATGGGTGTTGTTCCAGACGCCATAATCGTATCGATTTCATCATAGGTGTAGGTACTTTTATCTGTCGCATCGTGAATGAGTTTCACTGCCATTTTGTTGATGAATTGCGGATCCGTTTCGCCGTTGACCCGAGGGCACGCCCAATCGCTTCCAGTCTGCACCAATGCCTGCGCACATTGCAGCGTGAATCTGAACTTCCCTTTGCCATCAGCCGCTGCAATGTCCTGCAACTCAATCCCGTTGGGACTCAAAATACTAAATGAAGGAGCTTCGATACCATTCACAGATAAGGGTGAACCGGCTGTGTAGTCGACCACGTTCGCATCAGAGCCCTTGGTACTCTTGATGAACGTGAAAGCTGCCTCTTGACCATCGACAACGCCACCTGCGAGCAATTGCTTGTAGACTTTGACCTTGAGGTCATCGCCCGAGCCTGCCGAAAAAGTTGCAGCAGTACCTGCAGCACCCTTCAATTCAGCAACTGACTGGGGAGAATAGGTCTTGCCGTCATATCCAAATTCTACAAGCCCAACCTCACAATTCTTGTCAGTCTTGTAGAGCTTCATTGTGGTCGAGGTCGAAGCAACACTTGTTGTTGTAATCGAGTAGCCTGAAGCACAACCCGTAACCTTAAATTTGAAGCTTGCCGCGTTCACCAAATCAAACGCAAACAGAGAAAAATTCTCTGGGGTAAAACCATCCTCAACGAGACGAGTTGAAAGAAGCTGGGAGGGTGTCACGCCAACCCGAACAGTTGCCCAATCTTGATCGTTCTCACTGCTTCCTTTCTTTTTATTTCCAAAGGTGTCCTTGAGATCGCGCACTTCAAGCGCCCCACAGGCAGCACTCATGGTCATGGCTGCCAGTCCGAGCCACACGAAGAAAGTTTTCGTTCCGGGACAACCGGATGTTGGGTCATTTTGCATGACACTTCCCCACTTGAGAGCATCCTTGCTCAATCATTGCTTCGGCAGCACCCGAAACTTCTTGAGAAAAATTGCAGTTTGGGATTTTGACATCGGTTATGGGTAGAAAAAACGAACGAACATCAACGCTTGCATAGAACGCCAGCGCGAGCGTGAAATATTCTCGACACTCAAAGACTCTGCACTGTCGCGTGCGTTGCGGCCGCTCAAGTAGAATTGCCCCACCAAGCTTTCACCTTTGACCGGCACTGAGAGGCTGGAGGACAGATCGACCCCCACATCGCAGAACGAGCCGAGTCGCCATCCCAAACTCCACCGCACTCCCCCCTCCCAAGAGAGCGTGCGTGAGGCGTAGTCTATTTGCGTCTGGTTGACCTCGTCTGAGAGAAGATAATTGTGCTTCCAGAGCAGCGGCCCGGTGGAGAGTCGCAGCCATGAGAACAGCCCCGAGCCCAAAGGTCTCACCCGTGCCATGCGCACAGCGAGGCCGGTGAAATTGGTGTTTTGTTTGACAATCATTGGCCCCACCCAAGGCCACAAACGCACACCACCAGTGAACCAGAGCCTTGCAAATGCCAAGGTTGCTTCACTGCGCGGAGAGGCATCACCCGAGGTCGCAATCCCGCGGTGGGTCTCTGACCAGTGTTGAAGTTCCGCCCCCCAAATCCAGACGTCTTTGTTCAAGCTTTGCTCAACGCTCGCCTGAAGTGTGAGAGACCGTCCGAATTCATTGTTTACAGTAAGACGTGGACTATTTCCCAAGCGCGCATTGATGTCCGCAAGCTCGGTCGAGGTGTAGAAGGTTAAACCCCGCCCCACTCCAAAAATCGTGCGTGCCCCACGCGGCGCAGCAATTGCATCCACCGACAAACAGCACAAAAATGCTGCTGCCCAGGCGAATCCCAGTGCGCACGATTTTTTAAACGCGTTCATCACAAAGCTTTTTCGCGCCTCCTCGCGGGAGGTATCGGTTTCGCTCAGCCGCAGCTCAAAGAACGTCAGAGGACAAACAAAAAACTCCGAGCCATTTTGACTCGGAGAATGCAGATTCTGCAGGGTCAGGGGAAACTAAAGCGCACGAACGCTCCGTGTTAAGACCTTAGGAGTGCGCCTCGGGCTTCTGTTCCGCGGGCAGCGTGAGCGCAACGGCTTCAGCCAGATCCATGACCTCAAGATCTTTGGTCGCCTCGAGGTTCTTAAAGGCCCCTTTAAAGTTGATCATGCAGAATGAACAACCAGTGACGAGAGTCTTGGCTCCTGTTGCGGCAACGTGCTCAAGCCGCTGCATGACGATGTTCTTCTCACCACCCTTTGATTCGTACCACATGTTGCCACCGCCCATACCGCAGCAGCTCGACTGCTGGCGTGCATATTCCATCTCGTGGATGCGCAGACCAGCAATTCCTTCAAGCAACTGACGCGGCGCTTCGTATTCGCCATTGTGGCGCCCAAGGAAACACGGATCGTGGAAGGTCACATCTTTGCGCACTTCACCAGGCATTTTCAAACGGCCATCGCGATGCAACGCCGAGAGCAACTGGCTGTGATGCAGCACTTCATAGTGCCCACCATACTCTTTGAAATCGTTCTTGATGGTGTTGAAGCAATGCGGACAATGGGTGACAATTTTCTTGAACTTGAGCGCGTTGAGCTGCTCAACGTTACTGCGCGCGATCTCAGAGAAACTGTATTCATCGCCAAGCCGCTTGACAGGTTCACCGTTGCACTGCTCGGCCTTGCCGAGAACAGCAAAGTCGGCACCGCACGCCTTGAGAATCTTCACAACACTGCGCGCTACTTTCTGGTTGCCAGAATCATACGAACCTGCACACCCTACGTAATAGAGGTATTCCACTTCAGGAGAATCGCCGGTGATGACCGGAACATCCAAGCCTTCGGCCCACTTGAATCGATCTGCATGCGAAACACCCCAGGGATTCTTATGCTGCTTGATGTTTTCGATCGCCTTTCCGGCAGATGCAGGAATCTCACCGAGAGTCAGGGTCTGGTAACGACGCAGTTGCATGATGCCCCGAAGTTGGTCGATCCCCACAGGGCATTCGTTCACGCAGCCACCGCAGTTGGTGCAGGCCCAGATCTCTTCGTTGGTGATCTTGCCTGATTCGTAAAGATAGTTGTCTTCGGCATTGCGTTTGTCGGCCGGCAATTGAGCTTCAACCAACATACTGTCGCGCAACTTGAGGATCACCTGGCGCGGATCAAGGGCCTTGCCCACAGCATTTGCAGGACAGATGTCTGTGCAACGGCGACACTCGGTGCAGCTGTCAAAACTCAGCATGTCTTTCCAGGTGAAGTCCATCGCAGAGCGAGTTCCGAAATATTCGGCCTCGGTATTTTCAAAATCAATCTTAGGCAGCAGCACATTGGGCTCGAGCCGCTGCGTGTAAAGATTTAATGAAGCGGTCACAATATGCATTGCCCGGGTGTAGGGAATCACCGCGATGAAAGCCATGGTGGTGAGCATATGGAAGTACCACAGCCCTGCGTAGGTGTTGTTGGTGGCCTCGGGACTCATCTCTGCAGGAAACAGCTCTGCAAAAAGCTTGCCTACAAAACTCAGATTGGCATCGATTGCACCCTTGTCGACGGCAAGACGGAAGCCTTCGATCAAGAAGCCCTGCAAGCACAAAACAAAAAGAAGTGCATAAAGAACAGAGTAGTCGAGCGCATGTTTAAATTCATCTTTGCGCGTGCTGCGGCGGAAAACTCCCATACCCAAACCAACGGTGAGAGCAAGGCCTCCCAATTCAGAGACAATCACAACGAACGCATAAAAGGAGCCGTAGTAGAGATCGATGACGCCATATTCTTTGAGAGCAACGATTGTGGTTGCAAAGACCAATGCCATGAACCCGTAAAAGATGAGGCCATGCATCCACGCCGCATAATACGAGCGGGGCTTCGGGTCGCGCATCCGGCGCGCGCGCAGAACTTTGGATTGCCCCAAGGTGCCTTTCAGCATGCGCACAAGACGCTCCATCGGGCGATCGAAGGCAGCCTCGGGTTTGCCGATTTTCCAAATTTGAATCCGACGCCACACGCCCCACGCCATAATCGCGAGTGCTATGGCCAGCCAAATGTACGTGGTTTGTTGGAGTACAGTGGCCAACTCACCCGTGGGAGACCAATAAACTTTGCGGGTCATCTCAATTGCATCACTCATTCCTGCAAGCTCCTCATAGGCCGCGCATCAAGTAACGTTGCACATATTCTCGCACACCTTCCTTCAAAGGTGTGAAAGAATGCCGGTAACCCAACTGTCTCAAGACCGAGAGGTCGGCACATGTGTAATTCTGGTATTGTCCAGAAATATTCTCCGGGATTTCAATATACTCGATGCGTCGGGGCAGAGAAAGCGCATCAAAAACGGACTCGGCAAGATCATTCCAGCTGCGCGTTGCGCCGGTTCCCACATTGAGAAAACATCCGTTGCGCGTGTGCTGCGGCAAAACCGGTTTCTCGCCGCGCAGAGCAAGTCCGAGCAGATGCAGGGTTACTTTGACAATGTCTTTCACATAGACAAAGTCGCGCAGTTGGTTGCCGTCGGTGTACTCGGGGGTGTTGCTCTTAAAAAGCCGAATAACACCCGTGCGTGTTGCCTGCTGGTAACCATGAAACACCATGCTGGCCTGCCCACCCTTATGACTCTCAAACGGGCCGTAGACGTTAAAGTAACGTAGCCCGAACCACATCGGTGGTGTGCGCGGCTGCTCGAGAGCCCAAAGGTCAAAATCAAGCTTGGATTGTCCGTAGAGATTGAGTGCACGATACTGGGCAGAATTTTCCGGCAGATCAGAAAAACCCTTCAATCCATCTCCATAAACGGCAGCACTCGACGCATAGATAAACGGTACGCCGTTTTCGGCGCAGTAATTCCAGAGTGCTTGCGATGCACCAACATTGAGCTCGGCAAAAACCGCTGGATCGCGCTCGACTGTCGATGAGCATGCGCCGTTGTGGATGACGGCAAGCGGAGGCTGTGGAGCGGCGCGCAGAGCAGAGACAAGCTCCTTGTGAAAGACGATCTTGACCCGACTCGATTGAGCAAAGCGGTGTGCGGTCGCTCGTGCGGCGCTCTCTGGGAGATCCACCGCCCAAACATCGAAGATCTTTGGTGCGGCAACAGATTGCTGTGAAAATCTCACTTGTGTACCCGACGGCATGGCAACGGAAGCACCCGTGTCCACGGCAGGCTGCAGGAGTGCAGCGAGGTCGGTCATGAGGAGCTTTTCGAGTATGTGATTGCCGACAAATCCATGTGCGCCGGTCACAACGATGTAGGGGGCTGTGTTCACACCTGACTCCTTCTCGGTCAGCGCAGGTCGGACTGCGCGGGATGTTCAATTGCTTTCAAACATTCAATTGTGAATTCATTCCGCCAAGGGGTGTCCGGGCTTGACCCAAAACAACCACATCGCGAGATTCGCGAAGCCCAAAGGGCAAGGTGGTCGGACTCGCTTTGCGAAGAAGATTACATTGTCGGACATGGTCTGTTCTTCCTTGCGTACCATCCCGCGACGGGGTGGTACTTTTTTTTTAGTCAAACTTCCGTCAGTTCCACAAAATCAATTTAAGACATTTTCCAACCTGCCGATACCCCGTTCGTAAAAAGACGTCCAGGGAGGACATGGGCATGTTGCGTTACTCTGTTCGGCTCTCCATCGCAGCCTTTGGGCTTGCCACCGTTATCGGCATCTCCGCTTTGCAGGGGTGCCAGCCAATTGAGCAACAAGAAGAGCCAGCACCACTTGCGCCCGCTCCGGTTCAGAGTCCGGCTGCGGCACAACCTCCGGTGCAGTGCGACGAAGTGAAAACCAAATGCGCACCGCAAGGCGGATTTCCACAAACTCTCGTGGATGCCTGCAAAATGAAATTTGCCAGTGCCGACCCCACAATCTGTCTGCAACCCTCCTGGCCTATGGAGCTCTACAACGAGCTCAACTCAGCTGCCTCGGGTGGCAATGGCGAATGCGTGCCGATGTTTGTGACCGGTACGACCACAGGTCTCAAATTACGCGAGCAGCCAAACACAACCGCACCTGTTCTCGACGGCGCGAACGAAGGTGAAGAAGTTTGCACGCTCGGAAACGCTGGTCCCGACTGGGCCAAAGTGCGTTACAAGGGCAAGGTGGGATACATGGGCCGCCAATTCCTCGCTGCACGCGGTGGAACCGGCACCCCAAGCAACCCAACGCCGAAGGGCCCAGGCTTTTCTCGTGACTGTAGCAAATTCAAAGACGCGGTGGCCTGCAGAGTAAACAAGAGCAATCAGAACTGTTGGCTGAAGGTTCCGGATCGGGTTTACAACGGCATGCCGGTTGTTGACGACGACCTCACTCTTGTCACCACGGGACAGGTCGCGTGCTACTCGAAACCGGAGACCATCCGCGTTTCGTGGGGCCCCTTCTTCATGCACCGCCCGGCGCTGATGCGCTGGTCACCCGAGCTCAACTGCTACGTTGAAACCTCCAATCTTGAATGCCCATAAACCCACTCGAAAGGGCCTTACGGGCTTCTGAAAACACCTAAAACCACGGCTCTCCCGTGGTTTTTTGTTTTGCATGACAAACGCCCTGTGGTGTGCAAAAAGGCCCCGATCTATTGCGAGGGTGCATGAGATGAAGGTTGCTGTCATTGGTGCAGGTTTGGCAGGCTCAGAAGCCGCCTGGACGCTTGCCGAAACATACAAAATAAACGTTGTTCTTTTTGAAATGAAAGCATCCACGCCGACACCGGCACAATCGGAACCGCATCACTTTGCTGAGCTGGTTTGCTCAAACAGCCTCAAAAGTAAAAGCCGGCTGAATCCTGCAGGTCTGCTCAAAACCGAAATGGATGCCCTGGGCAGTATCATGCTCAAAGCATCGCGTGGCAGCGAAGTCCCGGCAGGAGAAGCGCTCGCTGTGGATCGTGAGATTTTTTCTGGATTTATCACTCGCTCCCTGCGCACTCATCCACTCATCGAAGTCGTAGAAGCTCAGATTCAAAATCTCAACCAACTCACCGATTACGCGGTTGATGCGACAATCATTGCCACTGGACCACTCACAGCAGATGCTCTGGCCGAAGATCTGCGCGCGCGCACCGGCTCTGATGCTTTGTATTTCTACGATGCCATTGCGCCCATCATCGATGGCGATACCATCGACTACAACATCGCTTTTTTTGCAAACCGCAAAACCCGTACAGCACGCAGAGATGATGAACTCAAAAAACTTCAAGATGCTAGCGGCGATTCGGAGCACGAAGCAGGCCATTATCTAAATCTTCCACTCAGCAAAGAAGAATATTTTGCCTTTGTGGATGCGCTCAAAGCTGGGGAAAAAGTTCCTTATCATGATTTTGAAGAACCCCGCTTTTTCAATGGTTGTCAGCCGATTGAAGTCTTGGCGGAGAGTGGCCCTCAGACCCTTTCCTTTGGCCCGATGAAACCGATGGGACTCGATGATCCCCGCACTGGTCGTCGCCCTTTTGCCGCCGTCCAACTGCGCCGCGAAAAATTGGGCGATGGCGCCTACAACATGGTTGGCTTTCAAACTCGCCTCAAATGGCCCGAACAAAAGCGTATTTTTAGGCTTCTTCCTGGACTCGCACAGGCAGAATTTCACCGCATGGGAAGCATGCACCGCAACACATATCTGATTGCTCCGCGCTTATTAAACCGAGACGACCTCTCGCTGAAGTGCGCTCACAATACCTGGCTCGCAGGGCAGATCTCGGGCGTAGAGGGATATGTTGAAAGTGCTGCCATGGGACTTCTGACTGCGCACATTGTTGGACACAAACTCACTCGTCAAACTGCATTTGAGCTTCCCCCTCCCGACACCGCACTCGGATGTCTGGTGGCACACCTGCGCGATGCCGATCCGCAACGTTACTCCCCAATGAACATCCATTGGGGGCTGTTCAGCGAATTGAGCTCTGAGTTTCTGACGGATCAGGCACAGTTTTTTCCTGAATTATCGTCTTCAAAAAAAATCAAAAAACTCGACAAAGGTCTGAAGAGAGACCTGCTTGCCACCCGCGCAGAGCGACTCTTTGGAGCTTGGAAGGCACATGTGACTCTCTGACACCACTTCAGTCTTATCGGAAGCAGCCGATAATCGCCTCAGGTGGAGGCAAGATTGAGCAGAGCTGAACAGATACATTTCGTCGGTTGGAGTGTGAGGCGCACCGCTTCGGTGGTTGCGTTGTTGGCATTCACAGCTGGATGCCAGGGAGGCAACCAACACGGTCGCCTTGAATCCTACCGCGCCCTCGCTGCACGACAAAAAGTAGCTGAGAGCAAAGCCTCAGAGCATCACAACGATTCAACTCACCCAGGAAATGCACAGCTTTTTGCGTCATCATTGCTTTTGTCGCGTGAAGATCTCCTACCTTGCGAATCATTGCCTCCACGTCGTCTCACGCAAAGTGATGGTGTAGTGGCCTGGGTCGATGGCAGCTGGTCGAGCATGGCACGCCCTTTTGTGGTCAAGGGCAGTGCACAAAGTGGCCTGTGCCGCTTGGAAATTCGCCCAAAAGGCTCGGTTGTCCTGAATCCTGGCCAAAAAGATGCGTTCGTGCGCGGGTCACAAATCCGTGTGCTGCTCGCGACCCCGAGCGGTGAGGCACTCATCCCTCCCGCAAACCAGGGCGTCGTTCACTGCGCCGAGCGTGAAGGTGCATTCGAAGTATCTTTCGAGGGCTTCAATCTCGGGCGAAGCAGCGTTGGCTATGTAATGAACGAGGCTCTGCCGCTCGAGCTCGGCTCACGCGTGTGTCTCGCGCGACTTCTCAACGACGAACGCAAAGCACTCAATGAATGGGTTTTCATCATCCCGACCCAGAATCTTTCAACGAGCTCCATCAACGCTCCGGAATCTCTGCGCTGAAAATCATTGATTGTCTGCTGCTGACTTTGCCGTTGTACCGCTTGGCATCCAAGGCAAAGGCTCTAGTTTCACCTGCAGCATCTCACCCTTTTTGATACCAAAATATTCAGCCTGCGGAACAACATCCTTGAGTGACCATGACCAACTGATCTTGACCGCTCCCGGAGCGTCTTTAAGATGCGAGACAAGCGCTCTGTACCAATACATATGCCGCATTAAACCACTCACATAATGACGCGTTTCCGGAAACGGAATAATGTCCGCAAACAACAGAGGGACATCCCCCCGGTAGCGCACATCCCACTTCTTCGTGTTGTTTGGACCGGCATTGTACGAGGCGATAAGCCGCGAGTAGTCGCCTTTGTGTTGATTGCGCAGAATCGAAAGATACTTTGAACCGATGCGTATGTTGGTATTGGGATCATACAGATCGAAATTACGCTTACGCTCAACTTTCCGAGCAGTAGCAGGCATAACTTGCATTAACCCGCGCGCACCCACAGGACTGGTCGCACGCGGATTGAAACTGCTTTCCTGACGTATCAACGAGAACACCAATGCAGGATCAATATAAGAAGCCTGCTGTGCAATTTCATTACGAAAGCGCACGGGATACAAATATTCAAGCAGTTCTTCACTGAGATGTCGAGAGCCATGCGTTCTAAGCGATGACCAAATTGTCTTGATGACCGCGCGTTGGTTAGCTGCAGCTTCAAAAAACTTCACTTGAAACATTGCGGTTTCAAAAGACGACTGGGAGAGCCCCGCCTCATCATACAGCCGAGCAAGCCTCTCCAGCTGTGGATAGGAGCGATTGAGCATGAAAATCCCTGCGAGCAAATGTGAGACATTCTCAAGGTTCCACTCTTGGCCCTGATACATTGAAACCTGAGGGGAAGATCTGCTGGCATAGCGCTCATAGGTATCTATTCCGTGAATATGATCTACAACGAGCGCATGCAGTGTGAGGGGATATTTTTCGACAAGGCGTACCCAAAAAGTATTGCTGATTTTTATCGAATTTGGATCGGAAACATTCTGCATCGACTGCGCCTGCAAATTCACCGGCAACTGCAGATGCTCGAGGTAACCACGCCAAAACAGCGCCGAGTGCTCGTCTTTGAGTTTTTTTCCCTGCAGCACAACCTCAAGCAATGAGGCCGCACGATTGATTTCCTTGCGATCCAAATGAAGGAGTGCAAGGCGCAGATTAACAACCTCGAACGCATCATGATCCGGGTTCAAACACGGTGCCATGACGTCGTAGACCCGGTTCATCATGCGGAATACCGCATCCGACGGAAGATGATTCTCAAGATCGCGCACCACGGCCGCGCGTGCTGTGGTCAAGGAGCAGTCTTTGGGATTTTCGAGCGCATAACCGGCTGCCTTGAGCGCTGCACCCTCGGTTTTAAAATCTACTTTTTTGAGAACGTCATCGTAAGGAAGAGATGCGAGTGAATTGAAATCGCGCAGCGAACTGACTGCGGTTGTTGGATGCGCCTTTTTCTTCTTCGAAGATACTTTTTTTGCTTTCCGAGGAGCAGATGTACTCTGTTGCTTCTGGGCGGCAGCCTTGCTTTCACGCAGCAACACCTGCCAGCGATAATAGAGACACGAAATGCCTTCGTGGGTCAGAATAAAGCGAGGGTCGCGGGCAACGTAGGCTTTGCGTGCTTCACAGTACTGAAATGCACCATTCTTTTCGCGAGCTGTTCCAACGAGATGCTCACTCAAACGATGAACGGCCCTCTGCAGCTCGGGAGTTTTCTTTAGCCCATGCACCTCCCAGAAACGCTCCTCGCTGGGAAGACGGAAATCTTTCAGAGTTCCCTTAATACTCGGCAACGCGGGAGCGGAACCAGGTGCTTTGGGCATTGCGCGAGCTGCCAGCCCGATTTCCCCTGCCTCGGGAACCATGCCAGGTGAGCCCGGGGAACTGGGCAGAACAACCTCGAGAGTCTCCGCCTCGGTTGCCGGAACCGCCTTGGCGACTACGGCCTCCTCGACCACCTCGGCCACGTCCAAACCTTGCGGAACGACCGTATTCGAGGCCCCCCAGGAGAAATCCCCGGGAATATGCCCTGCAGCTGTCTGGCCGAGGGCAAATCCCCCGACCGCAACCACAATAATATTTTGAAAACGCCATTTCACTTTTGGACGCTTCATAATATTCCCTGAGTGTGTCCGTGGTTTCGAACCCTTTTCGAGCCACGACAGGGGTCTTCGGTGGTTCTTCCGCGGGGCTTTACCTTTTTGCGTTGACCTTGTGAAAAGGGCGTGTCATTTCAGGGGCTCTGAGCAGGAGAAAAGGATGCGAGCAGCCACAAACACTCATTCCCGGGAGCTGGGCGCAATGCGCAACCGCGTCATGCGCGCGGTTGAGGCTTTTGCCCGAGGACAAGCGATTCTGGTGGGCGACGATGGACGCCGCGAGAATGAAGCGGATCTCGTCTTTCATGCTGCCTTCGCAACACCCACTCTGGTCAACCTGGCCATCCGCAAAGCTTGCGGGCTGCTGTGTGTTTCCGTTTCTAATGAGCTGGCGGACCGCCTCGGCATCCCTACTTCGCCCAAATGGCCCGGCGGCATGTCGCATACAGGCTTCACCCTCTCGATTGATGCCCGCAACAACATCACGAGCGGGATATCTGCATCGGATCGGGCACACACGATAGCCCTTCTGGCCGATCCGCAAGCCACACATCACGATTTCCTCAGCCCTGGGCATGTCTTCCCGGTGCGAGCGCAGGATGGTGGACTGCTGGCACGCACCGGCCACACGGAGGCCGTGCTCGAACTCTGCCATTGGGCAAATCTGCCCGCTGCAGCAGCAATGTGTGAAATTCTCGACCAAGATGGCGAGGCACTGCGTCCGGCATCGATTGCAGGATCTGCAGCACCCGCCGACGACACCCAAAACAGCTGGTGGCGCACTCTCCCGTACGTCTCCACTGTGGATCTTCTTTGGTACCGGCTGCTCTGTTCACCCAGAACAGCAAGCCTGTGGAAAGAGATTTCAGCGGAGCCTATCGGGCTCACCCGTGCGCCCAGCAAAGCCTGGAAGCTACAGGCGCTGCTCGAAGGAGATGTGCTTATCCCCTGCACCGTCGTGCAGTATGAAAACAGCATTGCTCCGGAACGCATCCGCATCACCATCAGCAACGGATTCTCTTCCTGGAGCAATTCAGTGAGCGCGAGCTCCGCCGCTGCGGAAGTCATGATTTTCGTTCAAAATGACTGCATGGCAGCAAGCCCATCACATGTTTCAGATTTCTGTGACCTGAGTGCAAAAGAGGGACTCCGCGGTACTCATATGGGAGTCCGGCGTGTCCTCACCCAACTTCGTGCGCTGGATTTCCTTGCACAGCAGAACCTGTGGGAGGGCAGCCAAAGTGAATGGAATGCGCGCGTACCGCTTCCTTTCGAAAACGATCGCGACCTTCTTCTTGCCGCGCGTGAATTATAACTTTGGAATCAGCGACAGGCTGCGTTTGATTTTTTCATCGCACCGCCCCGCTTGACGTCCTCGAGGTCGCCTTCATCCATAGGCTGTGGCAGCGGGCGCAGAGCACTGCCTCCTGAGGTTGCAGCACCGTCGACACTCGTGATGGCGAAATAGGGCATATGCTCCATGACAACGATGGAACCGCTGTCTCCAGCTTGCATGAAACCGACGCGTGCTACCTCATTCGTTGCCTGGTAGTTTTGTCGCACGGCATCCGTGATGCGTCTAGGTATTTTAAAGTAATTAAAGCGTCCGAAAATCATAGAATTCGGAGAGTCCAGCCAGCGAACAAAGGCCACCGAGGTTCCTTTGGAGTTTCCGGTAAGACCATTGATATTCAACTGAGCAAATGCGCGCCCGGTGTTGATCGAATCCTTGGGATCCGGAACATCAAGGGTGGGCTGTGATGCACTCACGAACCGGTAGTTGGAATGGACTCGTGTGGTGACATTCACAGCAGCAGTGTCAGCCGTGCCGGTGAGAAAGGGTTCAAACACATTGAAGGCTCTATCCATTTTTAATTGTGCAGCAAGATATGCTGATTTGAACCCATCGAGAGTGTAAAAAAGTTTGGAGTCATCGAATTTTTCATAGCCTGTGCCTTCGAGCGCGGCCTTCACGACCGCCGCAACTTCGGCATTCACTTTGCACAGTTCCAGACTCTGGCCATCGAGGCATTTTTTTACTTCTTGTGTGAGTTCGTTCGCCACGAACTGGATACTCTTGAACTTTGAATAGTTCCGGGTTCTGTTTCGAATTTCAGCGTGAACCGATTTCAAATTGAGAATTTTTTGCGGATCATCAGGAAAGGCGAGTTGCGGTGGGGTGGCTGAGTTCAATGCTGCAGCCATACCGGAACTCGCAATCCAGCCGGTGGTGCGCGCCACACTCGCCGCTCTCAGCCTTTTTAATTCCTCGATCAAAACGGGAGGAAGACCTTCTGATGCCTCAACATGAATGACACTGAGATCCTGATAGGTCGCGCACACATGTTGAAAATCGGGGTCATTTTTTTTCAGACAAATCTCGCCCGCTTTATTGGACGCACCCGTGCCGATCGTGCTGCCAGAGACACTGTCTGCATTGAAGAGCGCATCCAAGCTGGTCGCAGATGGTCGGAGCGATTCCAGAATCTGCTTCCGCGCATCCATTGAGATCCCCTTCTGTCGCATCGCAACACGCAGCTGCTTAACAGCTTCAAGAGGCTTGTGATCGACCCAAAAATCCCGGTACACACTACCGTCGAAAAGATGCAGCTTGATCTCGTGATCCCGTGAATAATTCAGGCAGTGTGTTGCAGTGTAGACGTTCATTTTAAGAGGCTGATTTGCTATGTCAGCCGCGACATCGGCTGGGTTATCGGAGAACTCCACGTATGCAGTGCAGAGTCGGCTCTTATCTATGCTGCCGAACATTTCGCTCCGTGTCATTACCTCTATGAATCCACCATTACTAAAGAACTGTTGGAATTGACTTGCTTGCGGCGCGCTTGGGGTATCAACCCGAAACAATGACTTAAGATTTGAACATGCCACCGCGTTCGGAGTCGTTTGCTTGGAGCAGCCGAGCAAAGCAGGCACCAATGCGGCAGCGACAAGCCCTCGAGCCAGCTCACCGAAACAACGAAAGTATTTCTTTTCGCCAGCCATAAAAGCGCATCTCCCCAGTATGACATCCGGATCGGAGAACTGCAGGGGGATATTTAGGGGTGCGCTCTAAAAACATTCAAAAGATTTGAAAGAACAGAGACTTATCAAAGAGAAAAACCCTGCAGGGAGAAGGCTCAGGATTGCAGAGGCTGAACAATCGGGGTTTGGGTAGCTGGAGCCACGACCGGGGAAAAGAGCGCATCAACAAATTCTTCCGCGCTGAAGGGCTGAAGGTCTTCAACCGACTCCCCGACGCCAATGTACCGGATCGGCAGGTTCATTTCGGCAGCCAAAGCGATCGCCACACCACCCTTTGCCGTTCCGTCGAGTTTGGTCAGAACCAGCCCGGTCACACCCGCAATCTCCTTGAATGCGCGCGCCTGCTGCAAAGCATTTTGGCCTGTGGTGGCATCCAAAACAAGCAGCACTTCATGCGGTGCGCCTTGAACATCTTTGCTGGTTACGCGGCGAATTTTACCAAGCTCTTGCATCAGATCGTTGCGGTTGTGGAGTCGACCAGCGGTATCGATAAGGCAAAGATCAATTTGCTGCGAGACTGCTTTTTTTACGCATTCAAATGCCACCGAGGCCGGGTCAGCCCCTTCAGCAAGACGCACACATTCGGCACCTGCACGGCGTGCCCATTCCTCGAGTTGATCAACAGCCGCAGCTCGAAAAGTATCCGCAGCACCGACGATAACGGAATGACCAGCCTGACGCTCGGTGAACGCGATCTTACCCGTTGTGGTGGTCTTGCCCACACCGTTCACACCGACCATCAGCACCACACGTGTGCCTTGGGATGGACGCGGAACAAGGCTCCAGGACGTGTTTGTTGGATTTTGTGTAGCCTGCGCCGGGGTGCTGAGGATGCGCAAAATCTCGCTACGCAGCACAGACAGAATCCCTTCGGAGCTCGCAAGCTCACTTGTCGGAACAGCACCACGCACTTTCTCGATGAGCATTTCCGATGTGCGGATCCCTACGTCTGCACGCACGAGAATTTCAAGCATGGAGTCGAGAATGGCCTCACGCGATGCTCGCTGTTCTTTGCTCGTAAGGAGGAGGACTTCTATCTGGCGCACGAGCTGGCCTTGGGTTTTACTGAGGCCCGAGGCAAGGCGTGACAGCCAGCTGCGCTGCGGTTCCCGCGGTGCAGCTACGGCGGGCAAAACAGCAGGAGCCTCACGCTCCGCTGAAACATTTGCTGCAATCGTTTCTTCAACATGGGGCGGCTGTTTAGCTTCAACAGCCGCAAGGGATTCACCTTCTTTGACCTGCGTGAGTTGTTTTTCCTGCCGACGTCGGCCGACACTGCGTCCGAAAATGAATGCAAGAACAACTGCAAACACAGTTACTGCGATAAAAAGGCTCAATACACCGGAATCCATTGTTTCCTTTCCTGGGAATTCAATTCGAGGAAAACGCACCTGAGTGAGCTTTGCTCCGCTTCAATTCAACGGGGAGTGTAATAGAGATATTCGACAAGATTTCCAAACGGGTCGCGAAAATAAACACTGCGACCATCCGACCGATCGTAGGGCCCTTTGACAATTTCGAGCCCTGCCTCTCGGACACGAGCAGCGAGGGTATCTACCTGCGAGGGCGAGTCGGCCATGAATCCATAGTGATCGAGTACCTGACGCCCGAACGGCCCCTGCTGTCGCAGTGCATCGATGGCATCGCTCGAGAGCTTGGCCACGAGGAGATCCGGGCCGACGTGAATGAGAAGCTGGGTTTCACGCCAAACCTCAGTATCGGCTCCCAAGACCTCACCGAAAAACCATTGAGCCTTTTTTAGATCGTCTACCACCAGGGCCAAATGCCCTAGCCCCTTTAAAAATGGACTTTTGTGAGCTCGCTGCATGCCGACATCCTTATTTCGGGCCGGCAGAGCTCCAACTGTGGCGTTCCACGATGGCTTTGACCAGACCGATAAAGCGGGAGTTATCATCGGTCAGGGGCTCTGCCAAGAGATCCTGCAGACACTGCCGCGCTTCGGTGTGCTCACGAGCCTGAGCCTCGAGACATTCGAGAGCCGCAACACGCACCGGCTCATCGCGGCTTCGCAACAAAACCCGTGCCTTCTCGACAATGCGAGGGCTCGAAAGCTCGCGCAATGCCAGCAACAACTCGATATTTCGCTCATGAAGACTCTCGTCAAAGAGCACTTGCTCTGTGTTGAGGCTCTCAAGCAGGAGTTCGAGATACTGTTCATGTGAGAGAAGCTTCTCGGCAAGCTTAATAGGCCAAGCAATACGCTTTTGGCTGCGCACTGCGGCACACACGAGCGGGCGCGAAACTTCCGAATTTTGTAGGAGAATTTCGAGAACCCGATCTTTTTCACGCTTATCGACAATTCCGTGCTCAACCACAATTTCGAACCGCTTCATCAATTGGGGCGCCGCGAGCGCAAATTCACCGGAATCTGCGAGGGCTTCGATGGCCTCCCAACGCTGCTCTTTCGTTGTGACCTGATTTTTAAGAGTGTCGCCGAGCTTCTCGAGCGAACGGTTTTTCTGTTGAGCGCGGTAGCCGCGCCATGAATCCAGTAATCCCACCGACAGTTCCTTTCATTTCCGGAGCGAATTCAGCAGCTATCGTCCGGACAGACTCAACTTTGCTTCACTTCAGCGGAGGATGATGTCACGGCTGCGCGCAACGCTTCCTCTTCGACAAGCAGAATATTTGCATCCCTGCGCCGAGGTCCACGAGCAAAGACAATAAACACGAGAGCGGCGATGGCAAGCAAGATGAACAGTGTGTGCCCAAACCACAAGACTGGTTCGCCCAGAAGGGTAGTGTTGTGGACTTTGATGGTGGCTGTCTGCGGAGGAAGATAGGGAACAAAGAGCGGCGATGAAGAACTCTCGCTCATCGTTTGTCTCCTTGGCGCAGCACTCCAAAGAACGGTACGCGAACCTCTTTGTAATCAGGATCGTTGGTGCGCACGAGGAACATGCCTGAGGCATTGATCGGCTGTGTGGCTGCTGCGAGTGCTTCAGGATAGCGCAATTCAAAACTCACCTGGGTTCCGGCCTCGCCGCGCACTGAGGAATACTTCAGAAGCTCGCCAATCGCGACACCTTCGAGTGCGTCGGTGCGGCGCAGCTCGGCCGAAACAGACTCCACTTTGAAATCCTTGCGGTCGGAGGTGAAGGTCAGGGTTCGGCGCACTTCTTCGCTGCGTGTTACAGTTCCGAATTCAACATATTTCGCGCTCTGCTTTACGTGACCAACAACTTCTCCAACAATCGGCACGATGAGCTCTTTCAAATGCCGCGAGGAGTTCCAAAGCGTGACCTTTTCGCGCAATGGTCCAATTGGTAGGCCACCCTTAAAGGTGACCTTGAGCTGGTAATCTTTGCCTTTGCTTGAGGGAGCAACGATTTCAGGAACAATTGAGGCATGACTGCTGGTCACGTAAAGCGGCTGAACCTCGCTGGCGTCGACCATCTGCTTGAGAATTGTCACGGGCAATGTGGCTTTCTCGGCAGCAGCCGGCAGCACATCTTTTTCCGCGGTTGTGGCTCTCAGACCCGTTGGCAGATTGATAAGCCAAGCTTTGTTGTATTCAGGCAAAATCTCGCCCACGCTCAGAAGTGCGGGTGTCGCTCGGATTTCTTCACGAATTTGTGCCGAGAAGGTGAGCGTGATGGCGGAGTTGCGGATCTGATTGGTGTCGACCGTGATTGTGCGGACGAGGTTGCCAGCAAAGTGGGAGGAATCAAATTCAAAAGACAGCCGCCCCTTCTCACCAGGAGCAAAGACATCCTTTGGTTCCACTTTGGTGTTGAGACAACCACAAGCGGAATGGATAGACCGGAACTGCAGAACACCTGTCCCTGCATTTGTAAATTCATAGGCGAACGAAACTTTCTGGCCGCGCACGATTTCTCCGAAATCATGACGCATCTGCACAAACTGTGCGATCGGCTTCTGCCCTTGCAGGTTATCTGCCTCCTGATTCGGATCGTCGCTGTTGCTTTTTGCTTGAGCATCGACCGCAGATTTGGCTTGAGCCCATGCGTGTGAAGGCTCATAAAGTCCATGCACACCGGCAAGCAGCACTGCCGCCCGCAACCAAACGTTTCTCGAACCACGGCAAACCATGTTGTGACCTCCGATGAGACCATGTTACATAGAGAGAAAATTTTCTCAAACCCTCAGGGTGAAGGGATTCCATGTTTCGTTCTCGAATGTTGTGGTCGATTGTCTTGGCCGTGGTTAGCGGACTTTTGACGTCTGTCGGATTTCCCCGCAGCTTGACTGTTCACAATCCTCTCGCATGGGTCATTCCCATCGCGCTCGTGCCCCTGCTCGTGGCCATCGAGCGGCTGCCCACCACGTACCAATCGCCCACACGGGCGCACTCGACAACGCTGCGCCAGGTGACAACATGGACGAGAGGTCTAGAAGCATTCCTGCTGTTCTGGATCTACGGCGCAACCCTGATCGCTGTGGCCTTTCATTGGGTGACCGTGCCCGCCGTGTTGTTTGGAGAACTACCACCACCGATCACTCACCTCTTGTTCGTCGTTTACTGCATTCTGGCTGGTCTCTACTTCCCGCTGTTGTTCTTTCCTGTCATTTGGAACGCTTCCCGGTGTGCTCGACGCAACACGCCACCCTTCCCGATCTGGGTACTGGTTTTTTCAGTTACACTTATGGAAATTGTTCTACCGCGCTTCTTTCATTGGACCTACGGAAATCTCATGCACGGCTCTTTGCCGATTGTGCAGTGGGCGTCGTGGGTCGGATCCTCTGGACTGTCGGCTTTCGTTTTTGCGAGCAATATTCTCCTTGCGCGCGCGTTTGCTGATCCTAGCCGCAACCCCGGCCGAGTCGGAATTGTTGGTGTCTCCACCCTGAGCGTGTGGCTGGTGATGTGGTTTGTCGGCCAACGCCGCCTTGTTCATGCACGCCAGCAGTTCGAGAATGCACGCACGACACATGTGGGTTTCGTGCAACCCAATTTTCGCTTCCCCGGGCTTCCCCGCAATCCGGAGTATGCCAAAGAGGCCGTGCTTCAAACCTTGCCCTCTCTCATTGAACTGAGCGAAGAGCTCATCGCGAGCAGCAAAGACAAGGGCAAACTTGATCTCATGGTCTGGCCTGAAAGTGCAGCTCCCTACAACTTCGCGTGGTCTGAACCTGAGCAGGATGAAGTGCGCAAAAAGGTGAAGGAGTGGGACATCCCATTGTTGGTGCAGGGCTCAGAATTCGACAAAACCGAACTTGAAAACCTTGGACCACGTAAAGCAACTCTCTATTCAATTTCGTTTTTGCTGCGCCCCGATGGTTCGCGTAGTCCAAGCTTCAAAAAATGGGTTCCCATGCCGTTCGGTGAAGCCGTTCCACTCGAAGAAACCTTTCCCTGGATTGGCGATCTCGTGCGCAATAACGTGAACAATGTTTCCAAACTTGGTCGCGGCACAAGCGTGGATGGCTTGGCCTACAGTCCGAGCGACGCCGTCGCTCCGCTCATTTGCTTTGATGCCATCTCGTCGGAACTCACACGCGCTCAATCGACCCGCGGAAATGCGACAATATACGTTAATCAAGCCAACTTCCTGTGGATGTGGCGCAGCACTGCTGCATTCCAATTTGTGCAACTCGGTCGTTTTCGGGCCGTCGAAAACGGACGCAGCTTTATTCTCTCCGCAAACACAGGTCCAAGTGTGGCCTTCAGCCCCACCGGCGAACTCCTCAACGCCCCCTTAGGCCTCATGAGTCGTGGCTTTGCTAGCGCAAAGTTGCCCGTCTTCGAGCACAAAACCTTGTTTGCGAACTGGGGCGAAAGGCCACTCGTACTGTTCGGTCTACTTGCGTTCGCCGTCCAAATTTTCATGGCCCGCCCGCTGGGCCGCGGCAACTCAAGGTCATAGGAGAGGTCAGGGTTAACTTCTCCCCCTCGTGACCATGCAACAGACGTATCACAATATCCCACGACTTTTTGCCGGTTTTACTTACAAACTCGCACATTCCGGGCGCGATCGGAGTGTTGATTTCAAGCGCCTCAATATTCTGAGGAAACGGCTCTTCGAAGACCCAAGCAAATGGCTTTCCGGTAATGATGCCGTTGCTAAACAATCTGTCCCAGCGCGGTTTCTTTTCTTGCTGTGGGGCGCAGTTCTTCTCCTCAGGCGCAGCATTTTTTTGATTCATAAAAAGCATTCCACCGGAGGCATTGTTAAGAAAGGTGAGATGCCGCACTTTCTCACCATCGACAAGCAGATCAAATCGACACAACCTGTACTTGAAATGGTTGGGATCGTAGATCCGCACCCGCACACTCCCACCACGCTGATCGAGCGCCCGAGCGTCGATGTCGTCGCCGAGAGTTCCCAAGAATGAATTGTCGCTCGCATAAACACCCACTCCAAGCTGCAATTGTGGACTTTGAGTAGAGTAGAAACGACGAGCTCGCAGCGCCTCGAAAATATTATCCCGGCTCAGATTCTCCATGAGCAACGCAATGCGATTGCCATCAGCAATACCCCAAAATGCGCTATGGTTGTCCTGTGAGGCCAACGGACCAACCTTCCAGCCCTGACGCAAAGCTTCGTCGAGGTACGATTGGGTTCCGGAGAAGCCTTTCAAGGAACGCCTCCAGACGTTCTTGTGGATGAACTCCACACCCACAAATTTATCCTTCACACGTTCGTCAAATTTGAAGTGCGAAAGATCAAACCAATCCCTGTAGCGGTGAAAACCTGGATGCGCGAAAACAGCAAGTGCCTTGGTTTGCTCAGGACGTGCCAACCAATCGAAAAGTCCTTTCCAGGTGGGAGTCGTGAGTGCACTGATCCATGACTCAGAATTTAAGACCACAACATGCCCAAAGAGAGTGTGGCTGTATTCAAAGCCGGCCAATCCAACGAAGTGGGGAGTGGACTCCTCCTGCGCAGTGTTGAGTTGCTCGTGCCATTGCGAATCGCGTTTGTTAAACCAGTACTCAGAGTGGTCTGTTACGGCAAAGAAATCGAGCTTTGCAACATCGCGTGCAGTTCTGAAGGCTGCTTGCGCAGTACCCAGACCATCGGAAGCAAAAGTGTGCGCATGTAGAAGGCCAAAATAGGCTCGCAGCGATCGCTCCGGAACGAGCCTGAGCTGTTCGCGGTTGTTTAATCGCAATAAAAGAGAATCAACTCCGATACTGGACTCTCTATTGTAGAGGTAACCGCCAAGATCGATGGCAGACATCTGGGCGCTGAGATGCGCAGGCTGGGCATAGCGCGCGAGGGCACGCACATCAAACAGGTTGTGCATGCTCGGAGCACTCGATCGCACGGCCACCTCAGACCAGCCCAGACTCCGCATTTGCGGCTCAGCAAAATAACTCCGCAGCGCCGCTGTGGGCTCACGAAAATTTTTAGTTCCGCGGCTCGCTTGAGCGTCTGCCTTCGCGCTAGAATAACCAACACTCGTAGAATACAAAGCGATGAAGGATATCGTGGTGACACCAGAGGATATGCGTCTTACTGATCTGCGCAGCTGCGCGCCAAGAACCACTGTGGCCAAAGCGGCCACACTCTGTGCTCTGGTTCTGATGACGTGCCTGATCATCGGTCTTTTTTCGGCTCCAGTGACTTGGAATGAAATCTTTCTAACCGCCTCATTGAAGGACATCGCCACGCTTCCGTCAATGCCGCTAGGGACAGTCTTGATTGCAGTCCCGGAAGTCAACGTTGAGCTTCCAAAAGCACAGCACTATCCCCCCTGGATCATCGCCCCCCTGACAGCTTTTATTTCTCTCGCCGGAACCATTCCAGGGCTAGCATCAATACACCCACTCGGCCCGGAAGTTCTCAGCGTGCGCATTTTCACTGCGCTGCTGGCACTTCTCGGCATCCCACTGCTTCTCAGAAGCATTTCGTTCACCACCCCGTTGAGCAAGAATTTTATTCCACATTCCAATAAAATTTCGTGGCTCGAAACAACCACCCTGGCCGCATTTCTGCTTTTTTTTGCGAGAACCGGTGGTATTGAGCAGCTGCTGGTAATTTTGTCGCTGGCAATGCTTTGGTTCGGCCAAGGACACCCTCCAAGCGAAGCTCGAAGCCTGTGGCAAGGTCGCGCTCGTGTATCGGCGAGTGCCGCACTCCTTGCACTCTCGCATTCGGCAACCTGGATTTATGCCATTGCCAGCGCGTCTTTGCTTTTTCTGCTTTTGTACCGACGCCAGTGGCTGTGGTTCAAAAAAAACGTCCTCTGGGCCATTGCCTTTGGAGCACTGTTCTTTTCCGTTCTCTATCTCACGATGTCCTCCTACGAGGGCCTCGTACACAGCTTTACACTGAGATGGTTGTATGAATTTGACATGCGCCACAGCCACTGGGGGTGGCCCGGCAGTTCGTTTGTGTTCCGCATTGTTTCACTCCTTCTCATGCTCATGGCTCTGCGGCGTATGGCCATCGGTTTTCGCTCGACACACGCGCTACGCACCCCTGAAGCATTTCTTGTCTGCACGACTCTCTGTGCCGGTGTCTTCATCGCTTTCCGACAAATCAATCCGACCTTTGAGGATTTACTCCTGCAGGTCAGTCTCTTTTTCTGTTCGACGCGCCTCCGCACTCAGCAGTCCGTCTCTCTCCACCGGCCTCTGGTTGTGGGTGCACCTTTCTCTGAATCGTTTTTGCAACGGGCAGACCAACTGATTTTCCGAATCGCTCTGGCTGCTGGTTCACTGCTGACCCTGTTTGTCATTCTTTTACTGGCAGCTCCTGAGACGAGCGCGCTCCCCGAACTACTCACGTGGATGGCTGCACTCCGGAGCTCTGTGCAGGAATTGAAATTTGAACTCATGATCATGTCCGCTCTGGCTGCAGTGCTTTTAACCGCAGCGCTCAAGCGCGCACAGAAAACTCATGCAGATCGCACTTTGGTTCTGCTGCTGAGTGTGGTTTTCTTTCTGCATCTGGGAGCGTTCGTGCGCTCGAATATCCTCTGGAATCATTACCGCCAGTTGACGCTCGCGATACCCAATTCACATACACTTTTGTACCTCCCACCGCTTGCCCCCTTCGTCGCTCTGCAAGCTTCACCCCATACAAAGCACATGGCAGTACCGGTTCAATCGGGCGATGCCGGCATACCGCCACAGGATCGCATGACACTCATTCTGCCAGCGCATCTATCGGATCTTTGTCGGGCGATGAATTGGAGTATTGAATCAACTCATGGCATCTTTGCAGTATGTACCATGGAGCGCGGCTCACTCTGGAAGATGGTTCTGCTGAACTGATGAGGACTGCACGCGATGTCGGCTGCCATCAACACGTTACTCAGCATCCTTGCCTTCTCCGAAGACAAGCTTCGACTCGTTCTCCGTAAGGGGACGAAAGTGCCATCGACTCTCGCCAACACCAAGCACTCTGAATTAGCTGAGGCATTGGTACAGCTCAAGGTAAAGGCTCCACCACACAAGAACACCATCAACACCATTCGCGAAGCTGCGCGGGCAGGTGCACACAGCGGTGCGGATTTTGATATTTGTCAGGGAGAGCCGCCGCAGGGCGCAGCTCCTGGACGTTGGGAATGGGTTGAGTCGTTGCGGCGGCCGGCGGATCATGCCGTCAAAGGCGAAGTGGTTATGCGCATCGTCCCCCCTTCGCCACCCCGCCCTGGAGTAGATTTGCTCGGCGCTCCCATCCCCGCAAAAGAGGAACCCACTCCAGAACCTATCACCCTGAATCTTCCTCCCGAGCTCGAACTGCAGCCCAATGGCGAAATTGTCTCGCGCAGTTCTGGGCAATTGAAAGTCGAAGGCGATGCTGTCAGTTTTGAGCCTGTTTACGTCGTGGACAAAGCTCATGCACCCGAATTTTCGGTGTGTGAATTTCACTCCGATGTGCACGTGATGAGCGATCTGATTGGGAGCATGAAATGGCGCATTTTTGGCAAGCTTGAAGTAGAGGGACACTGGCAGGCACCTGATATAGAGGTTTTTGGAGATGTCATCGCAAAGGGTGGCATCCAGACCAACATGATCGGCACACTGCGCTTCTGGCATAATTGTCAGACAACGTACATTCAGGTGAGCCAGGTCGGCATTTTGGGAAATCTTGTCGTTGAAAATTCTGTTCAACTTTCTGAACTACGAATTGGTGGCGACATGACCTGCACCTCAAACCCAGGTGCAATTCTAGGTTCAACACTGCAACTCTACGGTGGTCTCAGGGCCAACAAAGTGGGAAGCGAGAACGGCCAGAAAACGAAGATTGTCCTGCTCGGCGGCGAGGAGGCACGCACCTCCCGGATCGAAAGACTTCTTCAAGGCACAATGATCACTTATCGCGGTGAAACCTTCGCAGCGGCAGTCGATACATCGTTCGACTCCTCCGCACCACCCACGGCAGTCGTGGATGGCGGCAATCCACCAAGCGCTGAGGCGTCAACTGAAGCCCAAGGAAGCACTGAGGCAGAAAAGCAGAGTTCCTGAGCCGCTTGGGTTTGATTCAATTGCAGGCCAGCTTGAAACCCCGGTCGCAGGCACAACGCTTGTACTGCTGCGCCTCATCATTGCGGCCCTTCTGGGCATACAAAGTGACAAGTTCGAGGCAAGACCGTGAAAGCCCTTTAGCGGCTATCTGTGGAGCTGCGCACTGTCCCAAGGTTCCTTCCATGAGACACGCTCGGGTGAAATATCCAATCGCCTCATCGCTGCGTTTGCTGCGCTGGGCTTCATAGGCCAACTGACTGCATGCCGATGGCTTGCCTTGCTCGCACAGCATTTTGAGCGAACTTTCCCACTCACTTCCAACAAGTGGCTGCTGCGGCGCGCCGTTGTTTCCTGTATCCGAAGCTGCATTTCCGGCACCTGAAGATGCACCGGCATCGGCAGGTGTAATGGCCACCTCAGGACCAACCCCTGCCCTATCGCGCCTGGTTTGTGGCTGGCAGGCGTTCAAAAGCAGCAAAAAAGCGAGCAGCGAGAACATCTTCAAAAAAGATTGGCTTGATCTCACCGGAAAACCTCACTGCGTCACGGAGTTGGATTTACTATTTTGCTTGAGCACATTCGAGAGCACAGGCCAGATGTTGTCTGCAATTTTACGGGCACCCTCTGCGTTCGGGTGAATGCCATCCTCCAGCACAAACCGCTCGTCGAGTGCAACACCTTCCAGCATAAAAGGCACAAGCGGAATCCGGTGCTCACGCGCCACGCGCGGAAAAACCGCTGCAAAGCGGGCGCGATAGTCGTCGGGGAAATTGTGAGGCAATTGCTGGCCCACAAGAATAACCTTTACGGAGAGAGCTTGTGTGCGGGTGATTATCGCTCTCAGGTTGCGCTCCATTTCATCAATCGCAAGTCCACGGAGACCATCATTCGCGCCCAATGCAACCACAAGCACTTTGGGCTTCGACTTGAGCGCCCAATTTAAACGTGACAAAGCCAAGGTTGTTGTGTCGCCACTGACTCCCGAATTTTGTACAATCCACGGTAACTGCCGTCCGCCAATTTTCTGTTGGATGACCGCAGGAAACGTTTCTTTCATACTCAGACCAGGGCCGGCAGTAAGACTGTCTCCCAGGAAGGCGACTACCCGTGGACTCTCTGAATTTGTTGTTGTCTGCACCTCAGCCACAGGAGCCTTCTGCATTGCGCGCTGCACCACAAGATTTGTGCATGCAATCAATGATAGGCCTAGAGATGCCAGCACTCCTGAACCACACACTTTCAAAAGGGCTGTGTGCCTTCCTGCAGAAAGGACATTGACCAATGATTGAGATTGAAAACGTAACAAAGGAGTACCCCTCACCCGAAGGATTGCGTTTGCGTATCCTTGATTCCATCAATGCTAATATACCATTGGGTAGTCAACTCGGTATTGTCGGAAGATCTGGCAGCGGCAAAACAACCCTTTTGTCGATGCTCGCAGGTCTGGAACGCCCCTCCTCTGGATCGATTCGCTTCAACGGCTTTCCCGTTTCGAGCGCTGGAGAAGCAGAGCTTTCACGCTTTCGTGCCCGCGAGGTTGGATTTGTCTACCAAACGTTCCAGCTCCTTAAACATCTCAGCGCACTTGAAAATGTTTTGGTGGCTGCAGAAATTGCCGGGCATCCGAATGCCCGCACAGCGTCTCAAGATGCACTCGAGTGGGTTGGCCTGAGCACACGCCTCAAGCATCGCCCAGATCAACTCTCAGGAGGCGAGCAACAGAGAGTTGCGATTGCACGAGCCATTGTCAACAAACCCAAGCTCCTGTTGTGCGATGAACCGACCGGGAATCTCGACCCACAAAGTGCCGATCAAGTTTTCAGACTTATCAGCAGCCTCTCTCTGGAGCTGGGTGCGACCCTGTTCTTTGTCACCCACGATTATGCTCTGGCACACCAACTGACTGGGCGCATCGAACTCGAACGCGGTCAACTTTCGCGCTTGCAACTTTCCTCAGGGGGCATGGCATGAGGGGATGGTTTTGGCCTGCACTGCGACGCGAACTGCGCACATCCTGGACAAGGCTGTCGCTCTCGGCGCTGGCTCTGATCTTGGCGACCGCAGCCATGACCTCAATCATCCTGACCGATGCACGCCTATCTCAACAGACCAAGAAACAAGCGGATCTCGTGCTCGGTGGTGATGCCGAAATCTTCGATGTGCGCCTCCTACCCGACTCATTGCTCGAAAAAATTCAAAGCTCTGCGAAAGTCTCGCGAAAAAGCCGCGTCACCACTTTCATCACCATGCTGAATGCAGGTTCAAATGCGCGCCCGCGGCTCGTTGAAGCCATCACCATCGACGAATCGTGGCCGCTCGTGCCGGGAATGAAAGTTCAACCCTCACCCGCGTATGAACGCTTGCAACAGGGTGGAGTTTGGCTGGAGCGCTCATGGGCTACAAATTTGGAGCTGCAGCCTTTGAAAGAGCCACTCGGACGCGAGCCAGGTGAAAAGACTCTGCAGAAGCTGCTCAGTGAGCGCAAAGCGATCCGCATCGGTAAGAAAGTTTTTCCAATTGTTGGTCTCGTGGAAAACGATCAGATGCGTGATTTTGCAAGCTTTGCAATTGGAGCGCGGATTTATATGGCTCGCGAAACCGCATTGCGGCAGCGCTTCATTTCTGCACAATCACGGGTACGCGATAAATTCATCGTACAGTTCGCTCAAGACGTAGACCTCAAAGAAGGAATGAAGTGGCTCAGCAATGAGGTTGCAGCTCTGGGCTCGGCACAGCCCAACTTGCGCAGCAAGGAAGATGCACTCGCCGGCGCATTCAAACCTGCACGCAGTCTTTTTGTTTTTTATGATGCCATCGGATTTTCACTGCTGGTGCTACTCGGCCTCGGGTGTGCACAAGGGATCCATTCCTATTTGAGCCGCAAACACGCTGATGCGCGCATCCTCACCATGCTTGGTGCACAGCGCACTCATACAGCTCTTCTTTATGTGGGCAATGTTCTTGTCGTTGCAGTGATATCATTATTTATTGGAACCTCGGCTGGACAACTCCTGTTCCAGGAACAGGTTCTGCCACGCCTGGTGCGGCTCACTCCAGGATTGAGTCCCGAACTTGCACCAACCGATCTAGCAGCGATTGGCATGCGATTTTTTGCAGGCGTTCTCATTCTTACTCTCGCTCTTGTCCTCCCTGGAGCTATGCTCTTTCTTAAAAGCAACGCCAGCCGCACTGAACTGCTCTTGACGCGCGTGCCTACCTTTATCGAGCGTCTCAAAATGACCGGCCTCAAGGCACTGTCGAGTCTGGAAAAGTTTCCGGATCTAGTTTGGCTTTTCGCAGCATTTCTGCTGTCATTTCTCATCTCCAGCCAGTCACTTTTAAACACGCTGCTCGTACTCTTCCTCACCGGAGTCTATTTGCTCGTTCGGATCAGTATTCGGGCAATTGCACGCTTCGGCCTTAATTCGCGCTTCCGGCTGCCCCTCTTTTTTCGCCTCGCAAGCAGCGAAATTGCCTCACGCCCCACACAGAGCACACTCAGCTTGCTGCTGTTCTGTCTGTCGGCCTGCCTTGTGGTGTTTTTGTGGGATTTGCGCAGCAATATTGTCGGACAGCTCACGAACAGTTTTGCATCGGGCACACGTCCGAATATTTTTGTGCTTGATTCGCCACCTGAAAGTGAGAACAGCGTGCGTGAGATTCTCAAGTCAGGAAATGCGGTAGGCATCTGGAGTGAAAAGCTTACCCGCGCTCGAATTGAGAGTATCAACGGCAAGGATCCTGAGCAGTGGATGGAGTCCCGGACAATTAAACAGGAATCGTTGCAGCGTGCAAAACGACTCCTCAACCGTGAACAAAACCTCACTTCAAGAACTGCTCCCGGTGCCGATGAACAAATCATTTCCGGCTCATTCTGGAGCGATCCTTCAGTCAAGAAGGTTCAGAACGAAGTTTCCGTTGAAAATGGTATCGCTGAACTTCTAAATATTCGCCTCGGCGACCAGATCACCTTTAATATCCAAGGTGTCGCGGTCAAAGTGAAGGTCACGAGCTTACGCAGAGTGCGCTGGCAAAGTTTCCGGCCTAATTTCTTGTTTGTGCTTCACCCCAGCGTGCTGCATGAAGCTCCCTATTCTGCCCTGATCGCAGCAAACATCCAGGAAAGCAAATCACGCAACGACACGATGAGTGCTCTGTTTCAAAATCATCCTGGCCTCACCAGCATCGACGCGAATGAGTTCAGCTTGATTGCCGGACAGCTTGTCACTGCCGCAGTTGAAATTGTGAGAACTTTGAGTCTCATGTTATTTGCGGGAGCGTTGCTGAACACGTGCCTGACTGCATGGACTTCGTTCTCGCTGCGAGCAAAGAACTTTTCTCTTTACCGCTGCCTCGGAGCAAACAATGCGTTGGTCATGGGCTCATGTCTCGCAGAGTTCGTTCTCATGGCGGTCGTGGGATGTGTCATTGGCTTGGGTGCAAGCTGGGGACTCAGCGCTGTGGTCGAAAATTCATTGCTGACAGCCGATGATCAGCTCAACAATTCAATTGTACCTAGCCTCTCGGTGGGCCTCACGATTTTGGCGCTCTCCACTCTCATTGGCTTGATCTCAGCGCTGCTGATTCTCAGGCAGGCTCCCCTGCGGGAACTGCGCAGACCGCAATAATTTCAGCGTTTCGACCGTTCCAGAGCCGCACTCAAGTCGGCAACGAGATCGTCAACGTGTTCAAGCCCCAAACTGAAACGCACCAGTTGCTCGTCTATCCTGAGTGACTGTTTTTCCGTGTCGCTCATCCAGCGATTTGTGGTCCACCACGGCACACAGGCTGTAGTCTCGGTTCCACCGAGGCTCGGAACGTCGGAAACCATCCGCAGGTTCCGCATTAAACGGGGGACATCAATCTGTGGTGAAAAGCGCACAGCCAGCATTCCAGAATATCCCCGCATCCACGAGAATTGCTCAGCCTGCAACGAGCCGTGGTAGACCTGCTCTACTCCTTGGAGTGTCGCAATTTTTTTAGCAAAGACACGCCCATTCTCATTGTGAGCCTGCATCCGCACATGCAAAGTCCGCATACCCTTGAGCAACTGCATGCAGCCGGTCGTTGAAAGAAACCCACCGATATACATCGCCTGCGCCGCAATTTGCTCTGCGAGTTCACGCCCGCAGGCCACCGCTCCACAAACAAGATCGGAGTGTCCATTCAGATACTTGGTTGCACTCTCAATCACGACATCGACACCCTCAACCAACGGAGTGCAATTGACAGGGCTTGCAAAAGTGTTGTCACACACCAATAGCGCTCTGCTGGCACGCTTGGCTTGGAGAGCCAAACGCAGATCCTGAACGATGCAATAGGGATTGGAAATGGTTTCGTAGAAAAGAACTTTTGTGTTGCTCCGAATATAATTTTGCCATTTATCCAGGGGTGCAAAAGTAGCTTCTATTCCCCAACGAGCCAGGATCTTCTGACACAAACCCTGTGTTGAGCCGTAACAATTTTCCTGCACCAAAATGTGATCACCTGGGCGCAACAGGGTACTCAAAACAGCATGAACTGCTGCCATTCCAGAAGAGAATACCAAAGCCTCTTCTGCAAAGTGCAGGGCTGCAATCACTGCGCACACTTCAGCATGGTTGCGGGTATTGGACAGACGCGCATATACAGGAAGATCATCAATCTTTTCTGTGGAGAACGTCACCGACTGCTCGAGCGCACCCACAAGCCCTCGGCCCACACGATGTTCAGCACCCACATGTTGCAGCAGGGAGGCTTGAGCTATTTTATGTGAAGAGGTCATTTCGCATACCTTTATTCATCTTCAGAGGGAACGCGGAACACGAGAACAGGCTCATGTGTGCTCAATGGAACTATGCTGACGGGAGGTTGTTGCACTACGTTGCTGAGTCCATGCGAGGCCTGACGTAAGAACACTGAACCGGCGAACTCAGCTCCTTTAATCTCCACTTTCGACTGACTCGGAATACGCAGTGAGGTCACAGAAAAACGTTCCCCCTGCGATAAATTCCCCAAAACGGGACGAGTGGTGAGGAGTGTATCGGGCCCTAAGGCATAGGCTGCAGGACATCCCATGCGCGTCAGTGATTCAGAAAACTCAAGCAGATTAACGATCTCGTGATCGAGGCGTCCACCCAATGCACCATGCACCTCAATCCACGCTGTGCGTAAACCTTCATCGGTGGCATGACGGAGGTCATACTCAAGCAAAGAAGTGATTGCTGCACAATCGGAGAAATCTTTGTTTTCACTGTAAAGATGTTCTTTCCAACGGCCTTCAAAACGCGCTGCCGTATGCGCTCTAATTTCCTTGCCATGCTTACCCATCGAATCACCGTCACCGCACCAGGCAATGCTTTCGATACGCGCCTGCTGCTCTGCCGAAAGGGCTTCGTACCAGCTCAGAAAAGCCTGCAATCCAGCATCAGCAATATAGACTCGCAACGGCGACGACAATGAAAATGATTCCGACTGAGGCAACCAATGTGCCCAGTTCACTGCTTTTTCGCCCTCAAGACGAGATGAAGGACCAGCAAGAAAAACCACAGACCTGAACATCTCCTCACCTCCAACTCAAACAGACGGGTTGAAATCCACTTCCACCGGCAATCCAGCTTGCTTCATGATAATGAGAGCGTTTGTGGTCGGACAAGGCCCAGAACGCAGAAGATAATCAAATTCGAGTTTACCCTGTAAACCAACCGTCTCACGCAAATGAAAATTGCGCACTCCGCTGACTTGGTTCTCGAGCGAGGTCAGCGCTAGATCGTGTGTGGTCAAGAGGCCAAAAGATCCTGTGCCAAGCAAAGCAGAGATCACTTGCCAAGAGCCCAGGAAACGCTCGCGGTTGTTCGTGCCGCGGAAGATTTCGTCAATCAAAAAAAGCTTTCTAACGGATGCAACGTTCTTGTCCTGGAGACGCGCGAGAACAGCAGCAAGACGTCGGACTTCAGCATAGAAATAACTCGCCCCGGACTCGAGTGAATCAGAGACCTGGATGGCACAGAGGATCTCCAAAGGCGGCGAGCGAAATGCGCTCGCGCTCACCACAGTTCCCATTTGAGCGAGTAATACATTGAAACCCACAGCCCTGAGCAACGTACTTTTACCGGCCATGTTGCTTCCCGTGAGCAGCAAACATCGATCCGAGGAATTTAAAGTAACATCGTTGCCGACACGATGCCCAACACTGATGAGTGGATGCGCCAGTGCACGCGCTTCGAATGCCTCTGAGCTAAGGTCGGGCAAACAAAATTCGGGATTCTCGAGTTTGACTCGCGCGAGTGCAGCTTGAAAGTCGAATTCAACAACATCGCACCACCATTGTTCAAATCGTCCATCAATCAAACGATGAGCAACCAGGGTCACCGCAAATGTAATTGCATCGTATGGAACAATGGCATTGAGGAGTAACCAGACAATCGGATTGCGACGCACCTCACCGAGCTCGAAAGTCGTGCGCAGAAAACGGAAACGTCGGCCAGCAGATACGGGCACAATGGCTCTGTGGCTCTTTTCACCCGGCACACGCCGAGCAACGTCTTCAAGTGCTGCAAGCACTTTGAGCTCACGCAATCCCAATGCGCCGGTTGTGTTCTGCACACGCCGACGCCAGCTTTCCCAGATTAAAGCCCCAATCAACAGAACTGGAAAATAGAGTGTAAGCGGCTCGAGCAGATGCGTGGCATCGGCCGTTACCAGAAAGAGACGCAACGCAGGAATGAGATAAAGGGCCAAAAAGGTCAGCTGTGCTGCAACCATTCCCCACACGAAAGCTTCGTGCAGCCAACGCTGAGTAGGCGTTATCTCACCGGTCTGGGAATCACCCGACTGCGCCGACGTCTTGTCCATCTCATCCCGTGTGTCGTCCTCCCGGGCAGGCCGCTCGAGCTCTGTGGCCCAGCTGCCCATCCGATACGACTCCCAACGTCTCAGCGCCTTGCTTTGGGAAGCAAGCTGAGCCACGGCATCCCGACGCCGGTTCAAGGATTCGGTTGGCAGAGCCTCTTGTCCGCGAATCAGCATTTCCGAGGCAAGACGCTGTGACCCTTCCGCGAGCGTGCAGGTATCCAGCCAAAGCGGAACGAGACCCGCTAGATCGAGATCGCTCCGGTAGGGATGCTCTGCACCCATGCTGATGGCTTGCTGCCACCTTTCCTGCACGGAGTGCGTGCGTAATTTCCGCAATCCATCCCAGTCGCGCTCGAGACGAAGAATTTCTGCACTAAAAACTGCAGCGCCACCCTCACATCGCGCTCGAACCCGTTTGAGACGGTCATGCACTGCAGAGAGAACAAAAAACACAGCTAAAAATCCGAACCAACCCAAAAACACCTGAGAGGCATCGAAGCTCCGGTAATATCCGACCAGCATCATGACTAAAAAGGCGGCCAGCAGGAGCCGAAACAGAGCGAAACGTTTTTCGCGTAGCGTCCACACGTCCAGCCTTTGCTGGACACGGGCTTGCGCCTTTTCCAAACGCGAGCGTCTCTTTTCGAAAATCGCTTGAGGGAGCTGTGAAGCATCATCGGAACGTGTCATCATTCAGTTTGCCTTCAATGCTTGGAATTCCGGGTGCTGTGCATGATACACAATGAGTTAGTGATGTAACAGCTTCATGAATCCAGTCCCTCGTTGTGCAGGAGCAACCGCCTCAAATGGTCGCAGAACACACATCCCTCATGGATACGTCCAGCGCTCCCCCCCCTCACTCCGGCCCCTGCCGCATAGCCATCATCGGCGCGGGTTGTACGGGCCTACGGCTCGCTCTGCTTTTTAAAAAATGGAACGAGAACGCATCACCCGATAAAGCCGTTGAGGTCGTCGTTTTTGAGGCTCGCGCGCAGCCTGGAGGCTTTCTCCAGACCAACAAAAACCCAACAGGAGTGTTGGTCGAAGCCGGAGCACAGGGCGTGCTTGCTAGCCGGCATGTGTTTCTTCAGGCCCTCGAAGATGTGGGCTTCACACCTGCCGATGTGGTCGCTGCTCCGCGTTCTGGCCCGCAATCTGCGCGCTATCTCATTACTCCAACTGGGGGGCTGACACGACTTTCCCCCATCGCCTTATTACGTTCGGGCCTAAACCAACCAGGCGACCTCCTGCGCTTGTTCCTGGATCTTTTCAAATCAAGACCATCACGCCCGCCACACCCAGATGAAAGCCTCTACCAGTTTTTTAGTCGACGCTTTGGACGCAGCTGGGCAGAGAACTTTGTGCTGCCCTTTGCCACCGGAATTTGGGGGGGCGGAGCGGAAAAGTTGCTCCTCCGCCATACATTTCCGCAGCTCCAAGACATCGAAATTCAGCACGGTAGCCTGCTGCGCCACGCACTCGTGACTGCGGTGAAGAAGCTTCTCTCCGGTTCACGAAACAAAACGCTCGCAAGCGCGCAACACTGGCCTAAAGGCCTGCTGAGCTTTCCTGGAGGAATGCACACCCTCATCGAAAAGATGATTCACTCATTGCAAAATTCAGGCCTCTCGCGCGTCCTCCACTTAAATAAACCGATCCACTCTTTGCATCTGACCACCGACAAAAAATATCTACTCAACGGCACAGAGAGTTTCGATTATGTTTTTTGGACATCGGCTCCTTGGCATTCGCCGACGCTCGATTTCGCAAATCCAGCCATGAAAAAAGAGTGGGATGCGCTTCAACAAACTCCAACGCACAATTTGGTGGTTGTGAACATCAGTGGAGCGCGCTCCAAACTGACCCGCGATGGCTTTGGGGCACTTGCTCCGCGCGAATCAACTGGTCTGTTAGGGGTTCTTTTCGTACACTCCATCTTTCCTCAGCACGTGTCTGCAGATCGCTTTTCTTATCGTGTTCTGCTCGGCGGAGACCGCAATCCAGAGATGATTTCGTGGAGCGATGCGCAGTTGGCAGAATATGCATTTCACCAACTCACACGCCTACGCCTGATCGATCTGCCACAGGAACTCTGCAGCATCGACGTGATCCGCTGGAGTCGGGCAATCGGCATTGCAGATTTAGCTCACGATGAACGCATGGCTGCACTCTGGCGGCTACAAGCACACATGCCCGGATTGCATTTTGCAGGAATCTACAAAAAAGGCGTCGGGGTTGCCGACGCCTTGATGAGTGCTCAGGATGCATTCGATGACTGGGTTAGCGCACTTCGCCCCAGCCCGTGATCACGCGCGAAACAAGACCATATTCCATCGCCTCATGTGCGTTCATCCAGTAGTCGCGCTCAATATCCTTGCGGAGACGCTCGAGGGACTGACCTGTTTCCTTGTTGTAAAGCTCAACCAACTTTTCACGTGTCTTAAGAATCTCACGGGCCGTGATATCAATGTCGGTCGCCTGTCCTTGCACGGTTCCGCCAATGAGTGGCTGATGAATGAGCAGGCGGCTGTTGGGCATGGAATAACGGTGAGGTTTGTCCGCACCGAGCAGAATGACGGTTGCAATCGAAGCACAGAGACCCGACACCACGCATTTCACATTCGGGCGAATGAAGCGCATTGTATCATAGATTGCAAAGCCGGAGTTCACTTCGCCACCTGGGCTGTTGATGAACATCCAAACGTCCTTCTGGGCATCCGAAGCCTCGAGTGCAAGGAGATTTTCGATGGTTTTCTTGGCCACAGCAGCATTGATAGGCTCACTCAAGACCAGAAGCCGCTGCTGGAACAAATGCTTCGATGTATTTCCCTCGAGCAACTCTGAAAGTTCTTCAATCTTTGGCATGGGGTTCTCCGATGCACCAAAATGGACAAAAGTAACAACCGCATCCCTCACTATACGCACCTGCATCCAGAGCGGCAACGCCCTTTGTGCAGGGTGAGCCGAACAAAGACTTGTCATTGTGTCAGGAACTGCCGTAGGCACTTTTGTACAACCCACAGCGGTTGACCCAAGGAGTGAGAAAGTGAAGACTTCGAGCAACATGAATACACAAAAACGTGTTTTGTTGGCGCTCTACAATATGGGCGGCCCTGGCGGCCAGAACGACGTTGAACCGTTCCTCCGAGCGCTGTTCACCGACCCCGATCTGCTCGATATCCCCTTCGGCCGCTGGCTGCAGAATTTCGTTGCCGACAAAATCATCCGTAAGCGCCTCGACGAGGTGAAAGCCCGGTACCGCCTGATGGGAGGGGGTTCACCACAACTTCCCATCACCGATCGTGTCTGCGAGAAGCTTGCCACGTTCTTACGGACAGAATCCGAGAGCATCGGACTCTTTCGCGCCGGTTCCGAAACAGAGTCCGCTCCGCAAACCTCTTCTGCTCCATTTGAAATCATCGGCGTTACGCCACTGTTCCGCTACAGCGAACCGCGAGCCGAAACAGTACTCGATCTGTGCATAAAGAATAACGCCGACGAACTTTGGCTCGTGTCGCAGTATCCGCACTGTGCGCGCGCAACAACCGGAACCAGCCTCAGAGAAATTGGCCTTGCGCAGCGCAACCATGAAAAATTCTCGAACATCACTGTGCGATCGTTGGCCAGCTACGGCGATGATCCCAATTTCCTCGATTTGTGGACACGACGCCTCGAGCAAAGTTGGTCGCAGCTGCCAGCTGGAAAAAAACATCTTCTCATCAGCGCCCACAATCTGCCCCTGAGCTATGTTGCTGAAGGCGATCCCTACCCCATTCAAATCCGCCGCACAGCCCAGGAAGTGACCCGCAGACTCGGGCTGCACGAAGGTCTCGACTGGACTCTCTGCTGGCAGAGCGCAGTAGGGCCTGTGCGCTGGATGAATCCAACCACTGAAGCAAGCATCGACAAAATCTGCTCTGCAGGCGTTGAACATGTGCTGGTCTGGCCGGTTGCTTTTGTGTCCGATCACATCGAAACACTGGTTGAAATTGATCTCGAGTACGCCGAGCTGGCCCACAAGAAGGGATGTAAAACCTTCACCCGTGTAAAAAACTTCGACAGCGACGAAGATTTCATATCCTTTCTTGGTCATCAGGTTTCTCGTGCGGCTCGAGATCTTCTCCGCACCAAATCAACTCCTCTGCTGCGCGATTTTAATGAACGAAAAACCGGGCCGCATTGCGCTGCGCAACCCGGAGGCTGCCTCTGCGCAAACTATTATCTTTCTGGTCGCGCTGGTATTGAACGTGGAAAGCTCATGGCGCGTCTTGACGAAACCAGCAAAGTATCATCAACCTGAGCGAAAGCGTTCCAGGAGCGGGGCAGAGAGGCCAACACACCAAGTATGACCATCGACCACACAACTCAGCGCAAATCAGCATGCACTTTGCCCTCTGTACGGATCGGAACAGATCTTGTGGCCGTGGCACGGATAGAAAAATCCATTCAGCGCGAGAGCTTCCTGAAGAAGGTCTTCCATCCACACGAAATCGAACAATGCCGCAGTAAGGCTCATCCGGCTGCGTCGTTTGCAGCTCGATTTGCGGCCAAAGAAGCATTTTTCAAAGCGCTCGGCACAGGCCTCTACACAGAAGGCATGGGCCCACAGGATGTCTGGATTGAAAACGAGAACAGTGGCCGTCCGAAGCTCTGTCTTTCACCCGAAGCCGCAGCACTGCTGCAAAATCTGGGCTCTTCCATCTCCACCGATGTCTCTCTCGCCCATGATGCGCAGATGGCCATTGCCACGGTCATTTTTCAAATCAGCCCATAAAAAAAGACCCTTGCGGGCCTTTGAGAGCATCTGAAAATCCGAGCACAGGTGGAATCAGGTCGCCTTGTTTTTAACGAACCCTGCGCGCTCGAGAAAACGAGTCGAGTGGCGGCTGTTGCGGAATTCCGGATGTGCGAGCACGTCCAGGTGGAAAGGAATGTTGGTGCGGATTCCATCGATGATGTACTCGCGCAGCGCAGATTCCATTTTGGCCAACGCCTGCTCACGGGTGTCTGCATAAACGATGAGTTTAGCCACAAGGGAATCGTAGTGCGGCACCACGGTGTAACCGTGATATGCAAAACCATCAACGCGCACTCCGAAACCGCCGGGCACGCTGTAGTTGTTGATGAGCCCCGGCCACGGCGCAAATGTTTTTGGATCTTCAGCGTTGATACGGCATTCGATCGAGTGGCCTTTGATCTTGATGTCTTCCTGGCGGAAGGGGAGTTTTTCGCCGAACGCCACGCGGATCTGCCATTGCAGGAGATCGATACCGGTGACCTGTTCCGTGACCGGATGCTCCACCTGGATGCGTGTGTTCATTTCCATAAAGTAGACGTTTTTGTCGTCGTCCATCAGAAACTCGACCGTTCCCGCTCCGTGATAGCCAACCTCGCGTGCTAGTGCGAGTGCATAGCCACCGACCTTCTCACGCAGTTCAGGAGTGATGTGTGGGCAGGGTGCTTCTTCAATCACCTTTTGGTGACGGCGTTGGACACTGCAGTCGCGCTCACCCAAGTGAATCACGTTGCCGTGTTTGTCGGCGAGCACCTGAATTTCAACGTGACGCGGATTCTCGAGATATTTCTCAAGATAGACTTCCGAATTGCCAAATGCTGCCGCGGCTTCGTTGCGGCAGTTCAAGTAGGCTTTTTCAAGTTCAGCATCATTGTAAACGATTTTCATTCCACGGCCACCGCCACCACCGCTGGCCTTAAGGATCACAGGGTAGCCGATTTCGCGTGCTGTACGACGTGCGGTTTCTTGATCCGGCAATGCACCATTTGAGCCGGGCAAAAACGGAAGACCTGCACGCCGTGCAACTGCGCGCGCAGCAACCTTTTCGCCGAGGTCGCGCATCTGTTCAGGAGTAGGTCCAATGAAGGTGATCTCACATTTGCGCACCACGTCCGCGAATGCAGCATTCTCAGATAGAAAACCATAGCCTGGGTGAATTGCATCGGCACCGCTGATCTCTGCAGCTGCCATAATCGCAGGAATGTTCAAATAACTCTTTTTGCTTTCGGCTGGGCCAATGCAAATGGCTTCGTCCGCCAGCTTCGCATGGAGACTGTGTTTGTCGGCCTGGGAATAGACAGCCACAGTTTTCATACCCAGTTCGCGGCATGCACGGATGATCCGAACCGCAATTTCACCCCGGTTGGCAATCAATACTTTTTTCATGGTGTGGTTGCCTCGTCGAGTGAATCAGGGACGAATGACGAAAAGAGGTGTTCCGAATTCCACCGGCTTGGCATTCTCAACCAGAATGCCAACCACTTCTCCATCGATCTCGCTTTCGATTTCGTTCATCAGCTTCATAGCTTCAACAATACACAGAGTCTGCCCCTTCTTCACCCGTGTGCCAATGTCGACAAACGAAGGCGAATCTGGAGAAGGAGACCTGTAGAATGTTCCCACAAAGGGGCTGCTCACAGTGGTTCCCTCGGGAATTGCCTTGGGTGCTGGCGCGACAGCGGCCGGCTGAGCTGCGGGGGTCGTTGCTAAGACAGACGTAGCCTGTGCTGCGCTCGAACTTGGAGATGCCGCAAGGGCCGGTGCAGTGGCTGCTGAGGCGGAGCGCGCCGCTGCAAGGGCATCAGAGGAGTGCACTGCGCCTGAAAGAGATGTGAGAGCCGTGAGGGCACTCGCGTTCTTCGCGAGTGCAATTTTCTCCGGTCCTGTTTCTGCCTGCACCACGTCGACGCCATACTGCGCCATCAGAGCCATCAACTTTTCCACTTTGCCAAGATCGATCATAGAGGAATCTCTCCGTCAGAATCTCAATCAGAATGAAACAAAAATGCGGAACACAAAACCGGTTCCGCGCTTGAGCGTTGGTTCACTTGCCTTTGACACTCACGCGGTCAGCGTAGGTGTTGTCGCGGGTGTCAATACGCAGGATGTCGCCTTCATTGATGTGGAAGGGAACAGACACCACAAGACCGGTTTCGAGCGTGGCCTGCTTCGAACCACCGGTTGCCGTGTCGCCGCGCACGCCTGGAGGGGTTTCAACGACCTTCAATTCACAGAAGGTGTCAGTTTCGCAGGCAATCGGCTTTCCTTGGTAGTAAAGAACCTTGAGAACCGAATTTTCGAGCAAATAATACTTGGTATCGCCGACGTAGTCTTCGGTCAGAGAGATTTGTTCGTAGTTGGCCTGATCCATGAAATGGAAGCCTTCGGAGTCGCGATACAGATACTGCATGTTGCGCTCTTCGGTATCTGGCTTGGCAACCTTGTCCCCGCTCTTGATGTTCTGCTCAAGAACCTGACCCGTACGGAGATTCCGCATTTTGGTGCGCGTGAAGGCAGCGCCTTTCCCAGGGTTGACGTGCTGGAAGTCGACAATCACCCATGGATCGTTGTTCATTTCGATTTTGAGGCCACGGCGGAAATCACGAGTTTCGTACATAGTCATGTGGGGAATCTCCTTCGGTTGCCGGGTTATCACCGCTGCCGCCAAAAAGCAAACTCCAACAACCCAACAACACGCTGTTTTCCAAGACAAACACATGGTTTACACTGAGTGAACCGTCGAATGAAAGGATAGCCGTTGCCAGGGCATGCGAAAACGTTGAGATTTCCTTTCAACGTCCACAAAACTTCGTTGTTGCTTGTTGTCGCGTTGCTGGCGGCAAATCTGAGCACGCAATCCTCTGCAATAGCGCAAGAAAAAGAAGCAAATCTTTCGAACGAAGAGAACACAGGTGAAGCTCCTCAGGAGCCTGTGCCCAACCGCAGGGCTAAGACGCCTCGCTCGAATTCTAGCCCAGACCAGCGGCTCTCGCGTCTGCAAAAGCAAAGTGCCATAAGCTTTGGCACTGGATTCTATTTTCCGCTGACACGCCCGACTGCTGCGCTGGCATTCTCAGCGCTCGGCCGTAGCACCGAACTCAGCCTGCGCCTCACAGGCTCATACACCTCTCTCTCCGACAGCTTTGAGGCGGCAGCCGCAGGGAACAAAACCTATGCGCAAAAGATCAGCGGTGCCGACGCCTACCTTTGGGATGTCGATCTGGCAGTGCCGGAACTTGCCATCCTCCTTCCCGCGAATTTTTATGTTGCCGCAACATCTTTCGCTCGATACACCCGCTGCGTTTCCGATTACTCTACAACCACGGGCTCACCGCTCGTCTTCAGCGGCTGGGGAATGGCCGTGGGTGTCGGCGGGCGCGGTGGCTACCGCTACCCCATTTCTGGCGACAAAGTTTTTCTTGAATTCTATGGCAGCCTGACCTGGCCCTTGTGGTCGGCTGGATCCACAGAGGTGACCTATACACCCACCGATGCCGCGGCCAGCCAAACTTTTTCGGCGGACGACCTTGATACCATCCGCGATTCACTGCAAGTCTATCTAAAAGATCTTTCTTATCAGGTTACCACCGAGGCGGGATTACGCGCCGCATGGAGGTTTTGAAGTGTCGTCCGGATCCACAGCACACCTCACGGATGCTCAGCATCCATGAACCCATCTCTGCTGGCCGCGGAACTCATCTCCGTTCGGATAGGCGGACGCCACATCCTCAACGACGTGTCACTTCAGGTGCGCGAAGGTGAGTTCTTCTCTCTGCTGGGTCCGTCGGGATGCGGTAAAACAACCCTACTGCGGATCATCGCCGGTTTTCTCCAACCCTCATCCGGGAAATTGCTGTGGCTCGGAAAAGACGTCACACAACTTTCTCCCCAGCACCGCGATCTCAACCTGGTCTTTCAAAACTATGCTCTCTTTCCTCACCTGAACGTTTTCGAAAACGTCGCCTTCGGACTGAGGATGCAGAAACAGCCTGAGCAACTCGTGCAGGCTCGTGTGCGCGAAGCTCTCGCATTGGTGCGGATGGAGAGCCACTCATCGCGCCGCGTCACAGAACTCTCCGGGGGGCAACAGCAGCGCGTCGCTCTCGCGCGTGCTATCGCGCCACGACCGAAAATGGTTTTGCTCGACGAACCTCTTGGAGCACTCGATCTGCAGCTCCGCAAGGACATGCAGTGGGAGCTCAAAAGCCTTCAGCGCCAGCTGGGCATGACTTTTTTGTATGTGACCCACGACCAGGAAGAGGCCTTCGCGATGTCTGATCGCATTGCCATCCTTAATTCCGGAAAAATTGAGCAGGTCGCTCCTCCTGAAGCACTCTATTCTCGCCCCTGCAGCCGGTTTGTTGCGCAATTTATCGGTAACGCCAATTTCCTTCCTGTCGAGAAAGTTTCCGAGCACAGGGCGCGACACATTCCCTCAGGCGTCGAGTTTGGGATTCGGCCTTCAGAAGGACAAACGACACCCGCTCTCCTCCCACAGCGCGGTGAGCTGTTGTTCCGTCCGGAACAAATGTCTTTGAAAAAAAAGGCATCCGCTTTGCCCTCGCTGCCGGTAACCATCCAAATGCGCCAATTCCTTGGGGCCACAGTGCGCTATCACGCTGAAGTGCCCAGCTCCGGCAATCGCCTCCTGACCATCGATCACTCCTCCATTGGACATGAGATGTTTGCTCCCGGTGAGTCCGCCATTGTTGAACTTGCTGCAGCGGATCTCTGCTTTTTCCCGGAGCGGCCTGAACAATGAAGTGGTGGGGGCTGCCGGCCAAAATCTGGATGAGCTGCTTCATCTTGCTGCCCTTCCTCTGGCTAGCCGTGCTCAGCCTCCAACCCACGCCCGCGTTGAACGCGCCAAAAGAGATCGACCTGCACCAATATGCACGCGCACTTTCACCACCCTTCAGTCACATCATTGTCGACAGCCTAATAACTTCGTTCCTCGCCGCACTGCTCGTACTTTTGATCGCACTTCCGCTCACCTGGAATATTTCTCGTCTGCCTCAAAAAAAGAGAAATGTATGGCTCGCGCTCTTCACAATACCGCTTGGCCTTAATTTCGTAGTCCGCATCTACGCTTGGTTTGTGCTCTTAAGACCAGAGGGCTTGCTGACCAAATTGCTCCAGGACATGGGCCTAGACATTGTTCTTGTGAGTTCCCAGCTGGGTGTCTTTGTTGGCTTGATCTACGGCTATCTTCCGCTTGTGTTTCTTCCCCTTTATAGCGTTTTCGACAAACTCAACCACAGCCAGATTGAAGCTGCTCAGGATCTTGGTGCAAACCTGCTGCAACGCTGGTGGCACATCATATTGCCAGAAACCCGATTGGGCCTGATGGCTTGTTTCCTCTTCGTCTTCGTGCCGATGCTTGGAGAATATCTCATCCCGCGCATGATTGGTGGCGGACTTGTGGCCACCCTTGGGACACAAATCGAAAGTCAGTTCCTAGGCAGTGGGCGTCCCAACTGGCCTTTTGGCGCTGCATTGAGTCTGTGTCTTCTCTCGGCAGCGGCTGCGGTTCTTTTGATTAGTTTTTTTCTATTAAGTCGGCAAAAATCGGAGCGAAAAGCGTCATGGTCACTCGACCTGTGAAATTGAAAAGCGTGTTGTTCAGCACCTGGAGCCTCCTCCTCCTTGCTGCTCTTTATTTGCCCGTTGCATTTCTGGTTCTCCATGGCTTCAACGCGGGTTCTTTTGCACTGCGTTGGGAAGGCTTTTCTTTGCGCTGGTATGCCTCTACTCTCGAAAATCCAGAAATGCTCAATGCGCTCTTCAACAGCCTGATGGTTGCAAGCATTAGCACGCTGCTGGCTGTGACCTTGGGCTTCTTTTACGCTTTGTGGTCGCACCGTCACTCGCGCCACAAAATCACGGGTGCTGCCGATTCATTGATGAGTTTACCCCTGTTTATGCCGGAGATCGTCATCTCAATTGGACTCCTCGTGGTCGTGGCGCAAATTCTTCGTCCCGGAGCCGCAGTGCTGGGTCTGCAACTCAATTCGATGAGCGCAATCATCCTTGGACACACCACTTTGGCTCTCGGCTACGCCTCTCTCGTGCTGCGCAACCGCTTCAGAAATTATGACGTCCAGCAGGAACTGGCAGCCATCGACTTGGGTGCAACACGCAGTCAGGTCTTTTTCCAGGTGATGTTGCCACAGCTGATGCCTGGCTTTGCTGCGGCGTCGTGTCTTGCGTTTGCGGTGTCACTCGACGATTTTTACATCAGCTATTTTCTATCGACCGGTGGAAGCTCTCTCCAAACCCTGCCTTTGTTCATTTGGTCACTCCAGGGGCGTCGAGCGATGACACCAGAAATCAACGTGGTATCATCCCTGTTGTTGTGTATAGCAGTGTTCTTTTTTGCAGCAGGTTTGCTGTTGAGTCGGAGCGAACCTCGCGGAACGCGTCCGCAAAGGAGCGATTTATGAAAAGCTTTAAAATATTAGGTGCGGTGGTTGGAGTTGTTGCAGTTGCCGGAGTGGGACTCTTCGCTCTCAAGAACAAATCCTCAGGGCAGCGTACGCTGCACCTGTACACTTGGACCGACTATATCGACAAACAGGTGCTTGCTGAGTTTGAAAGAAAGCACAATGTGCGTGTGATCGAAGAAACATTCCCCAGCAATGAAGTCATGATCTCAAAATTAAAAGCAGGTGGCGCAGGTTTCGACGTCATCGTTCCCTCCGACTACATGATTGCCACCATGAAACAAGACAACCTGCTTTTGAAACTCCCGCGTGAGAAAATTCCCAACCTCACACATCTATCCGAGCGTTTCAAAAACGTTGGCTATGATGAGGGTGGCGAATATGTGGTTCCATACATGTGGGGAACCACCGGAATCGCATACAACGCGAAGAAAATTGAAAATCCACCGAAGAGCTGGAAAGATTTTTTCGATGTCGCACGTGCGCAGAGCGCCGACAAACGCATCAGCCTGCTGGATGACCCACGCGAGGTGATTGGTGCTGCACTAAAAGCGAACGGTCTATCGCTGAATTCTATTCAGCCCGAGGATCTCACCAAGGCCAAAACAACTGTGCTCACCCTCAAGCCCTTTGTCAGCCGTTTCGACACCATGAGCTACAAAGATCTCCTCGCCTCCGGTGACCTTTGGATGGCGCAGGCCTACAGCGGTGACATCGTCAAGATGCAGAACCAAAACCCTGAATTGCGCTATGTGATTCCCGAAGACGGAGCAACTCTCTGGGTTGATAACCTCGCCATTCCAGCAACCGCGCCGAACCCCGACCTAGCTGCAGAGTTCATCAACTTCGTCATGACTCCTGAAATCAACCAGAGAATCGCACTGAGCATCCATTACGGAACCACCAACGAAAAAGCGCGAGAAATACTCCCCGCCGCTGAGCTCAACAACACAGCCATCTATCCGCCCAAAGAAGTTGAAGCACGCCTTGAACTTTTTAAGGATCTCGGCAATGCGGTTGAGGCCATCGACAATGCCTGGGCAGAAATCCGCGCAACCGATGCAGTTCCTGCAGAGCCACCGTCCGCACAACGCTGAAGTGTGCAGAATTCGGAACGGCAGCGGCCTGGTGCCGGAGGGGAACTCTCGTGAAAAATATTTTGAGTGATTTTCTCGGACGCAAATCCGAGGCCAATGCCTCCGTTCAGTTTGATGCGTGGTTTAAATCGCTGGCTTCGGTGCTGCATCACATTTCGCACCTCTCTCCTTCTCTGAATTTTGAGGCTTTTAGCCGGCACGCTACAGATGCTCTCTGCCACGGCCTGGCTCCTCTGAATCCCGTTGCCGCCCATTTTCATATTGACGTCTCAACTTCGCATCTGTGGCTGCCAGACAACACATTCAGACTCGATAGTTTTTTCAGAATGCAAAATCGAATCTTGATGGCAAGCCAGACTCGCCCTGTCGAGACCTCCCGCGATGAGCTTCACAAAACAATCTGCATGATCCCCTACGAACTTCACAAACAAGCGATAGAGATTATCATCTACCACAAAGAGGACGCTCGCCCGTTCCAGTCGATTGTGGCTCCTGTGCTTGAGGGATTCACGCGCGCCATGACGCAAGCGCTCTCACTGCGCGAAGATCATCTTCTCATGAAGGTGGAATGGGAAAATCAAGTGGAAAAGATTCTTGGCTCGCGTTTAGCAGATGCGATCCACCAGATCCAATCGCCATTTCTTTTCGCCCAACATCTGCGTGCATTCCGTTTGTCGAGTGCGGAGGACGGAAGCGAACATATTTTCCTGAACTTTAACCCTGCGCAGGAGCTTTATCGTTCTGTTTTTCTTCGCGTCAACAACAAGAAAAAACACGAAACCGCTGGAACCTCGCGGACAATTGCATTCGTTGCCAGCCTTGCAGCACAGCTGAGGCTTTTTGAAAACAACAATGCACAGGCCAATTTTTCGGAGTTCAGCGCGCACATCGCAAGCAGTGTCAGTAGTCTCGTTCATCTCCTGACCCTGCAAGAAACTCTCTCTGTTGTGCTCGTGGAACTCTCTCAGAAAACCGGCACCGTGAAATGGCACAACGCCGGATTTCCCTCACCCATTTTGTTCGGGAAACATGCCGACACAGCCACCTTGCCGGCAACTGCCCCATTGAAACCCGTCGTTCCGGGCGAACCACACGATTGGCAAGCGCACCAATCCATCACCCTGCCCACGAGCACTGGGCTCTTGTTTCTCGGAGATGCAGTCACGAAACGCATGTCCGAAATTCATCTTTCACAGACAGCGCTTTTTGATCGGCTGCGCACGTTCACAAATGCCGCTCAACTCATCATTGAAGCTGAGAAAGCGCTCTCCAAGCCTGATTCTACACGCGTTGTGTCCGCGAGTGTTACGCCTTGGAATCAGTTACCCTACGACGTCAGTTTGCTCGCTCTCTGTTACGCCCCAGCAAAGGCCCTGTGAGGGAAGCGCATTAGCTCGCTTTTGGAAGTTCATCTGCTTGAACGACTGCATTTTCGGCAAGGCCAGGCAGCACAAAGAAGAAGCGTGTTGCCTTGCTCTCGCGATCAAAGCCTATGCGCCCTGCATTACGCTGAACGAGTCGCTGGCAGAATCCCAGCCCAACCCCCATCCCTTGCACTGACCCTTTTGTTGTCACGGGCACCTCGAAAAGTTTGTTGCGGATGTCGGCGGCGGGCCCAGTTCCGCTATCGGTGACGCTAATCTCAACTGGAGCTTGATTCTCGCCAGATGAATCAGGCTGAGCTGGCATACTCACCACTCGAATCCAGGGTTTCTCCTGCCCAGCAACAGCATCTACCGAGTTCGAGATCAGATTGGCAAACACCTGCACGACATCGCTGCGACGTGCCTGGACATAGCGCGCTCGCGAGAAATCAACTTCAACAAACCCTGAAAAATTCTGCGTTTTAACTTCAAGCATTTTAAGTGCATCGTCGAGTGCAGTTTTGAGATCGACCTCAACAATATCTTCATTTTGTCCTTCAGCCGACATCGATTTGATTGCACGGATGGTTTGAATAATGGAATCTATCAACCTAAATATGTCATTTACTTTCAGAAGAATCGGCTCGGAGACTTTTGGAAAAGAAGGACTTGCTGATTGTTGTTGAAGAAGAATTTCATCGCGAATTCTTTCCGCCTTCAGCCGGATAGCAAAGACAGGATTAAGCACCTCATGCGAGGTGTAGCGTGCAGCCATGGCGAGGGTTTTGTCGCGTACGCTCGACTCCAACTGAGCATGCGCAGCCTCAAGGTTCTCAAGGGCGTCTTGTTTTTCACTCATAGTACGCCGCATCTTCTCTGATAATACGAAGGACAACAGTATTGCCTCCAAGGTCGCACTGAGAAGAACAATATTCAGGGTGAACGATGTCGACGGCAACCAACCGAACATTTTAATGCAGTATACCCCAGCTCCTACAAAGAGGATCGCTTCAGAAACAATGAAGAGGTTGGCTATGCGCCCGTATTTTTGCCTTGCGCGCCAGGCCCGACTCAATCCTAAGGTGAGAGCTGCCAAAGCGGACAGGTTAGCCTGTATGGAGGCAAAGAAACCTCCTTCGACAAACTGCAGAACAAATCCCACGCCGCAAAGCGATGCAAAAAACATCCAAACCCCGCGTTCTATTCGTGTCAGCGGTGTCTCTTTAAAGAGTGTGTAGGAGAAAGCGATATAGCTCAGGCTCACAAGATTAATAAGCAGATTTGCTGAATTGTAATGGAGCCACAGGATATCGGGCCACAAAAACATATGCCCAGTCCCGTTGATCGATGCAGCCATGAGGGCAATCGAGGCAACATAGACCCCATAAAAGAGAAACTCATTTTCACGGCGCGCCAATCCCACCATGACATTATAAAGTGCGAGAAGAAGAAGCCCCCCAAAAAGACTCGCCAATGGCACAAGTTCGCGGATCACAGAGCTCAGAAACACCCGTTCCTCGAGCAATAGAAATGGAACGTTCATGACATGCGCCTTAAGCCGCACCAAGGCATAATAGCTTTGTCCTGGTTGAACCTTCACTGGGAATGAAACATGACGCACATCATTCAGACCCTGGGATTTTGGCAACAATTTATCTGTGAACGTCTGCGTTGGGCCAAGACTTGCATTCGCAGCAGCTGGATCTCCCAAAATTTTTGTGAGCGAGCCGTTTATATAAGTGTGCCGCAGCTGCAAAACAAAATCGGAGATGGCCGCGTCGGTTGGGTTGTCGAATTGCATCAGCACCCAGACACCCTCTCGCATATAGCCGAGATCAAGCTGTCCGGATTGTCCAGCCGTGGGCTTGAATTGCCCCGAACGCAGAGCTGCAAACGCCGCATCCACCGACAGCTCTTGCCCCACCTGCTCTTTAAAATATTGCAGGCTGAGCCGCTTTGATGTGACCTCTGAGTGATTCATGAGGTAGGACGTCACAAGTAGGAAGAAGAGGGCAGTGAGAAAAACCAAAAGGTAACCACCGCGTTCTTTTCTTCGGTCGTTCTGAGTTTCCCTGCCACTCCCGGCAGAAGACGCGTGCATGAACATCGTGGAGCCCCTCCAGACCTTCTGTCTTCGGCACCCCTTTTTGTCGCCACAAAAAAAACTTATTATCAAATAAAAATCATTGTGTTAGGTAGATTGAAAACAACCTAAACATGCCTTGATTAGGCTCGAAAAAAGGGGGTTCTCTACCTCGCCCGCCCCCTGGAAAAGCTCGCCCCAACCCAACCCGCATCCGGGAACAGCCCTTGCCAAATACACACGGATTGATACTGTACGCGGCACTAGAAGCACTTAACATCGTCTGCAGGGAGTTTCCCATGAGAGTTCTGCCACTTGCTCTGGCTCTGGTTGTCGGCACACTTCAGTTTTCGGTACAAGCCGCAGTGATCGGCGTGGTCGATTCCGGCGTGGACTTCAAACACCCCGATCTGGCTCCCTACACTTGGATCAACCCGGGTGAGATCCCCAACAACGGTCTCGACGACGAACAAGACGGCTACATCGACGACGTCAACGGCTGGAATTTTGTAGAAAACAACTCAATTCTTCTCGACAGCAAGTATCTAAACACGTTTCCGCCCGAAACCCCCCGCTTCTTTGAAATTCAAAAACGCCTTCTCGAGGGAACTGCCACCGAAGAAGACAAAGCATGGTTGAAAGAGAATCTGGAAAAACCAGAGTTCCGCAAGAAGCTCGGCGTATTCGGCAATTTTGTGCACGGTACACACGTCGCTGGAATTGCACTGCGCAAAAACACCCAGGCTGATCTCCTTGGAATCAAAATGATCCCAACCGAGAGCCCGCTCTCTCCCGATTCTGCATATGGATTCCGTGACAACGCGCGCGCAGCAGCACGCTTTGTTTCGCGGGTTTGGGGTACCGTTTGGCCCGTGTTGCGTGATGCCGGACTCAAAGCTGGTCTCTCAAAACTTGCGGAGCTGCAAAGCGCACAGTTCACTAAAGTTGCACTTTATCTTGCGGACAAACGCACCGACGTTGCGAACTACTCCCTGGGAGTGAGCACTGCCGCTGCATCGAATATCGTCAAGCCTGTCCTCAAGGCTGTGCTCGGACGCGAAGCAACCGAGGACGAAGTTAGAAATTACGCCTCCTACTTCGTTGCTCGTGTTACCGAGAATGCTCAGAAATGGGTTGCTCTTGCACCTGAAACACTCTTTGTCATCGCCGCCGGAAACGATGGTGCAAATAACGATATCCTTCCAACAGCTCCAGCGAATGCCAAAGCACCCAATACTATCACGGTCGCTGCAACCCTTGGCCGCACCAAGCTGGCTCAGTTCTCAAACTACGGCCGTCAGATGGTTGATGTTGCGGCTCCAGGCGTAGGCATCACTTCGGCCCTGCCCGGTGGCGGAGAGCTGGTGCTCAGCGGCACAAGCCAAGCAGCACCTTACGTTGCACAGGTAGCCGCAGCCATCAAAGATGCAAACCCCGATCTGAGCGTGCACGATCTCAAGCGCATCCTGATGGGCACCGTCGACAAACGCGACTGGCTCGCAGACAAGGTCAAGAGCTCGGGAATTGTGAACCGCGATCGTGCTGTTAGAGCCGCTGAGCTTTCCATCAAGATGACCGTGGCACAGGCCATTCTCCTGGCCAACAAAGACATCGCCGATCTCGAAACACCATACGAGCGCGTGATCTCCGCGGAAGACGAAGCGCTTCTGTGGGCTCCTGAGTTGCCCATCGGCCTCTAAGCTCAACGCACTACATTGTTGATGTTGAAAATTGAATCGTCGTGCGACTCCTCGCGCGGCGATTCGTATTTTATGGTGGTGATGTTTTTGGGAAAGGCTGCATCCACAATCACCATCTGACTCACAAACGGAATCTTTTTTCCTGCACTGACGAGTGTGTTGCTGTATTCGAAGGTTGCAGTTTTGAACAACTCTCCGCTCAGAGTCAGGAATTCCGCCTTCAGTGCGAGCTTTTTATCTTTCGATATCCAATAGCGGATCTTGTCGTAGGTCACATTTTTATCGCGGGCTTTCAGATTTAAAAGAATGGCGGGAGTGCCATCCAAAGCGACTTCCTTGTCGAAGCTGGCAACATAGTCACGCGCATAATTTGTAGAAGCAATATCACCGTTCGCAGCCTGACCAGAAAGCCGTTGCCGCGCCGAGATTGCCACTGGCTTCTTCACACCAGGCTTGAGAAACCAGAGGTTTCTGTTGTTAAAAAGAACAACTTCGCCCTTACAACGTGGGGGATTCACACATTCAGCCAGAGCATTCACGCCCTTTGCGCGTACCTCATACTTCGAACTCGAGGTGTCACCATCCTCAACGGTGTCGATGGTGATGTTCCAGGTCACACCAACCGCCAGACCACCGCGAAAGCGGTCAGAGGCTTTCATGAGCTCATCGACATTGGGGGATGCCATCGCAGCAGAGGAAAACGACGTCCAGGCAGCAAGAGTGAACACACCGATCATCATTTTTTTTGTATCAAAAGCAACTCTCGACACAATTTCTCCTCCAAGACACATTTAGATTTAGGACGCTTGGTGCAGTTTCACATCGCTTGAAACAATCTGTCCGTCCTGCAAACGAACCACATTTCTGACACGACCCATGAGTTTTTCATCGTGGGTTGAAAACAAGAAGGTCACTCCCGTGCGAGCATTGATATCCTGCATCAGGTCGATGATTTTATGAGCTGTCACCGAGTCAAGATTCGCAGTTGGTTCGTCAGCAAGTACAAGTGCCGGCTGTGTCACGAGCGCACGAGCAATGGCAACGCGCTGTCTTTGGCCACCAGAAAGTTGATCCGGTAGATGCCTTTGGAATTCCGAAAGACCAACCTTTTCGAGTGCCTCGTGCACACGCCGAGTGCGTGTATTGCGGTCGACTTGAGGTTGAATTGTGAGTGGCAACTCGATGTTGTCAAAAACGTTCAGCACCGGAATCAGATTGAAGGTTTGAAAGATAAAACCAATCTTAAGATTACGCAGTTCACTCTTTTCATTGTCGTTGAGGGCGAGCACCGAACGACCTTCAAGCAGAACCTCTCCCGAATCAGGAACATCAATGCATCCGACCATATTCAATAGCGTGCTCTTGCCAGATCCCGACGCACCTACAACGGCCGTGAAGTCGCCCTGTGCAAGCGCGAAGTTCACTCCGCGCAAAGCGGGTGTTGTGGTTTTGCCAAGCTGGTATGCTTTGTGAACCTCTCTCAGCTCGATGAGACTTTTACCAGACATGTTTGTGCCCCAAAGAAAGAGAAAAACGTTTTGCGACCGCTGCAGCAGATATATTGTCGCCGTGATAGCCGCCCAGCGACGCAAAAAACACAGTGTTGTCGGAAAAAATATACTCGCCATAGGCAATAAAAAGGCCTGAGGAATCCTCAAAGGGCTTTAAATAACGAACAAGCGATGTCCATTTATTCTGAGGACCAAAATTGTTTCGGCGCGCTGCCAAAAGAACTCCAGATTTCGACTGCAACTCGCTCCCAGGCTGAAAAAAAACTGGAAGAAAGGGTGAATTGCCGCGCTCGAGTGCTTGTGCATCCTTGAGTGATGCATCATCAATTCCAACACTATTTGCATAAACCTCTGCACGTGCCTCGATATTCTCGGGCAGCGTATAACGTGCACCGATAACCATCTCAAAATTGAGATCTTCCTTTTTCAGCTCGGGCTGATCATAGACAATGAATGAATCGGACTGAAAGCGACCAGCTCGACTGACACGGCGTGGCAGCGCCAGATCTCCACCCTGATATTGGGCAGCGTCGGCATAAATCTGTAGGTTATCTCCAATCGAATATGTAAAGTATTGCCCAAAAAAAGGAAACCCTTGCTTTTCTGCTGCTCCTAACACGAGGCCAATTGAATGTGCGGCGTTGTCCCACGAATACTCGGGCTTTATGAGTGCACGCCGCCCCGAAAAAAGACGCGGCCTGTCTTGTTGCTCGGGCTCGTATTCCGCCATAGCCACAAGGCTTATTTGCTGCCCCAAGCTGAAATTCATCCGCACAAGGTCGCGGGTATCCACTTCACTTTGTGGGTTGCGGATGAGGGTATCAGCAAGGCGTAGCGGTCTGAAAATCCAATTGCTTGGGCTCCTGAGTTCTGCAGGCCCCCACTGAAAATTATGCTTGCCTGCCGTCAGCGAAAACTCAGCCGAAGGTTTTAGAACAGCAAAAATCTCACCGGCGTTGGCTGTGAACTTGCTTGCGAGCTGATCCTTTCCATTACTCTTGGTTGCACGCTCATGCGCGAACAAAACGCGGCTGCGGACGTTGAGTTGAAAGCTGCGCCCGTTTGACAACTTTAAGCTCGGGTAAATTTGATCGCGCATTGAAATCCACGGCACGAGCACCGCATCATCGGAGAATGCTCCAAAATCAACGGCCGGAACTCCCAATTCCGCCAAGACAATGTTTTCAAGACCGGCCGTGAACTTGAGCTCGGCGTTGTCCTGGAAGTAAGAGGGAACAGGTGCAGGCTTTGGCTTTTGCCCGGCTTCCTTCCTGGTCTTCTTGTCTTTTGCTTTAGTCGGCTTCCTCTCAGGCTTCCTCTCAGGCTTCCTCTCAGGCTTCCTCTCGGGCTTGCTCTCGGGCTTACTCTCAGCCTCGCTCTCAGGCTTACTCTCAGCCTCGCTCTCAGGCTTACTCTCAGCCTCGCTCTCCGGTTTGCTCTCGGGCCTGAACTCAAGAGCTTTGCTTTCTTCGGAGGCGTCCGGTTTGAAGTCAACCGGCACATCATTCACGGGCTTGGATTCGGGCAGGCTCCCCGTTTCGGGAGCGGGCGACCCGGCGGGTTCAGACGGAGGAGTTACAGAGGTTCCCGAGTTTGAATTGGGGCGAGCATTTTCTGCCGCTGGCGATTGTTCAGAAGGAGAAGGAGGGGGCGGCTGATAGAATTCGGGTTCCGGGCTAAATTGGCCATCCGATACAGGCTCAATGGCGTCGAAGCTGTCGAGATCGCTGCCCTGCGCACCGCTGGTGCTCTCGTTATTCGGATTATCCTTGAAGGTTGCCGGGATCTCGTTCTCAAGTGGAACTTCAATTGGATATGAAGGCAGCTCTTCACTTCCCTGAGCAAGAGCGCTCAGCAGTGCAAAAGGAAGGACATGCACACACCGGAACCACACCTTTGATTTTTTTGGAAGCACCCAAAGACCTCCCCACACACCCACCTCGAGCCTATCGAAATCAAGAATCATCAACGGCAGAAACTTTGCATGGGAAGCCATTTTTTTTGCCCGCTTACGAGGAAAATGTGTCACTCGAAGCTGGAGCAATGCATTTTTTTCACCATGCTGTTACGTTGGAGTGCTACTCTTTTTCAGAGATCCGGAGATTGCACCCATGACGACACGCCTTGCACTGGCGTTTAAGAATCTGGGACGAAACCGCCGCAGAAACCTTGCCACGGCAAGCGCCATTATTCTGGGCTACGCCGGCCTCATTCTTCTCAGTGGATTTGTCACGCGTATCGAGAAGTTTTTCAGGGCGACCTCGGTCTATTTGAACCACATCGGTAGCATTTCGATCCACAAGCCCGAAGGTGTAGAGAAGCATCTTTTGAAGCCTGCGAAGTACAGTTTGTCAGCAGAAGAACAACAAAAGGCAAGGCAGATCCTCGAACGGCTTTTTCCTCAAAATGAAGGAATTGCTGCGAGCCTGCATGGATTTACCTTGGTCGGGAACGGCTGCAAAACCTGGCCTGTGCGGGTCTCTGGAATTGAGACGGCACTCGAGGAGAAGCTCGTCAAACACTGGGCGGTAAAGAAATTCGCCCCGGAGCTCCTCAATTCACGCCGCGGCAAAGGACTTTGGGAGTTCAAGAACTTCATCCCCATCCTGATGACCGAGAAAGTTGCGCGCAATCTTGGAAAGGACAATCTCAACCTCAATTCTTTGCAGCCTGTTTCATCCGCTGCCCTTTCCAGCCTCCCCGATTGCAGTGCTGCTGACTTCCGCGCAAGCGTCTCCAACGATCCCAACGTCCAGCTTGCTGGTCGAACCTTCCAGAACAACTTCTCAGCCATCGATGCAGAGATCGTCGGGTTTTATTCGAGCGGACTCGAGCTACTTGAGGAATCTGCAGCCCTACTCCCACTCGACGCTCTCCAGAAGCTTTATGAAACAGAGGCTGTGACCAAAATGGCTGTCTACCTGCCGTGGGACACTCCGGTCGAAGAGAATGCCCAACGCCTTGCGGCTGAGCTGAAAAAAGAAGGACTTGAGCTTGAGGTTCACCACTTTAAGGAGTTCTCGGTCAATCCCTTCTATGCCGGATTCATGAACCTGATTTACGTTATGTCAGGCTTTTTCCTCACACTTGCAGTCTGTGTTGTTACCCTGACCGTCTCCGACACCATGACCATGAGCGTCCTAGAGCGCTCCAAAGAGATAGGAACCCTGCGCGCGGTGGGCTTCAAAAGACAACAAATTAGTCGAATGTTCTCCGAAGAAGGAACATTGCTTGGACTTCTGAGCTTGCCAGCTGGACTGCTGGTCGCCTGGCTTGTGACACTCGTGGTCAACAGCGCAAAAATTCTCTTCGAGGTGCCAGGTATCTCAACGCGCCTTGAAGTGGTTCTCGAGATAGACCCTCTCCATTGTGCGATTGTCGGACTCGTTCTCGTAGGTGTGACAACCATTTCGGGCTGGATCACCTCGGTTCGCACCAGCAAGCGACAGATCGTAAAGTTGCTGCAATCGCATGTATCATGAGAGCACGACTGTCATTGCATAAACAGGCCACGTAACTTTGAGGCGTGTATGAGTTTCTTGAAAATGGGAGTGCGCAACACTCTCAACAACTGGCGACACTCACTCGGATCGATTCTCTCCGTGGCCATCGGTTTCGCTGCCCTCACTTTGTTCAATGGATACATCAGCGTTGTCCAGGACATGTACGAAGACAACTATCGCCAGCGCAGTATGTTCGGCGACGTGATGATCGAAAAATCAAAAAACGGTAAACCGATCGATTTCGAGGACTCACGCATCGATGAAAATGAGCAGGCCTTCATCGAAAAATTCATCACCGACAACGCTGCTTTAGTCGATCAGTATGCACGCTTTCTGATCGTGAGTGGTCTCGCCAACAATGGCAAGTCAAGTTCCATTTATTGGGGATTTGGATATGACCTCGAAAAAGGCAGAGCGCTCCGTGAGCCAACCTGGCCCTGGAACAGCAAGGCCGGAAAGCCGCTTGATCTCCAATCCGAGGATACTGTCATGCTAGGAGAGGACATCGGTGACACGTTTGGTTGCGTGCCAGAGCGAAAGGAGCGCTTACTGACCAAGGTCGGTGGCTATGCGCCAATGGAACGCCCCTTCCGATGCGAACGCCCCAACCTACAGCTCACTGTCACCACCGATGCAGGACAGGTGAACGCAATGGGAGTCACGATTGGGGCTTTGGGTGGTGTCGGACTGCGCGGAATAGATTCATGGTATATGATGATGTCACTCCCGAAAGCTCAGCAACTGCACGACACACGCGAAATCTCGCATTTGCGCTTACGACTCAAGGATTCCAAAATGTTTCCGACTTTCGTTGAGCGATTCAATTCCGCAGCACGAGAGGCAGGCCTCGAATTGAGAGCTTTCGACTGGCGCGATCATATTCTTGCACGAGTGTACAAACGTACCATGAGCCTGTTTTTGGTTTTCCGCGATCTCGTGAGTGCAGTTATTCTTACAATTTCTGGCATGTCAGTTCTCAATGCCATGGTCAAGAGTGTCAATGAACGCCAGCGTGAAATTGGTACGCTGCGTAGCCTTGGTTTTCGCGGCAGCCGCATTATCTCGATCTTCACCACGGAAGGTCTCGTCATTGGTGTGTTGGGCTCTGCTGTAGGCGGAGGAATCAGCATCATTGCATCGCTGATTCTCAACCAAGTCGAATTCATCTACTTCGCGGGCTTCCTTTCAGATCCTGTTCCCTTTGTGATTGGGGTTGTCCCACGTCTGTATCTATATTCACTGCTCATTCTCTGCACAATTGCTGCCGTCGCATCTTTTTTCGCTGCACGTCGTGCGGTCAAAATCACAATCCCTGCTCTTCTAAGCTCAACTTGAAAGAAATTTGAGATGCTGCCCTCAGAGCTCACGCCGGAAATCGTGTTGTATGCATACGGCCAGGGATGTTTTCCGATGCCAGATGAAAAGAGCGGGAACATCAATTGGTACCGACCCGATCCGCGAGCCATCATTCCCCTCGACGGTTTTCATGTCGGACGCACCCTGAGGCGCACTTTGAAAAAGAAAAACTTCGTTATTCGCACAGACACCTGCTTTGAACGGGTGATGCGTGCCTGTGCTGCGCGCGAGGAGACCTGGATCACAGACGATTTTATTCGGATCTACAGCGCACTTCACGCCTTTGGATTCGCCCACTCGCTCGAGGTCTTCCGCGAGAGCGATCTGGTTGGAGGAGTCTATGGGGTCACGCTGGGTGGAGCATTTTTTGCAGAATCCATGTTCCACTCTGATTCGGATATGTCGAAAGTCGCGCTGTTCCACCTGGTTGAGCATCTACGCCAGCGCCAGTTTGTTTTGCTAGAATGCCAATTTCTGACACCACATCTCGCATCCCTCGGAGCAATCGAGGTGACCGATCAGAATTACATGAACCAGCTCAACACAGCTCTGCAGCTCCTCGACGTCTCTTTTTGAGCCCACCTTCTCAAGGTCTACAAATCAAAGTGCTCCGAATTCGTCTGGAGAAGATTCATTCCGTGGGATTCTTGAACAGTGCATCTCGAAATTCAGCGCGTTCCACGCTATCCTTTCAACATGTTCACATCCTTCCACTTCGGGGATGCCTCGCATGCAGAAAAAGAAAACAGGTGCCATTGTTCTCACGACCGCCATCGCCGCTGTTGGCGTGGGGCTCTGGTTAGCACAACATTCCCGATCTTCATTTCCCGAACAAAACGAGCAGGAGCCTGCGATCGCACCTGTCGACCAGTCGGCAGAATCGAACACCAATGCGATGCAGGAAAATTCAGCTGCCTCAGCGCCATCTGCTGCACAGCAAAACACGGCCAGTTCGGGTGTTGCAAATGAAAATCAAAGCTCTGAAAAAATTGAACAGGGCGAAGCTCCTGGCTCAGGGGAATTCAGCCGTGCAGAATTCTTCAAACCGCAAGACTGGGGTGCGGATCTGAGCACACTTGCAGCTCTTGAGCCGCAGACTCTCAAATTTAACCCGGCATGCAAAAATCATCCACGCAACAATCCGAACCTCTCCCCAGCGGAATGGGCTGAAGGCTTTACACTCACACAGGCACAGCAGCGCTGGCCATCGGCGAGCACCCATGTCATCGACTGGAACCAATTCTGGCAGGTCAAGGATGTGGGCTATCAAGTCTCAATTCGCTGGAATTTCGAATCGCCCCCGCTCTACAGCGTTGTTGGATATTCATTCGCACTCAACCGCCCAGATGGCTATGGTGCACCCGCATTTGCTGAAAAAATGCAGGTCACCTGGGAGGAAGCAAAAACCTTCGTGCAAAGCTGGGAGAAAAAAATTCTCGCAGAAGGCGGTAAGCCGGGCACAAGAACAATGTCATTGGCTGAAAAGGCCTTTCGTCCGGCCGAAGTCTCACCACAGGATGTTGAGCGCGCAGAATACGCGAACGGGAGAGTGCGCGCTGCACAGACCGGAAAAATGAGCTGTAACACCCTTTTCAACGACCTGAGCACCTTGTCTTGCAGCTGCTGGTTCTGAAACCAAGCCCGGTGGCTCAGGGCAGCAACGACCTGGGGTTCACAACACGACCACCACGACGAATCTCAAAATGGAGGTGTGGCGTAATACCTGAACCAGAGGCATTGCCAGTGCGGCCGGCTGTGGCAATGCGCGCCCCCTTCTCAACATAGGTTCCATGGCTGTAGGTGAACGAGCTCAGGTGCGCATAGCGCGAAAGATAGCCACCTTGATGCTGCACATCCACCACCTTGCCATAGGCGCCCTCCCACGCAGGATCTACAATTGTTCCGGAGCGCGTTGCATAAACAGCCTCACCAACGGCCGCCACGATATCGATCCCCTGATGACCACGACCAGACGCTCGGGGCGCATTAAAGTAACCGCTTCCGCCAGAGTCGTTGCGGATGGTTCGGCCTCGTGTCGGCCATTGCCAGGAATCATCTCCGTTTTGCGGAGAGGAGCTCGGATTGGTTGCTCCAGCAAGACCACCACCTGCCGGCTTTTTTTGCGGGTCGACAATTGCCTGCCTCGTGAAGTGCGCCGAAAAGACAAGAAAGCTCTCTTTCTCAAGAAGTGGGCAATTGAGAAGTTCGCTCGGCGTTTTGCTGATCACATTTGGAATTTTATCATCTCCCTGAGGATTGTCTGCGGATGACGCTGCAGGAATCACAGAACCAGGGGCTGACTCATTCGAAACACGTGTGCGCCGCCCCACCTCTCCCGACGGAAGGCGTATTTCGCCGAGAGAGAAAACTCGCCAATGATCAATCCCCTCGGGTTTGATTGCATCAGCAACAAGCTGTGTGCCCTCCGGAATCAGGCAACTCTCATTCGAAGCAGTGGTCGATTGCAGCATGTAGGTTTTGAGTGCGGTATTCTGTTTGGCGATAAGCCGTTCCAGAGCATCCTCTTCCTTCTCGGGTGAAAGAGATAAATCGGTAGAATCTGAGCCCTGAAGAAGAGGCTTGCAGGCACTCACGAGCGAAACCGCAGCAAAAACTGTTACTGCAAGACTCTTTGCGTTTCTGATTTCCAGAGCCAACAAACTCTTTTGGCAAGAATTCAATCGAAACACATCCACCTCCCCATGTTGACCCAAAATCCGCATTTCAAGAGCAATGCCGTTTACTTTGTCACGCCAGCGAAAAATCCTCGCGACCATCGGTTGCTGTCGCACACCGGAGAGTTCGGATCAGCGCTCGCAAGCCGGCACGCCTTGACCTGTGGCTGAGTGAAGGGCCCGTATACATTTTCACCTTCAACACAAACGTTCAAAGCGGAATCAAAAGATGCACCCACGGGACAGCGTCCAGAACCATGCAGCCAAACGGCCAACCCACGCGCCCAACGTGCATTCGAACACGCATCACCCCCTCCCTTTTCACGGCAGGCATCGATCATGCCCTGCGTGAAAGGACCCGATGCCTCTGTTTCAGAGACACAGAGTTTTCCGCCCTGGGTGCCAACATCGGTGGGTGCAAAACCAGCAGGACACGAGAGTGCGGGTGGAGGCGTATCGCCTGTGCTGGTGCGGCGCGCAAGGGCAGCAGCAACAGTCGGAACTGATTCAAGACGCACAAAGCGAAAGCCTTCATTTTTCAAACGGGGCACCATGTTCTTGACCATATCGATCGTTCGCGAGTGGACATCGTGCATGAGAACAATTCCACGTCCAAGGTCACGAATTTCGTTCATGTAACCATCAGCACACTTTTCAACAGAATCATTGAAACCCCAACATGCCCAATCGGCTGCAGTGCTCAGGCGCTTGTCAGTCCCTTCTGTGCGTACTCCACCAATATCCCAAAAAATCGAGCCTACATATTTTGTGAGGCCAGCACTGTTCAAGACAGTCGACACTTTTCCATTCCAATCACCGTAGGGCGCACGAAAGAGGAAAACATTATCTGGTATATATTTCTTGATGAGTTCATCCGTGCGGCGAACCTCACTCACCGGATCTGTGGAAACGGTCATGCGCGGGTGTGCATAGGTGTGATTCGCAAGCCGATGTCCATCGGCATAGAGCTGCTTGAGAACCTCCGGATATGCTGCGGCAGCGCTACCCTGAATAAAGAAAGTTCCCTGGATCCCTTCAGCTTTCAGATACTTTGACAACTCCGCAGTGCGTGGGCCAGGACCATCATCAAAAGTCAGGCTGAGTGTGCCATCAGCCATTCCGGTGCCATACAGCTGCGATCCTGAAAACTCCTGTACGTCCGAATTCAGTGGAGTGCCACTGCAGGCTACCGCCCAGAGTGAAAGCGCGAGGCTGCTCATGACTCGGGTGAAGGCAGGAATCCGGGAGACGTTCTGATGTTTCATGGCTGTTCCTCATGCATCTGAAGGTCACAAAAATAACTCTATGCCCCACGAGAAGCATGATTTGGGCCAGAAAAAACATCAAGCATTTCGCGCCAGGAAGGCAGCAGCGCTGTTCAAGAATTTTACACTGCCCACAACAAATGCCAGCCTTAGCCCTGAACTCTGCACAAAAAAAATCCCGGTCGATGCCGGGATTAAAACGGGATCCAAAAAAACGATCAGCGGAAAAGTACTCCCGCAGCCATCACTTCATCCTCATGATATTCTGGAGACAAACTGGTGGCTACTTTCTTTTTTCCACTGGGATAAACAAGCTCCATGCGCCGGATGCGATTGAGGTCGAGAGAACCATCACAAATAAGCACATCCGATTCGACAGAATTATCGAGAAGTGCAACGTCACCCGAGGCACAGCCTGTGCGCAGATGTATGAATTTAAAATCGGCAGCAGCAATGGAATAAAACGCTTCACCACCTTCAAGCGCATCGTAAAATAAGATCAATGCGCCGGAATCTGGATCAACTTGCTTGCCTCCACCATCGAAGGTCAACAGAATTTTGCGCGGAAGATCCGCAGGAAGGGAGGCCAACGCGTACTTTTCTGGGAGAGGCGTAACAACAACCTTCTCGCCGACAACAAAAGGCTTCTTAACTGGAGTGCGACTCCCACACGAGGTTGGAATTATCACACTCGCAACAAACATCGCCAACCCGAGTGCCCCCATCAGGGCAAACTTTTTTTGCTTCTTTAAATTCATTGCGCACCTCGGATCTCAAACGTCGACAAGCGCGTGAAGTTGTTGGTTGTGCCATCCGAAGACATCTTCACCTCAATCGCATCGATGTCACCGGAGCAATCTTTCGCATCGATAGCAAAAAGGCTGGCCGAGTTCTTCAGCTGAGAGGAGTAGTCAACGTATGTTGGCTTTGATTTGCCCGTCTTGTAACACGCAAGCTCAAGCTTCAAGCCGCGCAGATCTTCTCTATTCTTCGATTGCGCGCTCCAACCAGCCACAACTTGCTTGACCGGTTTACCAGCCTGAAAGCCACTCAGCGACTTAAAATCAATCACCTTGATTTGATCTGGAGCGTAGAGTGTCACACCGGTAAAGTCGTTGTACATATATGCATCACCTGGAATTTCAGCAATCGAGGTGACCTCAACTCCAGCCTTGATGTTGGCTTTATCCTTGAGTGAGATAAGAAACACACGGCTTGGGGAACCACGCTGAATACCCACCACACGACCATCACCCACGGCACTCATCGGCCCCACCGGAACATTTGGGAAGATATGGCAGCTATCTGCAGCGATGCTACAGTCGGCGCCATTAGCCTCAACACACTGTTGCTTGGCAACAGTAAACGCCCCGCCTGAAGATGAATTACCAAAAATGACGTTGTTCACGGGATCGTGCGCAAACGTATACGCACCGGCCGAGGCCACCAGGTTCCCCTTCAGGTCACCAGAGAGCGCGTAACTCAGACTCCCAGAAGTGCCCATGGTAAAGTTACAAATTTTTCTTTTCGGGGCTGCTGGATTGAGTGGATCGCCACCGATGCGCCAGTTGGGCAGACTCGAAAGCGGAAGCTCAGCCATGGTCTCCACATTCACTCCCCAGGCTCCTGAACCAGACCCGAGGTAAAATGCTTTCCGGGTTTGATCCATGAACGAACCATAGGCTCCTGTTGATCCCACACCTGAGAAACCGCCCAATCCTGCACTGACCGGGCCAAATTCGCGCTCCTCTTTACGAGCAACATCGACGCCGTTGGGCTTGGTTTTGTCGATGGGCATTCGTACAAATTTCTTGTTTCCAGAAGCACTCGCGTACGCGAATCCGATATACGGCTGGGAACCGATTTTGAACGAAGTGACCGATAACCTGCTTTGATTTCCCATATCAGCTGGATCGTAGATCTTCACAGAAGCTCCAGGCTGATCGCGTCTGGCCAACCAGACTCCGCGGTTTGTGGCTGAACCGCGGTTGGTTCGACCAATGAGGAGTCCCAGTTCACTCACATATGTTCGATTGCCATCGTTCGCGGGGAGTGACCATTGTGTTTTGGGCCAGCCTGGCTTGTTGAGCTCGATTCGGGTCACATTGGTTGAAGTGACAACCCAAGCTTCTGCATCGGAAGCAACCGATTGAAATGGAACTTCACCACTAAAGGTCGCCGATTTGTCCGACCGAGGTACGGCCTCACCTTTGGAAATCGTCTTTCCACCACCAGCGATTCCCTCTGCACCCGCCGCCTTAACTGATTTCTTCGCGGGGGCTTTGTTTTCGGAATCATAGCTCGTCGAGTTGGAGCATGCAGCTCCAATGAAGAGCAGCGCTGCAGAGCCCAAGCAGAGTCTCCAGGCAGAACTTCTCACGTCGTTTGCAGACAGAGCCTTTGTTGGTCTTTTCATTCACGCAACTCCCCATATCTGACCGCTTATCGGAATTTTTCAACGACATTTAACTGCTATTAATCCTTCCAGTAATTTCAGGACATTGGGAGTTAATTCTTTTGGTGTGAAAGCCTGAAAACAAAAAAACCACCGCCGTCTGAGGGCGGTGGTTTTTAAAGTGAGGGTCAGTGCGATTCAGTTCCAGTCGAGCGACACAGAGGCCTGATATTCTGTCACCCGGCTCTCGAAGAAATTCTTCTCCTTGGGCAGATCCATGATTTCGTTCATCCAGGGGAACGGTGTTTCCTCGATGCCAAAAAGGGGCTCGAGACCGATAGATTCGAGACGACGATCAGCGATGTAGCGAATGTAGCTCGAGAACTGTTCTTTGCTCATGCCCACCACGTCACGCGGCAAGCAGTCGGCCACAAAGGCATCCTCAAGTTCCACCACACGCGCCACGTTGGTGCGCACGGCTTCCTTCACCTCGTTCGTCCAGGCTTCGGGATATTCTGAAATATACTGGTTGATAAGCTTGGTACCAAAGCGGCAGTGCAGTGATTCATCGCGAACGATGTACTCAAGCTGTTCTGCAGCACCGACCATCAAGTTGCGACGCTTGAAGTTCAGGAGCAGCACAAAGGCGCTATAGAACTGCATCCCTTCCATGCCGATGTAATACGCGCAAAGATTCTCAAGAAAGGTCTTCTTGCCTTCAAGACTCTCGGTGCTGAAGTTAGGATGCATCACACCGTTGAGGAATGCAGCCTGGAAATCGTGCTTATCTTTAATCGTACCGAAGCGCTTAAATTCCGAAAAAACTTCTTTCTGATCCATGGACAGCGATTCCACAATGTGGGCGTAAGACCACGAGTGGATGCTTTCCTGGAAAGCCTGCCCGCACAAATACTGACGCACTTCAGGGTTAGTGAGATGGCGATAAATGGCCATCACGATGTTGTCACCTACGAGCACGTCGGTGTTGGCAAAAAAGCTGAGAATCTTCTTGATGAGATGCTTTTCATCGGTTGTCAGTGTGCCGTTGCTCTTCCACTGCTGGATATCAGATGCCATTGAAATCTCCTGGGGGAGCCAATGGTTCTTGCAAAGGTTTTTGAATTCGTCCCACGCCCAAGGATATTCAAAAGGCATGAGCTGGGTTTGTGTGGCATTCAACAACATAATCGTGTTGCTCCTGTGATGAACAAATAAAAGAGGGCCGCGGCTTCAGAGGCGCCGCAGCGAGCCTTTCTTTACTGGCAGCTTTCGCAATCGGGATTCTCAATCGAACAAGCTTTTGGCCCCGCCTGCACGGTTGTCGATGTGGCTGAGCCTGCGCCGGTCGAACTTCCGGCATTAATGCTCGACTTCTCAACACCAGTCGCTGCCTTTGTGCGCAGATAGTAGGTTGTTTTGAGACCAGAATGCCAAGCGTAGCGGTACATTTCATCGAGACGTCGTCCCGACGGAGCGCCGAGATACAGGTTTAGGCTCTGCGCCTGATCGATATACACCTGACGCGCTGCTGCACAGCGAATGAGCTGCTCAGGTTCGATGTCGAACGCGGTCTGGTAGAGTTCCTTGATCTCATGCGGAAGATCGAAATTCTGGATAGAACCATCGGCGCGCTTGAGTTCGCGAGCGAGATGCGCGTTCCAAAGATTCCGCCCCTTCAGATCATCAATCAGATATTCGTTGATGACAGTGTAGTCGCCACCGAGGTTGGTCTTCACGAACAGGTTCTTGTAGCTCGGCTCAATCGACTGCGTACATCCCGCGATATTTGAAATCGTGGCTGTCGGGGCAATCGCCATACACAGGCTGTTGCGCATCCCGCCCTTAACCTTCTCACGCAGTGCATCCCATGAAAGCTTGCCAGGGAAGCCGTCGCCACCGAGCAGATCCGCGGCAAACACAGTTTCGTTCTTGCTGTTTGTGTAGAACGCGGGAACCTCAGGAACGCGCACGTGAGCTCCCAGCTCTTTCACAGTATCCAAAGGCAGCTTGCCCTGAGCCCACGAAGAACCAGTGAACGACTCATATGTTCCGCGCTCACGAGCCAAGTCCGCCGAAGCATCAACAGCATGGTAGCTGATATGCTCCATGATTTGTGCGGAGAGCATCACAGCGCCGGGAGAGCTGTAAGGAATGCGCTTCATGTAGAGCACATCCTGGAAGCCCATCAGCCCGAGACCGACCGGGCGGTGACGTTCATTGGCCCGACGTGCAGACTCAATCGGATAGAAGTTCTCGGTGATGACATTGTCGAGCATCCGCATCGCTGCCCGCACGGTCGTGCGCAGCACTTCGTAGGGCTGAGGTTGCTGGAAAATGCCCTTGAGGTTCACAGAACCAATATTGCACACAGCGGTTTCCTCTGAACTCGTATTCAGGGTGATCTCCGTGCACAGGTTGCTGGAGTGAACCACGCCCACATGGCGTTGCGAGCTGCGGATGTTGCAGGGATCCTTGAAGGTGATCCAGGGGTGGCCGGTTTCAAACAACATGGTCAACATCTTGCGCCACAATGTGACAGCAGAGACCTTCTTGAAGTTCTTCACCTCGCCACGCTCTGCAGCAGATTCGTATGCTTCATAGCGCGCTTTGAATTCTGCTCCGAAGGTGTCGTGCAATTCGGGAGTTTCGCTCGGGCAGAAGAGAGTCCAGTCAGCGTTCTTCTCTACGCGCTCGAGGAACAAATCAGGTACCCAATTTGCGGTATTCATATCGTGGGTGCGGCGGCGTTCGTCGCCCGTATTCTTGCGCAACTCGAGGAAGTCCTCGATGTCGAGATGCCAGGTCTCCAAATATGCACAGACGGCACCCTTGCGTTTTCCGCCTTGGTTCACCGCGATGGTGGAGGAATCCTGAACCTTAATGAAGGGAATAACGCCCTGGGAGCGGCCGTTTGTGCCCTTAATCCAGGATCCGCTTGCACGAATGGAGGTCCAGTCGTTGCCCAGGCCACCGGCAAACTTGGAAAGAAGCGCGTTGTCTGAGTACTGGCGGTAGATGTCGACCAAGTCATCCTGCACTGTCGTCAGGAAGCAACTCGACATCTGCGAGCGGTTGGTTCCGGCATTAAAGAGTGTCGGTGTGCTGGGGACATAGAACATCTGCGAAATGACGTCGTAGAACTCAACGGCGCGCTTCGATGCTTCTTTGTTGTCTTTCTCGGCGAGCGACATTCCCATTGCCACGCGCATCCAGAAATGTTGGATATCTTCGTAGCGGTTGCCTTCCTTGTGCAGGAGGTAGCGGTCGTAGAGCGTGTGTGCGCCGAGGTAATCGAAAAGATAGGTGCGCTCGGGTTTGATGTGCTTCTGCAGTTCTTCCAAACTCAGCTCAGCTATACGTGGGCTGATGTGTCCCTGCTCAATTCCAAACTGCACATACTGACGCAGTGTCGGACGCGCCTTTTCGCCTTCGGGCTTGCTTACGGGGGTTGTGTCGGTGCTGAGGCCAAGTGTCTGCATGGTCTCAACACGGAGTTTCTCGGCGAGAACCGCGGCCGCAAGGAATGAGTACTCTTTGCCCATCTCAATCTTGGGACGCAGTTCGAGGATGATGTTCTCGAGCGAGGCGCTCAGATTAACGTTCGAGAGATCGAGTCCCTGATTTGAAACGCGTGGGTGAAAGAGCCGGAATGCTGAGTTCGCCATATGTTGCTCCTTGCAGGCGGTTGGGTCTTCCCGTGACGAAGGCAATTTCCGAATGCGCGGCGTGGTATAAAGTTCCTATACCTTACATTTGTGCAGGGTCAGAAGATTGTCTTGTCATATATAGTGGTACAGTAGCCGAAAAAACACTGTCAATAGCGTAGGAAGACTTTTCTCGGTTCTTTTTTTTAATTGGCTGATTGGACAGGAATTTTCCCCAATCGTATTGAGATTCGAAAAATTAGCCAATGTTGCCCGCAATACAGGCGAAAAACTCTATGCATAATCAGGAAGCAGGAGTTGCTGCATGGACATCCAACATTGTCCTCATGTAAGAGTGCGGAGTGTCGCAAAATGCATCACTCTTAAGCTTGGAAGAGAGACGATGAACAACACCGTGCATCACTGGGATTTCTTCGGCCCTGAATCCGCAAAAACTGCGGAACATTTTAAAAAGCACATGGCAGAGTTTACTCAAAAGCAAAATTTTGTCCCCGTTGCACAGGGCTTCTTCAACGCCCACGGCAACCATACATGCTTCTGGATCGAAATCGCGGATCCGATCACAGCCGAAGAAACCAAAAAAAAACTGCGCCCGCAGCGCAGTTTGTCTCGCAATGAACATGATCACATTCTTGCAGAGCTCACAACCAGCAACACTTAAGCATGCGCCTGCTTCAGCGCAAATCCCATAGAGCCGCGGGTTCCACCGCTTTTAGCGCGTTGCTCCAGCTGCAGGAGCAGCAGGGGCAGGAGCAGCAGGGGCAGGAGCAGCAGGGGCAGGAGCAGCAGGGGCAGGAGCAGGCGGAGTCACTGGCCGCATCTGCGCAATGAGAGCTTTCTCATCTGCATGTTCAAATACAGCGCGTACGAGTCCAAGGGGAACATACTTGAGAGCGTCTATAAGGAGAGCCTTGCTATTGCTTTCCAGAGGTTCGCCGTTGTCAAACGAGGCATTCAACTGGGTCACGAGATCTTTATCGGAGTTCTGTACTTTGCAGTCCGAACCTGGATGACTGCAAAGCTGCTTGATGGCATCTAAACCCACACTGAGAAGAACAAGCGATGAGGTCACCATCGATTTACCCTGGCGCAAGCTGCGAACCGCCATGCGCATCATTTCCACCTGCGCACGTGCCTTCACCAAAGACTGTGTGCGGGTTGATTCGTTCAAAAATGGCTCTATCACCGTGTTCAAATAACTTGCGATACCGAAGCCGTTTGCTTTGAACGCAAGCCCACGGCTCACGGTCACATTAACGTTGCTTGTCTTAAAGATCCCACTGTAGGTCGCGGTATTAAAGATATTCCAACCGCCACGTACGGGCTCCCACGACGTCGACTGATCCGCCTGCGGAATACGCACGGCGACATCATGAAAGCTTGTGTTGAGCTTACTTTCTTTAAATTCAAATTTACCAATGACGGGATTAGTCGAAACCGCAGCTCCGTTCAGGGTAAAGTCAACCAATCTCACCTTCAGACCAGTTTCATTACTGCCGAGCTGTGGCGGAACGTCGGATTCATCGGTCAGAACCTGGTAACGGCAACGTGCGCGCTTGAATCCACCGAAAAGGCCTTTTGCAACACCATTGCGGCGAAACAAGGGCAACCCTGCCTCAATGACAGGTAACCCGACCTTGAGACCCTCGCTACAAGTGCGATGCAACAACTCGCTGTAGCTCTTCGATGCAAGGCCAAGCCCAAGGACACCTAACCCAAGGCTCGATTGTAACAATGTGCTGGGAACCTGAATCACCAGTGTCAGGCACTCTCCCGGCTTCAAGCCAGCACAGAATTCTGGCTCAGCCTTCACCACAAAAAGCGAAGGATCAGATTTAATGAGACGCGGATCCTCTCCGCTCACAGTTGGCTCGGTGTTGGCTGCCACTTGCTCGATCTCGGGTTCCACCTCGAGCCGTGCCTCGTTGATGGAAGGCGAACCACTCTCAACATCTCTTTCGCCTGTCTGAGCCATAGGCTCACGGCTGATGCGGACATTGCCTGGGTTACAGCCTGTCGGTGCGCTCACAAGAGTTACGCCGGTCACAAGCCCCACACCGAGACACAGAGCCTGCATCAATTTTCGTTTGCCGCGGGCGTTGTTGAAGTTGTCCGTTGTCATGTCTGTGTCTCCCTGGTTTGCAGTCCAATAGGCCTGCAATGAAAGGCAACAGCAATGCGCGTGCCAAAGAGCTTGAGCTGAACAAATTGATTTTCTGTGGGCATATCACCCTGCCGCACAAAAAATCGGTGACTAAGGATTTTACACTGTATTTGTTGTTGACGTAGATGGAAAAAACAAAACTTTAGCAAAACTTATTGCTCGACCTGCATGAAAACTAATGCTACCCGAAGCCATCACGGCAGCAGTAGGTAAGAGCAGCCGTCGCACGTCTCCACGCGGAAGGAATTGAATCATGATTCTGAACGTTGGCAAAAAAGCGACACGAATTTTCCTCTCAGCTCTCGCCGCCGCTTCGTTCTTGGCCTGCAGCAAGGGAACAAATTCTCCGCAGGCAAATCTGCTGACTGCCCCAACTCAGCCGCGTGCCGAAGCACTGCAACAGCTTTCAGTGCGGGTCACTTCCACCTCGCCGTTCCTCACCGGAGTTTTGCTGCACAGCAACTCCCCGTTCCACCACCCAGGACTCAGCAGCACATTTCAAATCGACCCAACAAAACGATCGGAGCAGTTGATCGGATTGCTTTACCCCACTGCCGATAATTTCCGTGCCAGTGTTTCCACTCGCTCCGGTGAAAGAATCGAATGCAATCAGGTTCCTCAGTCTGGCCTCATGACCGCTCACAGCACGCTGACGCTCACGTTTTCTTGCCGCAGCGAGAACGTGACCTTGATGCTCACCCGGCAGCCTGTTGCAATGGAGCGCATTGCAGCGGAGCAGACACTCCAGGCTCTCAGATCTCAAGCCACACTCATGTTGCGGGACAAACTCGAAACCGTCGAGATCACCGTTCTCAACGACAAACTCATTTTCAACTCCAGCGCACAACTGACAAGCTACCCGCTCAGTGCGGCTGAACATGGAAAAATCATTTCCGGACAGAGCAGAGTTATTCTCAACAACGCCACAGCACAGTGCTTGCAGACACTCTGCAACACCGTTCCAGGTTCACTTGCACTTCGGCTCGGTACAGCCGGTGAACTGCTGCTCGAGACGATCTCGGCGACTGGCGAGACTCTCAAAACATTTGCGCATCGCCCAAACCGCTCGCTGCGGGTCGCAAGTTACAACGTTGAGAATTTCTGGGACGACCTCCCTCATAACAGCTCAGCCTACGACGACTACTCTGATCAATTCTCAAACTGGCACAGTGGCGGATTTGCAGAGAAGAAGGCGCGCAGAATCCGTGCAGCACTGATCGCCGCAGGCCTACCTGAGGTGGTTGCTCTTCAGGAGATCGAAAGCGCGGCAAATCAGAGCCGCTCACTTGAATTGCTTAAGCTTTTTCTCAGTGAGCTCGGATACAACCACTATGCTTTGGGCCAGCAGGCACAAGACAACCCCACAGCAGTCACAACAGCAGTCATCAGCAAGTTTCCTCTCGCTGAAAACACACGCATCGATTTTCTGTTCAAGCCCGATGAGCTGAAAGAGGATGAACAGAAGGACTTCATCGGCGCTTCGCGCGACCCACAGCGGGTGAGCGTAGTTCTGCCCGAGGGAATTGTTTTCACCTTGCTCAACAGCCACTGGAAAAGCAAACGCGATAAATCACCTTGGGGCGATGTGATGCGACGTTCTTTGGCCGAACTGATGCGCGTGCACATCGAAACCCTGCGCACAGCCGAGGGCAAACCTGCATCAGCGATCATTGTCGGCGATTTCAATGCTGACTACCGCGAAGTACCGGTTTATGCAGGACTCCAGCTTGTTCAATCGCTCGCAGAAGCGCGAACAGATCAACCTGCGCACAAGCTCGTGCCATTGTGGCTGACACTCTCTGCTCAGCAACAAGGCGACTATCCACACGACTCGCATTTTCAAGCCCTCGACAACATAATCATCACCCGGTCGCTGCTGCAGGATGGCCCGCTAGCACTCGGTGCCGCTCTGCAGGTTGTCGGCCGCTCAGGGTTTGCCGCAAGTGTGCTCGGGAACGGTGATGGCCTGCCGCTGCGCTCGCAGCTGCGCAAGTACAAAGACTCCGCAGGGCAGATGCGCACCACCCACTTCGATCTGGGATTCTCTGATCATCTTCCCATTGTCGCGCACTTCGACCGTGTCCTGGCAGGCAGCTCCCGCCCAGCGACTGTTCTCTTCGCTCAGAGCATCGAAACACAGAAGCTCTCGGATTTGCCTCAGGTTGAAATCGAAGGCGCATTATGTGCAGCGAATCTCGAACCAAAACCACTGAGCAGCCTAGCCTCAGTGCAGCCAGGGGAATGCGTCGCATTGACTCAGATTGCACTTGAAATGCAGAAGACCGGCCTGCATCACATTTATGTTCAACCCACGGGCAACGCAGAAAATGCACAGCCTCAGGAAAAGATCGTGATCACAGCAGACCGTGCCTTCGGTGCCAACAAAAGCTGGCTGCGGGGCACACTGCAATCGTCGGCAGGCAAGACACTGACAGCTGTCCGCGGTCGCGTAGGTTACGTAGAGGGCTACAAGGCTATTTTCATCCATTCACCCGAAACAGACATCCGCTTCGAATAAAAAAAGGCCAGCACTCAGCTGGCCTCTTCGGTGGTCGCCGGTTTTTCAATGCGCGGTTCACCGCCATCGAAAACAAGCAAGCGCGGCTCACCTTCCAGTGTCGTGCTCAAATTCACCGGACGGTTCCAAATCTTGAAGAGACTGCGCATGGTCTCCATGGCCCAGTCGATTTTCAGATCCTTACCTTGATGCTTGTGTGCCATAAGCAACTCCCCCCGATTCCGGAAGTTACCATCAACCACCTCAATGATCGGCTGACCAAAGTTGGTGAGCGCATCGAGGAGCTCTTTCTTGATTTGAGGAAATTCGCGATCGTTGATGACTGCTTGCCCCGTGCGCCTATCCGCTGCCCAGGTGAAAAGCTTCGCTTCCTCGCAGAAATCCTCGTCGAGAAATTCATCGATGAAGGTGATGTCGTTGTGGTACTTGCGCACTTCAAACAGCTTCTCGCGACCACGGTTGGTTTGCTTATCCCACGCACGCCTCTGTGCCGGATCATCGCAGAGCATGTAGTCGAGACCATAACGGCCTTTGTTCCAGCGGGTTTCGATATGACGCATAAGCTCCACACCGACCTTATATGGGTTCAGACGCATGCCCGATGTAGCTGTCACGCCTGCATAGTGATCGCAGTAATCGACAACTTCGGAATCATTCAGAACGAATTGAGTCATGAGCTTTGAATGCCAGTAGACAGCCCAGCCCTCGTTCATAATTTTGGTCTGACCTTGGGGTGCAAAGTAGTAGGCCTCTTCGCGGACAATCGAAAGTACATCACGTTGCCAGGCCGAAAGCGGAGCGTGTTCAATGAGGAACTGAAGGACATCGCGGCGCGGCGATTCAGGAAAACGGCGTTCACGCTCGGCCTCCCGAATGATTCGCTCCTGCTGCTCCTTCAGGTAGGCCTCAGGGTTTATGTAGCCATCCATGTAGCTGCGTTGGGTGGGCAACTTAGGCACCGGACGCTTCTCAGGAGGCAATGACTCGTCGGCATCGCGCGAGGCCTTCGGCTCACGCCGGATATGCGGTGCATGCTGATCGATGAGGTTTTCGAGGGTGAGACAAGTATCAATAAATGCCTCAACCTCATCGTGGCCAACCTCTTCAATGTATCGCCGCACCCGACTGCCATGGTTGGCCATTTCATCCAACATTTTTCTGTTGGTGTGCGAAAAGCAATAATTGTTCTTAAAGAAATCGCAGTGACCGTAAACATGAGCAATCACCGTTTTTTGATCCACGAGTGAGTTACTCTTGAGGAGATAGGCATAACAAGGGTCGTTGTTAATGACCATCTCGTAGATCAGGCTCAGACCGTATTCATAGCTCTTAGATAAATGTTCATACTCCATTCCGAATCGCCAATGTGGATAGCGTGTCGGAAAGCCACCATAAGAAGCGATCTCGCTCATCTGCTGGTAGTCGACCATCTCGAAGATGACCGGAAAGAAATCGAGGCCGAGGTTCCGGCTCTGCGACTCAATTTCCATCACAATGTTTTTAAGTTCAGGAGTCAGCTCGCTGGTCAAACGCGGATCCATCACCATGGTCATTTTCCTTTGCCGAGAAAAACCTTGAGTGCATTCATGATGCCATCACGGTCTTTGATCTGGTGGGTCACCACTTTTTCTTGGTTTTCTCCAAAGTGCTTTTCAAGATCTTTGAGGAACTGGCCGCTCCCGTAACGACTCTCCACCTGCCCGTAACAGAACAGATTGGACGTCGGCAGGAGAACGTTGTCGAGCAGCACCATGCATTCGTTGGTATCGTTGCCACTCCAGTTATCACCATCGGAAAAGTGGAACATGTAAATATTCCATTCGTCCAATGGATATTCTTCCTTGATAATCTTCTCGCACAACTTATAGGCGCTGGAAATCAGAGTGCCGCCGCTTTCCTTTGTGTGATAGAAAGTTTGCTCGTCGACCTCACGCGCCACTGCATCGTGAATAATAAAACGGGTTTCGATATTGTCGTAGTTGCGCTTGAGCCAGGTATCGAGCCAGAACGCGGTCAGGCGCACAATCTCTTTCTGCTCATCACCCATCGAACCCGAAACGTCCATCATGTAAATGATGACCGCACTGGCCTCAGGATTCTCCTCAATTTTGAAACTGCGGAAGCGCTTATCTTCCTTGATAGGGATGACCTTTGGCGCCTCAGGGGCGTAGTCGCCCGAGGCGATCTGGCGTTTGAGTGCTTCCTTATAGGTACGCTTAAAATTACGCAGACCTTCAGGGCCTGTTTTGAGCACGCCATGGTAACGAAACTTACGCGATTTGACGTTCTTTTTACCCTTGTCTTCGATACGTGGAAGCTGAAGTTCTTCCCCCAAAATATCGGCAAGCTCTTCGAGCGACACATCGACCTCAAGACCATGTTCGCCCGGATTTTGCCCAGCCTCACCTTCACCGGGCTGAGGCTGACCCTGGTTCAGCGGATCACCCGGCTGACCATCGCCCTGGCCCACGCCCTTCTGTTGGTTTCCACCAAACTGAAAGCGCGGGAGATCGATACGGGGGAGCGGAATGGTGACCTGCTTATTTCCCTGGCGACCAATGAGCTCGCCAGAGGAAATGAAGCGCTTGAGATTGTCCTTGATACGTCCACGCACAATCCGGCGGAAGCGGTTGACGTCGGTTTCCATCTTCATTCCGTTCTCTCCTCAAGCGCGCCGTTCAGGCCTCAACAAAACATCTGCAAGAGCATCAGTTCGATGAGCGCTTGACGTCCCCGCGCGCAAAGATGCTGGCCACGAAGTGCAGTGCATCGTTCGAGCAGATATCGCAATAGCCGTAGTTCTTAATCAGGCGGTTCTTGACCACGTCAATCTTCGCCTGAGTTTCTTTGTCGACCACATTCGACACCAAGCTTGTGAGCTTGATGGTGTCTTTCTGATCTTCAAAAAGTTTGAGTTCTAGGGCTTTATGCAGACGCTCGTTGGTCTTGTAATCAAAGGTTTTGCCTTCGAGTGCAAGCGCACCGATGTAGTTCATGATCTCACGACGGAAGTCGTCTTTGCGGCTTTCCGGAATGTCGATCTTTTCTTCGATGCTGCGCATAAGGCGCTCATCTGGCTCTTCGCTTTGGCCAGTGTACTTGTTGCGCACACGCTCTTTCTGAGTGTAAGCCTTTACGTTGTCGATGTAGTTGCCGCACAACTTCGCAATCGCTTCTTCATCGGCAGAGATAGCACGTTGAACTTCGTTCTTAACGATGTCCTCATACTCCTGCTTCACGTTTGCAAGCAACTCACGGTAACGCTTCTTGGTTTCTTCATCGCGAATGAGCGAGTGGTTCTTCAAACCACCTTCGAGTTCGTTCAGAACGATGAATGGATTGATACAGCCATTACCGCGATCATCCACAAGTGAATTGGAGATTTTATCCTGGATGTAGCGCGGCGAAATACCATCGAGTCCCTCGCGCATCGCCTCTTTGCGCAATTCCTTGATGTTGTCCTCAGTGTAACCTGGTAGGGTTTTGCCATCATACAACTTGAGTTTTTGCATCATGGTGAGGTTAGCCTTCTTTGGCTCCTCAAGGCGCGTCATGATCGCCCACATTGCAGCGGTTTCGATCGTATGTGGCGCAATATGGATGTGGGGAACATTCTCCGGGTTGAAGTCCTTGCGGTAGATTTTGGTCTCTTCCTTCAACTTGGTGATGTAGGGCACATCGATCTTCACAGTACGGTCGCGCAGAGCTTCCATGAACTCATTGTTCTGAAGTTTGCGGTATTCAGGCTCGTTTGTGTGACCCACAATCACTTCGTCGATGTCGGTCTGCGCAAACTTCTTAGGCTTAATACGGTGTTCCTGAGATGCACCGAGAAGATCATAAAGGAACGCAACGTCGAGCTTAAGCATTTCCACAAACTCAACCATACCACGGTTTGCAATGTTAAACTCACCGTCGAAGTTGAATGCGCGCGGATCGGAATCCGAACCGTACTCAGCAATCTTGCGGTAGTTCAGGTCACCGGTGAGTTCGGTCGAGTCTTGGTTCTTTTCGTCTTTAGGCTGGAATGTTCCAATACCAACACGATCTTTTTCGGAAAGCAAAAGACGACGCACACGAATGTGGTTCTTGACAACACGTTCCCAGTCGCCACCGTATTGCTTCATCAGCTCATTGAAAATAAAACGGCAAGCTGGATCGATGTTACCTTCTACGTAAATCTTTTGATCGAACGATTTGCCCTTGTTGAGATAGCTGAGCACCTTCGCACGGGCTTCTTCCGGAATAAGACGCAGTGGCTCCTCGTGCATGGGGCACGCCATCGTGTCTTCCATGTTGAGGCGCTCTTTAAGGTTGATCCAGTCGTAGGTGTAGAGCGCACCCTCTGCCTGATACGAATACCACTCAAGCCCCTTCTTCAGCAGTCGTGCGATGGTCGACTTCGCCGAACCCACAGGGCCATGAAGAAGCAGTACGCGTTTCTCTGGTCCATAACGCAGGCTCGCAGCTTTGAAGAAGTTGACGAGCTTCACAAGATGAACATCAAGACCAAACACAGCATCTTTGCCGCTGTTGAGGGGATCATCAAAAAATTTGTAATGCACCAGCTTCTTTTTGTGTTCGACGTACTCATAGGTACCAAAGTGCATAATCATGTCGTGTACGCGCTGGAAGGCTGTGCGACAGATTTTCGGGTTCTTCTCTACCAGCTCGAGATACTCCGCAAAACCCCCTTGCCAGTTAAGCTCGTTGTAATGCGTTGGGCTGTAAGCATCGCGGACGATGTCATAGATTTTGTGAGTCTGTTGCATGGCTCCTCCAGCAGCGCGAAACCACCCCGGCACAGCACCGACCGCCTTGGCACATGTGACATCGAGTTCGCTTGACTCAAGAGTAAACCATGAAAATCAAAGAGGTCAAACCGTTAAGGAAACACCGACAGAAACACCACGGAGAAGAAATTACTGAACCGCTGACTGATAGAGCGATTCGATTTCAGGTTTGCGCGTTTCATTGATCTTCAATCGGTTGAGGCTGCCACTAGGCAATTTTTCACCCAGCGACTCCTGGAACGGTTTTTCAAGTACCAAAAATTTCTTTATGGTCGCATGACGCGGAAGAGTTTCATTGACGTTGCCAATACGTTGCTGAACCAGCTCGCGCATCCTCTCTGGATTGACCCGAAATTCTGCTTGTGCGTCCGGTGAAAGAACGATGAGAGCCGATAGAAACGGCATTTTATCGCCAACAATGCAAACATCTTGAATCTCAGCAGACTCCCTCAGCAGTTGCTCAAGCCTTTGAGGTGAAATCGTCACTCCTCCGGCTGTCACGAAGAGATGTCTGCGCCGCCCGGTAATCTTGAAGCCAAAGGGCGTCATCTGAGCCACATCACCGGTGTCCTGCCAATGTCCAGCGGCGGCAAAAGCAGGGTGATTCAGGCGATACTCGAGCGATGAGTTCAATCCCAGACGAAAGGATACATGCGACAATGGATTTCCAATCAGATTGAGATGTGGAGCATCGTATGTATTTGCTGAAAGCAAGCCAGCTGCAGCCGTGACACCGTACGTTTCTACAACCGGAACACCCATCTGCCCAAGCATCTCGACGTGCGCTTCACGCGCAGGCGCCAAACCGTGAACAACAACTTGAAGATCCGCAAGAGTGTAGCGGACGAACTCTTTTCCAATCGCATTGCGACTTGCCCAGAGCAAACTCCGCGTAGCAGCATCGAAGACTGTTTCAGGCAACTTCAACGCGCGCCCTGTTTTGAGATAATTGCGCATCTTGTCGAGACGAGATCCCACAGCCAGACGCGGACTGAAACCAGGAGCATGCAAGTGCTCGTTGACGTGACTCGCGAGTTTCTCCAGCTCAATCGGGCTTGCAAAAATCACGGTTGGCCTCAAAATCCGCAGATGAGACTCCACTTCCCCACCCTGCTGCGGAAATCCCACAACCCCATTCTTGAGCAGTGCACAAACACGCGAGAGATGTGAGAACGGATTCCCCAGAGGCAGCACCTCAAGAGTTTTCCAGAACAGATCAGCCGGTGTGTTGAGATGCAAAAGCAGATGATTTGCCGTGACAATAAGAGCATCGAGCGAGAGCGACTCCGGCTTTTGGAAGCCATCGTGACCGAACGAAATAAAATTAAAACACCCAACGCGGGAGGGCAAATCACCTTCGAATTCAGGCAGAGAATTGGTTTGCCGCTTAGCCTCCCGCAACTCAGGAGCTGTTTTATACCAACGGAACAAGCCAAGCAGCGCAGGCTCGGTGGATTTTTCCCGCACACTCCAGTGCTGCGTGGAAAGATCGAAGATTGGAGTGTTCAAATCTTTGAGCTGCTGGCCATATCCTTGAATGTCGGTGGCGACCGCAACACATCCAAAAAAATCAAGACACCAGCGGATGTCTGCATGCGATGCGTGTAGCGGCATGAACATCACATTATAACCAGCCAAGACAGCAGCGAAGGATGCCGCAAAAGTGGTGTAGGTGTTGCGACATAAAAAAAGAATCGCTGGTCCCTTCGCGTTCTCGCGAGCTTGTGCGGAGACAAGCCCACCGAGAGCGTCTTGCCAGTTGCGACATGCTTTGCCGAGATGAGCGAGAAAATCGCGTCCGGAATATTGATTCCAGGTTCCCTCAGCATATGCGCGTGCAATGACCTGTTCTGTGCGGATCGACTGACGCAGAAGGAGCTGAAAGAACTGTTCATTGCCCTGGAAGAGTTGAACCAGTTCTTCGTCACTTGGAAATTTTTCAAGATGAATCGGATTATTCATGCTGCAACTCTCAGGGGAAATCAGACAGCGATCCGCGGCGAAGGTCCCCTCAGAACTATCACATTTTTGTTGAGGTCAAAGTAACTGCGCTTGGCATCGACCTGAACAGCGTCATCGAGCTCGGGGAAGTAGCCGGTCAGCTGTCTGCCGTAGGTACATCCCGTATCTAGACCAACACAGATCGGCCGACCGGAAGACAGGGTTTTACGAAACAGGCCCTGCTTGGCATCGTGACCAAAAACAATCAGCTCTGGCCCATTGTGCAGCTCGTGCCAACGGAATTTGTCTGTGACCTCAGGACGCACACGTGGTGCCGCGTGGGGCGGAGGCATTTCGGGAGCCGACCCTTTAGGTGTCGGTCGACCGAGGGATTGCTTCTGTTCCGCCTCAGCGAGCATCTCAGCACGATAACCCGAGGGCACAAGGAGGAGTTTTCCTCTTGTGTTGGGATTATCCCAACGAACATAGCGCGCTGTGAGCAACATACGCTCGGGTGTAGCTGCGACACCAGCGACCGGATCTATACCTGCGTGCACCACCAGCATCGGGTACTCCGCCTCCCAACCTTTGCGCTCACGCGCTGGCCTAACACTAGTTTTGATGGCGTGCGGGAGTCCATTAACAAAATCAAAGAGTGCACGGCGGTGATGCCGCACCAGGTGGAGGGTCTGCTGAGTGTGTTCAGGCAACGATTGCATGCCACGACGCTGCGCTTGAACCAAAGCGGCCCAGAGAGCCCAGTCGTGATTTCCTTTTATACAAATAGCATTAAATTCATGAATGAGGTCGAACACACCCACGGGGTCTGGCCCCTTGGTGAAGAGATCTCCGACAAGAACCAGCTGAAAATCAGCAACACGTTGCCGCGCTTTGGTCAAGAGTTCACGCAATTCGCGCGCACAGCCATGGACGTCACCCACAATAAAGAGGGGACGCCGCTCCGAGGAGCCGGGCAAGTCTTTGATGACTATGTTGCGGGCCGTGTCTTGCACAAATCACCTGTCCAGATTCAAAACACCAACTCGTCGTATGGTAACAGGTGAGTTTGGGCTCGGCAATGTACAAAAAGCCGCAGCGTCAGAACAAGGGTGACGCTGCGGCTCCTGCATGGTTTGACCATCTCAACGAGATGCGCTTGCTACACTCTCGCCTCCGGTGGAGTTTGTATCCGCATGCTCCGGGTTTAGTTCTGTCTCCGATTGCGCTGGGTTCGAGTTTTCATCTCCATCGACACCCTTCGGTTGATCCTGTCCAGCACGTTGTTGTTCCTTGAGCTGTGCAGCAAGCGTCTTCCAGTCTTTTTCAAATGCACGGTGACGCCGACATGCATACACCTGCCGCGCAAGCAGGTTGCTGCGCCGAGCAAGCTCACCTTTAAAATATGGACGTCCATCCACGTAATCAGAGGATACATCCATGATCACATTTCTTGGAGAATGAAATTTGCCCTGAGGATCCTTCACATCAGCCATCATGATCCAATGATCCGGACGACGTCCAGGATAAGCCAAGAGGACAACATCACCTGGCTTCAAACCGCCCGTGCAGGACGTGAAATTAATCATGTCATAATCGAACTGGTAGACCATCACTCCGTATCCAGCAGAACGGTGTGCTTGCCCAAGAAAACCGCTGCAGTCGGTGACAGTCTTTTGATAGGTTCCGAGGCTGTAGCGCCGCACACCTTCACCGAAGGAATGCGCAGCAGCTAAAAATCGCGCCACACGTTCTGGTATCACGCGTCCATCATTTGACTTCGAATAGGCGATCGTCTCCTTTTTTTCGAAGAAAGGAAACGACTCAGTCTTGCTCAGCTCAGGCGCTGGTCCACAAGAGGAAAGAAGCGCAGCGCAGAGCAACACTAAACCGCCCGCAAGCAATCTCAACGTTTGGATTCTCACCATGGTCTGGTCCTCCGCACAGGGTCGTTTTGGGTTCTGAACGCATCAAGCACATTCTAGGCCACGCGCATTTTCAGAAAAAAACCAATAAAAACGAAAAGAAACGCCGAAGATGGGCGTTTCTTTCAGTGTTCAGGGATTGAACACCCGCGCAAAGAATGTTGCTTGCTTGTACACGACTCTGCCGAACAGGAGCCTTCTCAGCGTGTTTTACGAACGAATTCCTTGATGATGACACTGCGAAGAATTTCGCTTGTACCGCCGCCAATCTCAAGCAGCTTGGCATCGCGCATCAGGCGCTCGACCGGAAACTCACGGATGTAGCCATAGCCGCCAAGCACCTGGATGGCATCGAGAGCCACTTTCGTCGCCATTTCGGACGCAAAAACTTTGGCCGCTGCAGCTTCTTGATTCGCACGACGGCCTTCATCGACCACATGCGCTGCTTCATAGACCAGGGCACGCGCTGCACGGTAGCCGATGTACATGTTGGAAATCTTCTCGCTCACAGCCTGGAAGTTGACAATCGACTCACCGAACTGACTCCGCTCCTGAGCGTATTTCAGCGAGTGATCGAGGCACGCACGAGCAATACCGAGGCTCATGGCTGCCAAACCAACACGTTCGATGTCGAGATTCTTCATCATGTGTTTGACTGTGGAGCCCTCTTCACCCACACGATTTTGAACAGGGATGCGACAGTTGCGGAAAACCAGCTCCCCGGTTGGACTTGAGCGCATGCCCATTTTTGAGAGCTTCTTGCTCACGCTGAAACCAGCAAATCCACTCTCAACGATGAACGTAGTGAGATCTTGCCGCCCTTCCCCGGTACGCGCGTACACGAGAAAGACGTCGCCGATAGGGCCGTTGGTGATGAACATCTTCGTTCCATTCAGAACGTAGTGATCACCCTCGCGCACAGCGCGAGTCGCCATACCCACTGCATCGGAACCGGCACCCGGCTCGGTCATCGCCATGCCCGACACCAACTCTCCCGTGACACAGCGCGGCAAATACATTTCGCACTGCTCTTTCGAGCCGTTTTGGGCCAGGTTGTGCACGAACAAAAGACTGTGCGCGAGATAGGAAAGACATGTTCCCGGCTCCGCGTAGCTGAGCTCCTCCATGACCGAGACCATCGCCTTCGCACCCAAATTTGCTCCGCCGAATTCTTCTGGGATCGTGATCCCGAGAATTCCAAGGTCACCCAGCTTCTTGAAGATCCCGGGGGCAAGGCGTTCCTCGCGGTCGAGTTCGTCGGCATGAGGAGCAAGCTCCTTGGCTGCGAAGGCTCGCACGGATTGCGTCAGTTCTTTCATCTCAGCGGAAAAATCGTGTTTCATGGTCTTCTCCTGTGACTCTTCGGGTCACTTCATTCCTGATCTCTGATTTCTGCCAAAACATCGGGGCCTGCAAGTGTAACTCCGGGTTTTACCCTCACTCCTGCCACGACACCCGAGCGCGGTGCTCGGAGCTCCAACTGCATCTTCATCGACTCCAAGACAAAGAGCAGATCTCCCTCCTTAACCGTATCGCCATCAGCCACACGAACCTCAAGAACCTTACCCGCCATGGGAGCTTTGAGGAAGGTCTCGTTGTCTCGACCTTGAGCCGCCAACTCCAACTTTGCCCGCGAATCATCGGGCCAATCGAGTGTAAGCGTTTCACCAAAGACAGTCATTTGAAGGTGTTGGGGACGTGGACGAGAGAGCGTACAGGACACCTCACAGCTCGAGAGGTCGCCCGAGTTCGCCCGAAAGACGGTCGCCCGCAAAGAAAATGTGCTTCTAGCCAAAGATTCCGAATCCAGACTGCTCAAAAGTTCAACCAATCCCCGACCGCTCAGTTTGAATTCATGCGGTGCAGATCCTGGCTGAACATCGAGCCCGCCATTTTCCGCAGCCGACCCAACATTAAGACCTGTTCTCGAGAGAGGAAGATTTTGCGGTATGAGCGCAGCAAAGCGTTCGCCCACCGTCTTTGCTGCAGAAGCTGGAGGTGCAAAATGACTCCATTGCGCCGAGCGCAGCAGCAGTGCGTCGGCGAGCGCGCGACGAACATCAGCACGCTCAAAAAATCCAACCAGTTTTTGTGGGATCAACGCCACGTTGAGCTCGTCAACATGCGCACCAATCCAAGCTGTGGATACTTTACCCTCGATATAATCCGGATGCTGAGCCACCGCAGTGAGAAAAGGAATGTTGGTGGTGCAGCCATGGATGCTCGTCGTTTCCAACGCACGTGCAAGCAGATCGCAAGCAGCCGCCCGCGTCGAGGCATGTGCGATCACCTTGGCGATCATCGAATCGAAACGATCGTTGACCCGTCCACCTTCAACCACTCCTGAATCCACACGCACACCGGGCAAGCTCGTCTCACGATAAACAACCAGCGGTCCCGGTGTCGGCAAAAAACCCGCACGTGGATCTTCGGCGAGCAAGCGCGCCTCAATAGCCACACCGCGCGGGACGGGCACAACAAAGACATCAGGGCGTGGAAAATTCTCTGGCCAGGCGCCGAGAGCAAGCTCAAATTGGGCACGCACCAAATCCACACCGTAGACAAGCTCTGTGACAGGATGCTCAACCTGAAGACGCGTGTTCATTTCCAGGAAGAAAAATTCTCCTGCATCTGTGAGCAGAAATTCGACTGTACCTGCGCCGCGGTATTTGGTTTCAGCCACAAGTGACATCGCAGCACGGCCCATTCTCTCGCGGAGTGCAGCATCGACGACCGGACTCGGAGCCTCTTCGAGAACCTTCTGGTGACGGCGCTGCAGCGAACACTCGCGCTCGCCCCAAAACACACCTCCACCTTGGCCATCACCGAAAACTTGGATTTCGACATGGCGAGGAGCAACAAGGTAACGCTCCACGAAAACGGTCGGATCGTTGAAACTGGCCTGCGCTTCCTGAGAGGCGCGCGCAATTGCGTCGGGGAGATCTTTGATATTCTCCACAATGCGCATGCCTCGTCCACCGCCACCACCACTCGCTTTAACGAGAAAAGGGGCAATGATTCCTCGCTGGCTCAGCACAGAAGCCCAATCATCGACCGAAAGTTGCTTCAATTCTTGGCTGAGAAGAGCCTCGAGTGTAGGTACACCACAGCGTCGCGCAAAACTCTTTGCGGATTCTTTTCCGCCCATTGCGCGCATATTCAGAGAGGTAGGCCCGACAAACGCAATCCCTGCATCTTCCACGAGCTGTGCAAAATCAGAATTCTCGGACAGAAAGCCGTAGCCTGGATGAATCAAATCAGCACGCCAAGATTGCGCAACCTTCACAATGGCCGCAGCGTCGAGAAAACTACCAACTTCTAAAACATCATCAGCTTCAAAACGCACAGGCGCATCACGATCTTCGGGAGTCGAGATAACTGCGACCTTCCATCCGAACTCGCGACCGGCACGCAAGATCCTGCGCGCAATTTCTCCGCGATTGGCAATCACAAGACGTTTCATGAGTTGCTCCCGAGTTGGGTCGCATCCATTGTACCGCACCACTGTGGCTGTTGCTTTTCAAAAAATTTCGAGAGCCCATGCTGGCCCTCTTCCGAGCATCGCGCCACCGCAATCGCCTGCGCTGTGTACTCAAACAAACCTGGATCTGGCAGTGGCGAAATTTTGCGGAGCAATTCTTTGGTGCGGCGCACAGCATTCGGTGCAGCCTGAAGATGCTCGCTGATTGTTTTTGCGAGAGTCTCTCTGAAGGCTGATTCGCCCGCAGCGGAATCGACCACGTGCTGGACAAGACCAAGATCGTAAGCTTGGTGAGCATTCAGGCGCGTTCCCGAGAGCATAAAGGGAGCTGCGCGTCCGGCGCCCAACTTGCGAACGATGTAGGGGCTGATGACTCCCGGCACGATACCAAGACGCACCTCGCTCGTTGCAAATACAGCCTTCGATTCAGCGACAACCACATCAGAGCAACACACAAGCCCGAATCCACCGCCAATCGCAGCGCCTCGGACTGCCGAAATCACTGTTGTCGGAAAACTCGCGAGCCGGAAAAACAGTGTTCCGAGAACACGCGCGTCACGCAAGCTCTGCGCCTCGCTGCCGCGCGCCTGCTCCTGCATGTAACTCAGGTCAGCACCTGCACAGAGGGTATTGCCTTCACCTTCAATCAACAGCACCCGCATCTTTTCTGCATCGCGTGTAGCAGCGAGCTCGGCAAGAACATCATTGAGCTCACTGATCATTTCTGCATTGAACGCATTGCGAACATCAGGGCGATTGAGAACAAGTCGCACCACACCTGAACCGGCGTGAATCACGCGCAGTGTGCTTCCTTGATAATTGGATCCGAGATCGAGTTTGCGTTTCTGGCCCATGACTTCACACTCCCGCGAGCGATGTTGAAGCGCAGATTTCGCTATCGGGTGCGCGATGCAGAGAGTCGATGCTTGTCAACAAAGCCAAGGGGATATCCATTTCGCAGCGCAACAAAGCCTGGCTCAGGGTTTTTCCTTGTGCATCAATGCACAAGCTCATTGTGCCGCCGCCATCGAGTGTTTCCTCGAGCAAGAAATTGAGTGCCCAAAGATTGGGGACAACATGTCGGGAAACCTCCCCCTTGCAGATACCGGTAAACCATTTCTTTACCAGTTCAGCTGAAATATTTTCGCGCAACCATGCGTAGCACTCCGGAGAACGGCCAATCAGACCAATGTTCGCTGTATCGCCTTTGTCGCCGCTACGCGCATGAGCAACCGCCCACAGTGGAAGCCTTCTGGTTTTTTCGGTAGCCGTTTTCTTGAACACGTGAGCATCGATGGGTGCCACGTGAATGTCTGCTGTGCCTCCAGTCTTGGGCCAAGCCAATTCCGGTGATTGGACAACCAAGCAGGGATCTGGACACGTCACTTTTACTTCGCTGACCCAGACCCTTGCCAATGAGACTTCCTGAGGGATGAGGGCCGGCCAATAGCTGACAACATCGCTAATAGAGGGGGCACCACCAGTTACGGCAACCCCTGAGGGACCGCTCAGGATGAGACTCGGCAGGATTTTACGAAACACCTGAAGCGATGCTTTGTCGTCGGCAAGTGTGCCAAAGCGCACGAGCACTTCCTTAGCTGCGTGTGAGGGCGCGAGCGCACGGTGTGTCGAATCATCACCGATGTATTCGGTCATGACTTTACGGCACTGTGGCAGGCCAGCCCGGCTCAGCTCAGCATTGAGCTTTTGCCACATAATTTGAGAGAAAACCTCGGCCTTAGCGCGAGCATCAGGTCCAGAAATGATGAGGGTACCGTTGGCCTTGTAGCCATCGGAATAAGCGACACTGACCTTCAAAAGATCAGTCGGTGGTCGGCCTTTCACATCAGAGACACGCACGCGATCTTCGCCATCTTGCGCAAGTTGGATTGTGGTAAAATCAGCAATCACATCAGGTGTGATGTAGCTTTGCGGATGCCCCATTTCGTACAGCAGCTGCTCACGTACAGTTTGAACAGAAACAAGCCCGCCGCTACCTGGATGCTTGGTCACCACGAAAGAACCATCGGCTGCGCATTCGAGTATAGGAAAGCCGACATCCTCAAAGCTCTTCACTTTCTTCCAATCGGTGAAGTTGCCCCCGGTGGCCTGCGCACCACACTCAATGATGTGACCCGCAACGATCCCGTGCGAGAGTTTGTCGTAGTCGTTGGCTTGCCATCCGAACTCGTGAATCATTGCCGCGAGCGTGATCCCGGTGTCGGTCACGCGACCGCAAATAACAATATCTGGATTGCTCTTAAGCGCCTCCACTACCGGCATCGCACCAAAATAAACATTTGCGCTCAGAACCCGCGACAAAACCCCGTCAAAAGCTTCACCCGTTTCCATGTTTTTCATGGCACAGCCCGGCTGCTTCACAAGCTGAGGCAAGCGTTCGGCGATGTCATCACCCTCAACGACAGCCACGCGCAGATCAACACCCACTTTGCGTGCAAGTTCAAATAGAGCGTCTGCACAGGCGCGCGGATTCACGCCTCCCGCGTTGGTGATGATCTTGATGCCACGTTCCTTGCAGGTTTTTAGGAGCGGAGCGAGCTGCGAGATAAAATCACCCGCGTAGCCAAGTTTGGGATCCTTTTGCCTCTGTTTCTGCAGAATGCTCATGGTTATTTCGGCCAGAAAATCGATCGAAATATAATCCAATTTGAGCGGCCCGCACACCTGTCGCCGAAGCGCGTAAGGATCATCTCCCCAGTAGCCACCGGCATTTGCGATACGGATCATGTTCTTCGCTTGGTGAGCAGTCATGACAATAAATTCCTTTCACATCCGGAAGACACCGACCTGGGTCGGCTCGATGGGTGAGTGCAGCGTTGCAGCAAGGCTTGCTGCGAGAATCTGACGCGTATGCCGCATGTCGATGATGCCATCGTCCCAGAGCCGCGCAGACGCGTAATAAGGGTGACCCTCGCGCTCGTATTTTGCACGGATAGGCTGAGCGATGTCTTCGGCCTGCTCGGCACTCAGGGATTTTCCTTCACGCGCAAGTTGATCGCGCTTCACCGTAACCATCACCTGTGCAGCCTGCTCACCACCCATCACGCTGATGCGCGACGAAGGCCAGGTCCACAAAAAACGAGGGCTGTAAGCACGGCCGCACATGCCGTAGTTGCCAGCACCAAAACTTCCACCCATCAGGAGTGAAATTTTCGGCACCTGAGCAGTGGCAACGGCATGCACCATTTTCGCACCGTCTTTTGCAATGCCACCACGCTCATACTTCGCACCAACCATGAATCCGGTAATATTCTGAAGGAACAAAAGCGGAACCGACTCTTTGGTGCACAACTCAATAAAGTGTGCTGCTTTGAGAGCACTTTCAGCAAATAAAACGCCGTTATTGGCAATAATCCCGCACGGCATTCCCTCGATGTGAGCGAAGCCTGTCACCAGGGTTGTTGCGTAGCGTTGCTTAAATTCGAACAACCGACTGCCATCCACGACTCGAGCAATCACTTCGCGAATATCAACCTGTCTGCGCAAATCCCGAGGCCAGAGCCCAAGGATCTCCTCAGGGTCAAAACGCGGTGCTTCGGGTGTCTGCAGCTTAATGTTGGCTCCCGGACGTACACCTAAATGCGCAACCACGTCGCGCAGAATGGCAATCGCATGCTCGTCGTTGTGCGCATAATGATCTGCTACACCACTCATCTCGGTGTGCACGCGCGCGCCACCAAGGTCATCCGCGGAGACATCTTCACCCGTGGCAGCCTTCACAAGCGGTGGTCCACCCAGGAAAATAGTTCCAGTGCCATTCACGATGATGGTTTGATCGGACATCGCAGGCACATACGCTCCGCCGGCAGTGCAGCTTCCCATCACACACGCGATCTGGGGAATGCCCAGAGCACTCATATTTGCTTGGTTGAAAAAAATACGCCCGAAATGTTCTTTGTCGGGAAAAACCTCTGATTGCATGGGCAGAAATGCGCCACCGCTATCGACTAAGTAGAGGCAGGGCAATCGATTTTCGAGCGCTATTTCTTGTGCACGGAGATGTTTCTTGACCGTGAGAGGATAGTAGGTTCCGCCTTTGACCGTGGCATCGTTCGCCACAATCATGCAGGTAACACCACTCACCCGCCCAATACCTGCAACAACACCTGCTGCAGGAACGGAATCCTCGTACACGCCATCGGCGGCGTAGGGTGCGACCTCCAGAAATGGAGTACCCGGATCGAGCAGCTGCGCGATTCGATCACGAACAAAAAGTTTGTTCTGCTCCTTCAAGCGAGCTCGCGCTTTTTCGCCGCCACCAGTGCGGATCTGTCCAAGTTTATCGGACAGTTCATTGTTCAGCTGGCGGTGATACTCAAAATTGGCCTTGTACTCATCTGAGCGCGTATCGACATGACTGCGGATGAGAGTCACTGCGAAATCTCCTTGCCTCGGTCGCATTCACGCAGAATGCAGGGTCGAATGTCTCGTGAGAAATTCTTACAAAGGAGGCTGTCTTAGCTGTTCCAGAACATTTAGACAAATGCTCTCAGGGGCGGCGAATGAGATCCTTCATTTCGCGCACAGCTCGCTCAAGCCCCACCAATACCGCCCGGGCAACAATGCTATGACCGATGTTAAGATCTTGCATGTGCGGGATGACAGCCACAGGGGCCACATTGCGGTAATTCAAGCCATGGCCGGCATGCGGAGCAATGCCTTTAGAATGAGCATACGCGCACGCTGAAGTGATACGTTGGAGCTCTTTGATTTGCTCTGCGCCAGCGACCTCTGAGTAGCGCCCAGTATGAAATTCAACCATCTCAGCGCCTGTTTTTAGGGTCGCGTCGACCGCCAATGACTCAGGTTCAATAAACAAACTGCATGGTATTTGAGCAGACTGAAGTGTCCTGACAGCTTCGCTGAGTGCTGAGAACTGCCCCACAACATCGAGTCCCCCCTCGGTGGTGCGCTCCTCACGCTTCTCTGGCACCAGAGTCACCATGTCGGGCTTTATTTCAAGAGCAATGCGAATCATTTCGGGTGTGCAGGCCATTTCGAGATTCAACGGAACCTGCAGTATACTTCTCAAGAGACGAACATCTCTATCAATAATGTGACGACGATCCTCCCTCAGGTGAACCGTGATTTGATCCGCTCCCCCGAGCTGCGCCAGAACAGCGGCCTCAACGGGATCCGGATATTGGGTTCCACGCGCCTGTCGGATGGTTGCAACGTGGTCGATGTTCACTCCCAAATTCGCCATGTCTCACATTCCTTTCCCGAGATTATTTGACCCAGCCCATGGCCCGATATCCAATGAAGCCGGCATACTCATTCAGCACCCGCACCGTGCGCTCGGCATTACGAAAATTCAAGAAGCCCTCGCTTGAATATTCCACCCCGGGGGATGGCACAGGACAAGGACTCATTCCCGCAGCTCGAAAAGCACCCACAGCACGAGGCATATGCAACCAGCTGCTCACAAGTGCGAGCTCGCCTTTCAGGCCCGTCTCTTCAAGAAGAAGAGCCACCTTCGTTGCGTTGTCACGGGTATTCAACGACCGCGATTCGATCACAATATTCTCCTCAGGAACCTCCGGACGCCATGCGCGAAAGGACTCCTTCATGAGCTCACTCTCCGTCCGCTCAACCCCAGGGAGCGATGGACCACCACTGAGTACGACTTTTAAAGCGCGGCGCTCTTCGGGTGACAAAGCCACCATCCAACGTGCCGCGTGCCGGACGCGAGACACGGTCGAAATGGCCAAATCGTCGGGGCCAGCAAGCCCACCGCCGAGAACGACTAAGACGCGAGGGATCGCACGGCACCCCTCCTGTGAGAGTTGCCCCGCTTTCCACAGAATCGGCTTCGCCCAAAATTCAGGCAAACCCCGTCCTCCGGCTAACAGCAACAGGGCAAAAGGGAGAGCCAGAAGCACCCGCGAGCGCGCCCGCAGGCCTCGAACCAACAGAACAAACAAACATCCGAGCAGCACCACAAAACCAAGATCGAAGGAAAAATCCTTGACAATCCGAACACCTTGGAGTGGCCAGGATGAGCCTGCACTCAGAACTTCCGGAGCGGGACTCGCCATTTTTTGTCTCCTGAGTTAGGGTGCCGACCATACAACCAAAGCGAATCGAAGGGCCAGGACACACCCGCATGAAGCTCAAATCCATTACGATGCATGGCTTCAAAAGTTTTGCCGACCGGGTCACGGTGCAGTACCACGACGGCATCACGGGTGTCATTGGCCCGAATGGCTCGGGCAAGTCGAATATTATCGATGCCGTGCGCTGGGTGATGGGCGAGCAAACCGCAAAAAGCTTGCGTGCCGATGACCCCACCGACATTATTTTTGCCGGATCTCAGAGCCGCAAACCATTGAGCATGGCAGAAGTCACGCTCACATTCAGCAACAATGGCTCGCGCTGTCCCCCCGAATTCCTCCACCTTCCTGAGGTTTCAATTGGGCGCCGGATCTACAGAAGCGGCGAGCGTGAATATTTTCTAAACAAAGAGCCCTGCCGCCTGAAGGACATCGTTGATTTCCTCATGGCCATTGGCCTTGGCTCGAAGAGCTACGCCATCATTCAGCAGGACAAGCGCGACCGAATTATCCAGGCTTCGCCCGACGACCTACGCGAGATCCTCGAAGAGACCGCAGGTATCAGCATCTTCAAAACACGCCGCAAGGAGGCCGAGAAGCGCCTCGAATCGACTGGCGAAAAGCTGCGCAACCTGGGCGAAATCGAAACCGAAATCACAAAACAGGTGGAAAACCTGAGTGAGCAGGTGGTCAAGGCACAGCGCAAACTCGAGCTGCAGGCAGAACTGCGCGAAAGAGAGATTACGGTACTCTCAAACCGCATTGGTTTCTTCAGAGCAAAAGCCAAAAAGCTGCGCGACGAAATTGAATCCAAAGCAAAAGAAACCCAGGCGCAGACTATGGAGGCCGCGCAATGGGAAGGTGAAGCCAACGAACTGAAGGCTGAGCAAATTGAGATCACCACCGAAATTAAAGATCTCGAAAATGCATTCGATGAAAAGCGCCTTGCGCTTACCAAATTCCGCGAGCGCCTCGGACACATCGCAAATCGCAAAATAGAGCGCACCCAGTTTAAGAATCAGCTGTCTCAAGACATCACGCTTGAACGAGAAAATCTGCAGCGCGAAGAGACCCGACACACAGAAATGCTCTCAAGCCTCGAGCAGGCTGACCTCGAATTGCGCAAACTCGATGGCGAAACAGAGCATTTGCAATATCAACTCGAAGAGGCCGACGAATCTCTGCAGGTTGAGCGCATCCGCGGTGAAGAACTCCGCTCAGAAATCCGTGCGCTTGAAGACAGCACGAAGCTTTTGCGCTCCCGCAACGAAGTTGCGCTAGCAGCCATCGAAAAAGCCAACCAGGCACTGTCGCGCGCAGAGGATCAGCTGCGCGAATTTGCCAACCAGCGTGGCCAACTCGCTGCCGACAGGCGTTCTGTAGAAGTGCAATTGAGCACACTCTCGAGTGGGCTCGAGTCGGTCGCCAGCGAACGAGCCACGCTGGACGCCGAACTCACAATTTTGAATGAAGGCGTTGAGAACGCTAAAGCACAGCGTGACAGCGCCAAAGAGCGCCTGCTCGAAGTCGCAACCCGTGCTAGTGGCCTCCAGAAAATGGTGGGTGGCTCGGATGGTCTTTCTGATGGCGCCAAGCTTCTCCGCGAGAAGCTTTCGCATCTTGTTCAGGGCTTTGTTTTTGAAAAGGTCACGGTACACCGCGACGACGAAGAAGCACTTGAACGTGCCTTACCCGATCTCCTCGAAGCTGCCCTGGTGGCGAGTGGCGATGTGCTTGTCGACGTGCTCGACAAAGTCGAAGAAGCCGGCGGAAGTCGGGTCGGCTTACTCCTAACCGAGACACTCGCGCCGCTGTCACCCGCAGAAATCGAAACCAAGAACAAGATTCTTGCGCATCAAGGGATCCGCTGTGTGGGAGATCGCCTTACACGCTGCGATGTTCCAGCGTTGCGAACGCTTTTTGATCGTACTTTTGTTGCCCGCGACGAGTGGTTGCTGTTCAAAGCGTATCGCCAAATTCCAACCGAACTGCGTGGTCAGTTTCTGTTCCTCACCGACCGCGGCACGCTGGTTTCGGGAAGTCGCGAAATCGCATTCGGAGAATCCTCCGATGGCGCAGGTCAGGGACTGCTGCAACGCAAACGTGAGCTTGCAGAACTTGAGTCCGAGCGCGATGCAGCACAGGCTGCGCTGGCAGCTCTCGAAGGTGGCCTGTTTGAGAAAGATGATCGCCGCAAGAAACTCTTGGCACGCGTCACCGAAATCGATACCCAACTTTCTCGCGAAAAGGTTGAGGCTCTGCGCCTCACGTCGCAGCTGGAAACCTTCGATATCCAGCTGCGCCACCTCGACGAAAATATATCCCGTGTTGAAAACAACCGTTCTGAAACGCAGTCTGAAATCGAAGACAGCCGCCAACAGTATGCCCGCAACCAGTCTGAAATCGATCGTCTTGAAGCTGAACGCACTCAATTTATGCGCGATCTACAAGACTACGAGAGCGATCTCACGGACAAAAAAGAACGTCGCGACGAGATTTTCAACGAAATCAACCGTCGCCGCACACAACGCGCTACAATCATGGAGCGCCAGTCTAACTTCCGCCGCAACTACGAGGAAGCAAAGCACCACCTGCAGCGCCTGCGTGAAAAGGTGGACAGGGGAATTGCGCAGCTGAGCGAAATCGACGCCCAGATTGCCCAAGCAAGCGAAGAACTCGCTGGCTCCGAGCGTGAAATTATTCACCTTGAGCAGGAAACAAAACGCCTCGAAGGCGATCTCGACCAAGCTCAATCGACTGAAGCTGAACTGGCGGAGAAATTGCGTGTGCTTGAGTCCCGACTCAAAACTCAACGCGACCACGAGAGCGCACGCCAGAAATTCGTATCGGAACGCCAGGTCGAGCTGGGCCGCTTCGAGATGGTTCTTGAAACCTCTTTGAAGGAGGCTCAAGAACGTTTCAACCTGATGCCGACCGACTTCCCCCAGGAAGCCGAGGACAATCCGCAGCTGGTGTCTGAATTCGAAAAACGCATGCGGCAAATCAACAACGAACTTGCTGAGCTCGGCGCGGTCAATGAACGCGCGGTTGAAGAATACCGCGAAGCGGAGGGCCGTCGCCAACTCCTCGTGCAGCAAAAGGCCGATATTGAATCCTCGGTTCAGGAACTCTACAAAGCGATCGCCGAAATCGAAGAAACCACCAAAACTCGATTTGCCGCCATCTATGAGCAGGTGAGCACCGAATTTGTGAAAATCTTCCCGGTGCTGTTCCCCGGTGGTAATGCAAAATTGCAGTTACTCAAGCCTGAAGACATGCTCACCACCGGCGTTGAGATCATGGTTCAATTGCCTGGTAAGCGCATGCAGAACATGAGCCTTTTCAGTGGTGGTGAAAAGGCACTCACTGCCATCTCGCTGATCTTCTCGCTGCTGAAAACCACACCAGCTCCGTTCTGTTACCTCGACGAAGTCGATGCGCCTCTCGACGAAGCCAACGTTGGTCGCTTCAACTCCGTTCTGGAAGCTCTCTCGGGTGAATTCCAGTTTGTGGTCATTACGCACAACCGCCGTACGATGGAAATCCTCGACACCATTTATGGTATCTCGATGGCTGAACCGGGTGTTTCGCGCCTTGTGGCAGTTGACCTCTCCGATGTGCCCGAACATCTGCGCAAAAAGAATCAGGCACAGGTGGCTGCGCGCTCGGGTGCAAGTTCCCGACCAGAACAGCCCGGACTCTGAAATCGTTCGTGGAAAAGCCGCCAGCATCCAGACCCATGCCCTACAGTGACTCCCCCTGTTCATGACACCCAAATGTAACAACCTATGAACCCGAGCCGACTCCAAAGGCTCTCGCACCCGGCTATGCTCACAATAAAAACAAATAAAAACATGTAGTTATACAATTGTCACATTCCCGTCACATTTACACCCCAGATTCTTGCATTTGTCACAAAAATGCCCGACATATGTCACATGGGGGAAACGCAAACATGAACGCGACACAAAAAGCAGAACTCAACCGTGAAAAGGCGCTAAAGCTCGCCCTCACTTTGGGTTGGCTTGGCGGCCACAGGTTCTACACAGGCCAAACGGTCTCAGCAGTCGCTTACCTTGCGTTCTTCTGGACTCTTATCCCCGGGTTTCTCAGTCTCATCGACGCTGCGTTTCTGGCCCGTATGAGTGACGACGATTTCGCAGACGAATTTTGTCCACTCCCCGAATGCGCTATCAGCGCCAGCAAAACTCCGCTTGCAGCGGAGAAGGGCTCAGTGAGTTTGACAGCCTGAGAGGGCTCCTCCAAACTCCGGACATGAACACAACATCTGAAATTTATCCCGAAAATCCCGATCGTCCTATCCGCGCACTCCTTCTCATGGTGGGTGCGCACTTTTGTTTTTCCTTCATGATTCTCCTCATCAAAGCAGCTCAAAACCTTCAAATTCACCGCCAATCGAATCAACAAAATCAGCAAACAGAGCTGTTCGGAACTTGGGAGAGCGTGCTGTTTCGTTGTCTGCCCATGACACTCATTTGTCTTTTTGTTCTGCTCCGGCGCAAAGCACGAGGCCAGGAGCATCCCCGTTTGTCATCCGAAGACGTGGGCTGGCTGCTTACCCGGGGCATCGTGGGCGCTGTCAGCATGGCCTGCTTCTTTCATGGAACTCTCACCATCCCACTGGCGCTCTCGTCACTCTTCGCCAATTCGAGTGTGTTTTTGATTGGCCTACTCGCGCATATTTTTCTCGGCGAACGGCTCACCCTTTCGCGCATCCTCTTTGCTCTCGCTGGGCTTGGAGGCGTCGCCTTGGTTTTGGGAACGGGCGTAATCCCTTCGTGGAATCCCCATGCCTCAACAGCCCTCGATTATCTCATTTCATTTTGCTCGGGAGTGCTCTCTGCCCTGGCCTATTTTAGTGTCCGAAAAATGAAAAAGGTTCCCGGAAATACCATCATCCTAAGCCTTTCGGCATCAGGCGTGTTACTTGCATTGCTTGTTGCGGCCTTTGTGCGCCCGCTTCGAATTCCGGAAGACCCGGCAGTCGTGGCGTTGCTTTGTTTGTCCAGCCTTCCCGCGATTGCTGCTCAGTATCTGATGACCTGGTCATTCCAAACCGGAGAAGCCGGGTTCGTCGCTCTCGGACAATACTCCGGGCCGGTATTTGCAGCTCTTCTGGGAGTTGTGGCATTTGGTGAGTTGCTCTCTCCTCTGCAGTGGCTGGGAGCGGGAATTGCGATTGTCTTCGGTGTCATGATGCCACTGGCAGACGACCGGACGGTGCAGGCACAGCTCATGAAGCGCCCAAAGCAGGCCGTTCAACTTCTGAAAGAAAGGATCCGGGCAGAATGAATCCATTGGTATTGCCATTGAACATCGGCAAAGACGACACCTTCAGGCTTACCTGGAAATCGAAACTCTATCAGGCCAAAGCTGCGCTTATTTTACCGCGAAAACTCACCTTAAAAATCGACGTTGATGAAACCCTCGAAGCAGCACAGCTGGTGGTCAAGCTGACCGAATTTTCCGGTGCTTTACGTTCCAAGATGCTGAGCGTTCTCGCACCCAATGATCCAACCAAAGCGAACTTGACTGATGTTTACGGTGTTGTCATGCGAGTTAACATCCGCACCGGGCAAGTGGTTGACTTCGATGATCTGCGTCGCACTAGAGCAGAAAAAGATGCCGAGCACGTAGACTTCATGAGCGCAAATGCTGAAGTCCTTGCACTCGATCACACAGAAAAGGAAACCCTTGCAAAAGCATTCAACGCAGCGTTGACGGCGCCTGTGCTGGAAGCACTGCGGCAACCCTTTGTCTCGTTCGCGCCCGAACTGTCGCAGAGCTGGAAAGAAATGAAATTGTCTGGAATTCAGCCCGACAAACTCGTTCCATTCCAAATGCTCTTCCCGAGCGCTCAACCAATCGAACGATTTGTTGATGGTGAGCGTTTTGTCATTGACGATCTCTATTGCACCAATCCAACCTGCTCTTGCACCGACGTCACGTGTGTGGTGCTGAAGTTCGATCCCGCTTCCGGACAGGAGGTTGCCTGGGGCGGATTCAGGTGGTCATCAGATACCGAAAAGTTCAAGGTACTGCCGCAGTTCAGCTCAAAATTTAATGCGTCCGAGTGGTTCAAAAAATTTGATTCTGCCTCAGCCTTCGACCTTAAGCTTTTGCTGGGATCACGCCAAACATTCATGCGAACAGAATTCATCGCAGCAAGAAAAGCGGCGCGCGGCTGATTGACCAGCGCAGCACCCAAACTGCATCCACGTTCGTTAGCTGCAGTTTGGTTTTTCATGTCCTGGGAGAGGAACACCCCAACCTCGGAATGTGCAAGCAATCCAATCTAAACTCGAGCGCACATCGGCGTGATAAACGACTTCTCCTGCGCCGCAAAAGTCCTTTGAATTTTTGGAAAGTCCGACTCCCGAGGCAATACCGATAAGTGACCCACTTTCTGTGAGCAACGGGCCACCCGAATCTCCGGCACAAATCAGCGCTGCACCTTTTGAATACCATGCACCACCCACCCCGGGGTGGGTTCTGAGAACAGCAGATATTTGTTGTGCGAAGCGAGGCTTGCCATCGCGTCGCTCTCCCTCAATGCGACCTGCTCCGACGTATGTCAGCGCTCTGTGCTGCTGGGTGCGTGAAACGTCTATCTTCGCATAAGCAAATGTCGTGCTCTGATTCAAAACCAAGACCGCAAGATCCGCAGCTATTGCTCCAACACCGGTTTGATTCTTGAACCCCAGCCAACGTGGATGCACTTTCCACGCAGCAACTTTCCATACATTGCGCTGCATCTTCTCATCGAAAGTTGTTGCTTCAACCAATTTCGCATTGTCGAGACAATGCGCTGCAGTGAGCACATGTCTCGGCCCCACTCGCACGCCGCTACACGAAGCGGTTTCTTCTTTGT
>JBILKM010000075.1:0-8280 GCA_044376695.1 Silvanigrellaceae bacterium
AGGATCAAACTCTTAAGTTTAATTTGGCTACATGATTATTTTAAAACGTTCATTGACGTTATTTGGTAAAACCGCGCGTCCGTTACAAAACTCTCCAAGCATCGCTGCCCGAATCCTTCTGTCGCTTCGCACGGCTCTTCCCGCACTCTGTGACTTCTTTCTTCTCTTTTCAAAGAACACTCTCGTTGAGAGCCTCGGAGACTTACTCAAGCGGTCTGAGCTTGTCAACGACCTTCAGAAACTTTTTTTGAACAGTTATTTCGAGCTCTTAAATTGTGCAGCCCGAACAATGCGATGAGCCCCTTCAATAACCCGCTCCAAAGGCTGTGTCAGTGAACAACGGAAGTATCCCGGTTTACCAAAACTACTTCCAGGAACGGCCAATACACCTTCACCAACAAGACGCTCAGTGAAAGCGTTATCGTCGGCCATGGGCGACTTCGGAAACACAAAAAATGAAGCTCTCGGGCGCGTACACTCGAGCCCTCCCGCAAGGAGTATATCGACAAAGGCATCGACTCGTTGCTTATATTGCAGCACATCTACGGATGCATTGAAGACACGCGGCAGCAAGCGCTGCATCAAGGCTGGAGCGTTAACAAATCCCAATGCACGCGCAGAATTTCTCAATGCGTTGAGTGTTTCAGGAAGCGCAAGCTGAGGTCCCCAGGCCAGATAACCAATCCGTTCACCAGCAAGACCTAGGTCCTTCGAATGAGAGCGCACCAACCAGGCCGCTGGATAGATTTTCAAGATGGGCACAAGTTCAGAAGGGTTAAACAGAAGCCGAGCATAAGGCTCATCCGAAATGAGATGAACCAATCGCCCCGTTTCCGCATGAAAACGGGTCAACGTTTCGGCAATCTCGAGCAAAACAGACTCAGGATAAAGAGCGCCTGATGGGTTGTTGGGACTGTTCACAATGATGGCACGGGTGCGCGGCGAGAGCGCTGCCTTCAACTGCCTGAGATGAGGCAAGTGGTTTGAATCAGAACCCACAACAACGGGAACTCCACCCATGTTGCTGACGTAAGGGCGATACTCCGAGAAGAACGGAGCCAGGAGAATCACCTCGTCCCCAGGATCAAGAAGAGTCCGGAGCAGGATCTGTAAGGCACCAGCTGCACCACAAGTCAGAAAAACACTGTCTCGCGTAAGCGCAACACCCTCCGATTTTTGCAACGTGGAGGCAAGAAATTCACGCACCTCGGGGTAACCTGCATTGTCCATGTAGCGGTGAGCACCCGCAACGTGCTCCTGCGCGAGTCGAACGAGCTCTTCTCGCACTTCCAGAGGGGGCTCGAGGTCGGGATTGCCCAAAGAGAGATCCACAAGGTCAATGTTTGGATTCTCTTCTCTCAGCTTCTGACCCAACAAAAACACTCTGCGAATTTCTGAACCCATCGAAGATAGAGTGCGACAACTGAACCCAACGATGTCTTCACTTCGAAAGGTATGAGAACTGTGTGTGCTTAAATTCATGGACTGTTTCTCCCGTCATCCTCCGCTCTTAGCGCGAACCCAAGCGAAACGAAAGGAAAGACCGTCGGAATTTCGTATACAAATATACAACCGAATATAGATTTATTTTTTTATAACCTACTAAAATTAAATGATTCTAGAACTCAAGAAAATATAATTTCTGCCGATAAAGATGACAAAGAATTTCACAGAACACGAATTTATGGAGGCAGAAATGCAAATGAAAGCGTCAATCATCGGATTCGCAATGATTCTTCCGCTGACAATCGCCTGCTCGGATTACCGACGCACTCCAAACCCCGACTCGAAACTCTCATTAAACCTCGCAAAATGCGAAAATATCCTGAGAAGCAACCAATTACCAGCGAACCTTGCCTTTCAAAACTGTGAGCAAGTCAAATCACAATGGCTCCTGAGGTCTGAATACGACAGTTGTATAGATCGTGCATATAAGGCCCACGAATCCACAAAATTTTTCCCGCAGTCAGCTGATTCTGTGTCACGGAAAATGCCGAGTTCCTCGAGCAGTAGGAATACCGCAGCCAGCGCTAAAGGTGCCGATATCTTGACCAACGTGCGTCACGCGGGTGTTGATGAAGGCGATTTCGTTAAAGTCTCTGACGAGCAAATCTTCGTGGTTGGGAGCGAGGGGATTAATGTCGTCGATAGAAAAACAAAACAGCTGATTGGAACGCTTTCACTGGAAAAAAACAAACCTAGCTCCAGCAACAGTCCATGGGGACAACGAAACATCGAACTCCTGGTTTACAAGGACAAACTGATCGTTCTCGACAGCAGCACATTGCAAGTGTTCGACATTGTACCACAAGCTCTCCCACGCCTCAGACAGAGACGCGATTTGAATGAACGAATCGTTGAGACACGACTGCTCAAAGATAGGATTACAATCGTTACAGAGAGCTTTCTGAAAACCGAACGCGCAACATCCTCAGATGGAAATACTTCGAACCTACCCATACTGAACAACGAAAACTGTTCAACATTTTATCCATCGGCCAATCTATTTGACAGTTCCACAGCGATGACACGGGTTGAAACTTTTTCCGTAGACAACATTGCAGAATCAACGAGCATGACGTTCCTCGGCGATAGCAAGCTTTATATGACTGACAGAAGCATCTACCTCTATCAAGATACAACAGCTACTTCGTGGCGAAATGCATCGAGAATATCCCCATCAAATCCCGAAAGCTCATATCTTCGAAAAATCGAAATAAAGAGTGATGGCTCACTTGCAAACCCAACCAGCGGGGTGGTCAAAGGTCGCATCAAGGATGTTTGGGCACTCTCCGAGTTGCAAACTGGAGAACTGGCGATTGCGTCAACAACGGGAAACCTTTGGGACGATTCGGCTCGCAATCATTTTACCATCCTCAGCAACCAGGATGGACAACTGAAAAAAATTGGAGAAACACCTGAGTACGGTGCCAAAGAAGATATCCGCTCGGTTCGTTTCGTTGGCAACACAGCCTATGTTGTTACTTTCAAAAAGACAGACCCACTTTATGCAATTGACATCAGCGAACCTGCATCTCCAAAAATTCTTGGAGAGCTCAAGATTCCAGGCTTCTCGACCTACATGCACCCACTAAATAAAGATCAGCTGATTGGACTAGGATTCGATGCAATCGAGCAGGGATCGTTTGCACTCTATCAGGGACTACAACTCTCACTTTTCAACGTCAGCAATCCAAAAGACATGACTCGTTCTGCGGTCAAGATCTTTGGATCACGTGGTTCCTCATCAAACGCCACAAATGACCACCGTGCATTCTTTCTCGATGCACAACAGGGAATTATAGGATTCCCTGTTCAATTGAACCTCACATGCACCGAATCCAATCCTGCTTGCAGCGAACAATTGGCTGCGATCCCCGGTATCTTCAAACACAGGAATTTCATGAGCGGCGCAGCGTTGGTGAGCATCGAAGGGGAAAAATATGGCGCCGAACGTTTCATTTCCCACACTGATCTTCTGCCACAGAACTGTCTCCAGTACCCAACCCATGCCTGGTGGGAGAACCCAGCACAAACAATGGATGTAGAGCGCATCCTGAAGCTGGATGGAGAACTCTTAAGTGTATCGAAATTCGGATTGAAATACTTCAGGATCGGTGAGCAGATCGAAACTCTGCATACCACCCGATGGAACAACTCATGCGAAAGACGATGATTGGAGCGCAAGGATGGGTGCACATAAAACGCAGACGAAGAACTGAATAGAATTCAACCGGGCTCAACCAAACCGTCTTTGATCCTCACTGTGCGCCGAGCCAAATCCATCACGCGCGGATCATGGGTTGCAAAAAGAAAGGTTGTTGCGTGCTGTCGGTTGAGCTTCTGCATCAATTCGAGAATCTGATCACTTGTCTTTGAATCGAGATTGGCCGTCGGTTCATCCGCAAGCACAAGACGCGGCTGAGTGATCAGAGCCCGAGCGATTGCAACACGCTGTCTTTGTCCACCCGAAAGCTCATCAGGTCGGTGCTTCATAAAACGCTCGAGACCAACTTCCGCGCACAACTGACGCACACGTTCCCGCAATTCAGGGCGATTTTGCTGCTCTTTTCGAACCAAGCAAGGAAACTCAATATTCTCGAGCACGTTTAAAACAGGTATAAGATTGAAATTCTGGAAGATGAAGCCAATCTTGTAATTCCGAACTTCTGCAAGTTCATTGAAATCACGATTCGAAACGTCCTCTCCATCGAGGCGGTAGGTTCCCGAGGTGGCGCGGTCGAGACAACCAATGATGTTCAGCAAGGTCGTTTTTCCTGAACCAGAGGGGCCGAGCACTACAGTAAATTCGCCTTCACTCACTTCAAAATTCACACCACGAAGCGCCTCGACGCTGGTCTTCCCCAGCTGATACACTTTGCGCAGATCTCGAATATCAATGATCGCTTTGGAAGAATGCGAGAGATTTTGTGTTGAGTGCGTATCAGAGTTCATCATCGGCTTTACCTCAGAAGAAAGCTTTGAGTTCGAGCCCTACACGAGCTCGCACCGGATTCAATTCGATTTCCTGGACGCGACCGATTGACTCAACCACGACCCCAGCATCAGGCAACAATGAATAATCGGAATTGGCAGAAAGAGTGAGGCTGGTCGATTGTGTTGGAGTCCACTGCAAAGAAGGCCCTTGAAAACCTCCTGCATCATGAAGGTTGTGCGCCGCTGACCATGACAAGAAAAGGTCTTCGTTTATCTTATACCTTTGCCAATTGATGAAAAGATAATTTTGCATACCAAGCTGACCCACAGCTCGTGTTGTCTCACCCTGCGAAGCTGAGCTGTTGTTTTCAGCTGCAGGAGGCAATGCTGGAAGGGAACCCTGCGATCCCAGGCCACGTCGTGCTGAAATCAAGGCTGCTGTGCGCAACAACGAGAGACCATACTCCACTCGGGTTTTGAGATCGCCGCGAGAATCACCGTCGGTTTGCCGAAAAAACTCAACCACAAGCGCCGACTCATTATCGAAATCGTAACGCCCTCCCAACAATAAGCTCATGTGCCAAGATTTATCGTTGAGGCGAGATCGCATGAGAGGATCAGCGCGCGAGCTTCCCTGTTGGAATCGAACCTCGCTATGCCCCTCAAGCTGTTTGCTGATACTGGTGAGTATCTGAGACCAAGAAGCCCCAAACTTCCACGAAGCAACCATGTCATCGCGATAACGATTCCCACGAAACACCATGAGATTCACATCAGCGCCACCGAGCAATTGATAAAATCGAGCCCCGGCCAAATAATGATTGAACTCTTCCTTTCCAGACGGCGAAGCATAACGAAACATCTTTTCCGGAAGCGTGTTTTTGTCCTCAACCACACCCGGCGCAATGAAGAATGATAGAGCATCTTTCTCGCGCAGATATTCGAGAAGCAACAACCAAGCACCCCGCCTCTCCAAAGTTGGATCGAGGACATTTTTGCCGGGATTAAGAACATCTGTGGGATTACTTGCAAAGCCGGAGCCCCACAAAACTCGCTTTTTGCCGACGGCAAACTGAAACTCGGGAACCCACTCGGATGCAATAAAGGCTTCGTTCAAACCGAGGCGATAAGATGGATTATCGCCCCCTCCAGAGGTGGTGGTCTCGGTTGTGCCTGTGAGGATATTGCGCTGTTTAAAATTCCATGAGCGCTTTGCGACAAAATCAGCATCCAAAGAAAACCGGGTGCCTGAAAAGATCTCCTGCTTGCCCGTCAGATTCAGGTCGAGAACCAGCGTTTGTCCAGGAACTGCGGGTGCTGGGAGCGACTGATTCAATCGTGCAAGAGCAGCATCAGTGCGCAGCGCTATGAAACAGTTCCACGAGACGCCAACCGGAAGAAGAAGACAAGGTCTAGCAACATCGTCTTGCTGCACTTCGGATGAGGAATCAGACTGCGCCTGAGCGATAGCAGATGAAGGTGAATATAAAATCAATGCAAAGAACAAACCAAAACTCAAAGGAGCATATCGAAGATGAGTAGACATGCTCATTTACCCAGATCTGGCAACGTAAAACGCTGATCAGGGAAGGATACGTTTACCGACATGGTTTGAGTCAGCAACTCTGTGGAACGCTCTTTGATAAGCTCGTTCCTCATCAGAACTTTTGCAGGACGGCGATATCCTTTCGCAAACTCTTTGTATTCAGAAAATTCAGCGGTGCGCAGAATCTTTCCACTTGTTCCGAAATACTCACCGCGGACGGGCATCGCGTCTGACTTTCGCATCCAGAGCTTTATGGCATCATAGGATGTGCTGGTGTTCTTGGCTTTGAGTTCAATGAGCCATTGATCGGCTTTGTCGGTTGGTGAAAGCACAGCATTGTAATCGGCTTTATAATTGACCCGCAGAACATCCGCGTTGTTAAAATCGCCCCCTTGAAATGAATCTCGATTAGCAATGCGCGTGGCTCGCTTTAGATTAGGCAGATACACCCAAGAATTATCACCAACGCGCAACACTTCCTGACCCGCAACAGCTGCCGGCCCCTTGAACCAGATTCTGAACTTTTCGGTTCCCTTTTTAACAAAACGCATTTCGTAAATCCGCTTGGTTCCGTCTTCTCGGGTCGCAGTCATTCGTGCGGTAGAATCAAATGATTCAGGGCCCATGATTGAATCATATTTTTCCAAAAGTGATTCGGCAGTCGTCTCGGCTGCAAAACCAGTGGAATGCAGAAGTGTTGGACCAAGAAAGGGCACGAGATAGAAAAACTTGTGGAACATTTTTCTCGTTTTCAAAAGTCATCTCCCCGAAAAAAGATCATTGCGCTCGCAGAGCATCGACAGGATTCATGTCAGCCGCACGCTTCGCCGGAAACAAACCGGCGATACCGGAACAGAGAATAGCAACGCAGAAAGCCGCAAAAACAAAATCAACACTCAGAAAAGGGCGCAAGACACCGCGCTCAAATCCAGCCGAGCCAAACGGAATACCAATAGCATGGGTCACGAGAACAACAACAATTCCTAGGCCTACCCCAAGAAGGCCACCAACAACACCAACAAACAAAGCCTCTGAGAAGAAAATGGTCTGAATTTGCCCACGCTTGATACCCACAGAAAGCATTGTCCCTATCTCACGGGTGCGTTCAAACACTGCCATGGTCATGGTGTTTGCGATAACAAAAAGCACAAGAACAAAGAGGATGACACTCACTATACCGATCATCACGCGTTGCCGAAAAACAATATCGCGCAAGAAGGGCTGCACATCTGCCCAACTGCTGACTTCATAATCTTTACCGAGGGCTTCCTGAAGTCCCTTTTGAACCGCAGAAATCTGCTCAAGATCTTGCACTGCCACAGCAATTTCAGTCACTCTCCCCTCAAGACCAAGGAGCGACTGAGCTAAGGAGAGTGGAACGACCATGGCGCGCTTTTCTTCGATAGGCAAAAGAGAACGGATGGTGGCTTTGACCTGCACATCGACGGCATTCTGTCGGCCAGCGGGGCTTGCGGCAGAGAGATTCAGAGTCTCTCCCAATGGCTCAGCCTGGCCCTCGGTGTTCCCTTGCAGGGCCTCTTGAGCACGCGGAGCAACGGAGAGGCTGCGCGCGAGTTCCTGCCCCACCATGACATGCGCTGAATCGGATGACTGCAAAGCTGTACTCCCTGGGGTCAGGGCACCCAACCAGCGCGGACAGACGCTTTCTTCTCGGGATACATCTACAGCATTGGCAAAAAACAGAGCTTGATTACGCCCGTTGGAAACTAAACCGCGAAAAGCAATGCGACCCGCTGCGGCCTTAACACCCCGCACTGATTCAATCTTTTGCAAAAGCTCTGGGGAATAATCGAAATTGAACGACAGCGGATTGAGCGACACATTCTGCATGTAGCCTGATTTATGAATCTGAAGAGCACCGAGTTTGGCATTGACCGCGTTCTCAACGGTAAAACGATGAAATGAATTCGCGACAGCGGTGATCACAAGCACAACCGCAAGGCCAACAACAATAGCAGAAAGCGTGAATAGGCTGCGCCGCCGATTACGAAAAACATTGCGCAGTGCCACTTGAAAAAGAATGTTCATATGGCGGCCAGCGCCTCCACTGGACGAAGCCGCGAAGCACGCCAGGCTGGCCATACACTGACCAGCGCGGCCCCGACAGTCGTGAATGAAAATGCAATCGCGATAAAATCGAAAGTTAGGAAGGGTCTCAAGATAAACTTAAGTGACGAACCCGGAGCTGAAATCGGAATGCCTACAAGCGCCATGACTTGAACGACTGCCGCTCCCAGAAGAAGCCCTAGCGCTGCACCCAGAGCTCCAAGAAACAC
>JBILKM010000076.1:0-8155 GCA_044376695.1 Silvanigrellaceae bacterium
GACAGAATATCCAGGCGCACGAGGATGGATACAAAATTCAAGTGGGCTGTTGAATTTCGCGAGGCCAGGTACGCCTGGAGTGACAGCTTCGTAAGCAACGAGATGAAAGAGAAAATAAAAACCTTAGTTCAACACGGTACGCCGGATCATTTTCGCAGTGAACTTTGCGGAACAGGGGAAGTCATTCGCATAGATGCCGGAGAACCGTTCTTTGAGGGTGAGTTCACCTTTAGACAAAAGATGAGGTATCCGCATCCAGAACAACCTACTGAAGACGAAGCTTTTCCCCACGCGCACCTTGTGGAGGGAGAGAATGGGCACGATGGCCAGGACGCTGGGCACGTCAGAATTTTTCAACTCTCAGAAAACCGACGAATTTTGGAAACGGTGATGCGGGGTGGCAAAGCAGGTCGTGGTGGCAAAAACCTCAAGATTCCGGCACTTGAAAAAAATGAGGAACTTAACCTCGAGAGTGAGGTGCTCGATGAGTGGATTGATATTGATGGGATGGTTGCGAAAAGAAACGTACTAGGGACTTGTTCCAATGAATTGGGTGGAAACAATCGAAATGCCTTCAGAGTTTTCAGCGTTGGTTTCCAAAGTAAGACAACCAGTATCAAAACCAACGTTCAGCTCGATCGACACTCCTTGAAAATAATCTCACGTGCCGCGGGAAATGATTTAGATCCTGAAACACCTCTAGCTGCGCGATCAGGCCTGGACGGAAAGAGTGCAATCGCAAGGTGGGAAACTGTGCGAAATTGGAGCGCCTGGCGAAAACTCATCCCTCAGGGAGTTGAGCTCCCCAGGGAGGTATTGAATCAATCAGCGTCCATCATTTCACCCGAGAGGTTCTCCGGCGCTGTATTGGGACTCAGCACGCTGCCGTTGTAGTACTGGGCGATGTCAAATTCCATATTGGGCTCACCGCTGGCATCAATCGGACCGTAGCGACCTGCACCATCGGCCGAGAAGTCTGAACCTCTCAGAGCGGCAGCGAGTTTGGCAGGAACATTTCCACCTGCCTTGTATTGAGCCGTGCGTGTCAGAAGTAGACTATCGAAGGCTTGCCGCTCAAAGTCGAGAACATTTTCACCTGCCGCAAGCTCGCGCCTTAAGTAATTAAGGAAGGCTCCTGATCGCTGCACAGGAACGCGTGCACCGTTTAGGAATTGATCTGCAATCGAGGCACGCCCACCTGCTTCTTGCCAGGTACGATCACCGAGAAAGCGCACTGTCCGGGCCTCGTAGAAGGCAAATGTATTTGCAATCAGGCGCACACGATCGAGTGAATCGGGCACAAAAAGTGCTGTGAAGGGAACATGGGCAGGCGCTTTGATCTGCGAAGGATCAAATTTTCTCTTTTCGGCCGCAGCTTTCTTTCGCGCATCGGCGACGAGCTTTGCATACTCCGGACCACGAAGTTTTCCATCCTGCGGCCCGAGAAGAGCACGGACAGGCTCCTGAAAAAGCTCCGTAGACTCATCGATGAATTCTACCTTTTGAATCTGAATCCCTTCTTCTTTGCAGACGGCCTCAAAAGCTTTCGCCATCTCAATTCCATATCCATCGGATGGCGACATGATCGAAACGACCTTACGGTTCTTCTGCTTCAAATAGACGGCCTGTGCACGAGCCTGAGAACTCGCAAGTGTTCCCATCCGCAATACAAAAGCCGGATCATATTCCTGAGCCGCTGTGACCGGCCCAAGGGTAAAAAGTGGGACGCCATAAAAAGCTGCAACAGAGGAAGCACCTACAACCTGAGCACCATGAAAAGGGCCAACAATGATATGAACCTTATCCTTAAGGATGAGCTCATTGGCAGCCTCTTCTGCTGCACCTGCATCGTTGCCAACGGCCTTTACAAAAGCACGGTAATCAACTTCTTTTGCAGCTCGTGAATTCAAAAATGCAGAAATTCCTTTGAGTGCCTTGAGCTGTAATCGCATGAAAACCCCGCTCCCCAGCGGAAGCAAAACGCCTATGCGGATTTGACGAGGATCGTCTTTGAGAAGCTGTTCGGCACGATCTCGAATCAAATCGAGCGGGATTTCGGAATTCATACGCAACAACATCGGAGCGCTGCCGTCTTTCATGTCTGCAACGGCAGATTGGATTTGTCCGGCCCTCAAATTTTTAAACAAGGCGAGGAGATCCTGTCGATTTTCTCTGGCTGGTGCCTGTTCCGGAGCAGCAACAGAATTCATTCGGACTGGCTTTTCACCCATGACGGCATTGGGGACAGAAACTGCAGGTTGCTCAGTTACAGGTAAAGCAACTGGTGCCTGGCTCACAGGCCCACCCTCACTTTGATTCTTGGGCGTATCTCCGAGACGTTTTTTCACATCATTGCGTGTGATAACCCAATCTCCGAGAATACGCAGATCGACCTTTTCAATGCCCGCCATGTCCATAACCCGCGCAAGACGCTCGAGCTGATTAATTTCAAAGGCAACGTCTTTAAGCTGTTTACCGATCTCCGTACCCAGCGCATGAACCCTAGCTTTGTAAAGAGCTGGAAATGCAGGGTCGGGATATTTTCTAATGAGGTCGCGCGCTTCCACGTAGGATTTATCAATCACGTATATTTGCACAAGAGCATAAAAACAAAGGGCAGAAACACTGCCAGGCAGAGCATCGGAGCTCAAAGAAAGTTCGAGTTGGCTACGCGCCTGTTTTTGATCGTCACGAATGCTGTAGATGATGCCAAGTCGACAGCGAGACAGAGCAAGATCACCTGGAGCGGTAAGCGGATCAGCCTGCACATCCTTGAATTTCTCAAATGCGGCATCGAAGTTTCGCAACTGAAAATCGTGCTCTGCTTGATTCACTCGATCGCTGGCTGCAAATGCAATAGATGAACAAAGAAACGTTAGGACAGCAACCCCGAAAACGCCCAAGAGTAGGCGCAGGTAACGCTGTCCCAGATGGTTAGTCGGGGCTTGCGACACGCACCATGGCTGTGCGCAAGATGCGATCCCCAATGCGATATCCTGATACAAATTCATCAACGACCATTTCCTGCTGGAGGGTCGCGTCCACTGTCTTCGCAATGGCATTGTGGAAGTTCGGGTTAAAAGCCTCACCCTTTCCAGGGAGCTTTTCAACACCATGCTTCTTGAGGGTGTCTGCAAGCACCTTAGACACGAGCTGAACACCCTCGACAATCGACGCAACTTGTTTGCCCTCTTCAGTCTCCACGTTCAGGGTCAACTGCTCAATAGCCGTCATTGCCTTGTCGAAGGAATCAATGACAGGCAGCAGATCGCGTGCAAACTCAGAGATACAATAGGTTTTGAGGTCGCCCTTTTCCTTTTCCCAACGCTTCCGAGAATTCTCGAATTCGGCCGCGATACGATACATGCGGTCGTTGGTTTCTGCATATTTAGATGTGATATCAGCGAGTTGTTCCTGAAGCTTAGCGGTAACATCCGACGCATCAACCCGCTCGGAGTCGATTTTGGTGTCATTCTGTGCACCACTGTCCTGCGCCGAGGCACCAGTGCCAGTGGATTCGGGTTCTCCACCGGAGGAGTTTTCAGATGTAGCAAAAAACTTGTTTGACCGCGTGATGAAAAGCATCGTTAGACCTCCTGCGTAAACCCAGAGCCTGAAGCCCGCACAGTGTAAGCAGGAACCTGAATCGGTCAACCGTTTCATGAGGGAAAAGTTGAGTCTTGCGCTTGCCAAGGACTGGCTCGCGGATAAACAATATGTCCTCTGGAACACCAACGAAACCGCGAAGGAATCACTCGCATGCTCGATCCAAAATTTGTCCGTGACAATCTTTCGGTCATCAGCCACGCCGCGCAGTTGAAGCGAATTCCCTTTGATTCCGATAAATTCGCCGCTGTCTATGACGCCCGACTTGCTGCGCTCGAAGAGACCGAGACTTTGCGACGACAACGAAATGAAGGTTCGGACAGCGTAAAGAAGGCCAAAAATCCCGCCGAGCGTGAGTCGCTTTTGAACGCCATGCGCGAGGTGGGTCAACGGCTCACCCAGGCAGAGGCAAAGCTGCGCGAAATTGAGGCGGAATTTGATGCGCTCCAGAGCTCGGTTCCAAATCCGCCCAGCGCCGACACTCCGGTTGGGGCAACAGATGCCGACAACGTTGAGTGGCGCAAAGAGGGAACACCCCCAGTGTTCGACTTCAAACCACTCGATCACATCGAGCTGGGTCAAAAGCTTGGTCTGATTGATTTCAACCGAGGTGCTAACGTCGCTGGTTCACGCAGCTACTTTCTTGTTGGAGCTGGCGCTGAACTTGAGCGGGCAGTGCACAATCTTGCGGTCGATCTGCTCACTCAGCGCGGCTATACGCTTATGAGTGTTCCAGTCCTGGTGAGATCCTCGGCCATGCAAGGCACGGGCTATCTACCCGGCGGGGCAGACCAAGCTTATTTTGTCGAGAAAGACGACATGTGGCTTGTCGGCACTGCGGAAGTGAGCCTAGCGAGTTATCATGCTGGTGAGATTCTTGATGCTGCACAACTTCCTGTGAAGATCTGCGCGCACTCCAGCTGCTTCCGTCGTGAAGCAGGAGCGCATGGCAAGGACACCAAAGGACTCTATCGGGTTCATCAGTTCCAAAAGATTGAGCAGGTTGTCTTGTGCAAGCCCGACAAAGAAGAATCAGATCGTCTGCACATGGAACTCCTCACCAATGCAGAAGATCTGTTGAAGATGCTCGAATTACCCTACCGGGTTGTGAAAGTTTGCACTGGTGATCTGGGACAGGGTCAGGTCAAGAAACATGACATCGAAACGTGGATGCCCGGACGAAACGCCTATGGTGAAACTCACAGCTGTTCGAGTTTCTATGACTATCAGGCGAGACGACTCAAAATCAGAACTAAAGATGCCGCTGGCAAAAACCAATTTGTATACACCCTCAACAACACAGAGGTTGCTACCCCGCGAGTGCTCATTCCTCTTATGGAAAATCATCAGACCGCAGACGGACGCATCCGCATCCCACAGGCCCTGAGAAAATACATGAACGGCAGAGAATTTATCGGCTGAAATTTTTTCTGGAGATTGATCCGATGTCTGAATCAATTCTTGTGCCATGTACATCGTGTGGTGCACTCAACCGAGTGCCCGACCACGTTGAACAGGGCAAGGCAAAGTGCGGCAAGTGCTCTCACACCTTGGGACACAAAGACCCAGTTCACGAAGTCAGTGGTGCAGTTTTGGCGAAAGCAATCCTCAATTCACCTATCCCTGTCGTCGTAGATTTTTGGGCACCTTGGTGTGGCCCTTGTGTCGGCTTTGCACCGACCTTTAAGCAATATGCAACTGCACAAAGAGGCAAAGCACTTTTTCTTAAGTGCGACACTGAGGCTCATCAGGATGCTGGAAGTCGATTCGGAATCCGCAGTATTCCGACTCTCATTGTATTCGAAAATGAGAAAGAAAAAGCCCGCCAGAGTGGGGCACTTCCGTACCCCCACCTGGAGAAATGGGTTGCAAGCCAGGTCAAGCTCAATCCTTGAACTTGTAGGTCAACTTTAACTCACGCGCCGCCTTGGTTTCATCAACTCGCTCACGGAACACACGGGTCGGAGCCTGCTCGACCTCTGGAGTACGGATAATTTCCTTGAGCGCGTTCACGAAACGATCCATTTCTGAACGACTCTCAGTTTCCGTCGGCTCGATCATGATGGCGCTCTTCACACAGAGTGGGAAGTGCACGGTCATGGGGTGCATGCCGTAGTCGATAAGCCTCTTGGCCATCTTTGTGGTGTCGAGATTCACTTCGCGCTGGTTACGGTCGTTGAACACAACTTCGTGCAACGTTGGCGCGTTGACTGGCATATGCAAAACATCTTTAAGCTGCGAACGCATGTAATTTGCGTTGATGATTGCGTTTTCGGAGACAGCACGCAAACCCTGGCCGCCCAATGCACGAATGTAACACCAGGCGCGGATGAACATGCCATAGTTTCCGAAGAATGCCTTCACCCGACCAATGGACTGCGGAGCGTCGTCCACCAGGACTATCTTCTCACCCTGTTTCTCGAGACGTGGAACGGGCAGGAAGGGAACAAGTTTGTCCGACACTGCAATCGGACCGGAGCCGGGCCCCCCGCCGCCATGAGGTGTTGAGAAGGTCTTGTGCAGGTTGAACTGGATGACATCCGCCCCGAAATCACCCGGACGACTCAGACCCAAAACTGCATTGAGGTTCGCGCCGTCAATGTAAAGAAGCGCGTCTTTTTCATGCAACATGTTCGCAACGGTCTGAATATTCTTTTCGAAAATTCCGAGTGTATTTGGATTGGTGGTCATGAGTGCTGCAACGTCGTCGTTGAGAACAGCAGCCAATGCCTCTGGATGAATGACACCATCCTCGCCCGTAGCGATCTGGACGATTTGGAATCCAGCCAGAGCGGCAGACGCAGGGTTGGTTCCATGTGCCGTGTCGGCTGTCAGGATTGTTTTACGCTGACGGCCCTTCGACTTGTGATAGGCAGATACAAGCATGAGGCCGGTCAATTCACCATGCGCTCCCGCAGCAGGTTGAAGAGAAACGCCAGGCATACCTGTGACGCCTTTGAGATCTTCCGTGAGTTCCCACATGACGCGCAAGTGACCCTGCGACCACTCGATGGGATCGTATGGATGGGCCTCGCTGAGCTCTCCGCTCCGCGCAATCTCTTCGTTGAGACGTGGGTTATACTTCATCGTGCAGGAGCCCAGGGGATAGATCCCCAGGTCGATGGCATAATTCCAGGTTGACATGCGCGTAAAGTGACGAATCACCTCGGGCTCGCTCAACTCGGGCAGACGTGCCTTGCGTGCTCGCACTTTCTTGAAAACAGACTTGGGCTCGACGCGAGGAACATCAAGTGTAGGAAGGTCGGCTCCAACCGCCCCCGGACGTGAAGTTTCGAAACTTGGTGGTTCTTCAAGAACCACGGCATGACCTGTACTTTTCTTCAAAAAATCCATGGTGATTCTCCTCAGGCCAGATCGCGCAGCAGTTGTGCGAGGTGATCAATATCGTCGCGTGATTTCTTTTCAGTGACACAGACGAGCAGACCTGTCGTGTCGTTCGCATCGAAACGGCTGAGTGCAACTCCAGGCGCAACTCCCTGGACTGCAGCCTTCTGCGCAAAATCATTTGCGGAGCTCTTTAGCTCGATAACAAATTCATTGAAGGTACTCTGCGTCGGATAACGCAATTTTGCTTTGCCCGTTTTGAGCAAAACATCTTTAGCGTATTCAGTCTTAGATAGGTTCTGCACGGCAAGCTCATAAAAACCTTCCTTGCCCATCATGGTGAGCCAAATGGTCGCCCACAGCGCCATGAGGTTTTGGTTGGTGCAGATATTTGATGTCGCCTTGTCGCGGCGAATATGTTGCTCACGGGTTGAGAGAGTCAGGGTATAAGAGCGTCGACCTTGAGCATCGACAGTCTCTCCACACAAACGTCCTGGCATCTGACGGACGTGTTCCATTTTCGACGTAAAGAGACCAACGAAAGGTCCACCGAAACTTTGCGGTACTCCGAAACTCTGCCCCTCACCTGTTGCGATATCGGCACCGCAGTCGCCCGGTGACGGAAGCACTGCGAGGCTTAGGGTTTCAGGTGTGCTGACGATAAACAACGCATCCTTTGCCTTTGCAGCCGCAGCGAGAGATTCAAGATCCTCAACGCAACCATAAAAGTTTGGACTTTGTACAATCACGCCCATCACATTTTCACTGAGCAAACTCTTGAGAGAATTCAGTGAAGTGACACCACCCTCGAGAGGAACAAATCCAAGCTCAACGCCGAGATTCGCAAGATAGGTTCTCAACACCTGCACGTACTCAGGGTGCACGGACGAAGACACCAACAGACGGTTCTTGTTCTTGTTGATACGAAGCGCCATGAGCGCGGCCTCGGCGAGCGAGGTAGAGCCATCGTAGTGTGACGCATTCGAGACTTCCATACCGAAAAGCTCGGAAACCATGGTCTGAAATTCAAACAGAGCCTGCAGTGTGCCCTGTGTCATTTCAGGTTGATACGGTGTGTATGAGGTCAGATATTCACCGCGCAGAGTGAGTTGGTTTACGGCCGCAGGACACATGTGATCGTAGATTCCAGCACCAATGAAACTCAACGCATTTTTTGCATAGCGACCGTCTTTCATCAGAGTTC
>JBILKM010000132.1:0-2532 GCA_044376695.1 Silvanigrellaceae bacterium
GCGCCCTCGTAGAGCATCAACAAAATCTTCTCAGGCTTTGCCGTTGTGACCTGAGTTTTCTGATACGCTCGATACGGGTTGTTCTGCATAAACGCTTACTCTCCCTGCACTTGCCAGTCCACTACTCCCGGTGCATCAGCTCAGCCCTGGCATCGGCCCAGATTGAACTCCCAGACGAGCCGCCAGTGCCTGTCCTTGTGAGTTCATTCCGTTGATCAATCCTTCCAAAGCCGCAAACTTTCGCTTGATACCCTCTGCCCGTTGCGAAGCTGCGCGCTCCTTGCGGACGATATCATCATCGAATGACTCCAATGTGCGCTTGTATTCACGCTCCTTGGAGGCCAACACACCGAACTGCTGATTCTGAGCATTTCGAACTGTGTCGCTCATTCGTGCGCCAAAGCCTGCTCCTCTGTCTGATTGAACAAAGAGCTCAGCAACACCTTCGTAGTCTTCGGACAACGCCTGCTTCACTTTAGTTGCGTCAATTTTTAGTGACCCTGTTTTCGGATCGGTCGTAATTCCAACCTGTGCGAGATTCCGATATTTGCCACTTCCCTGGTATTGAAGTGCCGATTGCAGGCTGCGCTGCAACTGTTTCAGTGTTGAATCTTTGGACAAAGCCCCAGCCCGATTGGTCTGCGGATCGATCTGAAATTGTTTATCGATAAAATCAGAAACTTTGTTGTACGCATCCACAAAGCCATTGATGGATTCCAATGTCTGGTCAACGTCGAAGTCGATTTTCAGAGTCACTTTCGTTCCGGGTTCACTGCGTTTGGCATTGATCACAAGACCTGGAAGAAGTTCTTCGACCGTATTGTCCTCATCAAAAACGAGCACGTCCTCAAAGAGCATCTCCAGATTTCGTCCGGTCATCTGCTCTTTGAATTCGAGATAAGTCGTATCAGGATCAATGTAGACCTTCCCAGCCTTGCCAGATTTTTCGGAGATCACAATAAGCCTAAAACTGTCTGCATCGGGATCTTCCAGGTTCTCTTTGGTATTGAGGATGAGCGCCTTGCAGCCTGCATTTGCATCGTTGATTTGTTTGGCAACGTCTTGAAGCGTGGAGGCATCGGGATCGATATCCACATCAAAACTAGTTCCGTCATCGAGTTCAATGGTCATGTATCCAAAGCCAACCGGAGTTGAATCTTTATCAGGAAAACCCTCTGCTAGAAGCTTTTGGGTTTTTGCGAGATGACGCACTTCAAGTTCATAACTGCCAGGCATAGCCGCATTGGTCACGGTGCCATCGAGGATGTCTGGATTGCTGCTGTCCACTTTGAGTTTACGAAAGTCAGATGGGTTGCGCAGACTGTTGAGCGCTTGTCCGAGTGTTGAAACAAGCTGCGTGAACTCTCGAAAGCCTTTCCTGTCTTCCTCGAGAGTTTTTTTGCGTGTTTCAAGCTGTTTGATAGGCTGGCGTTCAAGCTCGACCAATTTATTGACCAAGCCAGGATCGATCCCAGACCCCGTGTTGACCCGAACTCCCATGCATTCCCCTCTTCAAATGCATTCTGGCAGGGTGCAAAAATCATTCCCGCGCAAGGAGTGCCTGCGCAGTCAAAATTGCAAAAAATCGGGGAAAGATTTCTCAGGCGGCAAGATTTGTCTGAATTTTGAGGAGGAGATCTCCGGCACCGGGATACTTCGGATCCAGGGAAAGGCAACGCCGCAACTGGGCAACTGCTTCCGCCTTTGCACCCATATCCTTGAGCTCAACTGCCACCTTGAATAAAAAAGCGCACTTTTGAGCCGTTTCCGGTAACAGTTCAATACCCACATTTAAAAAATCAACAAGGACTGCGTATTTTTGCATGAGCACCAAAGGCTTGGCTGCGTCACCTGCAAAGACAGCCAAATCATCACCTGCAACCGAGCCCAGCATCAATCCGAGAACCTCCTTAAACTCTGCGGCATCGAGAGGAATCTTGACCAACTCTCGCCTCAATGGGGTCGACTCAGGAAACAAGCGGAGTCCAGCAAGCAGGTAGTTTTTTGCCTCGCCATAGAGTCCTTTCTGCACCGAAACTTCCGCCAATGTTGCAAGACGCTCCGGGTTTCCCCCTGAAAGCTCATCGGCCTTCTTGAGCAATTTGAGAGCCAAATCGAGCTCGCCCACCTTGGCTTCAATTTCGCCAAGAACAGTCATGGCGCGGACGTTATATGGCTCGGCCTGAAGTGTGCGCCGGGTCAACTCAACCGCGATCGTGTACTCTCCACGTGCTGCCAGGATCCGAGCCTGTGCCACGCGAATCAACGGGTCGTTGGGAAAGGCTTTGTAAACCCGCTCCACCAAACCAATTTCCTCAGGGTTCAGCTCTCGACGACCCGAGGTTGCAATACCAAGCCCCTGCTCCTGAAGAGGATCGCGGTTTTGACCCGCCTCAAGACACATTCGTACGGCGTAGCCGAGCGTATGCGCAGCGCGTTCCTGCGAGATCGCCTTTTGCATTCCAAGGTCGAGGGAAAATGCGACCGCGCGCATGTTGGTTCCGCGGAAGATCATGAAACGATGCATTTTTG
>JBILKM010000077.1:0-8079 GCA_044376695.1 Silvanigrellaceae bacterium
GCAGAGAGATCGGGCAAGAACGTGTTGCCTGGATCGGCCATGATCCAGGATCCAAGAAGCAGTTCTGCATGGCCGGCATCACGAGGTGATTGCATTTTGGAGAAGTCGGCACCCTCACATTCGAGTGCTACATCAATTGTGTGTTCATTCAGGTTCAATTCAAAAACGGTGGAGAAAAGATCTTCATCGAGTGCCCCATAAAAGGCATTGTGCGCAGTACCTTCCAGGGTTGTGTAGGTGAACGACCAGCTGTGAAACTGCCCTGGCTGTTGCGCATAGCGGTAAAAGCCAGAATCGCCGAAGACCTCGCGCTCTGGATAGGATTCCGGATTGAGAACATCTGCTTTTGCGAGCAGAGGAGATTCGCTCCAGCATTGGTATCCATTAGCTAAAGCAGACTCGGCATGGGGGTGGGTTTTGAATCCACAAATCCGCAACCATTTGAACGGCCATTGCATTGGGCCTGTGTTGCCTAAAATTTTGATGCGCAGAGACCACTGATTGTATGCACGGAGTCCGAGCGGAGCGAGGTTCTCTCGTTTGAGAGTGAAAGCAGCGAGGCCCATTTGCCCAGGAAGCTCGAGGTGCGCTTCGAATTCACTATCGTTGCGCTGGGTGAAGCGCGCTGCACGATTGAAAAGTTGTGCTTTCTCGAAGGTCGCATCAATAAAAAGATTGCTCATTTTCCTGCTCCCATAGTCAGCCCGCGGATGAAATGTTTCTGAAGAAAGGCAAAAATTAGAACCGGAGGAATGGCGGCAATGACCGCACCTGCACTTTGCAAATGATAACTTGCAATCCACTGTCCCTTAAGGTTTTGCAGTCCTGCGGTGATAGGCTTGAGTTCATCAGTTTGGATGAGGATGAGCGACCACAGATAATCGTTCCAGATCCAGGTGAACAGAAGCGTTGCTAAGGCTGCCAACGCGGGGCGCATTAAAGGAAGAACCATGGTGGAATAGATCCGCCATTCGCTACAGCCATCCACTCGCGCTGCTTCGATGATACCGTCGGGGATCGTACGGATAAAATTACGCATAAAAAAGGACGCGAAACCCAATTGAAAGGCAACGTGAAAGAGTATGACGCCCAGGCGTGTGTCATAGGTGTGGAGGAACTGATTTGAGAGATAAAAAACAGGGATGAGTAGAATTTGAAACGGCAAAAGCATACCGCCCAAAAATACCAGCATTAATTTTTTGTTCCAACGAAAGCGCAGCTTCGCAAGCACATAGCCGTTCAGAGAGGAAAAAAATAGAACCGCGATCACGGTTGGGAGAGTGATGATGAGCGAGTTGAGGAAGTAGGTCGAAAATTTACCAACTGTGAAGGCTTCGACGTAGTTCTGAAGGCTGAAATTGCGTGGCAGATTCCAATATCGACCTTCGTTGAGCTCCTCCAGCGTTTTGATGCTTGTGAGGAGGCTCGCAAGGATTGGAGAAATCCAGAGTAGCAACAACACGGTTGCAAAAATCCAATAGACGGGGCCTCTGCGTTTGGGTTCCATGTTTTCAGCTCCGTCCTGTTTCGTCTTTCAGAGTCTGTTTCAGATAGAGAAGGATGAGCAACAGGCTTATTGCAAAAAGCACAACAGAGATGGCTGCACCATAGCCGTAGCGGAAGTTTTCGAAGGTCTGTTGGTACATGTAGAGCGCCAGTACGTTGGAACTGTTTGCGGGGCCGCCGGCTGTCATAATGGAGATGAGGTCGAAGGCTCTCAATGCGCCGATCATCGTCACAATGACAACAATGATTGTTGCTGGGCGCAGCATCGGTAGAATGATGAACCAGAGCATTTGCCACTTGCTCACGCCTTCAATTTCGGCTGCCTCGATGACATTTTTTTGCAGGTTCGAGAGGCCGGCTAGATAAAGAACCATGCAGTAGGCCGCGTGTGGCCAAGCCGCTGCTGCAATGAGGCCTGCGGTAGCCCAGCGCTCGCTTGCCATCATGGTGAAATTCTCTCCAGCGCCAAGTAGCCCCACACCTTTGAGCAGAAATTCAACTAGTCCGAATTCAGGTTGAAGAAACCAGCTCCAGATTGTTCCCACAACAACCAGACTGAAGACCATTGGCATAAAGAGAAGTGATTTATAGAAACTCGCCGCCCGAGCCTTGACGTGAAAAAGCAATGCTAAGGCGAGTCCGAGCGGTGCAGACAGACTGAAGAAAAGCAGCCATGCGATGTTGTTTTTGAGAGACATCCAGAAAACGTCGTCTTGCCAAAGGTCAATGAAATTTTGAAAACAGCTGCTGTCGCTCCCGATGCACAGGGGCAAAACCTGACTGCTCACGCCATCCCACTGCGTCAGGCTCAGATACATTGAAAAAAAGATCGGGAAAATCACATAGAGACTATAAAGAAACAGCGATGGTGCGAGAAAGCGCCAAGCTGTTTTGTGGTCGCGTCTCTGCATGAACGACAACGAGCCTGCCATGGCAATGAATGTCCTTTTAAAAAATCAGCGGTGAACGCGTTTACGGGTGGTTTCGATGCGGTTCAGGATCGCGTCAGTGCGATCGGGGTGACGCAGGAATTCAACGAATCCATCCATACCTACTTTGGCGACTTCAGGTTCTGCATCACGATCGAAGAACTGCGAGAGCCCGGTGGCTTGGCCCAGGATTTGTTGTCCTGATTTCAGGAATGAATTTTTGGTGTCGATTTTTGCTTGCGTGTTCACTGGCAAAAGTCCAGTCACTTCATTGTATTTTTGTTGGATGTCAGCGCGTGCAAGGAAGCTCATGAAAAGTTTTGCGTTGGCTTTGTTCTTGGCTTTTGCAGGAATGAAATAGACGTCGGTGGGGGCAACCTGTGCTGTTGGTATTTTTGGATCAATGGTTGGGAAAGGAAAGAACTCGACCTGTGCTTTAACTGCAGAGGGAATTTCCGATGAGATAAAATTGCCCATCAAATACATTGCAGCTTTGCCTTGCCACATCAGAGCCGAAGCTTCCTGCCAGGTCATTGCTGCTGCTGTTTCGGGGAATGCTCCAACCTTCACGAGCTGTGCCCAGGTTGCCATGGTCTTTTTTACCTCAGGCGATGAGTAGCTGCCTTTTCCGGCGAGTAGATTCATGTGGAAGGCATAGCCGTTGACACGCATGTTGATGAAATCAAACCATGCTGCTGCAGGCCAGGCCTGCTTGGTGCCGATGGCAATCGGTGTGATTCCCGCGGCCTTGAGTTTTTGGGCTGCAGAAAGCAATTCGTCCCAGGTTTTCGGAGCGGCATTAATGCCGGCTTTCTGAAACAAATCTTTTCTGTAGTAGAAGCCCCAGTGGTAGTAGTTGGTGGGCATCAGATACTTTTTGCCATTAAAGCTTATGGCAGAGAGCGCGCCTGCAGAGAATTGTCCTGCTGTTGCTGAAAATACATCATCCAGCGGCTCAACAAGGTTCTTTTCGACAAAAAACTTGGCGCGGTTGCCTGCAAACCAGGTCGCCACATCGGGAGGGTTGTTCGGTAACCAGGTGCGGATTTGAACCTTGTACGATTCATGGTCGATGGTGTTGACCTTGACGTTGATGTTGGCGTGTTCTTTTTTGAATTCGCTCAAGATCGTTTCAAAGGCTTTTTTCGAGGTCGGATCGGAGTGCATCGAATTAATGACAAGTTCTCCGCTGGCCGCAAAAGCCGTTGAGGCGAAGCATGCTAGTCCGAGACCAATTACTTTCAGCAACTTCATGGATTTCCCTTCAACTTAGAAGTGAACGAATCTGCTCACGGCTACTGAGCGACTTCAGATTTTGAATTTGCGCACGAAATCTGTAACGAAGGCGACATTTTCGACCGGCGTGGTTTGGCGGATCCCATGGCCGAGGTTGAAAATGTATCCGAGGTCTTCAAGCTTTTGGCCAGAAGTCAGGATTTGTTCGAGTGCGCTCTGGAGCTCACGCTGACTCGCATGCAATATGAGAGGGTCGAGGTTTCCTTGCAGAGCTCGAACTTTCCCGCGTGCTGCATGACCCACACGCGCAAGATCCTGGCGCCAGTCTACTCCCAATACATCGGCCTGAGTGGCAAGTACTTCGGGAAGTAGGCCCGCACTTTCTCCCACAAAGTGAATGACAGGAACCTTGGGCTTCAGCGCTGCAATAATCCGCTGGCTATAGGGTGCACAGAAGCGTGCGTATTGCGCAGGGGTGAGTGCACCTCCCCACGATTCAAAAAGTTGTAGGATTTCTGCGCCCGCAGACACCTGGCGCTCGAGGTAGGTGATTGTGAGGTTGGTGACCACTTCCATCACCCGTTCAAACAGGCTTGGGTGTTGAAGCATGAACAACTTTGAGGTGTGAAATTCTCCGTGAGCACTTTGACCTTCGAGCATGTAGCTCGCAACTGTCCAAGGTGCGCCCGCAAAGCCAATCAGAGTGACCTCGGGGGCAAGCTGTGGCTTGACCAATTGCAGTGTTTCGCCCAGGTAGTCGAGCTTTGCCATGACCGCGCCCACGTCTGCGGCTTGATCTTCGAGCCATTGTACGTCGCTCTCACTGCGTATCGGGCGGCTGAAGACGGGACCTTCGCCCTGAACAAATTGCAGGCCGAGCCCGAGTGCATCGGGAATCAAAAGGATATCGGCATACACAATGGCGGCATCGAGTGTCGGAAAACGGCGCAATGGCTGAACGGTAATTTCAGCGGCAATGCGTGGCGTTTTGAACATGGTGAGCGTGTCGTTCTGTGAGCGAATAGCTCTGTACTCTGGAAGATAACGTCCAGCCTGCCGCATCAGCCACTGTGGAGTGTGCTTGGGACGCAGGCCCTGTGCCGCCATAAGGAGAGGTTTGAGTGTCATCCATGACTTCCTTTATTCGATTTTCAGAGCAGCTGGGTACGGTTGAGTCCTTCCAGATGCGCTATGACTTTTTTCACATCTTGGCTGCGTGAGGTGGGCATCACCAACACGGCGTCGGGTGTTGCCACCACCACGAGGTTCTCCACACCGATTGTGGCAACAAAAGGGCCGCTGCTGTGTATGACTGAGTTCCGTGTGTCGGAAACATAGGCATCACCAGCAATGCTGTTGCCATTGTTGTCTTGCTCGAAACACTCGCGCACGGCAGACCAGCTTCCCACATCGTTCCAGTCGAACAGGGCTGGCACACATGCGACGTGGCTGGTTTGTTCGATGAACGCAATGTCGATGGGCTGGGACTCAAGCTTCGCGTAGTCGGTGGCCATGCTCGCCGGGGTCATGTTCTCGATAATTTTCGCCATCTCAGGCTGAATGTGCGAGAAGGCGTTCCAGAAGGTGCGTGTCTTCCAAACAAAGATACCTGCGTTCCAGAGGTATTTGCCCGTGCGGATAAACTGCTCTGCTGCGGCTTGGTTTGGTTTTTCGCGGAAACTGCGCACACTGAAGCCAACAGCCTCCTGTGGGGTTTCGTTGAATTTTGCTGCCGGAAGGATTTGGGCGTTTTTGTCGAGCGGGAGCCCCCATTCGATATAGCCGAATCCTGTTGCAGGGTAGGTGGGCTGAATGCCGACCGTTACGAAAAGATTCTGGCGTGCGAGCTTTACTGCATCGGCCACAGTTTGTTCGAACGAGCGGACGTTCTGGATAGAGTGGTCACTCGAGAGGACGAGCATCACCGAATCGGGATCCTGTTGCATCAGTTGCCAAGCGGCCAGCGCCACAGCGGGGGCGGTGTTGCGGGGCTGGGGTTCGGAGATGATCCGCGCCACACTGCCCGAAGTTTGCTCTTTTGCGAGGCCTTCTTGGGCAGTGGCAGTTACGATCCAGCGTTTTTTCTCGGGTGAAATGTTCTTCACACGCTCAATAGAGGTCTGCAGAAGGGTATCTTCGGTGCCACCCAGAGCCAGAAATTGCTTGGGCCGTAATTTTCGGGAAAGAGGCCAGAGGCGTGTGCCAGAACCGCCACAAAGAATGATGGAATAGATGTTTTCGCTGGCGAATAGGTCGTTTTTGATGGGGGTCGATGCCATTTCTGCAGAACCTCGGTGCGTGTAAATGACGTAGCGCCTATTATTCTCACACCACGCTCTGATTCTCAACTTGTTGACAACCTCCGCTCCTTCACGGTTCAATCGGCCCCCTGGTAAAGCACTCTTTCTGAATGTGACAAGGAGACCTCTATGGTGGCGCGGCTCAGAACCCTGACGGATCTGGATTTTTCGGGTTTCAATCGCCCGGTTGTTTTTCTGCGTTTGGATTTGAACGTTCCGCTGAAAGCTGGCGTTGTCACCGATGAAACACGTATTACGGCCGCTCTGCCAACCATCAAATGGTTGCTCGAGAAAGGTTGCCGAGTCGTGATGTGCTCGCACTTGGGGCGCCCAAAAGGCGAGGGTTTCGAGAAGGAATTCAGCCTTGCGCCGGTGGGCGAGAAGCTTGCCGCACACCTAGGCAAGGAGGTGTTGCTTTGCAACGACCACCTGCTCGATGGATTCGACCGCATTGTGCAGCAAATGGGGGCACAGCAACTTGTGCTTCTCGAGAACCTGCGTTTCCACAAACAGGAACAAAAAGGCGATCGTGATTTTGCCAAGGCTCTCGCCAAAAACATGGATTTCTATGTGAACGATGCCTTTGGAACGTGCCATCGTGCCGATGCATCGATGGTTGCCGTTGCAGAAGAGTTTCCGCTCGCGCGGCGCGCGGCAGGGTTTCTTGTGCAGAAGGAAATCGATTTTCTTGAGGGCGCGTTCCGCAATCCGCAGGCCCCTGTCACCGCGATCTTTGGTGGTGCCAAGGTGTCGGATAAAATTGCCATCCTCCAGAAGTTTACCAGTATCGCCAATAACATGATTATTGGTGGTGCCATGGCCTACACCTTCTTGCGTTACATGGGTCACAAGGTCGGCAAATCGCGTGTGGAAGAAGATAAGCTCTCGCTTGTGGGTGAAATTCTTCGTGCCGCGGAGGCACGCCGGGTAAAAATTATTTTGCCTGTGGATCATGTCTGTGCCGCTGAGTTCGCTGAAGGCACCATGCCGATCGCTTGCAATACTACCGATATTCCGGATCACCTGATGGGCCTCGATATTGGCCCGCGTTCGGCAGCTCTCTTCGCTGATACCATTCGTGCTTCTAAGGTTGTGGTGTGGAATGGTCCGATGGGTGTGTTCGAGTGGGAGGCGTTTGCCGACGGTTCACGCCGTGTTGCTGAAGCGCTGACGCAGTGCTCAGGTTCAACCATTGTCGGTGGCGGTGATTCTGCTGCAGCGATTTCCGCCTTTGGTTTGGCCGATAAAGTTTCGCACGTGTCTACGGGTGGCGGTGCGAGCATGGAGCTGCTTGAAGGCAAAGAGCTGCCCGGAATCAGAGTTTTGAGGGCAGCACTATGACATCGCGTCGTAAAATTTTCGTGGGCAATTGGAAGATGAACAAAACCCCCCAGGAGGCGCAGGCTTTCTGTGAGGCATTCTCTCCCGCTGTGAGCGGTCTGAACAATGTCGATGTCGGGTTGGCGGCCAGTGCACTGCTGCTTCCGGCGCTGACAACTCGCTTTCGTGGTGTTCAATGGTTTGCGCAGAACTGCCATTGGGCGACATCGGGCGCATTCACGGGTGAGGTTTCTACCACTATGCTCAAAGCCACCGATGTTGGTGGGAGCCTTGTGGCGCACAGTGAGCGTCGCCAGATGTGCGGTGAAACCAACACCACCGCAGGTCAACGCGTGGCTGCGCTTCTTGGGGCAGGACTCCAGGCAATTTTGTGTGTGGGTGAAACCCTCGCAGAGCGCGACTCCGGAAAGTGGCAGGAGGTTCTCAGAACTCAGCTCACTGAGGGCTTTGCAGCAACAGGTATTAAGCACTGGTCGGCCGCACTTGGTTCCGATCCCGCACGCCCACTGCTCACTCTCGCGTATGAACCGGTTTGGGCGATCGGCACGGGCAGGGCTGCCACGTCAGCCCAGGCACAAGAGGCGCACGCTTTCATTCGTTCTTGGCTGAAGGAAGCGCTAGGTGCCGACATCGCTAGCCGCATGCGCATCCAATATGGAGGCAGCGTGACCCTTCAGAATGTTGAAGAACTCATGGGTATGCCGGACATCGATGGTGCACTGGTGGGTGGAGCAAGTCTCAAGGCCGACGATTTTGCCCAGCTTGTG
>JBILKM010000133.1:0-2519 GCA_044376695.1 Silvanigrellaceae bacterium
AAATCACTGCTCTATTTGCTCTTTGAACTCTCAAACAACAGAGGATTTGAGGAGGACGCCAGAAGAATACATGCCGAATTGGTCAGTACGAGAGGTTCGTACTTTTCGCGAGTAGCTGAAGCCATTTCCTAAAGAGGAGTTAATCATGGCAAATCAGGTTGCGGCTCATGGATTTGAATTGACCCAGGCATTGCGGGAATGCTGCGAGATTGAATCAACTGAGAAGTTGAAACCACTCGCGCTCCACAACTTCGGGAGCCGCTGGGCCTTGTCGCTAGAAGGCAATGACCACGTTGTACACTTGACTTGGAACGATGGGCCATTTCATGGCGACGTCACAATGCGTTCACCCGACATGTACCACAGTATTCACGGTGCAACTCGGCGTGCAATGGAGCAAATAAAGAAGGCGCACAGCAAGCGCTACGACCATCATAAACCCGTCAAGGGAATTGCGCAGGCAAGTTGAGCGGAACGCTTTTGGATTCCACTCAGTACGACTGACAGCCCGGCTACACGCCGGGTTTTTTTGTGCGAGCGAAAAATCGACCAAAGCGCAAGATGAAGTAGGCCAACAGGAGAATGAAGGGCATGCTTGAGGTGCGCTCAAGATTCTTCAGGGGATGATCCGCAGCAAGGTTTGAAACGATGCAGCCTTCCTTAACCTGACTTGTATCGCCAGATTCAATCGCAGAACTGGCCTGACTCGGGCGCGCCTTTGCAGGATCTGTAAGGGCGTAAAGGATATTCACCGCACTGAGCTCACCAGCTCCCAAAAGGAAAACCTTGACGTCCGGATAGGGAGAATATTCAAAGTCTGCGTTGACACGAGCTCCTGTCGGCAACAACCCATAGAGAAAATCAAAATCCGAATATTTTATGAGAAGCGCGCGGATCTCCATAGCCGAGAGGCTCGGACGCAGTGCCTTAATGAGCCCTGCAATTCCAGAAACGTGGGGTGAAGCCTGACTTGTTCCGCTTTTGAAATCGACATCTCCACCCGGAACAGATGACAGAATTTGGGTTCCAGGAGCGCAAATATCGACCCAGTCACCGTAGTTGCTGTAGCGCGCCTTAAAACGCTCCCCTCGCGAATCAGCAGAGCCCTTGCTTGGATCACTGCTTCCGGTTGGCTCCCTCTCGCCTGGAGCCTTACTCGTGGCACAAACAGCAACAACATCGCGGTATGCCGCAGGGAACATCGGTACTTCAACGTTTTGGTTTCCGGCAGCAGCGACCATCAAAACATCGTTTTGAATCAGACGGCGTGAGATCAACGAAAGAGAGCGACTCGAAAAATATTTACCGATGCTGAGGTTCACAACATTGGTCGCCAGGTTCCCAGGACTTGTCGGGGATTCGAGATCGAGAATGTAGGCCAATGCACGCAGCTGCGATGAATCGGTGATGCCACCGTCGAACTCACGCTGCTGTTCCGGATTGAACGAGCCAGCCTCTTCAGCGGGTTGACAGAGTGCGTCGGGCTGGTTCCTTGGGCCAAAGCAACGACGGGCTGCACGGATCGGAAGGATTTGGCAATTGAGAGGGCACACCCCAGAATAAGAGAGACCTCCCGACTGAGCATAGCCCGCGATAATCCCGGCAACGTGCGTGCCATGCCCACAACTCGAGGAATTCTTGGTGCCTATGTCTTCGCAACGAGCGCCCTTACCACCCACATCATTTGAACCGGGTCGAGGCGAAGGGCTGTTGTCAGCATCCCCCTTGGGGATGGTTGCGTCGATCCCCATAAAGTCATCGACCCAACCATTACCATCATCGTCGGAGGCCTCTCTTTTTCCTCTCGCAGGATCTTCGCCCGGATTTTTGAAAAAACGTCCTTCAAGCGGAGAGCCGGTTGCATCGAGAGCATTGTCAACACCCGTATCGATAACCGCAACAACAGCCTGGCCACTCTGAGCCATAAGCGGTACAAGATCAGCAACACCAATCACATTGCTGTTCCATTGGTTCTTCAATGAAGTTTGAATTTCTGCGGGTGTTGCCTGCGTCTGGCTTTCCAGATCAGGTTCAGCAAATTCCACACCGGGCGTTCTTTCGAGCGATTCCCACATAAATTCAAGCAAGTAACTATTTCTCTTCTGCTCATCGAAATTGCGCAGCTGCTCCGCCATACCCGCGCTCGCCATCAACAACTGTTGCAGGCCTCCAAAACCTCCGCGCAATGAGAGCGTCCCAAAACCAAAAACCGGAAACGGTGCATGCCCGGTGATCAGGGTCTTTTCTAAATTTCGGATTTCTACAATGTGTGCTTTCACAAGCTGTGCGGCGCGGACTTGAAGATCAGAACCAATAACCAAATCAGGATCGCGCTCCTGCATGGTGCGAACCAGTGAGAATGCAAGCTGCCTCTGCAGAACGTTACGATCTTTCAATTGCTGATGATCTCGAGCCAACGCCACAATCCACGATTTTCCATCCCAGAGATGTCTCCAGGCGGATGCGTTGTCGAGTGTTGGCCAGGTCACTCCACTGACCTTCTGGTACACCTCATACTC
>JBILKM010000013.1:0-61182 GCA_044376695.1 Silvanigrellaceae bacterium
AGATGAAAATCTCGCCGAACGCGCAGATACGCTCGGCCAGCGTTTCCGAAACAAGCTCAATGCGTCTCTTCCAAAAGCGGTGGTAAAAGAAGTGCGCGGCAAGGGCCTTCTCAACGCCATTGAACTCGAGACCACCGCTGGGCCTGCCCGCAATTACTCGGAGCAACTTGCGCTCCGCGGTGTTTTAGCCAAAGAGACGCGTTCAACCACAATCCGCTTCGCTCCCCCACTGGTGATCGGTGAAGATGTTATGGAGTGGGCGCTTGAACAGATCACTGAAGTTTTTTCTGTTATGCGTCAGAGCTGACTCTGATTCTAAATTTCTCAGGCCCGGAAACATGAACAGCCCGACCTCATGCAATCAAATCGCGAGGTCGTAAGGATCTTTTTCTGATTCCGGATTTTCATCGATTTCATTTTCGCCTGCGTATTTGAATTCAGCTCGCTCGGCTTCATAGGTGTTCGCAGCGTCGAGATTCTTTCGCACCGAGAGTTCGCTTCCAGGGTCTTCAATTTTGAGCCAGGGCGCCGCGGCGGCAGCCTGGCGGTTGTCGTCGTTTGACGGTTCAGCGCTTGCACTTTGTTCACCAAACACAAGACAAGGAATTCCTTTCAGACTCACCTGGATGCGCCGTTGCAGTCCTGTTGTGAGATCCTCGGGACATATAACATACTCAAAGTTACCTTTGTGAAGCATTTCAAAGAAGCTGTGCACAGTGGTTGCTTCGGTGATCGAAAAACCAATCGAATGGAGTGTTTTTTGCAACATAACTCCAGTGGTGTGGTTCTCCTTTGAGATATTTCCAAGAAGCACTTTTCCGAGTGATGGAACGATGTCTCTGACCGTGTGTTTGGTGAGTAGGCCAAGCTTACCTACACTCTCCCGCACAGATTTATTCATTGTCAGAATCAACAACTTTAGAAATTCCTCTTGCTGCATCGGCAGGGTGAGGTAGGTCACGAATCCCAGTCGAAGTGCCGTTATCGATTCCCCTCGGCGTGGTTGTTGACTTAAGAGTATTGAGGGTATTTTTGAGCTACGACCATGATTAATGACTTTCTGGATCTGCTTTTCTTTTAACTTCTGGCTGTTGGATATGAACAACAGCAGGCAGGAGCTTCTTTCGTCAGGATTCTTATCGATAAACTCAGATGGAGTTATCCATTCGCAGTCGACCTGATGTAGATCGCTGATGATGTTCTGCACGTTTTCGGGGATGAGTTCATCGCTGACGATGTAGAGCTTTGCTGGAAGTTGGCGATTTGAGAGATCGAGATCGAGATTTTCAACGCGATTCGCTCCTGCGGGAGCTGCAATGGAAACGCGCAAAAACTCATAGGATTGGAGCTCTTCCTCGGTTACATTTTTGAGGCCAAGAAATGGGAAATAATGCTGAACGAATAATGCCAGAGATGGATCTCTTAAAATTGGAGAGCCATCAATTGAGCAAATCGATATCAATAAATTTTTTTCTGAATTGTTGTAGCTCACGTCGAGGAGAAGGTTTTCGCATGAATTGGACTCCTGACATGATTGAAAAATGCCTTTGAGGAATTGGCGGAGATGTGTTGGGTCTCCAACAACAAAGTTTGGCAGACTATGTGCAAAATCGATCTGAAGTTTGATGACACCTTCCATAGAACTCTGCATATCTCGAAAGAAATGTCGAAGATTGAATTCAACTTTGTGAGACGCAAGTGATGGGTTGATTGAGTTAGAGAACTCAAGTAGGTTGTGAATGTTGTCAATCATGGATTCGCAAAAGTGTGCAATGCTTTCGTCTCGTCCTTGCGATGGATTCTTTAGCGTATGTTGAATCCGGTGAATGGTTTTGAGTTGGTTGTTACACTGTTCGAGTATGACGTCCTCAATTGAATTTCCGCGCGTGGATGCCTGTTCCCGAACCAGTGAGAAAACCGCAAAACGATCGCCATGATTCGAGATTGTGGCAATTGAATAACGAAATGCCCGGTTACCCTCCGGCGTTTCAACGGAACAGGGTTGTGAGCAGATGCGCGGGTATGTCTGATTGACAACTTGTTCGATCTTGTCGGCTATTTCTTCCTCCATTTGCAGGAAAGCAGCCACAAATCCTTGCGAAGTCATGCCATCAACGAGATCAGGAGAGAGGCCCAGCTCGTCGAGAAATTCCTCCATTGCCGCGTTGATGTGCCTTAGTCGTCCGTTGTTGTTGAACACTGCAATAGGCTCGTTGATCGTGTTGAAAGATTTGAGCCAGTGCTGTCGAAGAGCTTTTTGTCGGCGATCTTGGTCTTCGAGTATTAAGGCGATCTGTCCAAATTCATCGCTGTCGAATTGTTCGAGAGGGAAACGGGATTTTTCTTCTAGACGCTCAATCCGGATTTTCGACTTTTGTTGCTTGACCCGAGCTACTTCGGTCAGGCGTCGATTGAGCAGTGCCTCACGCAGAATCCTGAGCGGACGGAATACGAAGCGTTTGTTAAAGAAGAAAAAGGCTGCGCATGCTCCCATCAGAACGAACAAGAGTGTTCCTACGAGCCAACGTTGAAAGTGGAAAGCCTCGCGTGCGATCCTTAATTCAGGGTAGTCTCGCTCTCCGAGAACAAGTGCGGTCCCCTTTTCTATGAGCGGGTGTTCGTTCACAATCCAGACCGGATCACCGTTGACCTGTGTGGAGAATGCGATTTCTGCTCTTGCCAGATTCTCGGGTAACAATTGTTTTGGAATGATTCGGTTTGATTCGAGTAGTGCAGGTGCGATTTCACCGGTAGGATTGTTGAATGCCGGGTTAAATACTTGTCCATAACGTCCCGCGATGTTGGCTGACCAGCGGTTCACTGCAACATCAGCCGCTTCAAGGCTGAACTGGTAGGCCTGGCGGTTGGTCATTTGAAAAAGGAGGCCTGAGCCGAGGATACCCAGGCCGATGAAAGCAACGACGAGCGTGAAGCGAAATCTATCCTCTACGGAAACGGCTAATTGTCCCGCGCTCCGCCAGATACTGCGATCGTTTCCACGCTTTTCAGACTTCGCCATCATCTCTCCAATTCACGGCAAGAACTTTTGATTCGCAAAGGAAACCCTGTTCTCAGCCGCTCGCAGAGGGATCGGAGTCTGTAGAATAAATTTGAGGCAGTTTTCATTTCGCGGTTGCAAGTTGCAGAGGGGTGTTCTAGGAGTATTGGGGTGTTCGGCCTTTTCGAACACAAAATCGCCCCAAAGACACTCGTGCTTTGGCCGCTTACATTAACCCCCCTAAATTTTTCGGAAAACTACATGGCTGACGATACCAAGCCTCTTGATGACTTGAACGTTGACGAATCATCTTCTGGACGCAAGCGTTCCACGCGTCGGTTTGTTAGAAAAGAAGAGCCATCTTCGGATTCTGCAGGTTCAGAGGGCGAGTCAGTTCTGGGAAGCGATGCTGATGCCGGGATGGGGGTTACGACTTTTGTACCACCTAAACGTGAAGATCGGCGCGGCTTTATGCCCCGTCGTGAAAGCCAGGGGCTCGGAGGCATGCCATCGGTTAAAGAACCTTCGGGAATGATGACCGCGCCAGCGCGTGAGGCAGCAGCTCCCACTCCTCAGCCGAACGCGGCCCAACCCGCACAAGCTCAGCCTCAGCCGCAGGCCCAACCTCAGCCTCAGCCGCAGCCGCAGCCGCAGGCTCAGACCCAACCACAGCCTCAACCTCAGCCACAAGGCGCAGGTCAGGCTGGGCAGCCTCAGCCGATGCCTCATCAGGGTCAGCCTGGCCCTCAGCAGCAGGGTCCGGGTGGAGGAGGTCAGCAATTCAGAAGGCCCGGTCATGGTCATGGTGGCGGCCATATGGGTCGTCCGCAAGGGCAGGGTGGTTTTCAGCAGCGCCAGGGCGGCGGGAACTTCAATCCGAATTTTAAGCGTGGCGACAAACACCAACAACAAATGCAAATGGTGGAAGAGAAAGAGCCTGAGTTCAACGCGAATGTACCCGTGATGAACCTGAAGGAGCTCAAAGAAAAGCACATCAGTGACCTCGTTCACATGGCGCGCGAGATGGGCGTCGAAGGCGCAGCGAATCTTCGTAAGCAGGATTTGGTGTTTGCACTTCTCGGCGCTCAAGCGGCTCGCAATGGTGTTGTTTATTCCGAAGGTGTTCTTGAAACCCTGCCCGATGGCTTTGGCTTCTTGCGCGCGCCCGACTACAACTACCTGCCGGGTCCCGACGATATCTATGTTTCTCCATCACAAATTCGCCGATTCAACCTACGTACCGGCGATACTGTCTCGGGCCAGATTCGTCCGCCGAAAGACAACGAGCGCTACTTTGCTCTGTTGAAGGTAGAGTCGGTGAACATGGAACCGCCAGATCTCACCGGCGAGAAAATCCTGTTCGACAACTTGACCACTATTCACCCGAACGAGCGCCTTAAGCTGGAATATCACCCAGAAATTCTCAGCACGCGTACCATCGATCTGATGTCCCCGATCGGTAAAGGCCAGCGCTCACTGATCGTTGCGCCGCCACGCACAGGTAAAACTGTGTTGCTGCAGAATATCGCGACAGCTATTGCCCACAATCACCCCGAAGTGGTTCTGATTGTGCTCCTCATCGACGAGCGTCCTGAGGAAGTGACCGAAATGGAGCGCACCGTAAAAGGTGAGGTTGTCTCGAGTACCTTCGATGAACCGGCGTCACGCCACGTTCAGGTCGCTGAAATGGTCATCGAGAAGGCGAAGCGTTTGGTTGAACACAAGAAAGACGTGGTCATTCTTCTCGACTCAATCACCCGCCTTGCGCGAGCCTACAACTCGGTTGTTCCGCCAAGTGGAAAGATCCTCACCGGTGGTGTGGATGCCAACGCTCTGCATAAGCCCAAGCGCTTCTTCGGCGCAGCACGTAACGTTGAGGAAGGTGGTAGCCTGACCATCATCGCAACTGCGCTCATCGAAACCGGAAGCCGCATGGACGAAGTGATTTTCGAAGAGTTCAAGGGAACAGGAAACATGGAGCTCGTGCTCGACCGCAGGCTTGCAGAACGCCGTGTGTTCCCAGCTATCGACATGAATAAATCTGGAACCCGTCGTGAAGATCTCCTTCTTCCGAAAGAGACTCTCAACCGACTGTGGGTTCTGCGCAAAGTGATTCACCCGATGAGTCCGATCGAGTCGATGGAGTTCTTAATCCAACGCCTCGAGCGCACCGAAACCAACGACGATTTCCTTGGAAGCATGAACGGATAAACCAACAGATTTTGGGGTGAGCTGATGACCCTGCCTTCCGAATACTCACTCTCCGACCTGTTGGAGCTGCCGCACACCGCGGCAGCTTCTTCTTTGTCGGAGCTGCAGAAACTGATCGACGATGAGCGCACTCGCTGTGCGCGTGTTCTCGCCATTCCGGCCACGCAATTTAGCGAATCCCAAGCCGACGATGTGCGCGTGCGCTTCACGGGCCGAAAATCGCCGCTTCAGGATTGGCTCAAGTCACTGCGTAATTTTCCTGCTGAAGAGCGCAAAGAAGCGGGCGCAAAAATCAACCAGCTCAAGTCTTTTCTTGAGGCTGAGGTTGAAAAATTTGTGCTCGAGTGCCGATCGGCTGCGGAAAAGGCAAAGCTCGAACGCGAGAAAATTGACCTGAGCTTGCCGTTACCGGAATTGAACATGGGCTCGCGCCATCCGGTCTCCGTTGCTGCACAGCAGCTCCTCGAGCCGTTGCGTCGACTGGGATTTACCGTCATTGATGGCCCTGAGCTTGAGCGTGAGTTCTACAACTTTGAAGCTCTTAATATTCCTGCCGAGCACCCGGCTCGTGAAATGCAGGACACGTTCTTCATCGCATCGCAGTGGGTTCTTCGAACACACACGAGCAGTGTTCAAGCACACGCGATGCTCGAGCGTGGCGTGCCGCTGCGGGTGGCCTGCGCAGGATTCACCTACCGTAACGAGCTAGACCTCACCCACGTTCCAACCTTTCGTCAAATTGAGTGTCTGGTTGTCGACAAAGGCATCACGCTCGCACATATGCGGAGCACTCTCGACGCGTTCTTCGCGGAAGTTTTCGGGCGTCCTGTAAAATTGCGGCTACGCTCGAGCTACTTTCCCTTCACTGAACCGAGTGCTGAAATTGATGTGCAATGCCAGCAGTGTTTTGGTGAGGGATGTCGCAGCTGCAAACACACCGGGTGGTTGGAAATGGGCGGATGCGGGCTTGTGAATGTCCGTGTTCTTGAGAGCTGCGGAATTGATTCCAAAGTCTACAGTGGTTTTGCCTTCGGTATGGGGGTCGATCGTATTGCGATGAGTAAATTCGGCATCGCTGATCTGCGCTCCTTGTATGAAGGCGATGTGCTGTTGTCGCGCCATTTGGCATTGCGTTGAAAGGGAATAACCCGTGCTGGTGAGTCTCAAACTGATCGACTCTTTGTTTTTGAATTTGCCCTCAAAGGCGTCGGCAAACTTGGCCACTCCCTGTTGGGAACGTTGGGATGTGAAGCTTTTTTCTGAAATTCTTACACGCCAGGGTTTCGAAGTTGAATCAACCGTTTTGCGCGGCAACGACTTGAATCAGGTTGTAGTTGGTCGCATTCAGAGCGCAGAAAAGCATCCAAAGGCAGACAAACTCCAGGTTTGCCAAGTGCAGACATCATCCGGTGAAGTGCGTCAGATTGTGTGCGGTGCGGCAAACGCCCGAGCAGGTTTGTACGTCGCAGTTGCCGTGCCCGGCGCAATTCTTCCCAATGGTCTGGAAATCAAAACATCAAAAATCCGGGACGTAGAAAGCCACGGGATGCTTTGCTCGCGAGAGGAGCTAGGTCTTCCGGTCGACGAAGCACGGGATGGCAGCGGGATCTGGGAGCTGCATTCAGAGCCGTCGTGTGGCCTGCCGGAGTCCGAACTCGAATTGAAGCTGGGTCTGCCGGTGATGCTTGCGCTCGGCCTCGACGATGTCCTACTTGAATTGAACGTGACCCCTAATCGCCCTGATCTGCTGTGTCATGAAGGCGCCGCGCGCGAACTGTGCGCCGGGTTGAAGTGGGCAGGAGTCAGTGGCTTCGAATGGAAACCCTGGAAGCAGGAGTGGCTTGCTGCCCCCACAGCCGCAGACATCGCGCGTGATGCAGCCGAGAAGAATCACATCGAAACGCGTGCAGGAGCTTTTGTTGCTCAAAATGATCTTGGGGTTCCTGCTTTTTTTGTTGGTCTCGACCACGTTAAGGTCAACACCACTCCGGCATGGCTGAGAAATTCTCTTGAAGCCTTGGGCCAAAAGAGCATCAATTCCGTTGTGGATGCCTGCAATCTTATCTTGCTGTGTTTCGCGCAGCCGAACCATGCATTCGACCTCGTGAAGATTGCTCCGCAGCACGACGGCAAAAGGAGCCTGCGTTTGCGTTTCGCTCATTCAGGCGAAATGTTTCTGGGCCTCGATAGTAAAGAGCGGAATTTGGTGGCCACCGACTGCGTCGTCGCCGATGCAACTGCACCACAGGCGTTGCTGGGTGTTATAGGTGGTGATCACTCAAAAGTTGATTTGAGTTCAGAGAGCCTTGTGCTGGAATTTGCGAACCCGCATCCAGTTCTGGTTCGTCGCACCTCGCGGCGTCATGGACGCAAAACAGACAGCAGCTTTGCCTTTGAGAAAGGGATTGATGTCTGGCGGCGGTTTGAATCGGCACAGAAGCTTGTCGGATTGCTCAATGCATTGCAGACCAGCAGCGCAAGTAGCGTAAAGTACGTCGGCAGTATCTTTGCAAGCACCGGTTCATCGCGTTCTGCTGAAGCACAAGCTTTTTTCCCAATTGATGCCTCTGGAAAAGAGCCAGCGCTAAGCAAAAACACATCTGAGTTCAATATTCCCTTTAATGCGGATGACGTGAAGTCTCGGGTGGGTGATAATCTTGTATCGTTCGAAAAGCAGCTTGCTATTTTGGAATCCCTTGGCTTTGAAATTGGCAAGCCTTCTGGCTCAGGTGCTGTAGACGTTGTTGTTCCAAGTTGGCGTCGTCTCGATGTGGTTGGTGCTGCCGATCTGGTCGAAGAGATTGTTAGGGTTGTTGGTATCGACCACGTTCCAGCTCATCCGTTATCAGCTGCTGGAAAATTGTTGCCCGACGATGTGCATCTTTCCCTGTTCGAAAACTCTGCACAGCGCCTTGTGAGTTTGGGCTACCACGAAACATCAGGCTTTCATTTCATGCGCGCAGACGACTTTTCCAAGCTCAATCTGCAAAGCATCAATGCCTGTGGTGAGCCTGTCGCTTTGCTCAATCCGATCATTAAAGACGAGCCTCTGATGCAGAGCACTCTGGTTGGCGGACTGTTGCGTAAGGTCGCCCACAATATCAACTACGGTACAAAGCGCGGGCAGCTTTTTGAATTGTCTCGTACCTTTCAGAACACCGATCTGAGCGGACGCCGAGTCTTCAGTTCGAATGGCGACGGTGTTGGACTCGCAGCGGCTCTTGCAGAGAAAACGCCGTCAGAGCTTTATGAATATGCACCCCAGTTGGCCTTCCCCCTCAGTCGGGAACAAAGTGCCGCAGAACGGCCGGGCGAGACACCGCGCGTTTGTGCTGTGGTTTTTGGATCTCAGGAAGAGAAGGAGTGGTTGAATTCCGAGGAGCGTCCATGGGTGTTGCATATGATTGCAGCCCACGTAGCCGAGCTTATGAACGTCTACGGACTCCGTGTGGAGTTCAAGTCGCTTCCCGCGGATCATCCGATGCGGGGAGCTCTGCATCCCGGGCGTAGTGCTGCCGTTCTGGCTGAATTTCAGGGGAATACAATTCATCTGGGTTGGGTGGGTCAGTTCCATCCAGCAACCCTGAGAAACTTTGAGATCGACTCGGAATGTCTGGGTTTTGAATTGAACCTCGGAGTTGCGGTCGAGAAGGTTGTGTTGCGTCAGCGCGAGGGTGGAAATTCTCCCAAGACCAAGATTGGTCTCCAAAACAGCAGTGGTGTTCGTTTACCCTCTGTCGAAAGAGATTTCGCTTTCTTGGTTTCGGAAGATTTGACCGCAGATGCGCTGGTTCAATCGGTGCGGTTGGCCGTTGAATCCGATGCCCTGGCACAGAAGAAGATTCCTGCTCGTGTGGTGGCAGTGAAAATCTTCGATGTTTATCGAGGACAAGGTGTGAGTGCTGGCCATAAGAGTGTTGCCTTGCGTGTCACGCTTCTTCCCACGGAGCGCACTCTGGTTGAAGCGGACATATCAGCCGTAACAGAGGCTGTTGTTGGGCGTGTGTCCAGGGAATGTGCTGCACAGTTGCGGGGCTGAGAGTTTTCTCGGCGCCTGCGTTTTGTCTCTCTTTTCTTGGATCCCTATCTGAAGAAAATGATTGACCCTGTGAGTAACCATCTGTAAGGGCGGTGTATCTTTAACAGGAGAAATGTCATGAAGGTTCTGTCGGCTCTCTTCGTGTCCATGCTTTTCGCAACGGCGGCTTCTGCAGATTGGTCAACCTCAACAGGTGGTGCTCCGAGCGTTCCTCAGGTTTGTATTTCGAATACATCACCTTATTCTGTGGATGTGTCGGTCAATGGGCAAAGATTCTATGTGGGTCCTCACTACACCACTCGCGTTCCAAGTTACCAAAGTGGTGCAGTGCTCATCCAAATGAACACTCGGCAGCTCTCTGGCCCCTACAGCAACCCGATTTGGGCGCAGACCTACGTTTATCCGGCATACTATGGATGTGGTTCACAGAACTCGGTCAGCATTTTCCTTTACGGAAATGTCCTCGGCTTCAATTGAAGCAAGAAGAAGCCGCACTGTAACGGCTTCGTTTCAACAAAGGCGCGGCGTCTCATTTGGAGATTCCGCGCTTTTTTATTGTTTGGTCGCTGAGCGCATATCTTTTGCTAGTCCAAACGCTTCGCGCGATGATCTCAAGAGCGAGACGAGGAGCCGAGGAACGGATGAAAGAATTTGTGGTGTGGTGGATGAAACGCGACCTGCGTCTGGCGGACAATGCCGCTCTCGATGCAGCCATCCGCTGCGCCCAAGATCGGGGCTGCGCTCTGATTGCGCTCTGGCTTACTGAACCGGAGGCGTTTCAATCTCCTGAATTTCATGTGCGACGCGAGCGTTTTGTTCTCGAGTCGCTGCTCGATCTCGAGCCACGCCTGCAACAATTTAACGTTCGATTCCTGATCGCGGAAGGTCATGCCGTCGAGGTCTTCCAGTGTCTCGCGGGAAAAGGATTGCGCGCTGTCTTTTCGCATGAAGAGACAGGTGTGTTGTGGAGCTTCACGCGCGACAAGCAACTCAAACATTTTTTTCGCTCTGCTGGAATTCTCTGGCAAGAATCTCCCACGAATGGTGTTGTACGTGGGTTGAAAAATCGCGGGCTGTGGCAGAGAGAATTTCAGGCGCGTATGAATTCTTCGCTTATTCCACCGCCGGATCGACCTCTGCCGAGCGACTGGCTGCTGGAGCGGGACACAATTGAATTTTTCGCTGAGTCGCTCAAGATAATACCTTGGCACCTCCGAGCCGAATCGAAGTTGGTGCATGCGGCTCAAGTTGCTCCGCGTCAACAACAACGCGGTGGAGAAGCTGTTGCGCATGGGTTACTACGGAGATTTCTCACTCCGGAAGTTCATCGGAAGTACATACGCAATCTATCTCGCCCCCAGGAAGCTCAGTATTTTAGTTCTCGACTTTCTCCATATCTGGCGTTTGGGTGTCTTTCTTCTCGTCAGGTTCTCGCCGCGATCCGCAATGAGCCGTCCAATTCTCTCGATGCGCGTTCCATTTCAGCGTTTCAAAGCCGGCTCGCTTGGCGTTGCCATTTTATTCAAAAGCTTGAGAATTTTCCTGACATGGAGCTCCGCGAGCAGAACAATGCATTGGCTCGCCTGAGACCTAACCTGAGCGAGGAAGAGACCGAGCGGTGGATTCATGGTCAGACGGGTTATCCACTCGTCGATGCTTGTCTTCGGAGTGTGCATCAGACAGGTTTTTTAAATTTCAGGATGCGAGCCATGCTCATGAGTTTTGTCACTCATCTGATGTGGCGTGATTGGCAGGAGCCAGCCTGGGATCTGGCGAGGGCATTTCTCGATTTTGAGCCGGGCATCCATTTTTCTCAGGTTCAGATGCAGGCTGCTGTGACGGGGAACAATCAAATTCGGATATACAATCCACTAAAACAATCACAAGAGAACGACCCTGAGTGTCGCTTCATCAAGCAATGGGTTCCTGAACTCCGGGATGTTGAACCTGAGAGAATTCATGCTTGCTCAGATCTTCCCAATGCATATTCAAGGCCCATCGTGGATCTTCGGACGGCGATGGCGCACGCACGTGAAAATCTTTTTGCGAAATTTCGCGAGCCAAGTGTGCGTGCCGAGGCTCGTGTTGTTCAGGAGAAGTTGGGGAGTCGTGGAGGACCGCTGTCGTGGCGCGGCAGGCAGGCAGCGCGCCCACAACAGCCCCCGAAAAAGTCCAGGAAGAAAAGCGCAACTTTTGAAAATCAGCCAACCCTCTTCGACGAGAATGAAGACTAGAGCACCAGCTTGAGGGTTTCTTGGTCTTAAAGCTTCAGCTTTTCTTTCGATAGGTCACAGACGTAAGAACGGGGGAGGTGTTTCAGGAATCCCAGCCCAATGTCCGTGAGTCTTCGGCGTGTGATTGGGGTTTTGGTTAGATCTGGTAAGTCTTCTCGGAAAACGATCGGCGCAGTGTCATATTTTGAATTTTCTGCGAATTTCTCCAGAACCGGAACAAATCTTCCCCAACTCGTCGACCATTCTCGAAGCCGATATTCATCTTCATCCGTAAAGGGCAGGGCAGGGATAGGATCGGTTTCTTGATTGATGCGCTGCCATTTTTCATTGAGAAGTGATTGCGCAGATTGAAAAAAGGAATTGTTTCCTACTTTGGGAGCACCAAAAGTCCATAGTGCTTGCAGAGGCAGATTGTGTTTCTCGAGCTTCACTGCACTCAGCAGTGCAACCGCACCGCCCAGGCTGTGACCTGTTACGAAAAGAGGTTTTCCTCGCCTCTGCGCGACACGAGCAGCGGCTTCAACATGGTTCCAAACAGCATCAGCGCCGCGTTTGAATCCACTATGAACGAGAACATCTTTTGCGCTTTCTTCGAGTTGCTCCAGATTCACTGAGATGTCGGTGAGCAGGTCGGTCGGCTCTTGTGTGCCGCGGATAGCCAGCAAAACGAATGAGTTGTGCTCAGCCCAGTAGCCGTTTGTGCTGCTGGGTGAATGGTCGAAAAGATTTATGTTCGAGAAACCCCATGAGGTCAGGATGCGCTTCCGCTTTCCTGGCCAGAAGCTGTACGCAAGGTAACTTGCAGCCATCATCATATAGGCGTTGTCGGAGGTGTTTTTGAGGGAGACATTGAAGGTTTTCTGCTTCTGAATAGGCAGACAAGGGAGATCGCTGTCTCCGAAATGGGTCGTTGACCAGGCATCACTGACGGTTGAATTGAGCTGGATAGCCCCTGAGCGGCTGGGCTGACTTGCAATTGCAATTGCGATTGCGACAACAAGCCAAACTGATTTTTGAGAGCAAATCCTCATGGCTCTTCTCCCCAACTTCCCGGATTCAACGAAAAACAGACGCTCGGGTCAATGCTTTAAGCATGTTTGTGAAGATTGAATAAATCTTAAACATTCTATTTTTGTGCAAGAATATGAAATCAGATATCTTTTTTCTGGCTCGAGGTTTGCTCAACGTTGCCAAAGTCTGCGGTCGGTGCCGAACCGCGGAAGGAGGACGAGACATGAAAAAGAAAATGCTGCTCCCCCATCTCAGAGCTGTTGTTGGCTTGTGTCTTGTCTCACTCGCCGTTGTTGTTGCCTGTGGAAAGGTGACCGATGAAGATGCATCTCTTCAGTGGGTTGCGTCGCCCGGAATGTCTAAAGCCGAGGTCGATTCCGCGCTTAAGGCAACATTGGCTGTGCAATTGAATTTGAAAACCAACAGAGCAACGCTCTATCGCGATGGAATTCCTCAACAGCAATGGAATATCGCTTCAGCCGATGTAAGTGGTGCATACCACAATGGAGAGTCTAAATTTACGCCCGAGGGAATTTACGGCATCGAAGATCTCGAGCACTGCCCGGTCTGGCGGCCTCGCGACCCGGTCAACCCAGCCACGGGGAAAGTTGCACAATCCGACGCGGAGCGGTGGCAGATCTTTAATTCACAGCCCGAGATCTATGGCGCCTGTGGTGCACGTAATCCACTCGGAAAGTACGTGTTCTGGTTTCAAGGGCCATACGGCATGCATGGAAACTCGGCCGAAGAGATTTTGCGCCTGAAAGATCCCGAAGAACGCCGAGTTTCGGGTGGGTGCATCCGCAATCCGAACGAAAAAATTAAAGAGATCTTCCACGTCGCACTCGACACTTTTTCCGAACTATCGTCATTCAAGCAGAGCGTTCTTGAGATGGAGGGGCAGCCGCAGCAAAGCAAGCGCACTCTGACTCAGGCGGCGCGCGGCATAAACATGCGCGTTGTGGTTGGACGCTGGGCAAACGATCCTGCTGTGGGCGGTGGCACGTCGCAACCCTCAGCTCCTGTTGCAACTCCGGCACCCACACCAGCACCGACACCCATCCCCGCACCAGTTGGCCCGGCGATGCTGTGTAAGGCCTTGGTTGTCGATCCGAAGTCAGGCGTTGCACCTCTGCATATTCGCCTACCAGCGACGGCGGCAAATATCTCAGGTTTCTACCGTTTCAAAGATCCTGTTCGGGTCTTCGGTTTAATTCCAGGAACCACGTATTACCAGACGGCACGCGGCTTCATTGAAAAAGGATACCTCGGGGAATGCTCTCCATATTGAGTATCGGAAGCAGTGAGTTGACTCACTGCTTCGATGCAAAAATGGATTCCATTTCCTTGCGGATCATTGCCATTTTTTGAGCGCGCGATTCCGCATGCACCTGATAGGGGTTGCGGAAGTAGCTCGTTTCGTCGAGCTCGCTACGGACAAACTTGGTTTGGTAGGTCAAGCTCGCAGCATTGTTGTCATCAGTTGTTACATACTGTTTGAGGATGTTTGGTGAAATAAAATCACGAATCGATTTGATGTCGTGATCCATATAAAGTTTTCCACCATCTTTTGAACGAGTGAAGCCGCGAACAACGTAGTCGCAGACCACAACGTCGCTCTCAAATGCTTTGAACATGAAGTCGAGCGCATAAAGCGGGCTGATACTGCCGCAGGTTGCAATGTCGATGTCTACGCGGAAGGAACAAATTCCGTTGGGATCGAGGCTGTCGGGATAGGTGTGAGCGCAGATGTGGCTTTTGTCGAGATGGATGTTCACAGTGCTTTGCGCCATCAGGTTCGCATGCTCGCCCGCCTTAGCATCACTCATGAGCAGAACCACGCTGGCTCCCCATGGGTCAAAATCCTTACTGGAAACATTAAGCACCGTCGCGTCCATAATTTCTGCGATGCGAATCAACATCGATTCAATTTGTTTCGCGCTATAGCGTTCATCAATGTAGCGGATGTAGGACGCGCGTTCCTCTTCGTTGGTGGCAACGGCAAAATCGTACAGGTTGAAACTCAGTGCTTTTGTCAGGTTGTTGAAGCCAAGAATTTGAGACATGTGAGCGTTTCCAAGCCAAAAGTTGAAAAAGACCCGGCCCGCTGGGATGAAATTGCCGGCGGGCGTGTGGTAACCCAACAGACTGTCGGGTTCAACTCCTTTGTGTTACCCTCAAGGGGGAAACACTTGTTGTTTTTTAAGGACAAATTGCACATGGAATCAGATTCCAGCCTATTTTTGGTGTTGACCGATGACGCGGAACTCGTTTCGACGCTCGTTCATATCCAGCCCCGGGGTATGCTCGTAAGGGTTTGGTGCCCATCCAAGTCCTCGACTCTGCAGGAAGAAATTACAGAAGCGTGCGAGGCTATTGGAGGCAGTGCGCTTTTGGCCAAGGGTGATCTGAGCAAGCCAGCTTTTTATAAGCAGTGGGTGGAGTTCGATCCAATTTGCGTGGTGTTGGCATTCCGCGATGCAGACGAACACCGGATGGCGCGCCGCCACATTCTAGATGAGCTCCCTGGTGCGTTGATTCTCTCGCTCAAGCACGGGCATCCAGAAGAAAGCCCGCGCAAACTCGCGGGCGGGCGTGAGTTGATTCTGACTTGGGCTGAGCTGCTCAGCCGGCCTGTCGGAGCCGAACTGAGACACATTCAAACGACACACCTTGTGAAGGCCATTCGCTCGGTTCTCAGTGAAGGTGATCGTATTGCGCTCCTCGTACAGCCCGATCCCGACCCTGATGGTCTTGCTTCGGCGCTTGCGCTACGCACCATTCTGGGGCGCAATAAGGTCTCCACACCGATTGTCAGCTTTGGAAAAGTCACACGCCCCGAAAACCTTGCAATGATGCGTCTGCTCGACATTGAGGTATTGACCATCACGCCCAAGGAACTCTCCGAGTTCGATCGCGTTGCCATGCTCGATACCCAGCCAGCACACTTCGGATTTGCCATAGAGCGTGTGGACGCGGTTATTGATCATCACCCCTCGACCCAAACCTACTCCAATATTCCTTTCGTCGACATCCGCCATCAATATGGGGCAACCTCCACAATTCTCACGGAATATTTGCGGGCCGCAGCCTGTTCTATTGGTCAGAGGCTTGCGACTGCCTTGTTGTATGGCATAAAAGCGGATACGCTCCTGCTGAACCGTGAAGTGATCGATGCCGACCTCGACGCATTTGTGTCTCTTTATCCGAGCATCAACTACAACTTGCTGCGCCGGATTGAGAAACCCGAATTGCCGATGAAGTTCGCCCCCGTTCTTGCAGATGCTTTGCGCCAAATGGTGTGTGAGTCGGGAGTGGTGGTGAGCTGCCTTGGTCAAGTGGAGCGCGAAGATCTGATTCCACAAGTGGCAGATTTCCTTCTCCAGTTTGAGGACGTCGAGTGGGTGGTGTGTGCTGGTTTGTTCGACGGTAACGTGGTCATGAGCGTCCGCAACGTTGGCTATGTGAAAAACGCCGGCGATGTTGTGAAGCGGGTGATCAATGGCTGGGGCCTCGGTGGCGGACACCGCACCATGGCCAAAGCGATTTTTCCGCAAGTTGAATGGAAAAACCGCTATGGGAGTCTGACCTCTCAGGCTATCCGAGATGTGGTTTTGAGTTTGTTTCTCCAGGAGGCTGTGTGATGTATTCCTCGGACAAGGGACTGACAACCGACAAGGCGAGAACATCGCTGCCGCGTTCATCTCCTTTACGCCGCAGGCTCACTTCGCGCCTGCAGCCGCTTCATGGTGGCCTTGGCTTTGGTGCTGGCGCCATTCGTGAGCGCGCTATGGTGGTCGCTCGTCAGGCTTCCCAAAGGGGGGCTGTGCAACCATCGCGGCCAAACATGGGTTCCTCAGGGCATGGCCTACAATTTACAGAAGAGAAAACCGTAGTCCGTGAGTTGGAGCAAATCCCCTTTTTGCTCGATGAAGATACATCCAGTAACAACGATGCCCGCATGCAGGCACTCAACAACCAGGTACGCCGCGCGGCTGTTCAGCAATCCACTCCCCAGCGTTCTAGTGCGGGGATTCAAGTTCCCGAGTCTGCACCCGTGCCTTCGATAAAGTCGTTCATTGTTGGCTCGAGGAGAAATGCCGCTCCTTCCTTTTTTCAAGGGCTGACAGCTTGGTTTTTTGATGCACTTGTCATTGCGGCTTGTTTGGTTCTTGCATTTACTCTTTCAGCCAGTGTCCCTTTCGTTACCCTGCTGGCCCAGAAGTTTCCGGCACTTTCTCAGTATGGTGCCTTTGATGGTGTTCACAGTAGCCCACTCGGTTGGTTGTTGCTGATGGCCCAAACCTTCGCTCTTGGCTCGATGTTTCTTTTCGCTGTGCAAGCCTTTTCGGGTTTCTTTTTGGCAGCATCGGTGGGACGTGCCATTGCCGACGTGCGCCTGGCCAACTATCGGTCGCCGCTCGGGCGTGCGTTCAAAATCGGCATGGGTGAAATGTTACAGTGGCCCTTGGCCTTTGGTCTTCTGAACGCGATTGTGTCTCCAGAACACAATTTTCTTGTGCGCTCGTTGAAGTGGGCGCGGGGTACTCCTCAGAACTAAGCCCTGATCTCCTTATTTTTCGCCACCACTAAAATCTTCTTTCGGGTCATGCTTGTCTCAACTTGACCCTGTGGTATGTCGCGTTGACAGACAACGTTTTAATTTTCGCGTGCCTTCATTGTTTTTTTCGAGTTTTCCTTTCTGGAGGGATTCATTCATGGCTCATGGAAAAACCACTGCTCCGGTACCCAGCGTCCGAACCATCGAACGTCCGCGTAACCTCGACGGTTCTTTGGCTCGCGTTCCTGATTTCTATGGCTCCAATGTTTTCGATCTGCGTGCAATGGCGAAAAAGCTGAGCTCGCACGACCTCGATACTATGAGCAAAGTAATGAAACTTGGCGGCAAGATCGACTCCACTCTCGCAGAGCGTGTGGCGTCAGCAGCCCGCGAATGGTCTATCGAGAAAGGTGCAACGCACTATTGCCACTGGTTCCAACCCCAAACAGGAACCACCGCAGAAAAGCACGATGCATTCCTTTGGTTAGACAAGAATGGCCATCCCATTGAGCGCTTTACAGGTAAAGAACTTCTTCAGAGTGAGCCCGACGCTTCCAGCTTTCCATCGGGTGGGATGCGCTCCACTTTCGAAGCGCGTGGTTACACAAGCTGGGATCCCAGCAGCCCCATGTTTGTTATGGAAACCGAAAACGGGCGCACGCTCTACATTCCATCGGTCTTCATCAGCTATCATGGCGACGCACTCGATTTCAAAACACCTTTGTTGCGCTCCAACGACACCCTAAACAAAGAGGCGGTCAAAACCCTGCATCTCCTGGGTGAAAAGAACGTCACTGGCGTAATCACAACAGTGGGTGCCGAGCAGGAATTCTTCGTTGTCGCCCGCGACCAAGCGATGGCCCGCCCTGATCTGCGTTTGAGTGGACGCACAGTGTTTGGAAAGCGCCCAGCCAAAGGCCAGGAGCTTGAAGATCACTACTTCGGCCATATTCCGACACGTGTGCACGCATTCATCAACGAGCTCGAAGTTGAGCTTTACAAGGTCGGCGTTCCAATCAAAACCCGCCACAACGAAGTTGCGCCTGGGCAGTTTGAAGTCGCTCCGATCTTTGAAGGTTCGAACGTTGCTGCCGACCACAACCAGCTTCTCATGAAGGTTCTGCGCACTGTGGGTGCGCGCCACAACTTCTCCGTACTTTTGCACGAGAAACCTTTTGCAGGAGTGAATGGCAGCGGCAAACACGTCAACTGGTCGATGTCCGATTCAACCGGGCGTAACCTTCTTGAGCCGGGCAACACACCACACCAGAATCTCGTGTTCCTGACCTTCCTGGGTGGCGTAATGCAGGGGATTTTCGATCACGCTGATGTGCTTCGTGCCTCCGTTGCCTCAACAGGAAACGATCATCGTCTCGGAGCCAATGAAGCCCCTCCAGCCATTATCAGCTGCTTCCTCGGCGACACACTCGATCATATCCTCAATGCGATCGAAGCAGGTAAGGCAGATAATGTTTCAGCCGAGAAGGCTATGTTGGATTTGGGCGTGAAGCATCTTCAGCATGTCGCTGTCGACAACACCGACCGCAACAGAACCTCTCCGTTCGCATTTACCGGCAATAAATTTGAATTCCGAGCTGTGGGCTCGAGCGCATCCATTAGCTTTCCAACCGCGATTCTGAATGCGGCAGTGACCTCGGGCCTGACCAAGGTCAACGCCAAGCTCAGCGCGCGCGCGAAGAATGGAGTGGTGAGCCCAGAAGGTGTTTTTGAAGTGCTGCGCGAGGTCATTCGCGATACTCGCAACATTCGCTTCGAGGGCAACGGCTACTCGCAGGAGTGGCGTGAAGAGGCAGCGCGTCGTGGCTTGGGTAATTTCGCCGATACCCCAGCAGCATTGGGCGTCTGGACGAACCCTTCCAAAACCCAGTTCCTTGTCGAGACGGGAACCTTCACAAATACCGACTTGGAAAGCCGAGCGGCCATTCAGTGGGAACGCTACATCAAGCAACGCTTAATTGAGATCAACGCCGCAATCGAAATGGCACAAACAGGCATTCTCCCAACTGCGCTCGCGCATTTGGGTGAACTTGTGAATCTCAGTGAAGGTGCAGCTCGCCTGCACATCAGTACACCCGCACAAAAGCTCGCTGGTGAATTGGGACAGCTGGCTGTTCGTTTCGAGACTGCGCTCACCTCACTGCGCACTGCGCTTGAGCGTGTCACTGCGGGCGATGCTCTTGAACATCATGAACTCGCCAAAACGGCTAAAGAGATTGCATCGCAGCTCATGCCAAAGCTTGAAGAGCTGCGCACGACCGCAGATTCCATCGAGGCACTCATTCCTGCTTCGAAATGGCCGTATCCCACCTATCAGGATATGCTCTTCCCTGCCGACTAACTCACTTCATCGGACGCGCCTGGCTTCACCAGAAGTCTGGGTTGCGTCCGATGATGATGGCAGCCATGACTTTCGGAACATAATCCTGGGTCTCTTTCGGAAGATGAGTCCGCACATGCCAGAAGTCAGCCTGTCTGGCATTTTTTATGCTTTCATTGATCTCATGGCGTTTAATTTTGTTTTGACCAGCATTGTAGGCGGCCAATGCTAGCAGGTACTGACGATTTCCGAACATTTGCAAAAGTGAATTGAGATAACGAGCAGCTGCGTGGGTGCTGTGCTCGAGATTTCTGCGCTGATCTTTGGTATCGCCGGTTAAAGGTGCAAGACCATATTCATTTGCGGTGCTCGAGATGAACTGCCAGACTCCCACAGCACCCGCGTGGCTTGTGGCCTGTGGATCGAATGCTGATTCTACCCAGGCAATGTAACCAAGCTCCGAGGGTAGGCCGTGTGCATGCAGAATCTTTTGGACTTTGTCCCAAACCTGATCGCGCCGCTTGAGAAGTTCGTGGTGACGATTGTTTTTTGTATAAAAGGCGATCCAGTTTTCAACTTCCTTTACGAAACGTGAGTCCATCGCAGATGGAGGCACTTCACCGAAACGCTGTGAGATGTTGATGATCTCGTCCCAAACGAAATTATTTGCAATGAGCGGTACATCTGTGTCTTGCTTGCCCTTGTTCCTGACTTGATTTGATTGAGATGAGAAATCTCTGGCACTCAGTGATCTATCTACGCTGAATGTTGTCGGTGAATATGTCTCAAGATTAGGTATGGTGCGTGCGAATCCACTGCTGGGAACCTGATAAGCTTGCCAGAGTCCAAAACAAATTCCGCCAATACAAAAGCCAGCGACAGTGAACCAGAGCGGTGCCGTGATAGAAATGGCCTGACGTGAGCTTCCGGACTCTCTCGGGATAAGTTCAAATCCTGCATGAAGATTGGGTGGTAAACTGGATTCCAGAGCCTGCCATGGCTGAAGGCTCCCAAGGGTGTTTAATCCAAACTGAAGGGAGTCTCCCATTTTCAGTTTTGCAATCTTTTTGATTTTTTTATTGTTAACGAAGGTGCCGTTGGTGCTTCCCAGATCCATAACCTCGAGAATACCGTTGTCTGCTAGCTTAAGGCAGGCATGGCGTCGGCTCACAGTTGGATCGCCGTCGATACGGATGTCCGATTCGGCATATGAGCCAACAACATAGGCTTCACCTGGCAGCAAAGTAAATTGCCTGCTTGTCATCGGACCTTGCAGAAAACGCAGCAGGAAGGGCTGTTGTCTGTTCATGTTTCACCACATTGGAAAAGGAGCTGGAGATCGCCCAGGCGAATGACGGAGCCGTGTCCAATAACCCTTAAGGAGCGAACAGCTCTCCCATTCACGTAAAGCTCTCCCTCGGAAAGATCGCGCAGAATAGCTTTGTCGCCTTGTATTTCGAGCTGCCCATGTTTGCGTTTGACCTTCAATGCCTGCAAGCGGAGGTCACAATTCCAGCCTTTGCCGAGGACTGTCGTTTGTTGTCTGATCCGGAATTCACGCCCCTTGTCGCGGCCATTGAGTACGACCAGCAATGGCCCTGTGCTCACATCCCCTCTGCCTTCACTCTCAGGAATTTCAATGATCCCTGAATTGATACGCTGCATGTGACGTACAGTGACCACAATCCCTATCAAAAACGATGTTGCAAGCCATTCAAGCCATGCATCAAAGGCAAGAGTCGACGCCTCGGTAAGAACAATCATGCGCTGCGGGGGGATGGGCTGTGCGAGCTGCACTGGCTGCGAACGCAATTCGGGTCGTAATCCAGCGTTCTGGACAAGCTCTGCGCTGGAAGCGTTGGGAAGTTTGAGAGGCTCCGATTGAAATACACTGCTGTGGTACTTGGCCTGCAGAACAAGCTTTCGTGAGCGCCAAAAGACATCCGCAGGAACCTGGGCTGAAATGATGTATTCATTGTCGATTGACGATCGAATTGTCTGCAGCGCGCGTGAGGCTCCGCCCAGATTAACAACACGGTGGGTTGAGCCTGTCGTGCTTTTCTCAGCCGCTGGCATCCACAGCCGCGCATTGTAGTTCTCAGGTCGTGCAAACACGACCTGGTAGACAACGACGCCCGATGATTTGAGGAGTTCGGCACACTCACTGGCCTTCTTTTTGTCCGAATCAGATAATTGAGAAGAACCGCCCATTAAGATCAGAGTTTTTTGATCTGTGGTCCGCAAACCACGCTTTTGCCATTCCGAGAATTTTCCCGCTGCATAGCAAACTGGAAGCTCGCGAGTGATGGATGAGCTCTTAAGTGAAACGCTGTCGGCATTCAGCTGGCGTTGCAGGACAGTCATGTTTTCTTGATTTTGAGGATCAAGAAGGACGCGTTCAAAATTCTTTCCCGATGCGACTCCCGCAATCGAAAGATAATCGCTCTGTAGGTGGGGGAACTCCTGCGCCGCAAGCATTCGAAGTTCTCGCGTCAGATTCTTTATGGTTCGGACACCACTTGCATCGTAGAGCCAAACCACCGCACGCGTGTTCCATTTTCGACTCGCAGCAAAAGTGGTGAGAGAGAAGTTGGGTTTCTGGAATATTTCTCCATCAACAGACAGCATAAACGAATTGCTATCGAGGGTTGTGATTGGATATTTTCTCTCACCGTCTTTTTCGAATGCGGAGAGAAAGATACGGGCGTGATTTTCGCCATTTCGCTCAATGGCCCTCACTTCCAAAGTCCGTTCGGGCTCTGATTTAGCGAAAGCCACTCTGGGGAGAGCAAAAGCTAAAAGCAATCCGAGTAACCTTGTAGCTGTGATGGTTGTGATTTCTGTTCTCATTTGGCAAACCCCACCTTCAGACAGCGGAAAAGAAATTCCCTCTGCCCGAGACGCACGATGTCGCCGTTGTGTAGACCCGTTCCTGTGCTGGGCACGCCATTCACAAAGACCGGGTCGCTGACTGAAACTGGAACAATGATCCAGTTATCCGAATGACGTGTGATGACTGCTTGTCGCGGCTGAATTTCTGGATCGAAAAGAACAACTTCAAGTCCGCGCTGGCTACCAATCCGATTCTCACCTTGAATCAGTCGAAAGTCTCTTCCAACGCGATCGCCTGCAAGTTCAACCAACCAGCCGAGTGTACATGTTCCACGTGTTGGAAAGCGTTCCTTAAAAATGATAGTTGTTTGTTCATCATTTCTGCTCGGCAGCAGTGCTATGTAGGCAAAATTTTGTTCACCAATACGAATCACGTCGCCATGACAAAGTGGTGCAGACGCTGTGCATGCAAGGTCATTGAGAAAAAGCTCACGTTGGGTCGAGCCAGGTTGTAGCAATGCAGATTCACCCGAAAGAACGTCAATGATCGCGTGCTGTCGGCCAACACCGGGAGCAGTGAGTACAACGTGACAGCGGGCTGAAGATCCGATCACATTTGAACCTGGAAAGAGACGTAAATCTTCGCCGATATGCAAACCATTGAGGCCGAGGAGCCAACCCGAGGTTGTGAGTCCATGGCGCATGCTTGGATTCTGGCCACGCGAACAGGCCAATGCCTCATCAACATTCTCGAGCTGTGAGAACTGAAGGTTTGTGTCGAACTGCTTGAAAGATATTTGAGTGTTCATGTGGCAATGTTAAACCATAGTTCAGGGGAAAATCCTGCCGTTTGTCCAATCTCTTGGACTGCCTTTCTTGTTTTGCAGCGTGCTCTCGTTCACACTTTAAAGACCCAAATCGATTGCATATTTTGGAGATTGTTCATGACTCTGATGAAAGATGGACCTCTGCCGACCTTCGGAAAATCGATCCGCTCTGTTCTCGTGGCTTCCATCAAGGAAACAATGAAAATCTATGGAATCGATATTCAGGAAGAAGCACAAATCGTAAAAAAGAACATGATGATTTGTGGGGACTACCTTGCCGGTATTCGTGTCTCGGGTGATTCCTTTCAAGGGGCGATGACCCTCGCCATGGACAGGATGATTGCTAAAGGGATTGCTGAGAAAATCTTCTCTGGAACTAATGCAAAAAGCGATGATGCGATGTTGTGTGATCTTGTGGGTGAGGTCTGTAACCAGATCACCGGTGTGTTTCAAAGAAAACTTCTTGTATTAGGCTGTCGCCTTCAGGTGAGTGCGCAGAAGACATCCCAGGTGCCAGGCTCATTCGAGACCGGCGCAGAGCCGAATGAATGGTTGCTGACCCCATTTGTCTTTAACTCAGGGCGAGGCGTGTTGTCGTTCGGTTTTGAGGGCTCTTTGCATCTCTCGGATGAGGATGTTTCGGAAGATCTGGCCGACGCCCGCAATATTACCTTCTTTTGAAAACCGAGAGTCGCTTTTTGTGCTAGCGACTGGTTCCCTCATAGCTGCAGAGCTTTTGGTCGTTGATGCGCACTTCGCTGGCAAGAGGCCCAAAACCTCTTGCTCCCATGATTTCATTGCTCAGTGTCGCAGTCGCCTTGATGCCCGTCAGTTCGAATGAAACAGCCGAGGGTGCGGTGCTTTGATTTACAGCCGGCTGGCTGTTTATCTGATTGAGCAACGCTCGTCCGACGCCCTCAAGGATGATTGAGGCAAGTTTCATATTCTGGACGGCAAGGGCGTCTTCAGAGCTCACATATTTTTGATTGAGGTTGATTTGAAATAGATTGCCATCACGGCGTCGGATTTGGTCGATCCTCATCGTCTGTCGATCCACAATGAGGATGAGCGAAGAATCTGCATTTTGAAAACGTTCATCACCCACGAAGATCTGCTCCAAGCGTGCGTCGGGTGGGGCTTCGTTGAGGAAAGTGAAGCTCAACTTGCGCTGAGCAGGAGTCAGTGGAGTACCATCTTGAAGAGCAGAGAGGTTACATCCGTATGTAATCGCGAGCCCTTCCGGTGAAGTGTTCTGGTTTTTCAAGTTCGAAAAGAGCTGACACCCCCCAAGAAAAGGAAAGAGCGCAGCGAGCACTGCTGCTGAGGTTTTTCTCTTGAGTGATGGCTTGTGGAGTGTTTTCGGTTTTTTCGGACGTACAAGCATCAACAGGGGCAACACCAGAAGGAGTCCTGCGAAAGAGACTCTCGGACGAGCTGGCTCTGCAACAGCAGGGATTGTGCCACAGGAGATACCACCCTGCTGTTTTTCGATGACTTCCCCTTGAGCAGCAACAATCCTTTGTCCCTTGCTGAGATCAACCTCCGCATTCTTGAACTCATCGATCAGGATCGATTTCCATCCAGATAATCCACTGACGTCAGCAGCTTTGAGCATTGCCGAGGCCGCATCGCCTAGTTTTGTTTTGGTTGTTTCGCCAAGAAAATTGATGCTCATGAGAACAATTCGATCGAAGTCCATTGCACTGACCTTAAACGAATTCATGATCCGATTGCGCGACCGCCACAGTGCGGAACTCCAGACCACTCCAAAGGCATGTCCTTCTTCGAGAGCCTTTTCATCGTTCGTTGTTGGGGTATCGAGAAGTTTTCTAAGATACCTTGCACCAGCGGGGCGGGTCACTCTCCAGATGCGGCCTAAAATCGGGTCGCCAAAGTAGGAGGCGCTAAAATAGTCTGCGTATCCTTCATTTACGGCGAACCACTGCCAGCCCTCAAGTGTGCGTTCGTCGCGCATGTGATTGAAGATAACGTGGCCAAGTTCATGGCCAATGATCGACGGGTCGTGACCAGCTGAATAGGCAACCGGTGAGCATGTTGAGGCCGAGGATTTGTCAAAACAGGAATTGGGATACAAGAATAATGATTGAACGCCAATGACAAATGCGTTGTCGCGTTCAGGTGTACTACCGTCGTCGGGTTGGTAGCGTGGTGAAAAATAAGCCCCCTGAACCTTGATGCGTGCAAGTAGGTCGTCACCGCGTGGAATTTTTCGCATTAAAGGAACAAAGTAGTTTTCCATCATGTCATTGATGGTCTGTACTGCTGTGATGACCGGTATGGTGTCACGATCAGAGCCCAGGGCCATGAGCTGGGCTTTATTGAGTTCTGCTCCGTTGAGTCCAGCACCAGCAGGGTTCTCACCCAGATATCTGACAGTGGCCCAACGGCTGTCGACAAGGAATTTAGACCTGCCGAATCCCAAAGCCGCAGCATCCGGGGGTTCAAAAAAGCCTACAGGCAGTTCGGGTTCTGCAACTGGCTGATTTGTATCGGAGATGGGAACCAGCTTCGATTCAGCGAGAAGAGTTGCGATGTTTTCTGGCTTAAGTTCGCTTGCCTGCGCAAATTTCTTTCCAGGTGCAATGAGTGAAAGGGCAGGCAAGTTCATTGTTTCACGCTTCGACCACCAGTAGAACGCCATGAGGCCAGCCATCCCAGCTGCCACAATAGCAATCTTCCTGTTCGCATGGGTCTGAGCGTTTTTCATTTGTTCCTTTCCGAGCTTTCCCGTTCTTTGCCCCTGCCTGCTGCGAGTCTTTTGATCTCCTCAGCGACAATTGCAAATCTTTTCAATTCGAGGCAGCCAGCTCGGGCAATCAGATGCAATCCGTTCTTCTGTCTTGAGGCTCGCTCAAATTCAAAGCCGGCATACATTTCATGATGTGCCACGATCTGTTGTGGAACAATGCAAAGAGAATCTTCAATTGCAGTCACGACTTTGGGAATGGCCAAAATATGATCGAGACAGGCCACCACTTGAACATCATTCCAGGGAAATGCTTCACCATCGAATGACTCTTTCCAGAATGTATTTACAATCGAGTCAGGAACGCTCATGGTGACCCAAGGACGTTCGAGCAAGGCTCTTTTTCGCTCGGACTTTTGCATGTTCTTTGGAAGTTTTTTGCCAAATAGAACGAGTTCTTCATCGATCAGTTTCTCCGCATGAATGCCCTCGCTGTGGTCAAAGGGTTGGGCTACGATGGCAAGATCGAGTTGACCATGGGTGACCATGTGGAGCAGGTTGTCGGTCTGGTCGACGTGTAATTTTAGCTGAATTTTTGGGCTTTGTTTGTGTATGCTAGCAAACGCAGGAAGCACCAGGGAATCGAACCATCCCATGAGACACCCGATGCGCACAGTTCCTGTGAGTGAATGAATTTCATCCGATAACGTTTCCTTGATTCCGTCGAACCGGTTGAGGATCTCTCGAACCTTCGGAACAATTCCAGTGGCCGTGGGGAGGGGAACCATGCTGCGTGGTGTGCGCTGAAAAAGCTTCACCCCAAGTTCGGTTTCCATTTTCTTCAGTTTGAGACTGATCGCCGGCTGAGTGAGTCCAAGCTCATTTGCGGCGTGTGAAATAGATCCGCCATCCACAATCGCGAGAAAGGCTTCGAGGTCTTTGACATCAATCATGTCCGGCCTCCAGAAGAATGAAGCTGCGCAAGTGGCAACTGAATAGTGAAAGTTGTACCAACGCCGGGAATAGACTCCACGGAGATGCTACCGCGGTGTTGGGTGATGATGGAATAGGAAATCGCCAGTCCAAGTCCGGTTCCTTCTCCCACAGGTTTGGTCGTGAAGAAAGGATCAAAGATCCTTTTGAGGTTTTCCTTTGGAATACCCATACCGGTGTCCCGCACGCTCAACGAAACCTGTTTTTCACTACTCTCGACGATGATTTCAAGTTCTCCGCCACCATCTCTCATTGCGTAGATGGCATTGGTAATGAGGTTCAAAAGCACCTGAGCGATGCGTCCTTTTGAGCCTTCTACGTATGCGGGAGTGGTAGGAAGAGATGTACGGAGATCAATTCTCTCCTTGAGCACCATGACGCGGGCCAAACGCAAGGTCGATTGGATGCTCTCGACAAGATTATAGACCTCTGTGGATTCTGGTGAGTCCTGTCGTGCAAATCCAAGCAGCCCCTCGACGATGACCTTACATTTCTGCGCTGCGGCTTCTATTTCCCGCATGTCCTCCAGATGTGGATCCTCTGGGCTCATTTCTCTCAAAGCCATCTGAGCGAAGGCCATGATACCGGCGAGTGGGCTATTGATCTCGTGCGCAACTCCGCCTGCAAGCTTTCCGAGTGCAGCGAGCTTGTCTGCTCGTGCCAGGCTCTCTTGTAGCGCCTTTTGTTGGGAGACGTCTCGATAGAGTACGACCGAAAGTGCGTCGTTGGCGTCGACATCGACGTTTGGAAATACATGCACCTCGATATCACGTGAGGTGAAGAGTGAGTTGCTAACCCAAGTCTTGCTCATGTTATCACGTGCGGAGCTTTTCATATGGCAATCAGGGCAGGGTGAGTTTCGGCCCGCGAATTCTTCGTAGCATTTCTTACCTTTGAATTCGGTCAGGCCAAGCTGATGAGGATTCACGGCACGATTGAAATAGGCCATGTTTTGTCGGCGGATGTTGTAGTTTTGATCAATGAGAACGAGCGGATCTTCGAGGGCGTCGATCATCGCCATCCACTGTTTTTTGAGATGTTCGACAAAACTTACGTCCATAAAGCAGAAAGCCCTCCGCTAAGCTACTTCAAGCTTATCAGAGGGCAATTCTTGCCTCGCGGCACAGAGAGCACAGCGTGTCAGTGTCTCAGAGTGTCAGCCGTCGAGCTACGTGCGTTGGCGTTCAGGGTTGCAATCTCGCTGGCTGATTTGAGTTTGTCCTGCAGTTCGTCGGTTCCTGTCCAGGCCAAAGCATGGAAGAGCACGGAGTCGACATGATCGACGGGAACAACAGTGAGCTTCTCGAGCACGTTCTTTGGAATTTCGTGAAGATCTTTCTCATTCTCACGTGGAATGATGACTTTCTTCACGCCACCACGATGCGCAGCCAGAAGCTTCTCTTTCAGACCACCAATTGGGAGCACTCGGCCGCGCAGCGTGATTTCGCCGGTCATGGCGATATCGCGGCTGACAGGGCGCTTGGTCAGGGCACTTACGAGTGCCGTGGCCATTGTGATTCCGGCACTTGGTCCGTCCTTCGGAATTGCTCCCTCGGGGAAGTGCACATGGATATCGATCTTGGAATAAAAGTCTTCCTCGAGGCCAAGGAAAGTTGCTCGCGAGCGAACATAGCTAAATGCCGCCTGTGCAGATTCCTGCATCACATCACCAAGCTTGCCCGTGATCTTGAGGTTGCCCTTACCGGTCACGACCGAAACTTCTGTTATGAGTAGGTCGCCACCCACTTCCGTGTAGGCGAGTCCTTGGCATACGCCGATCTCATCGCGAGCCGCGGTTTCGTTGATGCTGAATCGCCGTGGCCCAAGATTCTGGCGGATAGTTGCATCGTTCACCTGAGGAGCTGTGATGCCGTCGAGACGAATAATCTCGGTTGCAACAGCGGCCTTCTCGGGAGTAACAGCAGCCTTCTCGCTCGACTCGGTTGCAGTGGTTTGACTTGCAGCCGCAGCTTTAGCGGCCTTCTCGCCCTTGGCAGGCTTGCTTGCCGTAGTCGCTGGAGGAGTTGCAGTTGTCTCCGCTGTTCTTTCCTTGAGCAGTGCGCGTGCAATTTTTCTGCAAACGCTCGAGATTTCGCGCTCGAGATTACGCACGCCGGCTTCACGGGTGTAATAGCGGATAAGCTCCTCAAGGGCAGAGTTTTCAAACTTCAGCCCAGTATTTTCGAGGCCATTTGCTTTCGCAGCCTTTGGTACCAGATGGCGTGTGGCGATATTCACCTTCTCCTGCTCAGTGTAGCCACCGAGAGTGATGATCTCCATACGGTCAAGCAAAGGCTTGGGAATGGAATGAAGGTTGTTCGCTGTTGCCAAGAACAGGGTCTGCGACAAGTCGTAGTCCATGTCGAGGTAGTGGTCGTTGAACGTGGAGTTCTGCTCGGGGTCAAGAACCTCGAGCATTGCGCTCGCGGGATCGCCACGGAAGTCAGAGCTCATTTTGTCGATCTCGTCGAGCAGAATGACCGGGTTGCTGGTACCTGCCTTTTTCAGTGCGCCGATAATCTTGCCGGGCATCGCACCAATATATGTGCGGCGGTGGCCACGGATCTCTGCCTCGTCGCGAACGCCACCCAAGGCGATGCGTGCGAATTCACGGCCAGTTGCGCGTGCAACACTGCGCGCCAAGCTCGTCTTGCCGACGCCGGGGGGGCCAACAAGGCACAGGATGGGCCCTTTGAGTTTGTCGGACAAGCTCGTGACTGCGAGATACTCAAGAATGCGCTCTTTAACTTTTTCAAGTCCGAAGTGATCGGCCTCAAGAACTTCGTCGCTGAATTTGGGATCGCGCAGAAGTGTGCTGTACTCGCCCCAGGGAAGTCCTAAAACAGTATCAACGTAGTTTCGAACAACAGTTGCTTCCGCGCTCATCGGGCTCATGCCGCGCAGCTTCTTGAGTTCCTTTTTCAGACGCTCACGGGCTTCATCCGAGAGTTTCTTGGTCTTGATCTTGCTCTCGAGCTCCGCAATCTCAGTGCGTGAGTCATCGAAATTGCCGAGCTCCTTTTGGATCGCGTTCATCTGCTCGTTGAGATAGTATTCTTTTTGGGTCTTTTCCATCTGGCGCTTAACGCGCGCACGGATCTTCTTCTCAACCCGCAGAATTTCGATTTCCGACTGAATAATCCCGAAAATCTCCTCAAGGCGCTTCGCAGGATCAACTGTTTCCAGAATGCGCTGTTTGTCGGCGAGCTTGAGGTTGGCAAGCTGAACAACAAGAGTATCTGCCAGTCGGCTTTCGTCTTCGATCGACGAGATCGAGAAGACCATTTCTGGTGGTACTTTTTTGTTGAGCTTCACATAGGTGTCGAACGCCGCTTTCACAGTGCGGACGAGTGCCTCGTTCTCGACTGCTTGCCCAGGCGGTTCGGCGATTTCCGCAACTTCAACGACGAGAAGATCAGAGCTTTCAACATAACGTGTGATCTTTGCGCGGCGTTTGCCTTCCACAAGAATCTTCACGGTACCGTCGGGCAATCGCAGCAGCTGGAGAATCTGCGCGATGGTTCCAAACTCGTAGATTTCATCAGGGGTGGGATCGTTGGTCTTCGATTTGCGTTGCGCAGCCAGAAAAATCTCTCTGTTGCGCGACATAGCGTCGTCGAGCGCCTTAATACTTTTCTCACGGCCAACAAAAAGCGGCACTACCGTGTGCGGAAAAACTAAAAGCTCACGGAGTGGAAGGAGTGGGAGCGTGCGTACGTTTGCTTTCTTCTCAGCCATTGAGATCCTCCAGGCGAGGGTGGTGTCCCACCGTCAAGACAAAGTTTAAGCAGTTGGAGACATTTGGCAAACGTTATTTGAACCGCGCGCCAGTCAGATTTACGTTGCCTCCGGAATAGGCTTTTCCCATCCTGGAAGCTGCGTTTCGAACCTGGGCCACAACCGGGTCATCACCGTGTCACCGATGTCCTTTTGCTCAGCCAACACTTCGGCGAGAATTTTGGAAGACGTGAGTGGATGAAACAGCACTGCTCGAAAAACGACGGTGTCAGTACCCGGCAAAACTGACTCCAGTGTTGTACGGGAAACAAAACTCTTGCCGTTTTGTCTTTGTATCTTCTGTATTTCGACTGTAGCTTCGTTGAGCAGAGTGGTCAATTGTTGCAGCGTATTGTCTTTGGCTGCAGCTGAACTGTTTTGCAGGGTCTCTTTGTGAATTTTTAACAGCCGCTCTTTCCAGCAAGCGGGGACATAGCGCCAGGTCACGATATTGCTCTGCACTTCACTTGTGAGTTGGAAGGAGTTCGAGTTTTTCACAAGTGCTGAAAAACTCTGACCGAGCTGCAATGAATTTTCCATCAACTGCGCATAACCCTTGCGTCCGAGAGCCCAGAGAGCGAACCAGAGCTTGAAGGAGTCGAAGCGTCGGCTGCCCTCGAGACTCGTACGACCAAGATCAACACTGCCTGCTCGGATGATGTAGCGCGCCGAGTGGCGCAAAACATCGAGTGCAGATTCGTCGCGGAAGAGAACCATGCCTTGTGCCATGGGCACAGAGAAGAGTTTGTGCCCATCAAGAACAACCGAATCCGCGAGCTCAATACCTTTGAGCAGGGAACGACCTTGTTCACAGAGCAGTAGCGGACCTCCCCAAGCGGCATCAACGTGGAACCATGCACCTGCCCTCTGTGCGAGCGCGGCGAGTGCTGCAAGGTCATCGTTACTTCCCGTTTCAGTGCTTCCTGCAACGCCAATAATGGCGAGTGGAAGAATGCCCTGAGCTTGATGTTGCGCCAGAATCTGCTCAAGGATTTCAAGGTTGATTTGGTTTGAGAAGGGTAACACAGGGATTTCGTGAACCGAATTTGAGCCTAATCCCAGTACCGAAGCGGCCTTGCGCACGGAATAATGCACGCGTTTACTTGCGTATATACCGACCTTTTTTTTGCCCATGCGCTCAAGCGCTTCAAAGACTCCCCAATCTCGACAGCGGGGGATTTTTTTGTTGCGCGCAACGGCAAGTGCGGTCAGGTTTCCCATTGTACCGCCACTTGTGACATTGCCAAAGCACAATTCCGGTTTATGCATGCGAGCTTTGTAATACTCTGCGTTCTTGCCAAAGATGAGCCTATGGATCCAAGCCAGCAGCTGTCCCTCAACGAAACTCCCCGATAGCGCGGTTTCGATTTTGACCACATTTTGATTCATGGCCGCGATGAGGAGTTCGAGACCCAAGTGAAATGTAGGTGTGGCTCCGGTCATGTGGCCGATGTAATGGGGGTCACCAACATGTACAGCGTGTTTCACAACACGCTCGCTGGCGAGTTTGAGAGCCTTGTCCAGACCAATCCCCGCTGCGGGAATCTCGACTTCCGGGAAGAGTGCCTCAAGGTCGGGAAGGTTTAGGTCACTCTGGACTGTGCTGTTCTTCTTTGGGTTGAGAAAGGCGAGAGCCAGGTCGAGGTACTGTTCCACCTGTTTGCGGACAGCTGCCTCTGCATCAGGTTGGAAAAACAGCTCCTGCATGGCATTCTTGGACGTCATTCAGATTTCCCGTGTCTGTTGAGAGTCCCGTGCATCATGACATGATGCCTGGAACTTGCCGGACACCCCTATACTAGCTGATTTTTTTTGCCAATGTCTGTTCAGAGGGTGGGCCTGACAATGAACAATTTGCAGCAATACAACGATCTGGCGGCACAGTGGTGGCAGGAGAGCAGTCCATTTAAAGATTTGTTGTATTTGAACGCACCGCGTTTTCGTTTTTTTGAGAGTTATTTCAATGCCTGGAACGGCAAAAAGGTTCTTGACCTGGGCTGCGGAGGAGGATTTGTCTCGGAAGAGCTGGCACGCAGAGGTGCTCATGTGACGGGAGTTGATCCTGCGCAGGTTCTGGTTGATGTGGCGAAGCTTCATGCCCGAGAAGGCGGCTTTGAAATTGATTACAAAGTTGGCACAGGTGAAGCAATTCCAGCTCCTGATGCAAGTTTTGATATCGTTGTTTGTGTTGATGTTCTTGAGCATGTTGCCGATCTCGACCGCGTTCTCCAAGAAGTAAATCGTGTGCTCAAGCCTGGAGGTTTGTTCCTCTATGACACAATCAATAAAACGGTCTTTTCATTTCTTTGGATGATTCTTGTTCTCGAATGGATCGCCGGTAGAATTCCCAGGGGAACACACGACTGGCGGAAATTCATCAAGCCTCAAGTGCTTACTGAAAAACTTGCGAGTTCTGGTTTTCAAGGAATTGCGCAAAAGGGAATTGTGCTGAGCGGCGTTCGTCCGTCACGTTGGAGCCTGGTTCCGCAGTTCGGTCTTTCTGAACGCAAAAAGCACGGACTTTATGTTGGAGCCGCAAGGAAATCATGACGCGCTGCAGATGTTCAGCTCAGCTCTGTTTCCTTTTCGTCGTTTTGTTTGCGACATCTGCGTGCGCCACTCTGGGAGGCCGAAATCAACCCGTAGCCATTAATACCGAGCCGCGTGGCGTGGCTGTTGCTATCAATTCGCCTGCGGCAGCCGAAGATCCGCAGACACCCCTCGCATTGAATGTGAGCCGGGGCAGTGCTCTCGAGCTCGAATTTCACCACGACGCTTACAGTAAAAAGATGAGAGTTGACTGCCAGGTTCGCTTGGGAACTGTTTTCGGCGGCAACCTGCCACTTGGCCTACTCGGTTTACCGGGAACCGTTCCTGCTCTTCTCTTGTATGCATCCGCTGTGGGTCTCGATTTTCTTACTGGCTCTGCATTCGAGTGTCCTCATCAAATCGAACACACACTTGCTGTGCCCGAGTCTCTCGAGGATGGAATTTCGGAGAAATGTTCACGCATTTTGATTCACGCGCCCGCACTGGAGCCAGATTTGGCCCTCAAGGCAGCGATGGTTTCAGAAGCGCAAAGTTTCGGCAAGCGCTTTGATGACGACTGCGTTGAGTTTGTTCCGCCCTCGGTATCCGCCGATGCACTGAAACGCTCCATGCTTGAAAATATTGGTATTGAAGAACTTTTGAAGCCAGCTATGGAACGCAAACGTGTACAGCTGCTGCGCGACACAGGTGCTGTGAAAGCCATCGAGATGCAGCTGCAGGAACAAAATGAATCTGTCGTTACTGTCAGCTTTGGCATGTGGGATTTGTATTCGAAAGAATTTGTGAGTTCCTACCGCAAGAATTTCAAGCGCGAGAAATTCGAAACCCTCAAAGGAGGCTGGGTGAGTCAGTTCCTCGGGCAATCACTCAAATTGCTTCCCAACAGTATTGCGCTTTCTGCGTCTAATCCGAGCTTAACGCTTGCCGACAACATTCCAACCCGCTCAGAGCGGATCACGGGGCGTCCTTCGCTCGTCGCTCTTTTGTCGGTGACCTCGGTTGAACACCCCAATCAGTACGGTACCTGGGATGCTGGGTTTCAATTTGGCCCCTCTATTTACATAGACTCCCTAGCGCAGCGGGCCAGTGTTGACCGGGAGCAGATAGGAGTGGGCGAATGGGAAGCTCTTTCTGATGCTCAGCGGCAGCCTCGCAACTTTAAAGCATATGCGCTGACTGTTCCTTTCGATGCTGTTCTCTCTTTTCATACACCGGCAGGCGCCTTTCGGTTGTTTCTTGGTTACGGTCCACTGTTGTATTTTCCGAGTTCCGAGACTTCCGAAAACCTGAATGTACGTTTCCTCGGTGCGAACCACGCAGGTCTCGATTGGGTGGCATACTTCAGTGATAATGTTTTTTTCCAATTTGGAGCTCATGCGATTGCACGTTCGAAGACAGCCGTGGAGAGGCAAGGGGTTTTCCGGCTCATGGGATGGCAGGCTGCTTCGGTTGGGGTCGGTTATTATTTCCCGGCCACTTCAGGCTATGTGGAATCGTTGCTGAGCAAGAACGACAAATGATGGTACTTCCTGTCCCTTTAATCGACGCGCACTGTCATCCAGATGCTTTTTCTTCGGAGGAGTGGGTTGCGGTCGCTCAAGCGGCTCTCCGTGCAGGAGTGGGCGGATGTATTGCAGCTGGAGTCTGGTGGGATGACCTTGAACGTCTGCTCAATACTCATTCGTCTGAAACGCTGCCGCGTGTTCCCCGGAGTGAAGATTTCTCAGAGTTATTCGGAGAGCAAATAGGGTTTCGGGTGATGCCGTGTCTTGGTTTGCATCCAATGGAAATAGCGCGCCGCTGGAAGCGGGCAGGGGGCAGCTTCGATCCTGATGCTGCAGAGCGGGATGCGCAATCGTTCGTGCAGACTGCACGAACGCAGTGCGAGTACATCTGGGCAATTGGTGAAACAGGTTTCGATGCATCGCGTGAGTGTCTCTCGGGTTGGCAGAGCAAAGAACAATTGCTGGAAGCACAAGACTACGCATTTAAGGTCTGTGTTGCGATTGCTGTGGAACTGAATCTACCCCTGGTTTTGCATAGCCGGTCGGCCTGGGGGCATACGTTGAAGCGCCTCGAACAAGCAAAAGCTGAGGGTTTGGGAAATTTCATGGTGCACTGTTATCCAGGCCCAGGCTCCGACCTTGTACATCTCGAGCGTATGGGTGGTTTTGCAAGTTTTGGTGGCGTGATGAGTTGGCCGAATGCAAAACGGATGAAGGAAGCTGTGCGTCAGGCCAGCCCCGGGGTCTATCTCCTGGAGACAGATGCTCCCGATCTTGGGCCGGTACTGGCCACAGGAGATCGAATTGTTCGGAATGAACCCAAATATTTGAGGTCAATTGTGGGGATGGCTGCTGAGATTCGCGGGCAATCGGACGAGGAAATTGTTCGAGCAAGCTTTGCAAATCTGAAGCGCTATTTATTTGCTCATCATTAAGGCGATTATGGTCGAATGGCCTCGCACTTTTCCCTCAGTCAGAAGCTCTTGAGTAAGCTCGCTGCAATTTGATGCAAACGAATTCTCCAAAAAGCGACCGGATTGGCCTTGATGTTCTCGTTGGTTGTGCGACTCTCAGTGGGTCATTGTTCAATGTTGAAGTTAAAAATCGTCCGTGGCTAGGTCTGCGGGTTGACTTCCGCTGATTGATGACTTTGTATGTGCATGTTTTTGTAAAGATATGCACAAACTCCACAGCCCGTCGAACGCACGGAGGCCCAGAGCCGATGGATAATGCGAGTCCGTTTTACGCTGACATTCTCGCCAGCTTAAAGTCCAGCTTTGCAGGACGTGAAATCAGTCTTGAAGAGCGCTCAGATAAAACCCACGAGCAAACGCTCTTTATTCCCAAAGACATCGTCCTGGGAGTCATGGAGACACTGAAGACCAAACATGGTTTCAACTTCATGATGGATATCTGCGGTGTCGACTGGCCCGAACGCGAAAAGCGTTTCGATGTTGTTTACCATCTCCTCAACAAAGATCTGAATCGCCGCCTGCGTGTGAAAACGGCGGTAGGTGACGGCGAGACCGTTGCGTCTGTGATTCCTGTTTGGGCAGGTGCGAACTGGTTTGAGCGCGAATGCTTCGACATGTTCGGCGTTAAGTTTGAAGGCCACCCGGATCTCCGCCGTATTCTTTGCCATGAAGAATTTGTTGGTCACCCTTTGCGCAAAGATTATCCTGCCGACCAAATCCAATCGATGTCGGGTCAGCCGCTCGAGCACTCGTTTGAACGCGACCGTGACCGCCTTATGAAGAAACACAACGATGACCTAATGTGGATCAACGTTGGACCAGCGCATCCGGCTACGCACGGCACATTGCGTTTCATGGCCGTAGTCGACGGCGGTGAAACAATTAAAGAGCTCGATTCCGAAATCGGGTATCTGCACCGCTGTTTCGAGAAGATGTGCGAAACTCACAACTACAACCAAATCATTCCCTACACTGACCGTCTCAACTACTGCTCTGCGCCAATCAACAACAACGCTTGGGCAGCCACGATTGAGAAAATGTTTGGTGTAAAGGTACCTCCCAAAGCAACTATGATGCGCATGGTTCTCGATGAGCTTTCCCGCATCATCGACCACTACGTTTGCATCGGTACCAATGCGGTTGACCTCGGCGCCTTGACCGGCTTTTTCTACATGTTCAATGAGCGCGAGAAGGTTTACACCTTGTTCGAGAAGCTTTGTGGTGCGCGCCTGACCGTCTCGCTCACACGCATTGGCGGATTGGGCTTCGACCTTCCCGCGGGCTGGATCCAGGACGCCAAGGAAGTTGTAGAACACATCGCTAAAACACATGAGGAAATGGACAAACTCCTCACGACCAACCGCATTTTCGTGCAACGGACTCGCGGTGCGGGTGCCATCGACCAGAAAACAGCCATCCAATACGGATTCACGGGGCCGTGCTTGCGTGCAACTGGCTACGAGCTCGACCTGCGTAAACACGATCCTTATTATTTCTATGACCAAGTTGAATTCGACGTTCCTGTCGGAGCTCAGGGTGATACCTACGACCGCTATCTCGTCCGGATGGAAGAAGTGCGGCAGAGTATCCGAATTCTGCGCTGGTGCCTCAATAACATGCCCGAAGGCCCAATCGCGTTGGATAACAAGGCCATCTCTCTTCCCAGCAAGAAAGATGTTTACGGAAACATTGAAGGCCTGATGAATCACTTCATGCTCATCATCAACGGTGTTCAGCCGCCTGCAGGCGAAGCGTATCATGCAGTTGAGGGAGCTAATGGTGAGCTCGGCTTTTACGTCATTTCCGATGGCTCCGGCACGCCTTATCGCGTGAAGTGTCGTCCGCCCTGTTTTGCCCTGATGAGTGGATTCGCTCAGATGTGCGTGGGTGGCCGTCTTGCCGACGCAGTCGCCGCGCTGGGTTCAATCAACATCATTGCAGGAGAGCTCGACCGCTGAGGTCGGCAATGGAGATAGTTTCATGGCCTCATTTTTCTCGCCCGCTCTGAACGAAACAATCAAAGGTTACCTAGGACGCTATGAAACCAAGCGTTCAAGTATCCTCCCCATCCTACATGCCATTCAGGATGAAAACGACTGGATCTCTAAGGAAGCTGTTCAAGCACTCGAAGCTGAGCATGGATTGAGCGTCGTGGATGTGAACGAAGTGCTGAGCTTCTACACGATGTACCGTAAAGCTCCTCCGAAACCTTATCGCCTTGAGGTGTGCGGAAGTATTTCCTGTTGGTTGAATGGTGCCGATAAAACAATCTCCACCGCGAAGGCACATATTGCCGAGGCGGAGAAGTCGGGCAAGCCCGTTCCGTTTGAGTGCCATAAGGTCGAGTGTCTTGGAGTGTGTGGGTATGCCCCAGTGGCTCTGGTCAACAAAGATCGCCACCTCAATGTAACACCCGAGCTCGCTCTCAAATTGATCGCTGATTACAGTAAAAAAGACCTTCCTGCCGCGGCCAAGAAGTGTGCAGCCGATTTGGCCGCACGTTCTTCCAAACAGTGACGAAAGGGCCCTGCAATGCCAGTAATGAACAGTCCTTACAACGGTCGTCAGCCCAGTGAGTTCCGTATCCTCACTGAGCTCGAGGGCGTACCCAACAGTCGCTCGCTTGAGGTTTATAAGAAGCATGGCGGTTATGCTGCACTCGAGAAAATTCTCAAAGGCGGCATGAGCCCCGACGACGTCATCAATCTGGTCAAAGCTTCAGGTTTGCGTGGTCGTGGCGGAGCTGGATTTCCCACGGGTATGAAATGGGGATTTGTGCCCAAGGCGCCCGGCGAGAAATACCTCATCACAAACTTTGATGAGGGTGAGCCTGGTACCTACAAAGACCGCTATATTGCCGAACTCAATGCACACATGCTGATCGAAGGTAAATTGATCGGCGCATATGCGATTGGTGCTTCCAAAAGCTATATCTATCTTCGTGGTGAATTCTACGATGAAATCGCTTGGTGCGAGCAGGCTATCAAAGAAGCATATGATGCAGGCTACCTCGGCGACAACATCATGGGCACCGGCTTTAAGCATCACATGGATGTTTATATCGGCGCCGGAGCATATATCTGCGGCGAGGAGACCGGCCTCATCAGTTCGCTCGAAGGCAAAAAAGGCCAACCCAAGCTCAAACCACCATTCCCGGCTGTAAAGGGCTACCTCGGTAGGCCGACAATCGTGAACAACGTGGAAACGCTAGCTGCCGTGCCCTGGATCATCCGCAACGGTGCTGAAGCCTACAAGAAATTTGGAACCGAAAAGTCAGCTGGAACAAAGCTCTTCAACATCAGCGGTCCTGTTGTTCGTCCGGGTTGCTACGAGCTTCCACTCGGTTACCCTCTGAAACGCTTCATCTACGAAGACTGCGGTGGCCTCATCGGTGGCAAAAAGCTCAAGGCGGTGATTCCTGGGGGCGCTTCTGCACCGGTTCTGACTGCAGCAGAAATTGAAAACATCACTATGGATTACGAAGCATTCGCAGGAGCTGGCACAATGTTGGGCTCCGGTGCTGTCATCGTTATCCCCGAGGATGTGAGCATGGTGCACGTGCTCGAGAATCTGATGCACTTCTTTAAGGATGAGTCCTGCGGGCAGTGCACGCCGTGTCGCGAAGGCACCGGATGGTTGCTGAAGATGTCGCGCGACATCGTCAATGGCGACGGTTCTCCGGGCGATGCCGAAAAGATCGCGGACGTCGCTGGCAAAATGATGGGTCGCACCATCTGCACATTCTCTGATGCAGCTGCTGGCCCTGCTCGCTCTATTCCGCAGAAGTTCGCACACGAGTTTCTTGAATTTTACAAATCGAAGCAGAACGCAGCTCAAGCGCACGGGTGAAACATGTCGAATCAGGTCACGTTGAGCATTAACAACCAGTCCATCACGGTTCCTGCTGGCAGCACAATCATGGAAGCTGCACAGAAGCTGGGAGTCTCTGTTCCACATTTCTGTTGGCATCCCGGATTGTCGATCGCGGGTGTGTGCCGTTTCTGTATGGTGAAGGTTGAAGGCATGCCAAAGCTGCAGATCGCCTGCAACACTCCAGCAACAGAAGGCATGAAGGTCGACACTGTCTCTTCCGACGTGAAGGACGCTCACAAGTGGGCGCTTGAATTTCATCTCATTAACCACCCACTTGATTGTCCGATTTGCGACCAGGCGGGTGAGTGCGAGCTGCAAAATTACTACATGAAAGTGGGTAAATATCAGTCGCAGATGGAGGACGAAAAAGTTCTCAAGCCCAAGGCCCTCGATGTGGGCGATACACTGGTTCTCGACACCGAGCGTTGTATTCTTTGCTCGCGCTGTGTCCGGTTCGAAGACGAGGTCACCAAAACCAGCACTCTCGGTATCTTTAACCGAGGCGATCAGGCCACGATCGGAACCTATCAGGATCGCAAAATTAAGCATAACTACAGCTATAATCTGGCAGACATTTGCCCGGTGGGTGCCTTCACTGCGAAGGATTTTCGGTTCAAGTGTCGTGTATGGTTCCTGAAGGAAAGTAAAACGGTGTGTCCGGGTTGCTCCACAGGCTGTAACGTAAACCTGTTCCAGAATAGCAATCAGCGTGAATACTATCGCTTGAAGCCACGTCACAATGCAGACGTAAATGGCCACTGGATGTGCGATGTGGGTCGTACTATGTACGAGCATCTCAATGCATCAGCACGTTTGCCCGCGCCGTTGCTCAACGGTGAAACTGTCTCGGCCCAGGCGGCATTGCAAGCTGTCACCGATGCCCTAAAATCTGTGTCAGCGGATAAAGTGGCTGTGGTTTTCACCGCGCAATTTACGAGCGAAGAGTACAAGACAACTCTCGCAACACTCAAAACTCTTCTCAAAACAGCTCCCAAAGTTTTTGTTTGGCGAGACGAATCAGAGAAGGCCGAGGATTTCGATGGGATTCTCTTCCGTGGCGATCGTAACCCCAACACCCGTGGCATGATGGATGTCCTCAAAGAGCAGGGAGTTACACCTGTGATGCTCAAGGGTGATTTTAGCGCGCTTGCGTCGGCATCAGCTGAGCTCACTCTCATTTTTGGACCAGAGGTGGAGGCGGGTTATCCCAACCTGGCGAAGGCTTTGGCTCGATTTGTCGAGTTGAAGAAAGCAGTCTATTTCGGCAACACGCTCAGCGAATCTGCGAAGAAGATGTGGCTGCGGATGCCAGTAAAGGTCTTCGCTGAAAAGAACGGAACATTCGTGAACTTCAATGGCGTTGCTCAGAAGCTCAAGGCAAATCCTCCCGTCTTCGTGGCGGTCAAGGGTGTAGATGAATATTTCTCCGATCTGGGCAAAATGGCTCAGGCGACACTTTGATTGAACGAGGTGAATGACGCATGGCTTATGTGAACGTCTCTCGGGATCCAGCACGCAATCTTAAAAATGGCTATCTTGCCACATCGCTTGTTGGCATGGGCACGACGCTTGTGACCTTTGCGAAGCAGGTGTTCGGGCTGGAAGAATCCAATACAGTTCAGTGGCCGGAGGTTGAGTATCAATACTCCGAGCGCTTTAAAGGAGCCCACTTCCTGACCAAGCGTCCCGATGGCCGGGTGCGCTGCACAGCTTGTTTTCTCTGCGCCACAAACTGCCCCGCGCAGTGCATCACCATCGTTGCAGGTGAAAGCCCCGACAAAGGTGTAGAGAAGTATCCTGTGCGATTTGAAATCGACATCTTGCGTTGTGTATTCTGCGGCTATTGTGAAGAAGCCTGCCCGGTCGACGCAATCCGCATGGGGCCTGAGTATTCGATGGCGGGCCTTGCTGAACGCAAGTGGGTCTACACCAAAGACTATCTTCTTGAGCGCGATGCAGTGAAACGCAAAGTGGGCGAAAAGCAGGTGTCCAAAAAAGACGAAAACACCAAGCACGATTCTGTGGACAGCTCACTGCCAAATATTCATGCGCAGGGCTCGGGCCACGGACACTGAAATCCATTCTGTTTATTTATTCTCTGGAAGCCATTCTCGCTGAATGTTTAGAGTTGGGCGAGAAGGCTTCAAAGAAGATGGGGCAGGGCGTATACAAAAAACAGTGCGGCTGTGTAGATCAAAGCAGCCGTCCACAGAAGCCGACCTGCGACTTTCCGTGTTTTCATACAAGCAGCCGCAAGGACAGGATCCGCAGGGCAGACCTGAGCAGCTGGGCGGCTCCTTGCCCATAAAGAGGCTGCGATAAGCATACCTGCAGCAATGAAAATCGATCCCTTGTAGTTGCCGATGAGGGCAAGCTGGGGAAAAGCAGCGAAGGCTCCCGCGACACTTGCGCCGAAACCCAGACCAACAAGAAGAGCGGGGATCACGCAACAGAGCAGAGTTGCGCTGCTGCCCAGTAAGGCGAATCCTGCCCAGGTTTTGCTCATGGTTTTTCCCGAGTGATCTTCACCACGGTATAGCCTGCCTCGGTGATGAGTTTGGTGATGCCTTCATCGGTGAATTCTTTTCCGGGCAGGGTGGCGAACGATACGGTTTTGTTCTCTAGGTCGACTTTGATTTTCTCAACAAGGCCTGTTTTTTCAAGCTTTTTATTAATGCCTTGTGCACAGAAGCCGCATACCATTCCATTAACATTCACTTTAATTTGATCTGCTGAAGCTATGCTGCTCAAGAGAATTCCTCCCAATAAATAAGCTATGGCTAAATGTGAGCGAAGACTGCTTTTCATAGTGCGAGACCTCCTTCAAAAATAGTGGATCATGTAGTTGAACTTCAATTTCCCTGTGAGGCTGCTTCCCACCTCGAAAAGCATGTTGCGATAGAAATACCTTATTAGGGGCGTTACCTCGTGGTGCGGGTTTTCAAGTTTCGCATTTGAATGCACCTGCCATTCGACCATCGTCCAAAGCGTTGGCTCGTCGGCCTGGGCTTTGTAAGGTGCAATCCCAAGACGAGCGACAGTCTCGTTGGTGAACAGCTGTTCATTTTTGAAGAACTGTTCGTGGCGTGCTTTCGCATAATATTGCCTGTCCTCGGCATCCCATTCGACGCTCCAGCTTTGAACACCTGAGCGTTCGTTCTTGTGTGATGAGCCTTCAATCCTGGCTTCAGTTTCGGATTTTTGCGAGGTATGGTCGCTCAACGTTCCCCAGGCTACTCCGGCTGCGACACCAAGGTAAAGGTTGCTCTGTAGATCCGGGAAGTTTCCTCGCCACACAAGAGCATTGGCACGCGCCAGAATGGTCGATGAACTCTCTGTGCGTTCGGCATCCAGCCCAATCCCGTACCACCATCTGGGGGAGTGAATAACTTCGACACCAGCCATGTCGCCATGATGATGTCCCATAATCGCAGTGCCCTGTTCGAAGACAACCGGGTGTGCTGAAGTGAGCTGGGCAGGCAACGACACCACTAATGCAGAGCAAGCCAGCAACAGCCGCGCGTTTTGCAGCATGGTCTGAAGGGAGGGGATTTTCGTGTCGGAATCGTGCATGAGTCACATCCTTTGCTATCATTCGTATACGTGTACGAATGCCCACGGGGTTTTGTGACAGGGGAATTCTTTTTGTTTTTAAAACCTTATAAAATCGCTGTGATATGCTGAAGAGAGAAGCGCCGAGCGACGAAGAGCTGCTTGAGGGTTATGCCCAGGGAGACCCTGAGGCCTTCGAGAGCTTTTTTGTTCGCCATCGAGGACGAGTCTATCAGTATGCGCTCAAGAAACTGACTCGCCCGGAACTTGCGGCTGAGGTCACGCAGGACATTTTTCTCAAGCTGCACGCCAAGATTCATCTCTACAAAACCAACGCGGCCGCACTGCCGTGGTTTTTTACTATCGTTCACAATGCCTGCGTTGATGCATTGCGCCGGAATTCCAATCGTGTCGAAATTTCAATGGAAATTGAGGATCGAGCGGTTCATGACGACACGATGTTGCCCGGCGTAGCTGCAATTCCTTCGGTCGGATTTTCCGAATCTGGTGCAGGCCAACGCGATGAAGCCCTCATCAAAGCTGTGTCCAGTCTAAGTAAAGAGCAGCGGTCTGTGGTTGAGGGTCGTCTTGTTGAAGAGAAAAGTTTTCGGATCTTGGCGGATGAAAGTGGCAAAAGTGAGGTGGCATTGAGAAAAATTTACAGCCGGGCACTCGAAAAGATCCGCACTCTTTTACTTGGACAGCCGCGACAAAAAGGAGATGAGTGATGTCGGAAAGTCAAAAAGAACCGACCCAAGATGATGATCTTTCCAACTCATACCGTTCTTTCCATGCTCTGACGGGCGAGGTTCCCGAGAACGTTCAGGGCAACATGAAAGTGGTCGAAAGAAAGATTTCGGGCGAACTTTTGCATTCGAGAAAAAGGTTTTTTGCAGCCTATGCCATTCTTTCGGTTGTTGGGTATCTATTTTCACTTTCGCTCTGTTCTCAGAATTCTATTGCGCTCACGACCTTCTCCTTGGACACAGCAGCTCTGCTGCATCGCCTTCCGGATCCTCTCTGTCCGATCGTCTGCGGTCTCTTTTTCACTTTAGTGCCTGCGCTTTGTCTGCTGGTATTTCTGGATCGGTTTCAAATGCGTCGGCTTGTTCGTGAACTCTGGTGGCTTCCGGTTCTGACGGCTTTGCTCACTTGCCTACTTATGGTCTTTCTCCCGGGTGCTTTTCAACATCAAGGCATGCATGTGCACCATGAGGGAGTGCGTCATACGCAGGGGGATGCACTCTGGCTGTTCTGGTGGACGTTGGCTGCTATTTCAATTCCGGGCGTGGGCGCCTTTGTGCTCAATCGGCGCTTCAGCTGACAAACAGCTCAAAGTGGCATTTGAGCCTGAAGGAGTGAATCCCTGAATACCTCACTGCTGCTCTCGCCATACAGTGACGAGCAGGACTCGAGAGCCTTGCTTTGGTAGTCTGCGCGGCTGAGGTGGTAACCGGTGTAGTCGTGGGCAAGCGAATAGAGTTTGAGTGTCTCGTTTGCTGCCATTCTCTTCCGAAGGCTATCTTTGATCTCTTTAGCTCCTGATGTTGTCCACTCACCCGGAAGAAAAAGATTAATCTCTTCGTTGATTTTCCAAAAAGTGAGAGCTGAACGTTTCGGGAGATTTTCAAGAATTCCCAGACTCACAAGTGCATCAGCCTTTTCAGCGCCACAGCCTTTCCAGTTGATTCCTGGCGATGGAAGTTCAACGATAGTCGTCGATGTGCTGATGCGCGGTTTGCTGGGCTCAGTGGATATCTGGGCACTCTGCAGCGAAGCGGTTACAGATTGAGCCCATGCCTCAATGCTTTGGCTTCCAGTGTTGGCTGTCATGTTACCGATTTCGGTTTGGAGAAGGATCACTTCCTCGGCGTTGAAGCGTTGCTTCAGGGTCTGCTCCACCGGGGCGACAAGGTCGGCTGTCAACACGAGGTCGCTCGGGCCGTAGGTCGTCGGATGCACAGCCATCCGCAACAATGCCAAGGGCAGGGACTCATTTGCAGTTTGAAAAGTGAGCAGTGAAGCTTCTGTGTCGGGGAGCATTCCCTCGAAGCGGCTGTTGAGTAGCCCAGGAACTTGCGCGGTCCGCTTGCCGACAGAAGTGATTGGTTGCAGTTGCGCCAAAGCTTTCTTTACAGTCGCCTTGAAAAGATCCAAGTAGGCAGAAGTGAGCTCTGGGTTGTAGCGGTCGCACACAAATGTGCTCCACAGAGGATTTTCCGAGAGTCCTGCAGGCCCGGAATGTGTGTGTGTGGCAAGAACCAAGGTGTTGTTTAGATTTGATGTGTTCTCTCCGGTCACCTGATTGATCGCATTGTGAATTTTTTTGGTCATGTCGGAAGTCACGGCGACCAAATCCAATGACACCAAGAATAGCTTTTGAGGTGCCGCTGCAGATTCATTTCTGAATTCAATGACTGCAGTTTTGATTTGTGGTGGATGAATCACTTTTTCGTAGGGTTTGCAGAAGGCAACCTGTCCGCCCCCAAGGAAAATGGGTGGAAGAAAACGGCGAGCCGCGCCACCGAAACCCGAGAGAGCTGTAGGTTTGTTAGGAATGAATTCCGCGCGCGCAGCTCCAACGCGTTCGATTTGACCTTGTTGAGGTTCACCCTGTGCCAGTGAAAGATCACTCACTTGATCTGTTGTGAGATCCTCGACGCGTGTGCGAATATCGCAACCACAAAGAAATAAGGGCAAAATAAAAGCGAAAATATGCTTGTTCACTGCGGGAGTTCTCCCAGTTTCAAGGCAACAGCAAAAGTCGGATGAAAAAATGTTGCCGCCACTCTATCGACCTCAACAGTCATGCGGCCGATTCCGAGTTCGACTGACCATTGTTTTCTTCGGAAGTAATAGTTTCCAACAATTCCGTGAGCATCCGCATCGTTGGTGTCCTGCAATGCGCCGAGTGTGCGCCAACGCTGTGGCAAGGTTTGCCAGACTTTTATCCCGAAAAAAGGCTCGGGTGTTCTGTTCTCTAATTCCAAAAAACGGAGCTCAAACGCTACGTCGGAGTCGAGCAGAACTGACCATTGTTGAATTGCCGGCGATTTATATGCCTGCTCGGAGCTGAGATTTTGAATTTTCTCAAAACTGTTTCCGGGTAGGTAGACGTAGCGCAGTGTCTGAAGCAGCTGCCATCCTTGGGGCGGAGCTACTTTTTCTCGCAGTGCACTTTCCGTTGGATAGGCTATGCCGACCGTGGCACGCACGTAAGGAACCGGCTTTTCGAAGCCAAGAAGGGCGACTCCTGTACGTATGCCCCAATTCAGCGAATGCGAGCAGTCGAGTTGACCTGCCACCAGGCCAGAGATGCCAGCGGAAACAGGCAAGCTGAGCACACACGGAGCCGAGAGAGCTAACTGCGGCGTGGAAGCCAGCATGCCGGAAACGACGCTCAGGGCAAAAGCGAACCAGTTTGCGGGGCAGCTGTGCCAGTTGCTCCCTGAGCTTGGACTGAAATTGGGAAGCCCCCCTCGGTTTGGCTGCTTTTTAGCGGTGTTGGTGCGAGAGAGCTTGCATGTTGTCTCAAGAGCGGTTATGCGAGGCGGCCTGGTTGATCTCCTTGCCCCCATACGCCAGACGTTGCAAAGGGGGCTCATGTTTTTCAGCAGCGATCCAGAAGGAGCCTTTAAAATGCGTGAATACGAAGCAATGATCATCACCAAGCCGGACCTTCCCGAAGCAGAGCTCAGCAAGATGCTGACTCGTTGGGAGGGTATTATCGCGACCAATGGTGGTCAAATTATTCGCAAGGATACCTGGGGTGTTCGCAAGCTTGCATACCCAATCAACAAGGTCACTCGCGGCATCTACCACGTCTACGACGTTGCAACGACTCAAGAAGATGCTCGTGAGCTCGAGCGTATTCTGAAGCTCGACGAAAACGTTCTGCGCAGCCTCATCATCAAGCTCGCCGACAAGGTAAACGTTGAAGCTCGTCGCGTTGAGCTGCAGAAGCAGGCAGAAGCAGCTGCAACCCGTGCAGCTGAGCAGGCTCGTGAGCGCGCGGAAGGCGACTCAATGAGCGCACGCCGCGGTTCACCTCGCGACGAAGAGTGAGACGTTCTCACTCCAGTCAACCCATAATAAAAGAGTTCTCTGAATGAATGGTTTTCCTGAATGGAATGAACAGCCATCCGGAGTTCAACCGGAACGGCCCGCGCAGCAGAAACGCTCCGCGGGTCTTCTGTTGTCGGGCATTCTGATTGCTATCAGTTTGTTAGCTTTTGTTTTTCCTCTCGCAGCATATCACGCAGCGCAGGTTGCCTCGGTGTTGCGCTTGCGCAGTGCTGTTTTCTTGATGGCTGCTGTTTCTGTGCTCATCTACTTGCTCGGTATGACCACGCGGCTGCCAGTGTTTGTTATGGCCGGAACATTCGGAATCTTGAGTTTGCCGTTCCTGGGATTATCTCTCGGTGTGCGGCTGAAAAAACGTTCAGCAATTTGGGCGCTCCTGATCCTCGCGGTTCCGCTTGTTTTGATGCTCTCGAGCCTCCTGGGGTTGCCGCAAGGATTCAACATAGAGGCATGGCTGAGTGCGAACATCACCAGCGGATTGGGTACGACCAATGCAACCCAGGCAGAAACACTGCTGCGGCAGCTCAATGAGTCGCGGGTTGTCGACGAAATGCAACGTTTTTTGGATCAGGAAAGCTGGGAACGGCTCGCATGGCTTCTTTTTGCTGATGCGGGTTCACTCTCGGTTTTCGTTTTGGGTTCATTGGCAGCCACTGTCGTTCTTATCGATTTTGCCTTCAACCAGACCGAACGCATGCGATTGGTGCTGCGTTATGTTCTCGATAATCGTGAAATCTTTCCTCAGCAGATGGTCTCAATTTTTCAACAGACCTTTGATAGCATGAAGGCGCTCATGGGTCGGGAAAAAGTCCCAGGCACTGCTCCTGTGGCTGAGTCAATTATCGTTCAATCCCACGTGAAGAAGGCTCCGCAGGGCGAATCCGCGCGAGACGCTGGGGCAGGCTGGCCCGAGAAGAAGCAACGTGTGAGCACTCCTGCCTGGATCAAAAAACTGAGCCGTTCTCCCAGTCCGCCAGGTACCACGGATTTGTTCGGTTATCGTTTCACGCTTTCCGCGGAACCTGGATGGAGCTCGCGTCTTTTTGCTGTTCCGCTCTGGCTTGCGGTGCCGGCGCTGGGCTTTTTGTTATACATCTCGTCGCTCTGGAAGGGCGACGCAGAGCTCGCCAGTTGGCTCCCTGTGGAGCCTTTGGGGCCTGTCCTGGTCTGGTCTTCATTGGTCGCCCTGGCTGTCCTGGTGGCTCTGGCCCTCCAAGGGGCGCTCATCGTTCATGCGTGCCTGCGCCCGTTGGTTGCATTAGCTGCAGTCTTTGCCGTATTGCTGCTCTCGAGCGCGCTCAATGGTGGGCCATTCCTTGTTGTTGCTGTCCTGGCTGGGGTCGGATTGCTCGACAATGCCTATGATTTTAGAAACCGGCTTGCCAAAAACAAAAATGCGGTGTAGGCGGTTGTTTCCGTTTTCGGATCGACGATTCATGATCGGGGTATAGACATGCAAGTATTACTTCAACAAAACGTCCCTAATCTTGGCCACATCGGCGACCTCGTGAAGGTCAAGCCAGGCTATGCACGCAACTTTTTGTTTCCGCGCAAAATGGCGATTCTCGCTGATGCTCGCAACAAATCACAGCTTGAGCACCAGCTCCGCCTGGCTGAGCTCGGCAAGGCCAAAGCTCTCTCCACTGCGAAGGAGCTCGCAACCCAAATCGGCTCCGTGTCACTCACTGTCCAAAAGGCTGTGGGCGAAGAAGACAAGATCTTCGGAACCGTAACGACCCAAGAGCTGGCCGATGCATTCAAAGCTGAAGGCTATGAATTCGACCGCCGCTCAATCTCTATCCTCGACGATATCAAGCGCGTTGGTGTTTACCGTGGTTCTGTCAAGCTTCATCCAGAAGTCTCTGCAGAATTCAAGATTTGGGTTGTTGCTCAGGGCTAATCCCTAGGTCACCCCGCTTGTGAACTGCCGCCAGCCATTTGGCTCGGCGGCATTTTCATGTCTGATGCAGCTCAGTCTGCGCTCATGTCTGCCGATACGCCGGGCATGAAGCATGTAAACGAAGCACAAAAGCTCTATGCTGCAGGCGATGGAACGGGGTCTCTCCAAGTTCTGGAGGACTTGCTCGATCTCGCGCCGCGCAATCCCGAGGCTCTGCGGCTCAAGGCCAGAATTCTGGATTCCTGGGGTCGTTTTGAAGAGTCTTACCAGACCTTGCTCAAACTCTCGCAGTTGCCCAATCCCTCGGAAGAGGTGGTTCAGGAGATAGAACAGCGTGCGAATGAGGAGCGCGAGGCTATACTGTTTAGCGAACTGACTTCCGAAGGGCGATGGTATTATTCTTTTCCAGGGAGTCAGCTGTGGGTCTCAATTGCAGGGCTCGTTGGCTGTGTCCTCTTTCTCCTGACCAGTGCCCAGGTGCGCTTTACCAATCCGAACGAAGTGGTCGCAATGGCGCTTTCTTTCGTGTTTCTGGTGCTTCTGCCCTGTGTCTTGCTCGTGGTTATTCAAATGACAGGCATCAAGCGCATTCTGGTTGGCCTGCGCGGAATATCGGTGTGCACGCGTTTCCGCGAAAAGGTTTATGCGTGGGATGAGTTGAAGGTTGCTGTTATAGAGTTTGACCAGGATCCGCGTGTTGATTTTCTGCGACTAAAGATTTTCGGGCAAACCGATTCTCAGGAACCTCTGCTAAACCTAGATATATCGAGAGCTGGAAGTGTTGTTCGGGCGCGCCGCCACTTTTTGAAAAATATTCTGACCCACATGGATACGGTCTGCTATGTGACTCGGCCATCTTCAGGAGTGCGCATGAGTCGGAGTAGAGATAATAAAGAGACTGAAATTTCAAAAGAAAATCCTCCTCGAGCAAGTTAATTTCCCTCGTCTGAGGGACAATCGGTTGTCCGGCTGAACATCCCGCTGGCAATGTCCCGGCGCAACCGCGCCCCCCCAAACAAAGAAGAGGATTTCATGGAAACCGTCGACCCGCGCATCTCTGAGCTCACGGGCTTTTTGAAGAATGCCAGAGAAGATGATCTACTGCAGCTTTTGAAATCACTTCTGACCCCGGCTGAAATTGATGCCCTGGTGCAGCGCCTGGGCATACTCGATGGTCTTGCTCGCGGCACTCCACAGCGGGAAATTTCTGAGCAGCTGCGTGTTGGAATTGCCACAGTGACTCGAGGGAGTCGTGTTTGGCAGCGCGAGAATGAGTTGTTGAAGCGTTATTTTCCTCGCGAAAGGTGAATTCCGATAGCCTCGCGGTGGTCGAAACCAAAGGCGCGGCGCGTGAGCGCCAGTACAGGTGGCGCCTGAATTCTCTTGAATGCCCCCATGCCGATGTAAGCATTCCACCATCTTCGTAGATCTGTCTCGAATTCTTCCTGTGTTTTGAAGTTTTGTATGAGGTATTTTGCTGCCTCGGATGGCAGTAAATTTGCCAAAACTCCAGACTGCCAAGCTTCAAGTACGCTGTCGTAATTGTGCCTATTCCAATCTTCAACCCACAAACGAAAGAGTGCGTCGTGATAGGGATAATGAAGCGGATCGCCGAGCCCTTTGGTGATATCCTGTTGTGGTGAGAGTTCTGCGCTTGGTTTCACCGACAAGGAGTCGTGCGGGATAATCTCACGTCCATACACGGCCGTATTGTAATGGTGAGACAGGGCATAAACATCACCTTTCCAGAGATCCCCGAGCGGAGCAAGATATCCAGCATGGTCGCCGTAGAGTGTGGAATAGCCGACAGTCATTTCTGATTTGTTGGCATTGCATGGGAAAACAGCACCCAATGCAGAGGATACTCCTGCGATGAGTCGTGAGCCGCGGTCGCGGGCCTGAATGTTCTCAGCAACAAGCGGATGAAGATTTGCGGGTATAGCAATTCCTTGTTGTCGCGCATCATCGAGTTGTCTGAGAGTGAGTTTGACCGATTCTTCGATACTCAATGACGCAAAAACGCATCCTAAATTCTTTGCCAAAGACTGCGCTGCATTCATGGTGAGCTGCGAATTATATTGGGAAGGTAGATTTACGCAGGTTACATTTTCTGCACCAAAAATTCGTGCATGCAGGACGGCTGACAGTGCTGAATCGATTCCACCGCTCACTCCCACAACGACCTTATTTAGCCTCCATTCATCACGAATAAAAGCAAGTCCCCTTTCCAGGGCAAGATGGATTTCCTCTGTGCGTTGATTGTCTGTCTGTGAGTATTGAGAAGGTTTTTGTTGCGCCTGATGATTCGGTAGAGCCTGTGTTTGTGTCTTTTCTTCGAACGGCTCGGCGATCGGATAAAAGTTTTGACCTGCATAAACTCCGCTTTGGCCGTCGAAGCTAAAAATTGTTTTGCCAACGTTCTGCGAGCCCACGGCATTGACATAAATTACCGGAAGACCTGTGCTTGAAGCCATGCCACAGAAGAGTTTTCTTCGCTTTAATTGCTTGCCTATGGTGAAGGGCGAGCAACTCAGATTGAGCAGTAGATCGGGCCGCGGATGTGAGTTGCTCAGCAGGCTGTAGGGCTTGAGGTTGTAATCTTCGTCCCAAGCATCTTCGCATAGGCCAATGCCGAGTGTGATCGTACCGCCATCGCGGAGCCGAAGAGTTGCTGGTTGAAGAAGTTGCTCGGGAGCCATCCCTCGCTCGAGTGCAAGTTTACGCAGATCGAAAAAATGCCGAGAGTCGTCGAATTCCCTGTAATTCGGCATGAGGGCTTTGGGCCAGAAGGGCAGTTGCAGTGCGCTGTTGAGGATGAGCTGACCACCTTGGGCCACAAAGGCTGCGTTGTACTTTCTGACTCGCCCGTCTTCATTGCGCGCTGCGGAATCAACCCCGACACTGCCAAATATGATCGCGATGTCGTTACTCAGTGCTGCGAGTTGTTCCGCGTAGTGCTGACAGCGATTTAGGAAATGAGGTCGTTCCCACTCATCTCCCAAAAAGTATCCGGGCAGCGACATCTCTGGGAAGACGATGAGATCGGCCTCATCCACCCGTGCTTTAGCGATGGCAGCCTTCATGGCCTCAAAGTTTTGCTCAAGTGCGGCCGCACGGACACGCGTCTGGGCGATACAAATACGCATGAGTTGCCCCTCCAGGTGGCAGTCTCAGGGCGAGACCCTTGAATTTTCCTAACCTAAATGACATACCAGATGAGCCTTCATGTTCATAAACCTCAGCGCCTCTCCCTTCTCATATCGGAAGCGGAGACATAGGAGTTTCGATGATCGCGCAAAACAGGCCTTCTCGTCGTGTTGTTTTGGCTGCTCTCTCCGTAGGTCTTTGCTCATTGGGCCTCGGCGTCTCAACGCTTTCCCACGCTGCAGTGACTGAAGTCAAAGTTGGGGTTATTCTCCCGCTCACTGGCGACAAAGCGACCTTCGGACAGGAATCCCTCAATGGATTGAAGTTGGCCCTCGAGAAGGCCGGAAAAGACGCTCCACAGCTTAAAATGCAAGTCGAAGATACCCAGGGAACGCCCGCGGGCTCGGCCGCGGCAGTCAACAAGCTTATCGCAACCGACAAGGTCGCGGTTATCATCGGCGAAGTCGCCAGCTCGAATACGATTGCTGCCTCGACCGCAGCACAGTCGGCTAAAATTCCCCTTGTGACCCACGCTTCGACGAACGACACGATCACTTTGGGTAAAGAGTTCATTTCACGTATTTGCTTCGTTGATAGCTTTCAGGGCGCTGTGATGGCCAAATTTGCTGTCAGCAATCTAAAGGCAAAGACGGCCGCTATCCTCGTGGACTCTGATTCCGACTACAGCCGAGGCCTGCGTGATTCGTTTAAGCAGGCTTTTATCGCTGCTGGCGGGACTATCAAAGAAGAGCTGGTGATTTCCTACTCCCAAAAAGATCGTGATTTCAAAACTCAGCTCATGAAAGTGCGCAAGGCAACTCCGGATGTTGTTTTTATTCCTGGTTATTACACCCAGGTTGGTGCAATTTTGCGCCAGGCCAAAGAACTCAAACTCAACACAAAGTTCCTCGGTACTGATGGATGGGACAGCCCCGACCTGTTCAAGATTGCCGGCGCAGCTGCTGCGGGGCACTACGTCTCGAGTCACTTTGCTTCCGACGATACCGACCCACGCGTTCAAGAATTCGTTCGCGAATACAAGAACCGTAACAAGGAAAATCCAGGAGCCATGGCTGCGCTGGGTTATGATGCTGGATTCTTCATGCGCGCTGCCATCAAAAAGGCTGGCTCGAATGATCCAAAGAAGATCCGTGATGCAATTGCTGCAATGAAAAACTTCGACGGCATTACCGGAACCATCACCCTCGACCAAAATCGCAACGCGGTGAAGCCAGCAGTGATTGTCACGACCACCGAGAAGGAATTTAAATTCCTGACCCGCGTGAATCCATGATTGTCTTCTGCGCGTGAAATGAAATGCAGGGGAGGGCCATCTCATTTGGGTGCCTTCCCCTTATCGTGTTTTTTGGGACAGGGAGTGTCGGTCGGTGTTTGATTTCATCCAATACCTCTTTGATGGCCTTGCGGTGGGAAGTGTTTACGCACTCATTGCGCTCGGCTATTCAATGGTTTTCGGCGTACTTCAGCTCGTGAATTTTGCTCATGGAGAGCTTTTCATGGTTGGTGCGTATTTTGTGATGTACGCTATCTCTCTGGGCCTTCCCTGGCATCTGGCGTTGGTTGTAGGAATGTGCTGCGTGGGCTTTTTTGCAGTTGCGATGGAACGTTTCTGCTACAAGCCGCTGCGTGGTGCTGGAAAGCTAGCCCCTCTCATTACAGCTGTGGGGCTCAGTCTTCTGCTTCAAAATCTTGTTCAGGCTGTTCTCGGTCCAAATCCGCAAAGCTATCCGGCAACACTGCCCGACGGTGGTGTGTTCGGTTTCATTAAATCGCTTTTTCCTCCCGTGGATCAAGTTCAGCTTCCGCAGCTTCCCGAAGGTTTATTTGATTGGGGAGAAGTGGTTGTACGTCATAGGGATCTATTGATTTTTGTGGTCGCGATCTTGGTCACACTCGGGCTAGAGCTTTTTCTGAGAAAAACCCGTCCAGGCCAGGGGATCCGTGCATTGGCGTTGCAGCCGAATGCTGCTCGTCTTGTTGGTGTGCCTTTCGATCGCACTATTTCGATCACGTTTTTCATTGGTGCAGCGCTGGCTGTGGTGGCGGGATTGTTGCAGGGAATGGCCGATAATCAGGTTACGCCCTACATGGGTATTTCGAGTGGTCTCAAGGCATTTGCAGCAGCAGTTCTCGGTGGCATCGGTGTCATTCCTGGGGCTCTGGTCGGAGGGCTCGTGCTGGGGATCGCCGAGCGTCTGTTAGTTGGATACGACCTATCAACCTACAAAGACGGCGCTGCGTTCTTCATTTTGATCCTCGTGCTGTTGTTGCGTCCGCAGGGCCTTCTGGGCAAGGCGCGCATGGTGAAGGTGTAAGATGATGGAACAGCTTCTTGAATATTCCATATTGCCCCTCATTCTGTTCGGCATCACTGCGATTCAGGCGTTGGGTCTTCAATTGATTCTCGGCGGTGCTGGATTGTTGTCGCTTGGGCATGCTGCATTCTATGCGGTCGGTGGCTACTCAGCTGCCGCGTTTAGTGTTTATGCGGGGCCTGCGTTGGGTCTGAATGATCCCACTTTACTGATGCTTCTCTCACTGGTTGTGGGCGCGCTATCCGCACTGGCGGCTGGATTTCTGGTCGCCGTACCCTGTCTGCGTTTGCAGGGAGATTACCTTGCGATGGCTACCCTTGGGTTTGCCGAGATCCTGGGAACCGCATTGAAGAACATTGATGCGGTGGGTGGTACGCGTGGCTTTACCGGAATTCCCAAACTGAGTTCCTTGCCTTGGGTTTTTGTTGTGTTGGCTTTGGTCTGGTGGGCTCTTGCGCGTTTTCGGCGCACTGGACTTGGCATGGCCATCCAGGCGACGCGCGATGACGAGATCGCAGCTCGCAGCTTGGGTATCAGCACTTACTCTGCCAAACTCTCAGCTTTTGTCATCGGCTCGGCAATCGCGGGAATTGCGGGAGCACTGTATGTTCACGCTCTGCAATTTATCAGTCCCGACGAGGCCGACTTTTCGAGGAGTGTGATTATCGTTTTGGCGGTCGTGATTGGCGGCATGACAAGTCTTTTTGGAAGCGTACTTGGCGCGCTCATTCTTGTTGCCGTTCCGGAGGTGCTCCGATTTGCGCCAGATGCGATTCGTGAGCAGCGCATGATCTATTTCGCTCTCATTGTGATTGTTGTCATGCTCTTCAGTCCGAAGGGGTTGCAATCTTTGATCATGCGTCTCATTCCTAAATCATCACCTCAACGCGGAGGCTCGCAATGATTCCATTGTCCGAGCGCAAGACATCGGCGTTTTTGTTGAAAGCCGAAAATCTCACCATCCGTTTTGGTGGCTTGGTTGCCGTGCAGAGTTTTTCTTTGCAGGTTCCGGCGCGGCAGATCGTTGGATTGATTGGCCCCAATGGTGCAGGCAAAACAACTGTCTTCAACCTCATGACTGGGGTTTACAAACCCAACGAAGGCTCGGTGCATCTGGAAGATATCGAGCTCACAGGGCGTGGTGCTCACGTCATTGCTCGTTCAGGCGTTGCGCGCACATTCCAGAACATTCGTTTGTTTGCGGGCCTAACCGTACTCGAGAATGTTGTGGCAGCAGCAAGTTGGCAACGCAGAGGGCAAAGTGTTGCGAGTCTTTTTGGATTGCCTGCAATTGTTTCGAGAGAGAAGAAATTACTTGATTCTGCTCGCAAACTTCTCGAGTTTGTTGGCCTTTCGAATTATGAGAACTGGGAGGCAACCTCGCTTCCCTATGGGCTTCAGCGCAAACTTGAAATTGCTCGAGCACTGATGACCAATCCCAAAGTGCTCCTGCTCGACGAGCCCGCAGCAGGCATGAATCCAACCGAAAAGGATGAACTCGCACAGCTCGTGCGCAGCATCTGTGATGTACATGGTTTGGGCGTGCTTCTTATAGAACACGACATGAAATTTGTGATGAATCTTTGCTCCAGAATCACTGTGCTCGATCACGGCGAAGTCATTGCAGTCGGAAATCCAGCTGAAATTCAGAAAAACCCTAAAGTGATTGAAGCATATCTCGGGGCAGACGATGGCTCTGCAGCCGCAGTGGCAGGAGGAAGTCAGCAATGAGTCTCCTGAGGGTTGAGAATCTCACCGTGCGTTACGGTGCGATTGAAGCGCTACGAAAAATTAATTTTGAAGTAAATGAAGGCGAGATAGTGACCTTCGTGGGCTCGAACGGCGCAGGCAAAACAACAACGATGCGTTCCCTTTCGGGAATCGTTAAGGTTGCGTCTGGTCGCATCGAGTTCAAAGGCAAGAACATCCACACTCTCCCGAGCCACCAGATCGTCCGCATGGGTCTGGTTCAGTCGCCGGAAGGTCGCCTTGTTTTTCCTGATCTCACAGTGAAAGAGAATCTTTTGTTGGGTGCCTTCTCAAGGAGAGTTTCGGCATCGCAATTGAATCAGGAGCTTGAGAGCCTCTTTGAGCTTTTTCCTCGATTGAAAGAGCGTTTGAAACAAGATGCGCACACACTCTCTGGCGGCGAGCAACAGATGCTCGCAATTGGTCGGGCCTTGATGGCTAAGCCTTCGCTGTTGTTGTTGGATGAGCCAAGCTTGGGGATTGCCCCTCTGCTCGTGCAACAAATTTTTCAGAAGATTCTCGAGCTCAACAAAAATGAGGGGATGACTATTTTGCTTGCGGAGCAGAATGCGCGCATGGCGCTCAAGATTGCTCATCGTGCCTACGTGCTTGAGGTTGGTGAGATCGTACAACAGGGGCAGGCAAGCGAGCTTCTCAAGGACGAGGCTCTTCAGAAGGCGTATTTGGGAGGCTGAGACGTGGGAATTCTTGTTGCCCGCACGCGCGATGAATTCAGGGCCATGATGGATTCTTTGGCCGATACTCTTGCAGATGCAGGGGTGCGCTGCAGCGTTGGATTTGTTCCGACAATGGGTGCGCTTCATGAGGGACATGCCACTCTGGTTCGTCGCAGCGCCAAGGAGAATGCCATTACGGCAGTTTCTATTTTTGTGAATCCGAAGCAGTTTGGTGCCAATGAAGACCTCTCAAAATATCCACGTACTCTCGAAGCTGATCTTGAGCTGTGCGAAAAGGCTGGTGCACAGGTGGTGTTCGCTCCAACGGTGGATCAGATGTATCCCGATGGCTTTGCAACTCAAGTTGCGGTTTCGGGTATGGGTGAAGTGCTTTGCGGTGCCTACCGACCTGGTCACTTTGTCGGCGTCTGCACTGTTGTTTTGCTTCTGTTGAATTTGTCTCGTGCTGACAAGGCCTACTTCGGATTGAAGGATTTTCAGCAATTTGCGATTCTTCAGCGCATGGCCCATGATATTGCCCATCCCACAAGGCTAGTCGGTGTTCCCACTGTGCGCGATAATCAGGGCCTTGCACTCAGCAGCCGCAACAAATTTTTAGACCGAGAAGCCCAGCAAATAGCCCTGCGGATCCCCGCAGCACTGCAGGCGGTGGCTGGCCAGTATCTGCAGGGGGAGCATTCACGTGACAAGCTCCTTGCGTTGGCGTCCAAATTTCTGCTTACCGATAGTTCGTTCGAGTTGCAGTATTGTGAGATGCGCGATGCCAAAACACTTCAGGGCTGCCCTGAACAAATTGAATCGGAAGCGGTGTTGGCTGTGGCGGCCTTTGTAACCGGAGGAGATGGCGTTAAGACCAGATTGATTGACAACATTCTCCTCAGCCGCAATCCGGATCATCTCGAGGATCTCCTCGACTTCGTCCATCGTAAGTAAACAAAACTGGGGTCAAAGGATGTTTCGTCTGCTCGGCTTGCATTTTTCGCAATGGCTTTTTCTTCTCACGCCTATCCGTGTTCTATTCCGTTTGCATCTGACACCCACAGAGAAACCGGAAGAGTGGATCCGTCGAGTGACCGACGGGAAGGATGTGGTCTATGTGTTGCCGCGCATGTCTATTCTTGATCTTCTCGCCGTGAACAAATCGCTCAAAATGATGGGCATGCCGCGCATCTGGGTTGAGGCGCGTCCTAATCGATTTCGCAAGGCTGCGTTGTTGTCGATGCGCACCCGCAATATCAGTTTCATTCCAAGGAGCCGGAAAGACTACCTCAGCCCCGCAGTGACCGAACTTTTGAAGTCAGACCATCGGGTCAAGCGTGGACAACTGACCCTCCTCCCGGTGCAGGTATTCTGGAGCCGCGTTCCTGATCGCAATGAAAGAAATATCCTGTTGCGCTCGCTTTTTCCTGATGAAGGAATGGAGAATGTCTTTCAGAAGTATTTCATGCTTTTGCTGCACGCAGGGCAATTGCGGGTGCATTTCAGCAATCCAGTTGATCTTGCTGCCGTTCCTGCGGGAGAGGAAATGTTGGCTGGTCGCCGCATTCGTCGTTCACTTCTGATTGAATTTCATCGCGAGCGCACAGCCGCATGCGGTCCTGTTGTCTATGATTTGGCAACAGCGAGTCAGCGGATTCTTTCGAGTCAGGAAGTCAAACGGATTGTGGGACAGGGTGAGAACTCCAAAAAGCAGATGCGCAAGGCTTTGCACTATCTGAAGGAGATCGCTTCAAAATATAATTATAATACCATTCGAGCCTTCGAAACTGTGCTCGACTTTGTCTGGACAAGAATATTTCAAGGCGTCCGTGTGCGTAATCTCGACTCCGTTGCGCAGGCAACCAAGGCCGGCCAGATTCTTTGGTTACCATGTCACCGGAGTCATCTCGACTACATGCTTTTGTCGTATCTGATGAAGCGCAAAGGACTCGCTGCACCTCATATTGCAGCTGGGGTTAACCTCAGTTTTTTTCCGGCAGGACCAGTGTTACGCCGCGGCGGAGCCTTTTTCCTCCGCCGCTCGTTTGCGGGAAATAAGCTCTACAGTGCTGTTTTTTCAAGCTATGTTGATTTCCTGCTGACAAATGGTCATCCGATCGAATTCTTTCATGAAGGTGGTCGTTCACGGATAGGGAAACTGCTGCCACCCAAGACGGGTCTGACCAGCATGTGCGTTGCGAGCATTATTAAGCGCAGAGCAGAAAATACCTTCCTTTGCCCCGTCTTCATTTCTTACGACAAGGTCATGGAAGATAACTCTTATGCACGTGAACTCAGTGGTGCAAAGAAAGAGAAAGAATCATTCTGGCAACTGTTGAAGTCGTTGCGATTTTTGTTCAGCACATATGGTCGAGTTGAGGTTGCCTTTGGTACTCCAATCCGCTTCGGTGATTTTTGGAGTGAATCGGTGCGTAAACTACAGATTCTTTCCGAGAGCACGGGAAGTACACTCGACAAAGAGCCCCTCCCTGCAAAGCTTTCTGATCTGCGCTCAGATTTTGACCTGCGCGATTCACGCATTCAAGCGATGGTTCGAGATTTGGCTCGACGAGTCAACCAAGGCATTAATACCTGTGCGACAGCTTCCGACACCGCCTTGTTGGCTTCCGTTATTCTTTCTACTCCAGGAACCACAACTCTGACTCGTGGCGTGTGCTTGCAGCGTGTCGATTTGCTGCGGCATATGATCGGTCGTTTGGGTGCGTTGCTCGGTTGGTCGATTTCGGCTGGAGAGTCCAACGGCAACGGCTTTGTTGAGGAAGTTGAGATCATTTCTAATGCGCCACAACTCACCTCTGCTTCCCATGAGGCAAAGAAACGCCCGGATGATCTCTTGACCAGTGCGGTGCGGTGGGGATTTCTCCAGCCTTTCAAGGGGACTGGTGCAGACGTTCCGGTGCTCAAAGCAGATTCAGCTCAGCTCAATCTGTGGTGGTATCGCGGCACCATTTTTCATCTGATTGCCATCCCGGGAGTTGTCGCTCATCTCTTAATGCAAGCGTGTTTCTCAGGAGAGAGAAAGCAGTCTTCAGTTTCGATAGTTGCGCTGGAAGGCCAGCTCGAGGGCGTACGACAGCTGTGGGAGGAAGAACTCTTTTGGCCTGAGTCCACTTCCACGGGTGCACTGGTCTCGGCAGCAGTAGAGTTGCTCCAGGGCATGAGTCTTGTGAACTGGGATCGCAGCTCAGGACTTGTTGAAGTTGTTGAAACAGAAGGGCATTTGAATGGCGCGCTCGCCTGGATTGCTGCCTTAGTGGAACCTGAAGTCGAGCTTTATAGCATTCAGATGGGTGCTGCTCTGCAACTCACCCAGGAGTCTGGGATGTTTAAGCGCGATGAACTGTTAGCATTTGCTTTGAAGTTGCATCGCTCCGCCTTCTTTCGTGGGCAGGTGAATGTGCAGAGTCAGTTGAGTCACGTCTTCGGAGGACGCATTTCAGACGCCTTCACACGTGCTCGATATTACACAAATGCCGAAGGAGCTGGACTCACCGTGAGTTTCAGTCAGCTCTCACATTTGTCGTCGGTTCTTCATGTGGAACGTTGGCGCGATCACTCAATTTGATTTGTTGCGCCTGCTACGGGATTCTGCGTTACCGATAGGCCCGAGCCAATGCCAGAAGAACGCTTCGGGGTCGCCAGCACGTTGCTCAACTACAGAATTTTCGGTGGTGTTTAGGAGCGATGAAACAGCTTCACGCGCAGGGATGCGGATTGTGTGATTCATGATTGAGCGTTGAATTTCCATGACTGCTGAACCTGCTCCCAGGAGCACACACACTGCGACAACACTGCGTTGCAATGTTTGAAAAGTAAACTCTGTTCTTAGAGCCCTTAGAAAATAAGAGCCCAAAACCAGGATGGCAGGAATGGATGCACGCATGCACAGGTCGTTCATGATGCCGACCCGGTAGAGCGGCAGAAGCAGCAATGATCCAATGGCTACCCAACCGAACGCTTTTTCCGGCAGACCGAGTTCAACTGGCGGAGGTAAAGATATTTCATTGAGAAAAATCTTCTGTTTCATGTGTTGAAACAGAAATGGAACAGAAAGTGGGAGGGCTTCAAGGACGATGAGCAGTGAGTAGTTTCGCAAGAAAGCAGGCTCACTCCATTGCCAGCCACTGGGAAAACGAAATGCATTTGAGGCATAGTAGAGTATGCCCAGCAATGCCAAAGCAGGCGCCACGAAAAAGTTCGTGCTGTTTAAATAGCTGCTGGCCCGGCCTATCGAGATGTTGAGAATCAAAAGAAGACCGAGAAAGGGAAGCAGGCCGAGGCTTGCCA